>DASVQB010000012.1:0-7500 GCA_036389295.1 Thermoleophilaceae bacterium | reverse complement strand
GTAGGTCGCCGCCGATTTGAACGAAGCCGACGGGCCGTCCGAGAGGGCGGCCCGTCGCACGTCTGCAGCCGGGCCGGGCGCGCGGGCGGCGCGAGCCGCCGGCCGGCCGGGGCTAGACTCGCGCCGCATGTCGGTGGTCGCGATCGTCCTCGTCGTGCTGGCCGGGCTCATGGTCCTGTTCTTCGTCGGCGGCCTGGTCGCCTCGCGGCGGCGGACCGCCGGGCCGGAGTACGCCGCGCGGGTGACCGCCGCGGACCGCGCGCTCGAGGCGGCCCGGGCGACCGACCGCGGCTGGGATCGGGCGCGGCTCGAGGAGGCGGCCAGGAGCACGCTCGCCGAGCAGCGCCCCGGCGAGGCCTGGGACGCGGTCGAGCTCGTGCTGGTCGACGACAGGCCCGGGGTGGTCGACGACGCCGCGCACCTCGTGGCGAGCGGCCCGAGCGGGAGCGTGCGCGTGGTGCTCGCCCGCCGCGAGGGCGGGGACTGGTACGCCGAGCGCGTCGAGTGACGCCGCCGGCGGCCCGACAGGCGTGACCGGGGGCGAGCGCACGGGCGGCGCGACCGGGGACGAGCGCACGGGCGGCGCGACCGGCGCCGGCGGCGAGACCCGCGCGCCGGTCGGCGAGGCCGCCCGCCTCGTCCGCGGCTTCCGTCCCGAGACCGACCTCGAGCGGGCCGTCGCGCAGGACCCCGAGCTGCTCGAGGGGCTCGCCTGGGGGAAGCCGCGCCGGGCCCACCCCGAGGGCGCCGTCGGCAACCACGTGGCCGACCTGCTCGCGCGGATCGACGAGGACGGCGAGACCGGCGAGCGGCGCGCGCAGCTCCGCTTCGTCGCCCTCGTGCACGACGCGTTCAAGAGCCGCGTCCGCGAGTGGCTGCCTCACTCCGGCTGGAACCACCACGCGAACCGCGCGCGCCGCTTCGCCGAGCGCTACACCGACGACGATCGCCTGCTCGAGACGATCGAGCAGCACGACCGCCCCTACAACCTCTGGAAGAAGATGCGCCGCCGCGGCCGGCTCGACGAGCGGGCGTTCCAGACGATGCTCGACCGGATCCCCGACCACGAGCTGTTCATGCGCTTCGTCGAGATCGACGGCTCGAGCGAGGCGAAGAACCCCGAGCCGATCGCCTGGTTCCGCGAGCAGGTCGAGCGCCGCGGACTGGTCGGCGAGCGCTAGCGGCGCGGCGAGCCACAGGCGGCCACCGGCACGACGACGTCGCCGTCGCGGCGGCCGCCGGCCGGCCGCACGGCCTCGGCCGGCCCGCGCGAGCGCACCGCCGGCGCCGGGACGACGCGCGGCGCTGCGGCGAGGGCGCGCGCCGCGGCAGTGGCCGGCATCACGCGCCGCGGCCGAGCGGCGGCGGCGGTCCCGCCCGCCGCCGCACGGCGCGGCCCGGCGGACGAGGCGATCCCCGCCACCCCCGCCGCACGGCGCGGCCCGGCGGACGTGGCGATCCCCGCCACCCCCGCCGCACGGCGCGGCCCGGCGGACGTGGCGATCCCACCCACCTCCGCACGACGGCGCGCGCGGCCGGTCTGCACGTTCCCGGCCGCGGCCCGAGCCGGAGCGCCGAGGTGACGCGGCGCCGGCTCGGTGCGGCTCGCCTGCACCGCGGGCCCGGCCGGCGCGAGCGGGTCCGCCAGGCGGTACTCGCCCAGGGTCGCGAACTCGATCGCGATGTCGATGGCGCGGGCTGCGCGGCTCCGAAGCAGGGGGAACATGCGTTCGGGAAGGTACGGCCGCCCCCGGACGGAAGGGACCCGCCTGCAAGGCGCCTTGCAGGCGACCCCGCGAGCCCGCCCGGTTACGCTCCGCCTCCCGTGCCCGACTCCTTCGTCCACGTCATCCGGGTCCGCTACGGCGAGTGCGACCAGCAGGGCGTCGTCTTCAACGCGAACTGGCTCGGCTACTTCGACGTGGCCGTGACGGAGCTCTGGCGCGAGCGGATCGGCCCGTACTCGGAGATGCTGGAGGCGGGCACCGACATGGTGGTCGCCGAGGCCAACCTCCGCTTCCTCGGCCCGGCCGGGTTCGACGACGAGGTCGAGCTCGAGGTCTCCGTGGAGCGCCTCGGGACGACCTCGCTGAGCACCCGCATCGACGCCCGCACGGGCGGCGGGCCGGTCGTCGAGGGTCGCATGCGGCACGTGTTCGTCGACCCGGAGACCAAGCGGAAGAAGGAGATGCCGGAGCACGTCCGGGCCGCGCTGGAGCCGCTGGCGAGGGCGCCGGCGCCCGCCCCGTGATCCACCTCCGCCTGGTCGTCCCGCGGCCGCTCGCGGCCCAGGTGAGGAGCCTGCTGTGCGAGTCGAGCGCCGTCTCGAGCGTCATCCACCTGGAGGGCGCCGCGGTCAAGCCCGAGGGCGACGTGATCCTCTGCGACGTCGCGCGCGAGGACGCCAGCGTGATCCTCGGCGACCTGCGCGAGCTGGAGCTCCACGAGAGCGGGACGATCGCGGTCGAGGAGGTCGACACCGCGATCTCGCGGGCGGCGATCGAGGCCGAGAAGGCCGCCGCCGGGCTGCCGTCGGACGCGGTCGTCTGGGAGGAGGTCGAGGCCCGCACCTCGGAGGACACGGAGCTGAGCGCGAGCTTCCTGGCCTTCATGGCCCTCGCGACGATGATCGCCGCGATCGGGATCATGATCGACTCGCAGATCCTGATCATCGGGGCGATGGTGGTGGGGCCGGAGTTCGGCCCGATCGCCGGCTTCTCCGTCGCCGCCGTGCACCGCCGGCGCGACCTCGCCACCCGCTCGATCGCCGCCCTGGCCGCGGGCTTCCCCGTGGCCGTCACGGCCGCGTTCGTCCTCACGCTCCTCCTGCGCGCCGCGGGCGCCACGCCCGGCGAGATCGCCGAGCGCCCGTTCACCGACTTCATCTCGCACCCCGACGAGTTCTCGGCGATCGTGGCCTTCCTGGCCGGGACCGCCGGCACGCTGTCGCTCACCTCGGCGAAGTCGGGCGCCCTGATCGGCGTCCTGATCTCGGTCACGACGATCCCGGCCGCCGGGAACGTCGCGGTCGCGGCCGCCTACGGGGACGGCCACGAGTGGGTCGGGGCGATGGAGCAGCTGTCGGTGAACCTGACCGCGATCATCGCGGCCGGCATCCTCACGCTGTACGTGCAGCGCCGGATCTACGTGCGGCGCCGCGCGAGCCACCTCGAGGACCCGGTCCGCGAGGCCGCCGGCCTGCCGGTCGGCGCGAGCCGCCGCGCCCGGCCGCGCCGGCGCGCCTAGCCGGCGGTCGACCCGAGCGACGACCAGATGTCGACCTTGGTCCTCACCCGCGCGATCACCTCGTCGGTCAGCTCGGTCGTGGTGGCCGAGCCGCCGAGGTCCGGCGTCCGGACCCCGGTGGCGCTCGCCTCGAGCACCGACTCGTAGACCGCGCGCGAGGCCAGCCCCGCCTCCGGCACGCCGTCCTCGCCGGCGTAGTGCAGGACCGCCGCGGCGGCCATCAGCATCGCCATCGGGTTCGCGATGTCCTTGCCGAGGAGCGCCGGCGCGGTCCCGTGCGGCGCCTCGGTCATCACCGCGCGGACCTCGTGCTCGTCGTCGAGCGACAGGACGACCGACTCGGCCCCCGCGATCGACCCGAACAGCGGCAGCACCAGGTCCGACAGGCAGTCGCCGTCGCGGTTGAGGGCGGGGATCACGAGCGGCGCGTCGGCCGAGCCGGACACGAGCCCGGCGTAGGTGGCGTCGATCAGCACCGGCTGGTACGGGACCTCGGGGTGGCGCTCGGCCGCCGCGTCGAGCTCCTCCTTCAGCATGCCCTCGTAGACGGGGCTGACCGTCCACTTCGGCCCGCCGTACACCCGCCCGTGGATCTTGCGCGCGGTGCGGAAGCTGTGCTCCGCAACGGCGCGGCACACCTCGCGCGATATCCGCTCGGTCCGGAACGCCAGCTCGTCGCCGTCGGACTCCTCGCGCCACTGCTCGGCGCCGTAGGCGTCGCCGACCGCCATCCGGCAGACCGAGATCGGGTAGTGGACGCCCGCGACCGGCGTCACCCCGGGGATCCGGCGGCCGGTCCGGATGATCACCTTGCCGTCGAGGACCTCGCGGAGGATCCGGTTCGGGCTGCCGACGTCGGCGGCCCCCTCCGGCGTGATCGTCGCGGCCTTGATCCCGTAGCGGGCGTCGCGGATCGCCTCGCCGGCGGCGCGCACCACGTCGTTCCCCGTGCGCCGCCGGTTCTCGAGCGACAGGTCGTAGTGCTCGAGCTCGACCGGCACGCGCGTCACGCGCGGGTCGAGCACCCGGATCGCCTGGTCGAGCAGCTCCTGGCCGGTCTCGTCGCCCTCGAGGACGATAATCCGGAACGTGTCGGCCATCGGCCCCGGACTCTAGTCGTGGCGAGAGCGGAGGAGGCGCCGCTCGCGGCCGGCCGCTGCACGTGGTGCGGCGAGCGGGTCGAGCCCGGCGACGGGTTCCGGCTGTCGGAGTCGCCCGGCGACCGCGGGGCGGCGTTCTGCCGGCTCGAGCACGTCGTGCCGTGGGCCATGACTGGCGCGCGCTGGGAGGCCGGGATGCCGGTCGAGCCGAGCGGCCTGGACGCGCCGATCGACAGCTGCGCCCACTGCCGCGAGCCGCTCGGCGACGTGCGCGTGATCCTGGTCCGCCACCGCGGCGACCACCGCGTCCCGGACGGGTTCTGCTCGGTCGACCACCTGGGCCAGTGGGCGCGCGCGGGCGGGCGCTGGCGCTGAGCGGCGCGGGCGGGAGCGTCCTGGAGCCGATCGGCGCGGGCGGGCGGGCGCTGGCGCTGGGCACGCCGGCCGTCGTCGAGCGCTTCCTCGACCGGCCCGCCGAGATCGCGCTCGCGGTCGCCTCGATCGTCGCCGTGATCGCGGTCGCGGCCGGCCTCCCGCCGCTCCTGCGCGAGGCGCAGCGCTCCGCGCGGGCCAGGCTGACGCCCGCGCTCGTCGTGCTGACCGGCGGCGCCGCCATCACTTTCGTGTCCTACCTCGGCTTCGCGCTCCGCTGCGGCGACGCCGGGTGCGAGGACGGCGGCGGCGAGGGGCCCGCCGAGCTCGACCGCTGGTGGCGCCACGAGTCGACCTGGCAGTGGGGGGCGCAGATGCTGGTCGCCGCGGCGGCGCTCGTCGCGGCGTCGCTCGCGTTCGTGCTCAGCGCTCGCGGGAGCCGGAGGCGTCGCGGCCCGCTCGTGGTCGCCTGGGCGCTCTACGGCGCGTGGGCGATCGCGGTCTTCCTCGTGCCGGCCGCCTACGAGCTGGCGGGCTGAGCGGCCTCGCCGCCGCCCGCCTGGCCGTCGAGCCCCAGCTCCGAAGCGCGCTCCTCCATCGCCGCGATGACCCGGGCGAGGTGCTCGTCGAAGTCGACGCCGAGGTCGTCGGCCGCGCGGCGGATCTGCTCGCGGTCGACCGCGGCGGCGAAGCTCGGCTGCTTCAGCTTCTTCTTGACGGACCTGGGCGTGAGGCCGTGGATGCCGGTCGGGCGCACGAGCGCGCACGCGGCCACGAAGCCCGACAGCTCGTCGACGGCGAACAGCGCCTTGGCCATCGGCGTCTCGCGCGGCACGCCCAGGAACTCGGCGTGGCCGGCGACCGCGTCGACCACCTCCGGCGGGTAGCCCAGCTTGGGCAGCTCCTCGAGGGCGACCCGCGGATGCCCGGTCTCGAGGTCCGGATGGCGCTCGTAGTCGAGGTCGTGGACGATGCCCGCCACCGCCCAGAGCTCCTCGTCGCCGCCCAGCTCGCGCGCGTACGCGCGCATGGCGGCCTCGACGCCGAGGACGTGCTTGCGGAGCGAGTCCGACTCGGTCCACTCGCAGAACAGGGACCAGGCTTCGTCGCGGGTGGGGGTCACCCCTAGACCGTACCGCGGGCACGGCGGGGGAGCCGGGCGTCGCGCCGCGCGGACCGTCGCGCGCAGGCGGGCGACCCGGCAGGGAAACCCCCGCCACGCCCGAAATGGCAGCCATGCCCTTCGATACGCTTGCCGAGCCCCTCGAAACGACCCGCGCCGGGGCGGCATCCCGCATGGAGAAGTTCGTCATCGAAGGCGGCGTCCCGCTCTCTGGGACCGTCGTGCCCGCCGGCAACAAGAACGCCGCCCTGCCGGCCCTCGCCGCCTGCCTGCTCACCGAGGAGGAGGTGGTCCTGCGGAACATCCCCAGGATCCGCGACGTCGAGGCGATGGTCGAGCTGCTCGCCGGCCTCGGGGTCCGCGTCGAGTGGCGCGAGGACAACACGGTCGCCCTGTGCGCGGCGGACGTCGACCCGACCGCGGTGGACGCCGAGGTCTCGTCCCGCATCCGCGCCTCGTTCCTGCTCGCGGGCCCGCTGCTCGCCCGCTTCGGCCGGGCGGACATGCCGCCGCCGGGCGGCGACGTGATCGGCCGCCGCCGGCTCGACCCGCACCTGGACGCCTTCCGGGCGCTCGGCGCCCGAGTGGAGCTCGACCGCTCCTACCGCCTCGACGCCCGGGGCGGCCTCCGCGCGTGCGACTTCTTCATGGACGAGCCGTCGGTCATGGCCACCGAGAACGCGCTGATGGCGGCCGCCCTCACGCCCGGCTCGACCGTGATCCACAACGCCGCCTCCGAGCCGCACGTGCAGGACCTCGCGCGGCTCCTGCTCCAGATGGGCGCCGGCGTCGAGGGCATCGGCTCGAACGTCCTGATCGTCCACGGCCGCGACCGCCTCGGCGGCGCCGACTACCGCATCGCCCCCGACTACATCGAGATCGGCAGCTTCGTGGCGCTGGCCGCCGTCACCGGCGGCGAGCTGCGGATCAGGGACGTCGTGCCCGCCGACCTCCGGATGACGCGCCTCGTGTTCGAGCGGCTCGGCTGCCGGATGGAGATCGAGGGCGACGACGTGGTCGTGCCGCCCGACCAGCGCCTCCGCGTCCGCGACGACGAGGGCGACGCGATCTCGAAGATCGAGGACGGGCCGTGGCCGGCGTTCCCCGCCGACCTGACCAGCATCGCCCTCGCCCTGGCCACGCAGGCCGAGGGGATGGTGCTGATCTTCGAGAAGATGTTCGAGAACCGGCTGTTCTTCGTCGACAAGCTGATCCTGATGGGGGCGGAGATCACGATCTGCGACCCGCACCGCGTGATCGTGATCGGACCGCGACGGCTGCGCGGCCAGCGGCTGTCCTCGCCGGACATCCGCGCGGGCATGGCGATGCTGATCGCCGCCCTGTGCGCCGACGGACGCTCGGAGATCGGCAACATCCGCCAGATCGACCGCGGCTACGAGCGCATCGACGAGCGCCTGCGAGATCTCGGCGCGCGCATCGCGCGCGTGGCGACCCAGCCCGTTCCCGCGTAGCGAGCCACGCCTCGCGGTCCGGCCGCGCCGCCCCCGCGCGCCGCGCCTGGCGTCGACGCGCGCCTGGAGACGCCCCTCCTCGCCTGCGTAGCCGGTTGCCGCCACCGCCGCGGCGTGTCCTACTCGACCCGCTCGATCGATGCTCCGAGTGACCGTAGGCGTTCGTCGATCCGCTCGTAGCCGCGGT
>DASVQB010000011.1:0-51058 GCA_036389295.1 Thermoleophilaceae bacterium | reverse complement strand
TCGAGAAGCGCACCGCGATCCGCTGGCCGGCGCTGCCGTCGAAGCGCACGATCCCGCGCAGGCCCGGGCCCTGGAGGTTGAAGTCCTTGACCGCGCCGGCGCTCGTCGGCACGATCTTCGGGTGCGGGCCGTCGGCGTAGGGCGTGACGCGGATGGACCCGGTCTCCGACTCGTTGGGGCGGACCAGGATGGTGTAGGTGCCGGTCGTGGGCAGCTCGGTCCCCTCCGTGAAGTCGCCGTCCTGCCCGACGTAGCCCTGGGAGCCGGTCAGCTCCTGCCCGTTCGGGCCGATCAGGGACAGGTACGAGCTCGCCGTCACCGCCGTCCCCTTCAGCGAGACCACCTGGCCGGCCTGGCCGTCGAACGCGATCAGCGCGATCTTGCCGGCCGTCGTGAAGTTGATCGTCTTGTACGAGCCGAGCGTGGTGCGCGCCGTTCCCGCGACGTCTCCTACGCCGTAGCCCTGCGGCGGGATGAAGAGGTCCGGCCCCGTCGCCTTCCCGTTCGGCGTGGCGACGCTCACCGGACCGGAGCCGGTCGCCCCGGGCGCCTTGAAGTCGAGCGCGGAGGCGGTCGCCGAGGCGAGGTCCACGCGCGTCTGGTTCACGGCGACCTTGTTCGCGGCGATCGACGTCTCGAACCGGGCGCCGCTGACCGCGATCGACTGCCCGGCCGCGGCCAGGTGCGGCGTGACGCCGGTGATCGACGGGGTGTCCGGCCCCGCGACGGTGAACGGGGCGTCGCTCGTCGCGGTCCCGCCGGGCGCCGTCACGGAGACCGCCCCGCTCGTGGCGCCGGACGGCACGGTGACGACGAGCTCGGTCTTGGTGGCCGAGGACACCGTGGCCGACGTCCCGTTGAACTTGACGGCGTTCTGGCTCGCGGTGGTGGAGAAGCCAGTGCCGAGGATCGTGACGGTGCTGCCGACCGCGCCCCGGCTCGGCGCCAGCTGGATGACCGACGTGCTGCTAGACGGCAGACGACCGATCGCGAGGAGGTTCCCGACCGGGTCCCAGCGGTAGGTCGCCGTCTGGGTCGCCGGGTCCGAGACCGCCTTGAGGCGGCCCGCCTCGTCGTACACGTACCGGATGGCCGTGTCGGGAGCGGCCTGAGCGGCGGCGGGCCCGCCGAGCGCCACGAGGATCGCGATGCCGGCGGCAACACGGCCGCCTCGGCTCCCTGCGCGCATGCGCGCAGTAGAGGCCATGCGCGCACGGCGGCGCACGTGCTCCAGCATCGCTCCTCCGGGACGAGTCCTGCACCACCGCCGCACCTCGTGCCCGGTTGTGGTCTATCCGACCGCCGCCGCCGCATCCAGGGCGGCTCGCTCGGGGAGCAGGCGGTCGCTTAAGAACCTCCCATCGATCAACTCACCTGTCAAGTGGCCCGCCCCGACCCCAAGGTGGGGAGGGGTGGCGCCGACGGGCGGCACCGCTTACGCTCGTTCGGAGTCGAGCTGGCGGGCAGGGTGATGGGAAAGCGGGGATCGGGTGACTTGGAGGGACCGCACGTGGGTGGACTGACCCGGCGTCGGCTGATCGGGTCGGCGGGCGCGGGAGCCGTCGGGGTCGCGGCCACGGGAACCGCCTACAGGCTCGCGTCCGGCGACGCCGCCGCCGCCGGCGGGGGGAGCGTCCCCTTCCACGGCGAGCGTCAGGCCGGGATCGCGACGCCGTCGCAGTCGAGCCTCCAGTTCGCGGCCTTCGACCTGGAGGCGGACGCCGCCGCGGACCTCCGGGAGCTGCTGCGCGAGTGGACGCGGGCGAGCGAGGGGCTCACGCGAGGCGATCCAGCCTCGGCCGAGGGCCCGCCGGGCGCCGCACCGCGCGACCCCGGGGAGGCGCGCGGCCTGCCGCCCGCCTCGCTGACCCTCACGTTCGGGTTCGGGCCGGAGCTGTTCGAGCGCGACGGCCGGGACCGGCTCGGCCTGCGCGCCGCGAGGCCGCGGGCCCTCAAACCGCTGGACCCGTTCCCGGGCGACGCCCTCGAGCCCTCGCGCTCCGGCGGCGACCTCTGCGTGCAGGCGTGCGCCGACGATCCCCAGGTCGCGTTCCACGCGATCCACGCCCTGGCGCGAGCGGGTCACGGCGCGGTGGTGCCCCGCTGGCTCCAGGCCGGGTTCCGCGGGCGACCTGGGAGCGGCGGCGGCCGGCCGCGCAACCTGTTCGGGTTCGGCGACGGGACTCGCAACGTGCGGGGCTCCGACGAGGCCGCCATGCGAGAGCACGTCTGGGTCGGCGGCGACGGCGAGCCGGCGTGGATGACGAACGGCACCTATCTCGTCACCAGGCGGATCCGGATGCTGTTCGACGTCTGGGACTCGACCAGCCTCGCGGGCCAGGAGCGAGCGGTCGGCCGGCGGAAGGCATCGGGAGCGGAGCTCGGGCCGCTCCCGAGCTCCCACGTCGGTGTCGCGTCGGCGGACGCGAACGGAGGCCGGCGGATCCTGCGCCGGAGCTACTCGTTCTCCGACGGGGTGGAGGCGGGGGCGGGCGAGATCGAGGCCGGGCTGTTCTTCGCCTGCTTCCAGCGCGACCCCCATCGGCAGTTCGGCTCGATCCAGCGCCGCCTGACCGAGCACGACGCGCTCGCGAAGCACGTGCTCCACACCGGAAGCGCGGTGTTCGCCTGCCCGCCGGGGACGAGGCCCGGCGGGTACGTCGGCGAGGGGCTGTTCAGCGCCGCAGGTGCTCGCCGAGCGCCCTGATCGTCGCGCTCGCCGCTAGCGCCTGGCCGCGCATCGTCGCGTGCTGGTAGTCGGCGCTCATGCAGTCGCGGTCGCGCGACCAGGGCTGCGTGTAGGCGTCGACGTGGATCGTGCCGTGGCGCTGCGCCACCCGGCGGACCGCCTCGTGGAGGAGGTCCAGCCGCCGGCTCACCTCCGCCAGGGCGTCGCCGAACGCGCCGGGAAGGTCCAGGACCTCGAACGTCATCACCGTGGCGCCGGCCGCGGCGAGCCGCGAGACGATCTCGTCCAGGACCGCCTCGGCGGGCGCGGGGTCGAACACGTCGACGAACATGTCGTTCCCGCCCGCGATCACGCCGGCGAGGTCGGGCTTCAGCTCGACCGCCGCGTCGAGCTGCGAGTCGCGCACCTCGGCCGCCTTGAGCTGGCGCTCGGCGAGGTTGACGTAGCGGAAGCCGGGCCGCGCGCTCGCCAGCGCCTCCGCCACACGGTCCCCGAAGGTGACGTCCCGGTAGCCCTCGCTCGGGTCCCCGACGCCCTTCGCGATCGAGTCGCCGAGCAGCACGAAGCTCGACCACGGGTGACCGGCCAGGAGCTCGGACGCCTCCTCCGGCGAGAGCACGTGCGGGTCGAGCCGCTCGGCCTCCGGTATCTGCGTGGCTGCGTCCATCCCCCTCGCGCCCGGCGGCGGATGCTACACGCCCATTCGAGCGCTCGTGCTTGAGTTGGTGCGATGCACGAGGACCCGCCGCTCGGCGAGCCGCTCGACTGGAGCCCCGTCGACCGACCGGGCCGCGCGACCCTGCGCGGCTCGCACGTCATGCTCCGCCCGGTCGACCCGAAGGCCGACGCCGCGCCGCTCTTCGCGGTCTCCCACCCGCCGGACGGCGACCCGGCGATCTGGACCTACCTGCCCGACGGCCCCTACCGCGACGCCGAGCACCTGCGGGGGATGCTGGCCTGGGCCGCGGACTCGGACGACCCGCTGTTCCACACCGTGGTGGGCCTCCCCGGGGAGCGGCCGCTCGGGATGGCGGCGTACCTGCGGATCGAGCCGCGGCACGGCACGATCGAGGTCGGACACATCTGGTTCGGCGCGCCGCTCCAGCGGACGACCGCCGCCACCGAGGCGATCTACCTCCTCGCCCGCCACGCCTTCGACGACCTCGGCTACCGCCGGCTCGAGTGGAAGTGCAACGCGCTGAACGCGGCCTCGCGCCGCGCGGCCGAGCGCTTCGGGTTCGCCTTCGAGGGCGTCTTCCGCAGCCACATGGTGGTCAAGGGCCGCAACCGCGACACGGCCTGGTACGCGATCGTCGACCGCGACTGGCCGCCGGTCCGCGCCGCCTTCGAGGCCTGGCTCGCGCCCGGGAACTTCGACGCGGACGGCCGCCAGCGCCGCTCGCTGCGGTCCGCGACGGCCGGCGCGCGCGCTCGGCCGTGACGGGGTTCCGCTACGTGCCTCGGACCGGCTCGAGCCGCGGCTTGCCGTCGACGACCCGCACGCGATGGGAGGACAGCACGCGGTGGAGCTCCTCCACGGACGAGAGCGCAGGGAGGTCGACCACGTGGACCTCCTGGCCGTCCAGGGGCTCGATCCCGAGGTAGTGGGGGCCGTCGCCGTCCGGTCGCTCCACGTCCTCCGGGCGGGGACCGGCGGCGATGATCTGGCCCGACTCGTCGACCACCACGACCGCCTGGCCGCCGCGCGTCAGCTCCATCCCTGCACCCACACCTCGTACTCGCCGAACAGGCCGGTGTTGAAGACGTCCTCGCACGTGACGTCGACCGTGTAGACGCAGCCCGAGCTGGGGCTGACGCGAAAGCCCTGCCTGACCGTGTTCACCTGGTTCGAGGCCGTCTCGATGTTGGTGTGCGGGCTGGCCAGCGCGTTCTGCGGACCCTTCGACGGGCCGCCCCACCAGTAGGTGTGCCGGACGGTCTGGCCCGACGAGATGTGCAGGTTCCCCGCCAGCTTCCACATGGCGGGCGGCAGTATTCCAGCGGGAACGCTCGATTACAAGGACGGACGTCGTGCGGCGCGTGACCCGTCCGCCGCCCGGCGTCCCGCCCAGCGCGCGCGTCGCGGCGGTTAGGGTTGCCCGATGGATCGGCTCCAGCCGGGACTCGCGATCCGGCACGCGGAGGTCGAGGGGCTTCGCGTGGTGCTCGACCTGCGGACCGAGTCGTACCTCGTGCTCGACCGGGTGGCGAGCGCGATGTGGGCGGCGCTGACGGCGAGCGACGACCGCGCGGGTGCGCTCGCGGAGCTCGAGGACCGGTTCGACGCGGACCGCGAGCGGCTCGCCGCGGACCTCGACGCGTTCGCGACCCGCTGCGTGGAGCGCGGGCTCCTCGACTCCGCCGGGTCGCGGCGCCCGGGCGCGCCCGTCCGGCCGGCGCCCGCCGAACGGCGCCGCGGCGAGGGCGCCGCGCGCGCGCCCACCGGCCGCCGCCGCCGCGGCTCGGCCTGGCTCACCACCCGCGCGCTCCAGAGCCTGACCGCGACGCACCTGGCCCTGTCGCGGAGGGGGTTCCGCTCGGCGTACGAGGACGCCGAGCGGCTGCCGGTGCCGGCCGGCGACTCCGACCTCGTCGAGCCGGCGGTCGGCGCGTTCGTGCGGGCCGAGGAGCTGTTCCTCGCGCGGCGGGCGCCCGACGACTGCCTGCTGCGGTCGCTCGCCCTGCACCGCTTCCTGCGCGGGGTCGGGCTGCCGTCGGAGCACGTGATCGGCGTCCGCCGCGTCCCGTTCCAGGCCCACGCGTGGGTGGAGCACGGCGGGGAGGCGCTGCTCGACCGGCGCCCCCACAGGACCACGTTCACGCCGCTGGCGCGACTGGCGGCGACGGACGCGCCGGGCCGCGTTCCGGACGACCCGGTCCCGGCCCGAGCCGCCGTGCCCGAATCCGGCACGACCGCTTCGGACTGATGTAGTGTGCGACCAACCGAAAGGGGAGTCGAGATGAGCAATCGCAAGGAGCCCTACGGCGATCCCGAGATCGTCTCCGTCGGCGAGGTCGGCGAGATCACGACCAGCCTCGGGACGCCGGTCGGCGAGGACCCGCCCAACACGACGCGGTGGTACAACGCGAACCCGCCGGAGGCGCCGGCCGTGCCGGATACGCCGAGCGAGCCGGAGCCGCCGCCCCCCGCTCCGGAAGAGCCGACCCAGGCCTAGGACGAACCGGCCCCGCCCCGTGGCGGACGCGAGCGCGTCGCGGGGCTTTCGGGGCTCGCTGGCGGCGGGCGGCGGCCTGGACGCCGACGCCCGCGCCGAGCGGCGCGCCGGCTGCCTCGTGCTGCTGCGCGGGCACGTCGCCAACCGGCGCGAGCTGCTCGGCCTGCTGCGGCCGGACGGGACGGACCCGCCCGACGACGCCGGGCTGATCGCGCTCGCCTACCGCCGCTTCGGCGAGCGGCTGGCGGCGCACGTGGACGGCGAGTACGCCGCGGTGGTGGTCGACCCCGCCGCGGGCGCCGCGGTGCTCGCGCACGACCCGCTCGGCCTCGTCCCGCTGTTCTACGCGCGGGTCGGGGACCGGCTCGAGTTCGCGACGCACCTCGCCGACCTCGTCCTGTCCGCCGGGCCGGGCGAGCTCGACCACGAGTACCTGGCGGACTACGTGGCGCTGTCGGGCCTCTCCAGCGCGCGGACGCCGTACCGCGCGATGAGCCGGCTGGCGCCCGGGGAGAGCCTGCGCTGGCTCGCCGGCCGCGCCGTGCGGCGCCGGGTCTGGGACCTCGCGGACGTCGAGCCGCTGCGGCTGCCCGGCGACTGGGAGTACGACGAGCGCTTCCGCGAGCTGCTCGCCGAGGCGGTCGGGACGCGGATCGAGCCCGGCGCCACCTGGTGCGAGCTGTCCGGCGGGCTCGACTCCTCGACGGTGGCGTCGGTGGCGGCGCGGAGCGGGGCGCCCGGGCTCGCCGCGCTGTCGGTCGTCTACGACGGCGCCGGCGACCAGGACGAGCGCTCGTGGATGCGCGACGTGGTGGAGATGCACGGGCTCCCGTGGCATCCGATCGACTGGGGCGAGACGCTGCCGTTCTCGGAGCTGCCCGACGAGTTCCTCGGCGAGCCGACCGGCATGGCCGTCAACCCCGGCCTGCTCCGCCGCCGCGACGAGCTGGTCGCCGAGAACGGGGTCACGGTCCTCCTCTCGGGCCAGGGCGGGGACGAGCTGATGCCGAGCCGCGGCGACCAGCCGCTGATCGCCGACCTCCTCTACGAGCGCGGCCCGATCGAGGCCGCGCGCCAGCTCGCCCGCTGGCGGCGCGAGTCGTCGAACCGCCGGTCGCACCTCTACTGGGCGGTCCGAGGCGTGGCCACGCCAGCGTTCGACCACCTGCGCGGAAGGCGCATCCGGCCGGCCGTGATCTACCCGCGCCCGCCGTGGCTCTCGCCCGAGTGGGTGCGCGCGATGGACCTCGACCGCCGCGTGCTGGAGCGGCGGGCGCCGAGCTGCCGGACGCCCGGTCGCCAGGAGCTGTGGGACACGCTCTGGACGACCTGCCTGATCGGGGCGAACTCGCGCCAGCGGCGCGGCGGCCCCGACGTCCGCTTCCCGCTGCTCCACCGCCCGCTGGTCGAGTTCATGGCGGCGATCCCGTGGGAGCAGAGGCTCCGCCCGCGCTGCGACCGCCTCCTCCAGCGGCGGGCGCTCAAGGGCGTCATCCCGGAGTCCGTGCGCCACCGCGGCGGCAAGAGCGGCAGCACGCCGGCGATCGTCGACGGGCTGAGCGCGGGGCGGGAGTGGTACGAGCTGCTCACCGACAGCCCGCGGCTGGCCGAGCTCGGGATCGTCGACCGCGACCGCTGGCGCGACGCGGTCGGCCAGGCGCGCCTCGGCCAGACGCACGGCGACATGCACTTCCTGACCGCGGTTCACCTGGAGGCCTGGCTGTGGCAGCTCGACGGGCTGCGCCGGCCGGCCGCCTCGGCGATCGCGGCCTGACCGACGATGCGCTCCCGACGACCGAACAGGAGGTGGCGGCGATGCCGCTCGAGGGCTATGGACTGCTGACGGCCGCGGCGGTCGACCGCCGCCGCGAGGGCTCCGGGGACTCCCCGCACTACCAGGTGCACGCACGCGCCGACGACGGCACGGACTACCGGATCGCGATCAACGTGAAGTCCCAGCAGGCGCCGTCCGACCTGCTCTACCTGCTCGACGACGACTTCCAGCACCCGGTCACGGCGGCCGTGGAGGGCCTCGGCCCCGGCTGGCACGCGCTGGCCCCCGGCCCGGGCGGCGCGAACCTCGACTTCGTGCGCGCGAACCTGTTCGACCCGGCGAAGATGCGCCCGCTGCCGCCGGACGTGGCCGGGCCGGACAACGACCTCCCCGACCTGCTCGACCACTTCGTGCAGCGGGCGATCGAGGACCCGGCGTCGCGGCTGCACGTGTTCGGGCAGCGGTGGGGGCCGGAGCCGGACAAGGCCGACAAGGTGTTCGGGTTCGTGCCCGGGAACGGCGTCCACGACGTGCACCTGAACCAGGGCAACAGCGGTCAGTTCGCGAGGGACGACGGCGTCTGGCAGGACGGCGGGCTGCTGATCGAGTTCCCGGCGGAGTCGCGCTGGGTGGGCGTCTTCCTCGCGTTCCAGAGCCAGGCCTGGCACACCGACGACGTCACCGGGCACGCCATTGGCGGAGCCCCGGCGCCGGAGGAGCCGGCGATCGTGCAGGTGGTCGCCGCCCTGGTCAACCCCGTGGGGCCGGCGCCCGAGGCGGAGCGGATCCTGCTGCTGAACGCGTCGCCGAGCCCGGTCGACCTCACCGGCTGGCGGCTGGCCGACCGCCAGAAGGTCAGCTGCCCCGTGCCGGCGGGGCCGCTCGCCGCGGGCGCGACGCTCGAGGTGCAGCCGTCGGAGGGCATGCAGCTCGGCAACCGCGGCGGGGCGATCACCCTGCTCGACGCGGCCGGCCTGAAGGTCTCCGGCGTGTCGTACACCGACGAGCAGGCGCAGCGGGAGGGCTGGACGATCGTGTTCTGAGGGCGGTCGCCGGCGCGGGGAGCGGCCGGCTCAGGCGTCCGCGCCGCCGGCGCTCGCGTCCGGCTGCTCGTCGCCCTCCTGCTGCTCCTGGCCGGGCGGCTGCTCCTGGCCCTCCTGCTGCTCTTGGCCTGGCTGCTGCTCCGCCTCGCTCATCGCGTACCGCACGAGCTCCACGAACGAGACGTTGTTCTCGAGCGCGATCCGGGCGAGCTGCTCGAACGAGTCCAGCACCTCCTTCGGGAACACCAGCCCCCGCTCGCGGCGCAGCCAGTCGGCCTGCTGCTCCAGGGGATGGACGCCGGGGACGGCCTCGCCGATCCAGACGGTGAAGGGCACGCTGCCGCCGCCGGGGACCTGGACCGGGATGACGAAGGATTCCATGGGACCGTCCTCTCTCAGTCGACTGCTTCGCTCTTTGCGCCTTCGGGCTCGGCGAGCCGCCGCAGCGCCTCCACCAGCCCGCGACCCGACCCGCACCGCTGGCCCAGCCGCGTCAGGGCGCTGACCGTGTTGTCGTCGAGGCGCTCGCGCCGGTGCTCGCGCTGGAAGCGGGCCTGGTAGTCGATCGGCTCGGGCGCCAGCGGGCCGTCGGCGATCGTCACGAGCGCCACCGGCTCCGCCGACCCGGCCGTCGTCGGCACCTCGAGGAGCCGGCAGCCGGCGGCGTCGCGCGACGCGGACAGGCCGTCGCCGCCCGCGACGAGCGCGGCGAGGGCGGCCGACAGCTCCGCGACCAGGCTGCCGTCGTCGACGATCCGGCCGCCCCGCTCGACGAGGATCCGCCGCTCCGGAGGCGTGGCCGTCACGGCCTCGCGGACCGCCGCGACGGTTCGACGGCGCTGCTCGGCGTCGAGCGCTCCGTGGCGGGCCAGCGAGCCCAGCACCCGCGCGGCGGTGGAGGCGTGGAGGGAGCGCCGGTCGTCGAGGGCCCCGAGCAGGCCCTCGAACCCGTCGTCGTCGACGCGCTCGATCCAGCGGCTCGCGGCGAGGGCGGCGTCGCTGACGGACTGCGTGTCGGCGGCGGCGGAGAGGAGCGCCTCGACGGTGTCCCGGTCCCCCTCGCCGAGGACGCACAGGCTGGTCACCGCGCCGCGGCGGACCAGCCAGCGCGGCGCGTCGCGCGCGGCGCGCGCGAGCGTCTCCGGCAGGTCGGTACGGCGGCGGGCGACCCCCTCCCGCAGCGCGGCCGGCTGCCGGAGGCCGACCTCGGCCAGGACGGACACCGGGTCGTCGACGACGTAGGGGGCGACGCCCGCGTCGCCCCAGCCCGACGCCGTCTCGTCCGCGTCCGGGTCGAGGAGGGCCGTGAGCCGCTCCGCCACCTCGTCGAGAAGGCCGTCGACCAGTCGCTGGGTGTGCAGCGTCGCGTCGCGGCCGGTGAGGTGGCTCGGCTCGAGCACGAACGCGGTCACCCGCCGCATGAGCAGCCAGTAGCCCTCCCAGACGGTGCTCCACTGGTACGACGCGAGGAGGCCGCGCACGACGACGCCGGGCTCCAGGTGCACGCAGGCGCGCTCGGGCAGCACGCCGAGGCGGGCGAGCCCGCCCACGGCGGCGACGGCCCGCAGCCCCTCGGTCTGCTCGGCGAGGGCGAGCAGGTCGGCGATCGCGGTCTCCACGCGGGAGTCGTCGCCGACGCGGGCGACGGCCACCGCCAGCGACAGGGTCGCCGCCGCCGCCACCGACTCGACGTCGTCCTCGACCAGGTCCTCGAGCGGGGCGAGGTCGTCGCCGCTCTCGACCAGCCACCCGAGCGCGTGGGCGGCCGCCGCGATGGTCTCGTCGGCGTCGGTCTCGCTGCGGACGAGCCGGACCACGCCGTCGTAGAGGGGGCGGAGGTCGGCCGAGCCGAGCCCGGCGCGCGCGGGCTGCTGGGCCAGGCCGCGGATCGACTTCAGCAGGTGCGCGAGCTCGCGGTCGGAGAGCGCCGGCGCCAGCCGGAGCAGGTCCGGCGCGACCTGGAGGTCGACCTGGGTCAGCTCGCTCAGCAGGCGCCGGCGCAGCGCCGGCTCGCCGGCGAGGAGCTCGAGGGACGCCTCGAGGACGGGGAGCGAGTCGACGATCAGGTCCTCGAGGCACCACAGCAGCTCGCTCGCCACCACCGGCCTGTCGGCCGCGGCGTCGCGGTGAGCGCGCACCAGCGCCGCGACCGTCCCGGCACCGATCTCGGAGTACCGGAACCGGGGGCGGCCGACGCCGCCGCGCGCCACCGCCGCGATGGCCACCGCGGTGCGCAGCCGGACGAGGTCGTCCTCGTCCTCGAGGAGCCGCGGGACGCTGGCCACCGCGGCCTCGTCGAGCCGGCCGGCCTCGACGCTCAGGAGGGTGGCGCGATCGGCGACCCGCCGGTCGGAGCCCTCGCGCCACGGCTGCACCGCGAGGGCCTCCCTGGGTGCGGCGATCGCCGGCAGGAGCTCGGCGGCCGAGCCGTGGTCGCCCGCCGCGAGGAGCCCGTCCACCGCCCGCGCGACGGCGGGCGTCAGCTCCCAGCGGACCCGGGTCCCGCGCTCGACCAGCGCGGCGACCGCCGCGGCTCGGCGGCCCGGGTCGCCCAGCTCCTCCCAGCCGCCGGCCGCGGACCGCCCGCCCGCGTCGTCGCCTTGCAGGACGGCCAGCCCGTCGCGGGCGACCGCGCCGAGCGTCAACGCGGCCCAGCCGACCGGGTTCTTCGGGGTCCGCGCCGCCGTCTGGGCGAGCCACTCGACGAGGGAGCCCGCGGCAGCCTGCCGTGCCGCGGCCAGGAGCGCGGCGTGGCCGGTCGCGTCGCGGTCCACGAGCGGGCCCAGGAGGGCGATTGCGGCGAGGCGGTCGTCGGGGTCCTCCATCGCGCCCGCGCAGGCGAGCGCCCGGCGCCCGAGGCCGGCCCAGCGCTGGCGCAGGTCGTCGTCCAGTGCGACCCCGTGCACGCGGAGGGCGGCGCCGTGGAGCGCGTCGACGAGGCAGGCCGGGTCGTCGATCCCCTCGAGGACGCCGATCAGCTCGGCGGCGTCGAGCTGCTCCCGGGGAGCCGCGAGCAGCGCTCGGGCCCGCAGCCAGGGGTCGCCGGCGAAGGGAGGAAGGGCGACGACCGCCTCCAGCGCGCGACGGACGGCGCGGCCGCCGGCCCCCGAGCGCCAGGCCCGCCACAGCTCGGCGTAGGCGTCGCCCGCGGCCTCGCCCCGCGCGGCGGAGACCTGGCCGACCACCCGCCGCCCGAGCGCCTCCGCGTCGGACCGGGCCGCGAAGCGGGCGAGCCACTGGAGCGCGAGGTCGGTCTCGGGCAGCGCGATGCGCGCGGACAGGGCCTCGTCGAGGAAGGCGAGCTCGGCGGGCAGCGCCGCCAGGGCGTCGGAGGCCAGCGCGGCGGCTCGCCGGACGTCGCCGACGTCGAAGCGGCGCAGCGGCAGGACGTGCCATCCGAGCGCGTCCATCCGCCGGGCGCGCTCGGGCGACATGGCGAGGCCGGCGAGCGCCGCCATCCAGTCGGAGCCCCGCTCGCCGACGGCGGGCCCGAGCGCGTCGAGGCTCGCGGCCAGCGCGAGGCGGCCCTCGGCGCCTCCCTCCGCGGCCGCGAGCAGCGCCGCGCCGATGCCGTCGACGTCGGCCCTCAGGCCCGTCGCCGTCGTCTCGACGTCGGGGGCGGGGGCGGCCGGCGCACCGGCGGCGGGGCCCGCGACCGGGAGCGGCCGCTCGAAGCGTCCCGACCGCTCGCGGTCGAGCAGGTCGTCCGCCAGGCGACCCCGCGCCCGCGCCCGCAGCGGCGAGGAGCGCAGGGCGCCGGCCGCGTCCCGCCAGCGCGCCGCGGCGCCGGCGTCCGCGCGCACGAGGTCCCGCACCATCGACAGCAGGTCGGCCCGCTCGCTCTCGGACTCGACCTCCTCGATCGAGGCGAGCGCGTCGTCGACCGCTCCGCCGACAGCTCCGCCGACGGTCCAGCGAGCCACCCGGGCGTGGGCCCGCGCGCGCTCCGCGGGCGGCTCGACGGCGTCCAGCGCCGCCGCCGCCTCGTCCTCGAGCCCGTCGGCGTCCAGGCCCAGGTCGCGGGCCAGCTCGAGGAAGCGCAGGCGCGTCAGCGGGTCCTCGATGCGGCGGACGGCGGCGCCCGCGTCGAGGCTCGACCCCGCGGCCGCCCGCCCGCCCGCCAGGCGCAGCAGCGCCCGCAGCGCCGGGTAGGCGACATCCCCGCCCTGCGACGCCTCGAGCCTGGACGCGGCGGAGGCGAGCAGGCGCCGTCGCGCGCCCCGCAGCGCCGCGGCCAGCTCGGCGGGCAGGGGCAGGTCGACGATCGACGCCCGCTGGTGGGCGATCCAGTCGCCGAGCACCGCCTGGTCGAGGCCGAGGTCGAGTCCCCCGACGACCAGCGCGTGGATCGCGCCGAGGGCGCGGTCGGGCCCGTCGGGCAGCGCTCCGAGCGCCAGCGCCGCCGCCTCCTCGCCGAAGCCCGTCTCGACCAGCGCCGGGGCCATCCGACGCACCGCCCAGCAGAGGACGAACGCGAAGCCGGGCGGGAGGGCGGCGAGGTTGCTCAGGGCCTCGCCCGGCAGCGGCGCGAGGCGCGGCCCGAGGGGGTCGAGGAGCCACCCGTGCTCCGCCGCGATCGCCGCGCCCGGGGACAGGTGCACGGAGCCGAGCAGCTCGACGAGCCCGCCGCCGTCCATCCCCCCGAACGCCGTCGGCCTCGTGTCCATGGCGATGGCGAGGTTGTACTCGGGGGTCTCGCCCCATCCGATCACGGACGTGAGCAGGAACTCGACCAGGTTGCGGTCGATCGAGAACCCGCCGAGGCGCGGTCGGGTCAGCGCGGCGAGCGCCGAGAGCGCTCGTCCGGCGCGCGGGTCCTCCCCGTCGCCGAACGCCTCCACGAGGTCGCCGGCCGGCACCCGGGTCAGCACGTCCTCGACCAGCTGGGCCGACCGGCCGAGCCGCCACGCCACCCGCCGCCGGACGGCGTCCCCCGCCGGTCCGCCCGAGCGGCCGTCGAGGTCGTCCAGCGGCGACGCGGCCAGGTCCCCCTCGACCCCGAGCGCGACCAGGGCGGCGACGGCGTCCCCCCGCTCGGCGGGAGGACGCTCGCCGTCCAGCGCGAGCGCGCGGAGCGATCCGCTCAGAGCCTCGGCGCTCGCGCGGCGCCGCAGCTGGTCGAGCACCACCGGGGTGAGCGGCGAGTCGGTCGAGATCAGCCTCGGCTCGAATCGGACCGGCGCCTCCTGGGCGCGGACGAGCCGCGGCACCACCTCGGTGTCGAGCCGCCGGGCCGCCCGGTGGCGTGCCGGCTCGGAGCTGCCGGGGTCGTCGAGCTCGGCCTGGAGCCAGTCGCGCTCGCGCCGCCAGCGGCTGACGTCGGCGTGGTCGGAGCCGCCGTAGAGGCAGAGGACGGCGCGGGTCCAGGGAGGGGTGGCGAGGACGTGCTCGACCAGGTCCGGCTCGGCGAGCAGCGCGTTCCTCATCGGCGTCAGCTCCCGCGGCAGCCCGGCGCGACGGCGCCGCCGCCCGCCGTCGCGGCGCGACCTGCGCCGCCCCGGCTCGCCGGCGGGCGCCGGCTCCGGCACGCCCACCCGCCGGAGCAGGTCGCGGTCGTGGTCGGTCGCGTCGGCCAGGATCGAGTCGAGGTCGGGATCCGGCGGCGCGGCGTCGGCCGGGTCGGACGACAGGAGCGCCTGGAGCGCGGTCGCCAGCTCCCAGTCGGTGGCCGCGCCGTCGCGCTCCTGGGCCTCGAACAGCGCGACGAGCACCTCGGGGACCTCCAGGCCGAGGGCGCGAACGACCCGCGCGCCGACGGCGGCCCGCGCCGGGTCGGGGCTGCGGACGGCGTCGCAGAGGGCGCGCGGCACGATGCCGTCCCCGCGCCCCCCGCCGCCGCCCCCCTCGAGCGCGGCGAGGAAGTCGACCAGCATGCGGACCGCCTCGTCGGCGGCGGCCGCCGGCCCGCCCGACAGGGCGGCGACCACGGCCTCGACGTGCTCCGGCGCGAGGCGGTCGACGTCGTCGACCGAGGTGACGAGGAGCACCGCGGCGAGCCAGCCCTCGGCTCCCTCGAGGAGCCGGGCGACGAGCTCGTCGAAGCGGCCGGGGTCGTGGCGGCTCAGGTGGCCGAGCGCCAGGCGCAGGGGCTCGACCCAGCGAGGGTCGCCGAGGCGCTCCTCGACGCGGGCGGCGGCGCCGTCGTCGCGCAGCAGCCACCTGCCGGCGAGGTGCTCGCCGATCGAGAGGTGCAGGAAGCCGAACAGGTCCTTGCCGCGCTCGGTCACGAGGGCGAACCCGTCGAGGACCAGTGCGTGGAGCTCGTCGAGGTCCGGCTCGATCCCCACCTCTCCCGCGGCCGCCGTCATCGCGTCGTCGAGGGCTCGGCCGTCCATCACCCCGCTCGCGGCCCGAGCGTGGAGGTGGAAGGCGACGGCCAGCTGGAGCGCGATCCCGCGGTCGACGTCGAGGCCCGGCCGGCGGCGGACCGCGCGGGCGACGGCGTCGGCCAGCACGGCGTCGTAGAGGTCGGACCGCAGCCAGCGACGCTCCTGGCGCTCGGTGTCCACGCGGCCCGAGATCAGGCCCGAGACCGCCGAGGTCAGGAGGAACGGGTTCGCGACCAGGTCGCTCAGCCGGTCCTCGCGGTCGAGGAAGCGGTCGACGGCGGCGTCGACGGCGCGCCTGCGGGCCTCGGGGAGGGCGAGCGCCTCGGCGTGCGCGCCGAGCCAGAAGTCGGCGAGCTGGCGGGTCGCCTCCGGCGACAGCGGTCCCAGCAGCAGGTGGTCGAAGCGGAGCCGGCCGGTCAGGGCGGTGGCGTGGTAGCCCACGATCCGGCTGGTCACGACCACCTGGTTGCCCACCGCGCCCTGAGGCGTGCCGAGCGCGGAGCCGCCCCGCTCGGCGAAGGCGACGAGCCCCGCGACCACCCGAGCCCGGGCCGCACCGCGCGGGACCTCGTCGAGCCCGTCCACGACGAGCAGCAGACGGCGGCCGGCCGCCTCGCGGGAGGCCATCGCGCGCAGGTCCTCGGGCGGGAGGGGGTCGCCGCTGTCGAGGTCGTGGGGGAGGGACCCGTCCCAGCCGCACACGATCGCCAGCTCCTCGACGGGCCCCTCCTCGGCCTCGAGGAGGCGGGCCAGGTCGGCGGCGCGGCACAGGACCGGCAGCCGGTCGCGCGGGCCGGGCACCGGCGGGTCCTCGAGCCTGGCTAGGGCCACCTCGCGGGCGAGCCGGCGGGCGACCGTGGTCTTCCCGCTCCCCGGGTCCCCGAGCAGCACCGCCCGCCAGGAGCGGGCCATCAGGTCGTCGACCGTCCGGCTGGCGCGGTCGGCGAGGCCGAGGTCGTCGAGGCGGGCCGTCGGCCCCATGTAGAGCGGCAGCGGCTGGACGCTCAGCGCGCGGGTCTCGGCGTCGTGCCCGCCCAGCGTCGGGTCCGACCGCTGGAGGGCGTCCGCGCGGCGCGCGAAGTGGCTGAGCTCCTGCTCGCGACCGAAGGCGCTCGACCGGTCCTCGTACAGCCGGTCGGGCATCGGCGCGTCCGCGAGCGCGGCGCTCACCGGCTCGCCGGCGATCGTCGCCTCGAGCGACCGCTGGGTCGCCACGAGCCACCCCGCGTACGAGCTCCGCAGGCGCGGGTCGAAGCTGACGGCCCGCACCTTGCTCGCGACGGGGGTCGCCGGCGGGACGCCGGCCAGCGCCTCGTCCAGCTTCGCCTCCGCCTCCGGGCCGGGCGAACGGAAGTCGACGTAGTGCCTGCGGACCAGCCGGAGCCCCAGGTCCTTGGCGCGGCTGTCGTCGATCAGGACGGGTATCAGCCCGGCGCCGTCGGGGTGCTCCTCGATCCACCAGCCGAGCTCGTCCTGGACGTAGCGAAGCGGGTCGAGGGAGTCGCGGGACACCACCACGACGAAGTGGCTCGCCGCGTCCAGCTCCTCGCGGAGCTCGTTCTGCCAGACCTCTCCGCCCTTGATCTCGACCTTCGAGTAGAAGACCGCGTCCGTGTGCCGCCGCACCACCGGGAGGATGTGCTCCTCGATGAAGGGCTGGTCCGGCGTGGCGTGGCTGAGGAAGACCCGGCGGTCCGCGCCGTCCGTCGCGGCTGTCCCCACCGAACCGACCTCCTCTCCCTCTCGGCCTCCCGCTCCAGTCTAGACCTCTTGCGCAAATCGCGAGGGGCGTCCCGGCGGCGGCGCGCGGGGGTCAGACGAGCTGGCGCTTGACCAGGCTCGGGTGCCGGTCCTGCCAGGCCAGCAGGGCGGAGAGCGCCTTCGCCCCGAGGTACGAGAGCGGCTCCGGCGGGAACTCGGGCTCCCTCCCGCGCACGAACAGGAGGTTCGAGTACGTCGTGTCCTGCTCCAGGATCAGGTCGCGCAGCGCCTTCGCCGCCGTGTGCGTGCAGGCGATGCCGTTGCCGCAGTAGCCGTAGCCGTAGAAGACGCCGGGGGACAGCTCGCCGACGTGCGGCACGTAGTCGCGCGTGATCGCGATGCAGCCGCCGTAGCTGTGCGTGAAGCGCAGGTCGCCCCAGCCGGGGAAGAAGCGCGCGAACGCGCGCCGCAGCTCGACCTCGACCCGCGGGTCGTGGACGTGGCGCTCGTCCATGTCGCGGCCGTAGCGGTACGGCGCCGGCCCGCCGCCGATCAGCAGCCGGTTCTCGGCGGTCAGCCGGCCGAAGACGATGAAGTTGGACGCCTCCACGAAGCCCTCGCGGTCGGTCCACGGCAGCTCGGCCAGCCGGTCTGGATCGATCGGCTCGCTCACCATCGCGTAGCTCCAGACCGGCTTCACCTGCCGGCGGAAGGCCGGGAGCCGGTGCTGGTAGGCGTTGGTCGCCAGCACGACCTTGGGCGCCGTCACCCGCCCGCGCGGGGTCGCCACGACGTGCCCGCCGCCGGGCGCCTCCTCGACCGCGGTCGCCGGGGTGCGCTCGTGGATCGCCACGCCGGCCTCGCGCGCCACTCGCGCGAGCCCGCGCGCCAGCCGGTGCGGGTTCACGAGCGCGCCGCCGCCCTTCAGCCCCGCCTGGATCGCCGGCGAGCCGATCCGCGCCCGGATCTCGTCGCGGCCGACCACCTCGAGCCGCGAGCCGATCTGGCCCGCCAGCTCCACGTCGCGCTCGAGCCGCGACATCTGCCCGTCGCTCGTCGCCACGAGGTAGAAGCCGTTCGGCTCGTAGCCGGCGTCGATCCCGTTCCTGCGGCAGAAGCGGCCGAGCTCGAGGATCGAGCGCCCCACCGCGCCGTACGCCAGCTTCGACCGCTCCGGCCCGAACCGGTGCATGAGCCCCCACAGGCTGTGGCCGATCGTCGGCGTGACGAAGCCGTCGTTGTGACCCGAGGCGCCGGCTCCCGCGTAGTCGGCCTCGACGACCTGCACGTCGAGCGCCGGCTCGGCCTGCTTGAGGAACAGCGCCGTCCACAGGCCCGTGTAGCCGCCGCCGACCACGCACACGTCGCAGCGCACGTCGCCGTCGAGCGGCGGTCCCGGCTCGACCGGCTCGGTGTCGCGCCAGTAGATCGAGTGGGCGGGCCCGCTCACACCCGCTCGAAGGCCACCCGGAGCAGGCCGAGGTGCCGGCGCTCGAACGCGTCCGCGGACGCGCGCAGGTAGCGCTCGTAGTCCGCGACGGCCTCGGCGCCGACCAGCTCCTCGGCGCGCCCGCGGCTCGCGACGAGGCCGTCGAGCCACGCCCGGCACGTTCGCGCGTAGTGGTCGGGGTCGTTGCGCAGCGACACGACGTCGAACCGCCGCTCGCTCGCCTCCATGACCTCCGACAGCCACGGCAGCTCGGACTCGGGGAAGATCCGCTCGATGATGAACAGGAGGTCGCGGCGCGTCTCGCGGTCGAGCCTCACGTTGTTGCCCTTGAGGATGGTCTGTAGCGACAGCCGCCCGCCCCGCGGCAGCCAGCCGGCGGCGCGCTCGAAGAAGTCCTTGTAGGCCTGGACCCGCGCGGCCCGCGGCATCCCGTAGTCGGCGAAGTGCTCGAAGGCGCCGATCGAGACGATCGCGTCGTAGGACGCGCCGGGGTCGTGGTCCGCCCAGTTCTCGACCCGCACGTCGTAGCGGCCGTCGGCCCAGCCGGTCACGTACTCGGCCTGCGCCTCCGACAGCGTCAGGCCGACGACGCTCCCCACGCCGTGGTGCTCGACGAGCCGCCGCAGCATCGCCCCCCACCCGCAGCCCACGTCCAGCACGCGCTCGGCGCCCGCCGCCCGCGCGCCGGCCGCGATGTGGTCGAGCTTGCGCATCTGCGCCGACTCGAGCGACTCGCCGTCGCCCTCGTCCGCCCACAGCGCGCACGAGTAGGTGCGCGAGGGGTCGAGCCACAGCGCGTAGAAGTCGTTGCCGAGGTCGTAGTGGTGCTGGATCGCCTCCGCGGACGCGCCGCGGTAGCCGGCGGCCTCGGCGGCCCCGCTCATCGCTCGCCCCCGCCCGCCTGCGCCACGACGCGGTTCAGCCGCTCCATCCGGGTGGCGAGCGTCATCCGCCCCTCGAGCCGGAACGCCGGCGGCCGCCGCCCGTCCACGTCGGAGAAGTCGTAGCGCTCGGCGAGGTCGCCGACCGCCACGGCCTGGCCGGACAGCTCCATGACCTCCGGCTCGGCGGCGAGGAACGCGATCGCCCTGCCGACGTACTCGGGCGAGTGCACGACCTGCGCGGGCCCCTTGCCGAGCATCTCCCACGCGGCCTCGACCCGCTCGGTCCGGACGAACCCGGGGTGCAGCGCGACGGCCGCCACGCCCTTCTTGCGCAGCTCGTGGGCCATCGCGGTCGCCATCCGGTCGGACGACGACTTGCAGACGTCGTACGCGACCTGGCCGAGGAACACGTCGCGGTCCATGAAGCCGACGTTCACGATCAGCCCGCGGCCCTGCGGCAGCATCAGCGGCACCGCCCGGCGGCTCGCGAGGAACTGGCCGCGGAGCGCGCCCGCGAACAGGTCCCAGCGCCAGACCGGCTGCTCCCAGAACGGCGCGTCGAAGCGCGCCTCGCCGCCGCGCTCGTAGCCCGGCCAGGCGTTGTTCACGAGCAGGTCGAGCCGCCCGTGGTCGGAGGCGATCCGCTCGAACAGGGCGTCGACGTCCGAGTCGGACGTGTGGTCGCAGCGCACGGCCACGCCCGTGCCGCCGCGCTCGCCGACGGCGTCGGCCGTGTCGTCGATCGTGCCGGGCAGGCCCTCGGTGGTCTCGCCGCCGCGCACGCTGCGGCCGGTCACGTAGACGGTCGCGCCCGCCTCGCCGAGCGCCAGCGCTACGCCGCGGCCCACGCCCCGGCTCGCGCCCGTCACGAGCGCCACCCGGCCGCTCAGGTCGGGCGGCCGCCAGGTCGGCCCGCCGGTCGCCGGCTCGGCGGTCGTCGCCTCGTCCGTCACGTCGCCTCCTTCGTCGTCGCTCGAGCCGGCATTGTCCCGCGCTCGGCCGCCCAGTACTCGAGGCTGCGCCGGTAGGCCTCGGCGTCGGAGGCCTCGGGCACGCCGTAGCGCTCGCGCAGCTCGGGGAGCGAGGACGGCAGCACGCCGCCGGACAGGTGCGTCGTCTCGCTCACGTCGATCAGGACCTTGACGAACGAGCGCGAGGTGGCGGGCACCTCCTCGAGCGGGATCGGCAGCGGCTCGCGCGGGTCCACCACGCGAGCCCGCTCGATGTCGCGCCCCAGCCGCGCGGCGTGCTCGACCACCACGTCGAGCGCCTCCTCCACCGTCATCGCCTCGGCGCCGTAGGTGACCCAGTGCTCGTGGCCGAGGTCCTCCATCTCGACCGCGCGGGCAACGGCCACCGCCAGCACGTCGAGCGGAACGACGTCGACGAGGTTGCCCGGGTGCGCGGGGAAGTACGGCGCCTTGCCGCGGCAGATCCAGTCGGACATCGCCTGGACGATCTGCGGGCGGCTGCTCGCGCCGGTCTCGGAGTGGCCGACGAGGTTGGTCGGCCGGAAGACGTTGAACGGCACGCCGCTCTCGGCGAGGAGCCGCTCGGACTCGAGCTTCGACCAGACGTACGGGCGGACGACGTTGTCCTCCGACATCTCGTCGTACGAGTGGTCCATCAGGGCCTTCACGAAGCAGGTGCCGACGTAGTGGACCGGCGCGCCGGCCGCCTGCGCCAGCTCGATCACGCGCCGGGTGCCGCCGACGTTCACCCGCTCGTATAGCTCGCGCGGCTGGCCCCACTGGGTCAGCGCTCCGGAGTGGACGATCGCGTCGACCTCGCCGGCCAGCCGGTCCCAGCGCTCGGCGTCGAGCCCGAGCCGCTCCTCCGCCAGGTCGCAGCGCAGCACCTCGTCGAGGACCGGCACGTCGGCGTCGGCGTGCACGGTGCCGATCACGCGGTGGCCGGACAGCTCCTCGGCGACCGCGCGCCCGACCACGCCGGAGGCGCCGGTCAGGAGGACCGTGGGCTGTCGCGAGCCGGCCATCGGGTCGCTACGCGGCCGCCAGCTCGACCACGCTGAGCGGCTCGAGCATGTCGGCCGCGAGCATCTGCCGGCAGCGGTGGCGCTGGATCTTGCCGGTGGGCGTCTTCGGCAGCGCGCCCTTCTCGAGCACGACGCAGGCGTCGAGCGGCACGGCCGCCTTCGCCATCGCCACCGACGCCGCCTCCTCGGCCAGCGCCCGGAACTCGGTGCCGCCGTCGCGCGCCTCGACGAGCAGGGTCACGCCGCGCCCGTCGCCGCTGTCGACGATCGTCGAGCAGCCGGTCCGCACCCCCTCGAGGCGGTCGATCGCCGCCTCGACCTCGCGCGCGTACACGTTGCGGCCGCCGAGCACGATCACGTCGTCGGTGCGCCCGACGGGGTAGAGGTGCCCGCCGCTCGCGAAGCCGAGGTCGCCGGTGAGCACCTCGCCGTCGGCGAACCTCTCCGCCGTCAGCTCCGGCTCGGCGAAGTAGCCCGACGCGAGGCTCCGCGACCGCACCCTGATCTGGGTCAGCTCGCCCTCGGTCAGGCCCGGCAGCTCCACGCCCGTGCACGGCACGCCGCCGCTCACGAGCTTGGTGGCGGAGGGGTCGTCCGGGTCGGCCTCGCGCACGTCGCCGTCGGCCAGGGCGATCGCGTCCACGACCGCGTGCACCGGCGACTCGTGGGTCGGGATCGCCGTCACCGCGAGCGTGGCCTCGGCCATCCCGTACGCCGGCATCAGCGCCTCCGGCCTGAAGCCGTAGGGCCTGAAGACCTCGGTCGCCTGCATCAGCGTGTCCCACTGGACGCGCTCGGCCCCGATGATGCAGACCTTCAGGCTCGACAGCGAGCCGCGGAGCGGCGCCTTCCTGTACGCGCGCGCGGCGAGGTGGAGGGCGGTGTTCGTGCCGGGCGCGATCGTGCCGCCGTGCTCGGCGATGTCGGCGAACCACGTTCGCGGCGCGAACGCGAACCGCTCGGGGGGCGAGAGGTACATGTCGAACCGGTAGACCCACGGCGTCAGGAGGCAGCCGAAGATCCCCATGTCGTGCGAGAGCGGCAGCCAGCAGATGCCGACGTCGCTCGGACCGGCCTCGATCATCTCGCCGATCACCTCGAGCTGCGCGCCGATCGCCCGCGGGGTGAGCATGCAGCCCTTGGGCATGCTGGTGCTGCCCGACGAGTACTGGACGAACGCGAGCTCCTCGTCGCCGGGCGGCGACGGCTCGACGGCGCCGGTGCCGAGCATCGACTCCCACGACCGGACGGCCACGCGCTCGCGGACCTGGTCCGGGATCACCGCCAGCGTCGCCTCGTCCACGAGGAACACCGCCGGGTCGACGTGCGTGCAGAGCGTGGCGAGCTGCTCGGCGTACTCGTCGGGGGCCATCCCGCGGGCCGGCACCGGCAGCGACGCGATCGCCCCGCCGGCGAGCCAGGTCCCGAGGATGCCGCGCACCGTTCCCGGCGTGTTGGTGAGGATCGTGGCGACGCGCGAGCCCGGCTCGACGCCCGCCGAGCGCATGCCGCGGGTCATCCGCTCGGAGTCGCGCACCACGTCGTCCCACGGCGCCGGCTCGTAGGCGCTGCCGGTCCAGCAGTGGAGCGTCGCCGCCCGGGACCCGCCGATCCCGCCCGTGAGGGCGTCCCACAGGTTCATCTCGATCTCTCCCCTCGTGCGCGGCGCAGCCGCCCGCGCTCTCTACTCGACGTCGGTCACGCCGACCAGCTCGCGCTGGTGCACGCGGTCCTTCATCTCCGCGAGCGGCTTCGGCGGAGCGTGCGGGGCCTTCCGCCCGCCGCCGATCTTCGCCAGGCTCTCGGCGCGGCGCTCCATGCTCTCGCGGTCGATGCGCACGACGTCCCACGCCAGCCCGACCTTCTCCATGCCGCGGATGATCAGGGCGGTCACGTCGACCTCGTACCAGCGCATGCCGTGCGTGTACGAGCGCGGGAAGGCGTGGTGGTTGTTGTGCCACGCCTCGCCGAACGACGGCAGCGCCAGCCAGTTCACGTTCCGCGACTCGTCGGAGGTCGCGAAGCGGCGCGACCCGAAGTAGTGGCCGACCGAGTTCACCGCGTAGGTGACGTGGTTGGCGACGAAGAACCGGACGAGCCCGCCCCAGACGAACCCCGTCAGCGCGCCCGTCGCGGTGCCGGTGAGGGCGAAGCCGATCAGCGCGGGGAGCGCCTGGCCGGCGAGCACGAACCCGACGAAGTACTTGCTGATGAAGCGCATGTCCCTCTCGCGCGCGAGGTCCGGGCAGTAGCGCACCGGCTCCGAGGTCAGGTCCTGGTTGAAGAGCCAGCCCATGTGCGAGAACCAGAGGCCCTTCAGCGCGCCCTTCAGGCCGGGCTCGTCGTGGGCGTACGGGCTGTGCGGGTCGCCGGGCTTGTCGGCGAGCCGGTGGTGCCGGCGGTGGTGGGCCGTCCAGATCAGCGGCGGGCCCTGGCCGGCCATCGCGCCGGACGCCGCGAAGAAGAAGCGCAGCGGGCGGTAGGTCTGGAACGCCCGGTGGGCGAGCAGCCGGTGGTAGCCGGTGGACACCCCGAGCCCGGCGATGACGTACATCACGCCGAACGCGACGAGGTCCGACGGCCCGACCGCCTGGTTCCAGAGCAGGACCGCCGCGGCGACCACGCCGAGTAGCGGCAGGATCGCCGAGGCGAGGATGAAGGTGTGGTGCTCGCGTCCGTCCATCGCTCGCCTCCTCGTCTAGCCCGCGACCGAGGCGTCGCCGACGGGGGCGCTCTCGCCCGCCGCCGGGGCCGTCTCGCCGAGGGTCTCGTTGGCCAGGGCGAGGAGCTCGCCCAGGGTCTTCACGTCGGCGGCCTTGGCCGCGTCGAACTCGAAGCCGTGGTCCTCCTCGAGGGTGAAGACGATCTCGGAGACCTGGAGGCTGGAGAGCCCGAGGTCCTCGAGCACGGTGCTCTCGTCGATCGTCGCGTCCGCGGGCAGCTTGCCTCGCATCTCGCGCCGGATGAGTCCGGCCACCTCGTCGACAGTGATCATCCAACCGCCCCCTTTCGCTCGTCCTTCCTACCCTCGGGCGGCTACCGCCGCAGGACCGCTTCTACCCCGAAACCGCCGTTCCTATCCCCGATCTCCCCCCTGGTCGGTGGGGGGGACCCCCACGTTCGGCGGAGGCGGCGCGTCGGCGCTCGAAAGGTCGGAACGGTGCGGCGGAGGTCAGCGCTCGAGCGCCAGCGCCACGGGCGGCTGGCGGGCCTCGCGGGCGGCGAGGGCGCCGAAGACCGCGAACGCGAAGGCGCCCGCGATCATCGCGATCAGGGTTGCCCAGTCGGCCACGGACACGCTGCTCCCGTCGAGGGTGCTCGTCCCGCCGCGCCACGGCTCGCTGAACGTGCTCCAGTCGCCCGGGAAGTGCACGAGCGACGCCCCGATCGCGGCGAACAGGCCGACGAAGACCGCGTAGGGGGCCGCGAACCGGTGCCCCGCGAAGACCAGCCCGACCGCGATCGTGGCCGGGACGAGCCCGATCGTGCCGGCCCAGAACGTGGCGTCGGGAGTGCCGTCGAGGCCGCGCGCGACGTGGTCGGCGCCGTGGGCGGAGAAGCCGATCAGGTAGGCGAGCGCCGAGACCTTGAGGGCCCGGTCCCAGCGGGTCCTCGCGTCCTGCGGCTGAGCTTCCGACCGGTGCGCGGTCGCCGACATCGATCCCCTCTCGCTCGCCTAGTCGCCGGGCGAGGATACCGGAACCCCCGCGGCCGCCGGCGAGGGCGAGCGGGCGTCGGGAGGGCCGCCGCCGAGCTGCTCGAGGCCGCCGCCCGGCAGCAGGCGCTCGAGCGGCCGCGGCAGCCACCAGTTCCAGCGATCGAGCAGGACCATGGCGGCGGGCACCAGCACCAGCCGCACCAGCGTGGCGTCGAGCGCGATCGCGGCGGCGCTCGCCACGCCCAGCCGCTGCACGGCCGGCAGCCCCGCGCTGACGAACGCGAGGAAGACGACGACCATGATCAGCGCCGCGCTGGTGATCGTCCGCGCGGTGGTCGTCAGGCCCTCCGTCACCGAGCGGCGCGTGTCGCCGGTCGCGAGGTATCGCTCGCGGATCCGGCTCAGCAGGAAGACCTCGTAGTCCATCGACAGCCCGAACGCGATCACGAGCACGAGCGGCGGCGTGAGCGTGTCCACGTAGCGCGCGCTGTCGAGCCCGAGGAAGTCGAGCCAGCCCCACTGGAAGCCCGCGACCACGACGCCGTAGGCGGAGATCACCGACAGCATCGTCATCAGGACCGCCTTGAGCGGCAGGACGATCGAGCGCAGCAGGAGCAGCATCGCCCCGAACGACAGCGCGAGCACGAACAGGGCGATCTTCCAGAGCGAGCCGTTGACGAGGTCGTCGAAGTCCATGAGCGCGCCGGTGGTCCCGCCGACCTCCACGCTCGCACGGCCGCCGGCCGCGCCGGGAAGGCGGTCGCGGAGGCGGCGGACCGCGTCGCGCGCCGCCTCCGACGAGGGCTCGACGCGGAGGGTCGCGAGGAGCAGCGCGCTGCGGCCGTCGCGCGCGACCTGCGGCGCGGACACCGAGCGCACGACGCGGTCGCGGCGGGTCGCCGCCCGCACGCGCGCCACCGCTCGGCGGCCGGCCGGGCCGGCGACCTCGCCGCCGCGCCTCGTTGACACCACGACCTGGACCGGCCCGAGCGCCCCCGGCCCGACGATCGAGCCGGCCGTGCGGACGCCGTCGCGGTAGGGGTCCCCCGAGCCGACCTGCTCGAGCCCCGGGTTCTCGATGTTCATGTCGAGCGCCGGGATGCCGAGCGTGAGGAGCACCGCCGCGGCGGCCACGACCGAGAGCACCGGCCGGCGCATCACTGCCGCGCTCCAGCGCGCCCAGAACTCGCGCTCGGGCGGGCGGTCGCGCCGCCGCCGGCGGCGCTCGAGCGCGCGCTCCAGCCGGCCCGGCTCGTGGCCCCTGCGCCCGAGCGCGGCGATCAGCGCGGGCAGCAGCGTCGAGGCGCCCAGGACCGAGACCGCCACCACCACGATCGCACCGGCGGCGACCGACCGGAGCGCGGTCGAGTCGACGAAGAACAGCCCCGCCATCGACGTGACCACGGTGAGGCCGGAGAAGGCGACCGCGACCCCCGACGTGGCGAGGGCCGCGCCGAGCGCCTGCTCGGGCGCCCGGCCGCGGGCGATCTCCTCGCGGTACCGCACGAGCACGAACAGCGAGTAGTCGACCGCCACGCCGAGGCCCAGCATCGACGCGACGCTCGTCACGAACACCGACATCTGCGTGGCGAGCGAGAGCAGGAAGATCAGCGCGCCGCTCAGCGTGACGGCCGCCATGCCGAGGCTGAGCGGCAGCACGGTCGCGGCGAGGGAGCCGAAGCCCGCGAGCAGCACCAGTGCGATCAGCGGGAACGCCCGCGTCTCGGCGACCTGGACGTTCTTCTTGGTGTCGACCTGGACCGCCGCCCAGAGTGCGCCCTGGCCGGCGAGGTGCACGTCGACGCGGCCGCCGGCGGCGTGGCCGGGGTGGCTCTCGGTCAGGTCGAGGTCGTCGCGCAGGTCGGTCGCGACGTCGGTCGCCTCGTCGTCGCCGCGCGGGCCGGCGAGGCCGATCAGCACCGGCCGGTCCGGCGCCGCGCGGGCGCGGGCGCGAGCGGCCCTGAGGCTGACGCGGTCGACCTCCACGTCGTCGGCCCCGGCCGCCGTCCGCGAGACGTCGGCCACCGCCCGGCGGAGGTCGCCCGGCCGGGCGTCCGGCCGCGGGTCGAGCACGACGGCGAGGTTCGCGCCGGCCCCGTGCGGGAAGCGGGCGAGGTCCTGCCGCACCGAGGACGACTGCGACCCCGGCACGTCGAAGCCGCCGCCGGTCAGGTTCTCGGACTGCTTCGCGGCGAGCGGGGCGGCCACCACCAGGGCCGCGATCCAGAGCGCGAGGACCGTCCGGCGACGGCGCCGCAAGCGCTCAGCGAGTGCCAGGATCGATCTCTGCACACACCCCTCCGGTCGCGCGCGCGGTGCCTGCGCTCGGCCGTTGCAGCGTACCGTACGCTGAGCCGGTGACTCGTTCGGACGGAGCGCCCGGGGCGGCCGAGCTCGTCGGGCGGATCCAGGCGATCGTGGCCGACCTCCTCGGCTACCCGTCGCCTCGGGACGTGGACGCCCGCACGTCGTTCACCGACCTCGGGTTCGACTCGCTGGCGGCCGTCGAGCTGAGCCGCCAGCTCGGCGAGCTGACCGGGCTCGAGCTGCCGCTGACGCTCGGGTTCGACTACCCGACGCCGGAGGCGCTCGCCGGTTGGATGGCGGTGCAGCTCGGGGGCGGGGAGGCGGAGGAGCCGGCGGCCGAGCCGGTCGCCGCGGCGCGGCCCGCGCCGGACGGCGAGCCGGTCGCGATCGTGGGCATGAGCTGCCGCTACCCGGGCGGGGTCGCCTCGCCGCAGGACCTGTGGGAGCTGGTGCGGTCGGGGACCGACGCCGTGTCGGAGTTCCCGACCGACCGCGGCTGGGACGTCGACGGGCTCTACGACCCCGACCCCGACAGCTACGGGAGGTGCTACACGCGCCACGGCGGCTTCGTCCGCGACGCCGGCGACTTCGACGCGGGGTTCTTCGGCGTCGGCGACCGCGAGGCGGAGGCGATGGACCCGCAGCAGCGGCTGCTGCTCGAGGCGGCGTGGACGGCGTTCGAGGACGCCGGGATCGACCCAGACTCGCTGCGCGGGAGCCCGACCGGGGTGTTCGTGGGCGTTGCGACGCACGACTACTACGGCGCGCTCGCCGCGCGGGTGCCGCGCGAGCTCGAGGGCTGGTTCGGGATCGGCAACGCGGGGAGCGTCGCGTCGGGCCGGATCGCCTACACGCTCGGGCTCGAGGGGCCGGCGCTCACGGTCGACACGGCCTGCTCGTCGTCGCTGGTCGCGCTGCACCTGGCCTGCACGGCCGTGCGCCGCGGCGAGTGCTCGCTGGCGCTGGCCGGCGGCGCGACCGTGCTCGCCACGCCGACGCTGTTCGTTGAGTTCAGCCGGCTGCGCGGGCTGTCGCCCGACGGCCGCTGCCGCTCGTTCGCGGCGAGCGCCGACGGCACCGGCTGGTCCGAGGGCGTCGGGCTGGTGGTCGTCGAGCCGCTCTCCGAGGCGGTCCGCCACGGCCACCGCGTGCTCGCGGTCGTGCGCGGCAGCGCGGTCAACCAGGACGGCGCGAGCAACGGGCTGAGCGCGCCGAGCGGCCCGGCCCAGTCGCGCGCGATCCGGGCGGCGCTGGCCGACGCCGGGGTCGAGCCCGGCGACGTGGACGCCGTCGAGGCGCACGGCACGGCGACGCCGCTCGGCGACCCGATCGAGGCGCGGGCCCTGCTCGCGACGTACTGCCGCGACCGCCCGGCCGACCGTCCGCTGCGGCTCGGGTCGCTGAAGTCGAACATCGGCCACTGCCAGGCGGCCGCCGGCATCGCCGGCGTGATCAAGATGGCGATGGCGCTGCGGGAGGAGGAGCTGCCGCGGACGCTGCACGTCGACGAGCCGACGCCGCAGGTCGACTGGTCGAGCGGGACGCTGTCGCTCCTGACCGAGGCCGAGCCGTGGCCGCGCGGCGAGCGGCCGCGCCGGGCGGGCGTGTCCGCGTTCGGGATCAGCGGGACGAACGCGCACGTCGTGCTGGAGGAGGCGCCGGCCGGCACCGCCGGCGACGGCCCGGACCCGGGGCCGCGGGCAGCCGCGGGCGACGGCCCGCCCTCCTCGGCGGGACCCGCCGCCGCGCGGCTCGACGCCCTCCCCTGGCTCCTCTCCGCCAGGACGCCGACGGCGCTCCGCGAGCAGGCGCGCCGGCTCGCCGCCCATGTGCGCGGGCGGGCGGAGCTCGAGCCGCCGGACGTCGCGTGGTCGCTCGCCACGACGCGCGCGCGGCTCGCCCACCGGGCGGCGATCGTCGGCGCCGGCCGCGACGAGCTGCTCGCCGGGCTGGACGCGGTCGCCCGCGACGAGCCGGCGCCGGACGCCGCGCGCGGCACGGCCACCGACGGGCCGCTCGCCTTCGCGTTCACCGGCCAGGGCAGCCAGCGGGCCGGGATGGGCCGCGAGCTGCACGGGGCCGTGCCGGCCTTCGCCGAGGCGCTCGAGGCGGCGTGGGCCGCGCTCGACCCGCACCTCGAGCGCCCGCTGCGCGAGGTCGCGTTCGCCGAGCCCGGCACGCCGGAGGCGGAGCTGCTCGACCGGACCGACCACGCCCAGCCGGCGCTGTTCGCGCTGGAGGTGGCGCTGTTCCGGCTCGCCGAGTCGTACGGGCTGCGGCCCGACGCCCTGATCGGGCACTCGATCGGGGAGATCGCCGCCGCGCACGTGGCCGGTGTGCTGTCGCTCGCCGACGCGGCGGCGTTGGTCGCCGCGCGCGGGCGGCTGATGGCGGCGCTCCCGGCGGGCGGCGCGATGATCGCCGTGCGGGCCTCCGAGGACGACGTGGCGCCGACGCTGGCGGGCCTCGAGGACCGGCTCGCGCTGGCGGCCGTCAACGGGCCGGCGTCGGTCGTGGTGTCCGGCGACGCCGGCGCCGCCGAGGAGTGGGCAGCCGGCTGGCGCGACCGCGGTGTCGGCGTGCACCGCCTGCGCGTGAGCCACGCCTTCCACTCGCCGCTGATGGAGCCGATGCTGGACGAGCTCGCCGAGGTGGCGGCCGGGCTGACCTTCTCCGAGCCGGAGATCCCGATCGTCTCGAACGTGACCGGCGCGCAGGCCGAGCCGGGCGAGCTCGCCTCGCCGGGCTACTGGGCGCGCCAGGTCCGCTCGCCGGTCCGGTTCCTCGACGGGATGCGGTCGCTGGCGGGCGGGGGCACGAGGCGCCTCCTCGAGCTGGGGCCGGACGGCGTCCTGAGCGCCCTGGGCGCCGAGTGCCTGGCGGACTCCGCGACGCAGCCGGTGCTGGTGCCGGCGCTGCGCCGCGACCGCGGGGACGTCCGCGCGCTGGTGGGGGCGCTGGCCGCGCTGCACGTCGACGGCGTCGACGTCGACTGGGGAGCCGTCCTCGGCGGCGGTCGGCGGGTGCCGCTGCCCACCTACCCGTTCGAGCGCCGGCGCCACTGGGCGAGCGGCGTCGGCACGCCGGCGGCGTCCGCCGGGAGCCCCGCGCTCGCCTCCCCGGTCGCCGGCTCGGAGGCGGTCGACCACCCGCTGCTCGGCTCCGCCACGCAGCTCGCCGGGGGCGACGAGTGGGTCCTGGGCGGCCGGCTCTCGATCGCCGACGACCCGTGGCTCGCCGACCACGCCGTCGGGGACGCCGAGCTGGCGTCGGGCACGACGCTCGTCGAGCTGGCGCTGCGGGCCGGGCGCGAGGTGGGCTGCGAGGAGGTCGAGGAGCTGACGCTGGAGGCGCCGCTCGCGCTGTCGGCGGACCGCGCGGCCCAGGTGCAGCTCCGCGTGGGCGAGCCGGACGCCGCCGGCCGCCGGTCCGTGACGATCCACGCGCGGGAGGAGCCGGCGGGCGACGGCGGCGACGGCGGCTCCGGCGGCTCCGGCGGCTCCGGCGGCTCCGAGTGGACGCGGCACGCGAGCGGCCGGCTCGCGCCGACCGCGGACCACCGTCCTGGATTCGGGTCGCATAGCGGACCGAGGGCAGGACGGTGGGAGCGGGAGGACGCCGCCGCGTGGCCGCCGGCGGGTGCCGAGGCGATCGACGTCGCCGGCCTCTACGACGGGCTCGCCGCGCTCGGCTTCGGCTACGGCCCGGCCTTCCGCGGCGTCCGCGCGGCGTGGCGCGCGGGCGAGGAGCTGCTCGCCGAGGTCGCGCTCGACGACGCGCGAGCCGCCGAGGCCGACCGCTTCGTCGTCCATCCCGCTCTGCTCGACGCGGCCTTCCACCCGACGGTGCTCGAGCGCGCCGGCGGCTCGGCGCGGCTGCCGTTCGCGTGGAGCGGCGTCCGCGTGCGGCGGGCCGGCTCGGGCGCGCTGCGCGTGCGGATCGCGCCGGCCGGCGACGGGGCCGTGCGGATGGCCGCCGCCGACGAGGCCGGCGAGCCGGTCGTGTCGGTCGACTCCGTCGCGGCGCGGCCGGTCGACCCGACCCAGCTCGGCGGAGCCGGCGGGGTCCCGCGCGACTCCCTGTTCGAGCTGCGCTGGACCCCGCTCGACCCGCCGGGCGAGGCGCCCGCCGAGCCCGATGCCGAGCTCGCGACCCTGGCGCCCGGCGAGGGCCCGCCGGCCGAGGCGGCGCGCCGGGCCGCGCACGAGGCGCTCCGGCTCGTGCAGGACCGGCTCGCCGACGAGCGCGCCGCCCCCACGCCGCTCGCGATCGTCACCCGCGGCGCCGTGTCGGTCGAGCCGGGCGAGGCGCCCGACCCGGCGGCGGCCGCCGCCTGGGGGCTCGTCCGGTCGGCGCAGTCCGAGCACCCCGGCCGCTTCGTCCTCGTGGACGCCGACGGCACCGGCGCCTCCGACCGCGCGCTGGCCGCGGCGATCGCGACCGGCGAGCCGCAGCTGGCGCTCCGCGACGGCCGCGCCCTGGCGCCGCGCCTCGCGCCGCTCGCGCCGCCCGCCGAGGCCCCGGCCGGCTCCGCCCTCGGCGGCGGCACCGTCCTCGTTACCGGCGGCACCGCGGGGCTCGGCGCCCTCGTCGCGCGCCACCTCGTCGAGGCGCACGGCGTGCGGCACCTCGTCCTCGCCAGCCGCCGCGGCGCCGCGGCCGGCCAGCCGCTCGCCGAGGAGCTGTCCGCGCTGGGCGCGGAGGTGACCGTCGCCTCCTGCGACGTCTCGGACCGCGACCAGGTCGAGGCGCTGCTCGCGTCGGTCCCGGACGACCGCCCGCTCACGGCCGTCGTCCACAGCGCCGGGGTCCTCGACGACGGGGTGGTCGAGTCGCTCGACGCCGAGCGGGTCGACCGGGTCATGCGGCCGAAGGTCGACGCCGCGGTCCACCTGCACGAGCTGACGCGCGGCACGGGCCTCGAGGCGTTCGTGCTGTTCTCGTCGATGGCGGCGACCGCCGGCAGCCCCGGCCAGGCCAACTACGCCGCCGCCAACGCGTTCCTCGACGCCCTGGCGCAGCGGCGGCGCGCCGAGGGCCTGCCCGCGGTCTCGCTCGCCTGGGGCCTGTGGGGCGACGCCGGCGAGATGACGAGCCACCTCGGCGACGAGGACCTGGCCCGGCTGGGCGTGCCGCTGACGGCGGACCAGGGCCTGCGCCTGCTCGACGCCGCGCTCGCCTCCGGCGCCCCGCTCCTGATGCCGGTCCGGATCGACGCCGCGGCGAGGCGCGCGCTGGTCGGGCGCGGCGCGGTCCCGCCCCTCTACCGGGACCTCGTGGGCGGCGAGACGCCGGCGCCGGCGGCCGCCCCGCTCGAGGACCGCCTCGCCGGCCTCGACGGCGACGAGCGCCGGCGGGCCGTGCTCGACATGCTCCGCGCGGACCTCGCTGCCGTGCTCGGCCAGGCCAGTGGCGACTCCCTCGACGGCGAGCTCGCGTTCAGCGACCTCGGGCTCGACTCGCTGAAGGCGGTCGAGCTGCGCAACCGGATCGAGGAGGGCTTCGGGCTCCGCCTGCCGCCGACGGTCGCGTTCGACCACCCGACCCTGGAGCGCCTGGCGGACTTCCTGCTCGGGCGGGTCGAGGGCGCGGCCCCCGCGTCGGCCGCCGAGCCCGCGCCGCCGGCAGGGCCGGCCGCTCACGGCCTCTCCGCCGGCGGCCGGAACGGCGAGAGCGCCCGCGACGACGACCGCGCGGAGCGGATCCGCTCCGCGAGCGCCGACGAGCTGCTCGAGCTGATCGAGAACGACCTCGGAGTGCGTCTCGAATGACTTGCCGCCTCTGGTACGCTCGCGCCGAGCGGCCGTCGCAGGGGTCCCCGGGCTCCGTGGCGGCCTTTGCACGAGGCGGTCACCCGACCATGAGGGGGAGTCGATGCGGGCGACGGTGATCTTCGTCCCAGGCGCGTTCATCGCCGATTCGGAGTGGTGGTGGCGTCCCGTCACCGAGGAGCTCGAGAAGCGCGGGATCGCGAGCCGCGCGGTCGACCTGCCGAGCATCGGCGACGAGCCGCCGCTGGGCGACCTGTTCGCCGACGCGGACGCCGTCCGCGACGCCGCCGAGGCCGCCGAGGGCCCGGTCATCCTCGTCGGGCACTCCTACGGCGGCATGGTCATCACCGAGGCCGGGACCCACCCGAAGGTGAAGCACCTCGTCTACATGAGCGCGTTCGTCCCGGACGGGACCTCCGCCGCCGAGGCCGACTTCATGAAGCCCGAGGACATGCAGAAGTTCGAGTTCTTCGAGAACGGCCTGGCCGGCGAGGGCGGCACGAAGTCGCCGATCCTCGAGCGCACGCTCGACGAGCCGATGCTGAGCGAGGCTCTGTCGCGGCTCAAGCCGCAGGCGGTCGAGCCCGGCATCCAGGCGCCCAAGTCCTACGCCTGGCGCGACAAGCCGTCCACGTTCTTCGTCCTCACCGAGGACGACGACATCGCCGTGCAGAACCAGCGCAACCACGCGCAGCGGACGACCTCGTCCGTCGAGATCCACACGAACCACTACGCGCACCTGGAGCGCCCCGACCTCGTGGCGGACGCCCTCGAGGAGATCGCGTCGCAGCTCGCGAGCGACGTCGAGGCGGTGACCGGCTAGCGTCGCGAGGCGCTCGGAGCGGTGCCCAGGAGGAGACCGTGACGACCGCACCCGAGACGGAGCTCACGTACGACCGGACGGTCGCGAAGGGGCTCGTCCACGTGTGGGCGCTGTCGGAGGTGTTCATCGCGGACTCGGAGCGCCTGAGCGACGACGAGTACGTCTGCTCGTTCCAGCTCCCGCGGACGCACTGCCTCTGGGGCGACCGCCGCTACGACTACCACGACCCGGTCGTGACGCTCGAGATCGGGCGCCAGACCGTCTTCCTCGTCCTGCACCACTACTGCGAGGTGCCGGCGGACTGGAAGTTCGTGCTCAGGCGGATCGACTTCGGGGTGGTCGACCTCGAGGCGTACGCCGACGACCGCACCGCGCCCCCGACGGGCGTCTCGCGAGTGGTGATGTCGAACCGCGTGGAGAAGCACGGCCTGCTCGAGGCCACGTTCGAGGGCGACGTGAGGATCGGCGACGCGATGGCGATGGAGATGAGCGCGGACATCAGCGTGCTCAACCCGTTCAACTACCGGCTGCTCCGCGCGCAGGGGCGCGGCAAGAAGCCGCTCGCCACGGCGCCGCCGCCGGGCTCGCCGGAGGAGCGGATCGACGGCGAGCAGGTGGGCCACGACGACCCCCGCAACGTGGTGCTGCGCCACCAGGTCGAGGAGGTCGACGGGACCTACCGCTACGGGCTGATCGTGGACCAGCACCACCCCGGGTTCTTCGACCACCCTCACGACCACGTCACCGGGTCGCTGATCCTGGAGCTGTACCGGCAGGCCGCGATCGCGACGGCGAGCCGCGCCGAGGGGATCGACGCCACCCGCGCGGCGGTCACCGCCTGCTCGATGACGTTCGAGGAGTTCGCCGAGCTCGACGCCCTGACGGAGTGCCGCGCCGAGGTGGCGGGGGTCACGCCCGGCGGCGGCGTGGCCGTGGACCTGGCGCTCGAGCAGTGCGGCTTCACGATCGCCGAGGCGCAGCTCACGGTGTCCGAGATGCCGTCGGCGGCCGAGCCGGCCGCCGCGCTGGCCGGCGACTCGATCGCCGGGCGATAGGTGGCCGAGGCCGGGCGCGCGATGGCGACCGACGAGAAGCTCCTCGAGTCGCTCAAGCGGGTCACGCTCGAGCTGCACGAGACGCGCGAGCGCCTGCGCGAGGCCGAGTCGCGCGGCGGCGAGCCGATCGCGATCGTCGGGATGGCGTGCCGCTACCCCGGCGGGGTCGCGTCGCCGGCCGACCTGTGGCGGCTCGTCGACTCCGGCGGCGACGCGATCTCGGAGTTCCCGACCGACCGCGGCTGGGACGTCGAGCGGCTCTACGACCCCGATCCCGACCACCCCGGCACCAGCACGACGCGGTCCGGCGGATTCGTCGAGGACGCGACCGCGTTCGACGCCGAGTTCTTCGGGATCGGACCGCGCGAGGCGCTGGCCATGGACCCGCAGCAGCGGCTGCTGCTCGAGGTGGCGTGGGAGGCGCTCGAGGACGCGGGCATCGACCCCGCGTCGCTCCGCGGCAGCGACACCGGCGTCTACGCCGGCCTGATGTACCAGGACTACGCGTGGCTCGCCCAGGCCGGCCCGCCCGAGCTCGAGGGGTACCGCGGGGTCGGGTCGCTGGGGAGCGTCGCCTCCGGGCGGATCTCGTACACGTTCGGCTTCGACGGCCCCGCCGTGACGATCGACACGGCCTGCTCCACGTCGCTCGTCGCGCTGCACCTCGCGAGTCAGGCGCTCCGCGCGGGCGAGTGCTCGCTGGCGCTCGCCGGCGGCGCGACCGTCCTCGCCACGCCGACCCTGTTCGTCGAGTTCAGCCGCCAGCGCGGCATCGCGCCCGACGGCCGCTGCAAGTCCTACGCCGCGGCCGCCGACGGCACCGGCTGGGCGGAGGGCGCCGGGCTGCTGCTGCTCGAGCGGCTGTCCGACGCGCGCCGCAACGGCCACCGGGTGGCGGCCGTGCTGCGCGGCTCGGCGGTGAACCAGGACGGCGCGAGCAACGGGCTGACGGCGCCGAACGGGCCGTCGCAGGAGCGCGTGATCCGGGCGGCGCTGGCCGACGCGGGGCTGTCGGCGGCGGAGGTCGACGCGGTCGAGGGCCACGGCACCGGCACGTCGCTCGGCGACCCGATCGAGGTCCAGGCGCTGCTCGCGACCTACGGGCGGGAGCGCCCGGCCGAGCGCCCGCTGCTGCTCGGCTCGCTGAAGTCGAACATCGGCCACACCCAGGCGGCGGCCGGGGTGGCGGGCGTGATGAAGGCGGCGATGGCGATGCGGCACGACCGCCTGCCGGCCACGCTGCACGTGGACCGGCCGACGCCGCACGCGGAGTGGTCCGAGGGGGCCGTCGAGCTGCTCGTCGAGCCGCGGCCGTGGCCGCGCGGGGAGGAGCCGCGCCGCGCCGGGGTGTCCTCGTTCGGCATCAGCGGGACCAACGCGCACGTGATCGTGGAGGAGGCGCCGGCCGAGGACCCGGCCGCGCCAGGCGCCGCCCCCGCCGGCCCGGTCCCGTGGGTCCTCTCCGCCCGCACGCCGGGCGCGCTGCGCGAGCAGGCGAGCCGCCTGCGCGACCACCTCGTCGAGCGGCCCGGCGCCGGGGTCGCGGAGGTCGGCCGCGCGCTGGCCGCCGGACGCGCTCGCCTCGAGCGCCGCGCGGTCGTGGTCGGACGCGACCGCGAGACGATGCTCGCCGGCCTCAAGGCGCTCTCGCGCGGCCGGTTCGCGGCCGGCGTGGCCGAGGGCTCGGCCGCCCGCGGCGGCTCGACCGCCGTCCTGTTCACCGGCCAGGGCAGCCAGCGCCCCGGGGCCGGGGCCGAGCTGGCGGAGGCCCACCCCGCGTTCGCGGAGGCGCTCGACGCGGCGTGCGCCGAGCTCGACCGCCACCTCGACCGGCCGCTCCGCGAGGTCGCGATGGCGAGCCCCGGCTCGGCCGAGGCCGAGCTGCTCGACCGGACCGGCTACACGCAGCCGGCGCTGTTCGCCCTCGAGGTCGCGCTGTACCGGCTGGTCGAGTCGTGGGGCCTGCGGCCGGCCCACCTGATGGGCCACTCGATCGGCGAGCTGTCGGCCGCCCACGTCGCGGGGGTGCTGTCGCTGGCGGACGCCGCCGCGCTCGTCGCCGCCCGCGGCCGGCTGATGCAGGCGCTGCCGGAGGGCGCGATGGTCGCCGTCCAGGCGTCCGAGGAGGAGGCGGCGGCCGCGATCGCGGGCCAGGAGGAGCGGCTGGCCGTGGCGGCGGTCAACGGCCCGCGCTCCGTGGTGCTCTCCGGGGAGGCCGAGGCCGTGCTGGCGGCCGCCGAGCGGCTCGGCGAGCAGGGCCGCCGGACCGTCCGCCTGCGGGTGAGCCACGCGTTCCACTCGCCGTCGATGGACCCGATGCTCGACGAGCTGGCCGAGGTCGCGAGCGGGCTGTCGTACGGCCGGCCGGCGATCCCGATCGTGTCGAACGTGACCGGCGAGCCGCTCCCGGCCGAGGAGGCCGGCAGGCCCGAGTACTGGGCGCGCCACGCCCGCAGCACGGTGCGGTTCCTCGACGGGATGCGCTGGCTCGAGGGCGCCGGCGTCAGGACGTTCGTCGAGCTCGGACCCGACGGCACGATGTGCGCGATGGGCCGCGACTGCGTGGCGCGGCGCGAGGTCGTCATGGCGCCGGCGCTCGCCGAGCGCGCTCCCGAGCCGGAGTCGCTGCTGGGCGCAGTCGCGCAGGCGCACGCCCACGGCGCCGCGGTCGACTGGAGCGCGGTGCTCGGCCCGGGCGCCCGCGCCGACGGGCTGCCGACGTACCCGTTCCAGCGCCGCCGCTACTGGCCGGAGGCGGTCGCGGGGGCGCCGGCCGCCGGGGCGCCGCCCGCGGTGGGAGCGCCGCCGGCCTCGGAGCCGGCCGCCGTGGAGCCCTCCGCGGCGCCTCCGGACGAGCCCGCGGCTGCGAGCGCGCCCGCGGCTCCGAGCGCGCCCGAGGCGGAGCCCGCACGGCCGGCGGGCCCGGAGCCCGGCGACCTCGTCGAGCTGGTCCGCGCGGAGGCCGCCGCGGTGCTCGGCCACGACTCGGGCGCCGCGGTCGACGCCGACCGGACGCTGCTCGAGATCGGCATGTCGTCGATGGGCGCCGTCGAGCTGTACCAGCGGCTCGCGGGGGTCACCGGCGTCGAGCTGCCCACCGACCTGCCGTTCCCGGAGCTGTCCGCGGCGGACCTCGCCGAGGAGCTGCGAAAGCGGGGCGCCGAGGGCGCTCGCGAGGCGGCCGGCGAGGCCCCCGCGACCCCGGCCGGCACCGCCGCGGAGGCCGCCCCCGCGGCCGCGGAGGCCGGCGCCGCCGCGGAGGCCGCCGCCCCCGCGGGCGCCGCGGGCGCTCCCGCGTCGCTCGCGTCCCTCCTCCGCAGCGCCCACGAGCAGGGCCGGCTCGCGGACACGGTCCCGATGCTCGTCACCGCGGCCGGCTCCCGCTCCGCCGCGACCGATGCCGGCGAGCTCGAGGCCTCGGCCACGCTCGTCTCCGACGGGGCGCCGCCCCCGCTCGTGTGCATCCCGTCCTTCCTCGTCGGGTCCGGCCCCCACCAGTTCGTCCGGTTCGCGGCGAGCTTCGCGCGGCGGCGCCGCGTGTCCGCCCTGAACCTGCCCGGCTTCCGCCGCGGCGAGCCGGTGCCCGCCGGCTGGCCGGTCGCGATCGAGTCCCTCGCGCGCGCGGCGCGCGGTGCGGCCGGCGACGAGCCGTTCGTCCTCGCCGGCTACTCGATCGGCGGCGTCCTCGCCCACGCCGTGGCGGAGGCGCTCGAGCGCGACGGCGGCGGCCCGGCCGGGCTCGTCCTGCTGGACACCTTCGACGTCGACGCGGTCGACCAGCAGCGCGCCTTCGCCTGGGCCGTCGGCCAGATCCTCGAGCGCGACCACGACTACGTCTCCGTCGACGACGGCGGCCTCACCGCGATGGGCGCGTGGATGCGCGCCGTGCAGGAGTGGACGCCCGGCCGCGTCGAGGCGCCGACGCTGCTCGTCCGGGCCGAGTCGGGCGCCGCCGGCGAGACCTCGGAGTGGCCCGGCTGGCGGGTCGCGGACACGACGGTGGCCGTCGACGCCGACCACTTCTCGCTGCTCGAGGACCGCGCCGCGGCCGCCGCCGAGGCGGTCGACGGGTGGATCGCCGGCACCGTGGGCGTCGAGCAGGCCGCGTGAGCGCGCGCGAGGAGATCGTCGTCGTCGGGGCGGGCCCGACCGGGCTGACGCTCGCCTGCCAGCTGCTGCGCCGCGGAGTCGGCTGCCGGCTGGTCGACTCGGCGCCCGAGGCCACGCAGCGCTCGCGCGCCATCGGCGTCTCCGCGCGCTCGCTGGAGGTGCTCGCCGAGCTCGGCGCCGCCGACGAGCTGGTCGAGCTCGGCCTGCCGAGCCGGGTCGCCAACTTCTACGCCGGCGGCCGCCGGATCGCCCGCCTCACCGCCTCGGCGATCGAGCACACCCGCTACCCGTTCCTGCTGGCGGTCCCGCAGTCGGAGACCGAGAGGGTGCTCGAGCGCCACCTGGAGCGCCTCGGCGGAACGGTCGAGCGCGGCGTGGCGCTGCGCGAGCTGCGGCAGGAGCCGGGCGCGCAGGCCGTGGAGCTGACGCTCGATGCCGATGGCGGGGCCGAGACCGTCGAGGCGAGCTGGGTCGTGGGCGCCGACGGCTCGCACAGCGCGGTCCGCCGGGGGGCGGGGATCGAGTTCAAGGGCGAGGCCACCGGCAACGTGTTCGCGAACGTCGACGCGGTACTCGAGAGCCCGCCCGCCGCCGGCGAGGGCCACTACTACTTCGCGGCCGAGGGCCTGCTCGTGATCGCCCCGCTGCCGGACGACACGTACCGCGTCACGGCGCTGGTCGACCCGGCCCAGGCGGACCGTCCGCTGACCATCGAGGACGTCCAGGGGCTGGTCGAGCGCCGCGCCGACCCGGCGATCCGCGTCCGCGAGCTGCGCGACGCGGGCTGGGGCATCGCGCGCGTGAGCATCCAGACGCGCACGGCGGAGCGGTTCCGCGCGGGCCGCTGCCTGCTGGCCGGCGACGCCGCCCACATCTACGGCCCGACCGGCGCGCAGGGCATGAACGGCGGCATCCAGGACGCGCACAACCTGGCCTGGAAGCTCGCGCTGGTCGCGTCCGGCCGGGCGGGCGAGGCGCTGCTGGACAGCTACGACGACGAGCGCCGGCCGGTCGCGCACGAGGTGCTGCACTCGGTCGAGGCGCAGACGAAGCTCGCGACGATCCGCTCACGCCCGGGCGGCGCCGCGCGCAACGCGCTGCTCCGCGCCGTCACCCGCGCGGGCCTGCTCGACCGCGGCCTCGGCCCGCGGATCATGCAGTTCGACGTGAGCTACCGCGACGCCCCGGGGGTCGCGGCGCCGACGGGCGGCCGGCTCCGCAACCGCGACGCGCTCACCGGCAGGCGGCTGCCCGACGTCCCGCTGGAGCCCGGCGAGGGGGCCGCGCGGACGTTCGACCTGGTCGGCGCGCACGGCCTCACGGCGCTCGTGCTCGGGGCCGGCCGCGCGCACCGCCCGCACGTCGAGCGGCTCGCCGCCGCGCTCGGCGAGCGGCACGGCGAGCTCGTCGCGCTCAGGCTCGTCGCTCCCGCCGCGGCTCCCGGCGCCGCCGGCGAGCCGGCCGCGGTCGACCGCCACGGGGCCCTCCACGGGGCGCTCGGCATCGCGGAGCCGACGGTCCTCCTGGTCCGGCCGGACGCGCACGTCGCGTACCGCGGCCCGCTGGCACGCCCGTCCGAGGCGCTCTCGCACCTCGACCGCGTGCTCGGCCCGCCTCAGGCGCTCGGGCCGACGACCTCGAGCGCGGGCACCAGCTCGTCGCGCAGGAAGTCGTCGAACGACCGCGGCGGGCGTCCGAGCGAGCGCTCGACGCCGTCGCGGACCTGATCCCCGCCGCGCTCGGCGTAGCCCGCGATCAGCTCCAGCAGCGCGTCGGCGTGGGCCTCCTCGATGCCGAACGCCACGAGCCCGCCCTTCCAGTCGGCCGGGTCGGCCTCGATCAGCTCGAGCGGCCGGCCGGTCGCCGCGGCGATCCGGTCCGCCGACTCGCGGAACGTGAGCGTCTCCGGCCCGGTCAGCTCGAGCAGCTCCGGCTGCGGCTCGTCGGCGGTGAGCGCGGCCGCCGCGACCTCCGCCACGTCGCGGGCGTCGACGGCCGCGCTCGGCGCGTCCGCGTACGGGAAGGCGATCAGGCCGCCGCGGATGATCTCGATCTGCTCCAGGTAGTTGTTCGCGAACCAGTCGGCGCGCAGCACGGTCCGGGGGATCCCGGACTCGGCCAGCCGGCGCTCGACCTCGCGGTGCGTGCGGGTCATCGCGACCTCGCGGCCGGGGGCGGCGTCGAGGACCGCCAGCTTCACGATCCGCTCGACGCCGGCCGCGGCGGCCGCGTCGATCGCGTTGCCCTCCAGCTCGGCCTGGGCCGGGCTCCACGGCGTGACGAGGAGCAGCCGCCGGGCGCCCTCGAACGCCGCCGGCAGCGACCCCGGCTCGACCAGGTCGCCGCGCACCGGCTCGACGCCGAGCTCGGCCAGCCGCTCGGCCGACTCGTCGCTGCGCGCGAGCCCGCGCACGCCGTCGCGGCCGGCCAGCAGCCGCGCGACCTCGCTCCCCACGGTTCCGGTCCCCCCCACGAGCAGGATCATGCGATCGGCTCCGATCTGGTGGACGGCATCGAGGCGGGCACGCTACCCGTTGCGGCCGCCCCAGCGGACGACGGCGGCCGCCGCGAAGTCGCCCGCGTGCGCGAACCCCGCCAGCACCACGAGGTCGCCGGGGCGGACGCGCCCGGTCGAGACGGCGTGCTCGAACGTGACCGGCGCGCCGGCCCCGTAGAGGTTGCCGAACAGGTCGAAGGTGTCGACGTGGCGGGACTCGTCGATGCCGAGCTCCTGCCGCCAGTTGCGCAGGAACAGGCGGTTCGGCTGGTTGGTGATCAGCACGTCGACCTCGCTCGGCTCGACGCCCGCCTGCTCGCAGACCTCGCGGACGACCTCGGGCACGAGCCGGTTGCCGCGCTCGATGATCTGCTCGGCGCTCGACTCCTCGAAGTGGATGTCGATCTCGCTCTCCCCGGGCTCCCAGTAGCGGCGGCCGTCGGGGAGCGAGAGGCCCATGTCGGCCGCGGCCGGCGGGTCGTGGCGGGCGACCGCCGCGAGCACCGGCGACGCGTCGCTCGCCTCGAGGTAGGCGACCCCGCAGCCGTCGCCCGACACGACCGCGTGGCGGCGCGTGCGCACGCCGGGCTGCGCGAACACCTGGCCGGCGGTGTTCTGCACGTTGCAGAGCAGCGCGCGGCGGATCGAGTCGCCCTGCATCATCGTCCCCGCGAGCTTGAGCATGTAGGGGAACGAGCCGCAGCCGCCGTTGTGGAGGTCGACGATCCAGTCCGGACTGCACCCGAGCAGCGCCGCCACCTCCGCCCCGCAGCCCGTGATCGGCGTGTCCGGCAGCAGGACGTTCGTGACGATCAGGTCGACGCCCTCGGCGGGATCGACGCCGAGCCGCTCGAACATCGGCCGCGCGGCCCTCTCGACGAGCTCGCAGGCGCGCTCGCCCCTCTCGACGTGGCGGCGGGTCTCCGGCGGGCTGAGCAGCGGGCTCTTCCCCATCGGCACCTCGCCGTCGCCGTAGAAGAAGTCGAGCTTCACGACCTTCTCCGGCATGTAGCTGCCGAGGTCCATGACGCTTACGGGCGGCACGCGCGGAGAGGGTAGTCTCCGCGGGTCTTCTCCGGCGAAGGTCAGGAGGCACGCGATGCCCGAAGTCGAGCTCTCCGCAGGCACGATCGAGTACGAGGACACCGGCGGCGACGGTCCCACGATCGTGCCGATCCACGGGGTCGGGATGGACGGCACGCTGTGGCGCAAGGTGGTCGCCGGCCTGCGCGACGAGCACCGCTGCGTGGTGCCGACCCTGCCGCTCGGGGGCCACCGGCGGCCGATGCGCGCGGACGCCGACCTCTCCCTGGCGGGCCAGGTGAGGCTGATCGTCGAGCTGCTCGAGCGGCTCGACCTCGAGGACGTGACGCTCGTGATGAGCGACTGGGGCGGCCCGCTGTTCGCGCTCAGCGAGGCGCCGCGCGAGCGGATCCAGCGGGCGGTCGTCACCTCGTGCGAGGCGTTCGAGAACTTCCCGCCGGGGCTGCCGGGGCGCTTCCTCGTGACGGTCTGCCGCATGCCGGGCGGGCTCTGGCTCGGCTTCCAGCAGATGCGCTTCCGGCCGCTGCGGCGGCTGCCGTTCACCTGGGGCTGGATGACCAAGCGGCCCGTGCCCGCCGAGGTGATGGACAGCTGGTTCCGCCCGCTCCAGACGAGCCGCGAGGTCCGCCGCGACCTCCTCAAGTACGCGCTGGACGTGCCGCCGGACGAGCAGCTCGTCGAGTGGACCGAGCGCCTGCGGTCGTTCGACCGGCCGGCGCTCGTGGTCTGGGCGGCCGAGGACAGGATCATGCCCCCCGAGCACGGCCGGCGCCTCGCCGAGCTGATGGACGCCGAGCTGGTCGAGGTCCCCGACAGCTACACGCTGATCCCCGAGGACCAGCCGGACGCGCTCACGGCCGAGATCCGGAGGTTCGTCTCGCGCGACCCCGTGGTCGCGGGCTGAGCGTCCCGGGTCCGCGCCGCCGCCGCGGCGCGAGCCGCTACTCGTCCTCGGCCAGCAGGTCCGGGAGCGCGCGCCGCAGGCGGTCGCGGTCGACGCCGGCGGCGTCGCGGCGGACGTACACCTGGACGGTGCCGCGCGCGCCGGGCGGAGCCAGCTCCTCGTAGCCGAGCCGCTCGGCGAGCGCGAGGTCGGACGCCGACGGGCGCCAGAGCTGGGCGACGACGTCGGGGCGCAGCCGGCCGAGGCTGTGGTCGTAGTCCCACTTCATGTGGCCGGGGTGGAGCGGGCCGGGGTGCGGCCGCTCGCGGGCGATCGTCCGGTCGCTCTTGCCGAGCAGGTCGACCGAGGGGCGGCGGTCGAAGTACGGGATCGCGCCGCCCCAGGCGACGGCCACGCTCGTCCCGGGGGCCGTGGCCTCGCGCAGGTGGACGCCGTAGCGGGCCATCCGCGCGTCGACGTCCGCGTAGGTCGCGTTCTCCCAGCGCCACTCGTAGAGGTGGGCGCCGGACGTGGCCACGACGAGCGCGACCGCGAACGCCGGCCAGACGAGCCGCGGCCGGCTCCGGCTGCGGGCCAGCGCGATCGCCGCGGCGAGCAGGCCGGCGCCGAGCGCGGCGGCGATCTCGAGCCGCGGGCCGGGGACGCCGCCGCTCGGGACCTGAGGCAGCTCGACGACGCGGTGGCCGGCGAGGCCGGCGGCGGCGTGGAGGGCGCCGACGGCCAGCAGAGCGACCAGGGCGGGGAGGGCCCGGCGGCCGGGGAGCGCCGGGCGCGCGTCGGCCAGCGTCGCGAAGCCGAGGCACGCTGCGACCAGCAGGAGCGGCACGGCCGGCGTCAGGAAGCGGTTCGTCGCGCTCATGAACTCCCAGGCGTCGCCGCCCACGTAGACGGAGTAGGCGGCCAGGGCGCCGACGATCGCGAGCATCAGCACGGTGGGGCCGGCGGCCACGGCCCGGCGGCCGCGGCGGGCGGCGAGGCCCGCCGCGGCCAGCGCGGCCGGGACCCAGAGCGTCGCCCACGTGACGTTCGCGAGCGCGGCCGCCCCGCGCGAGACGCGGTCCGACAGCGCCACGCCGCCCATCTTCAGGTCGTAGGTGTTGGGCAGGAGCGAGTCGTAGTAGAGGAGCCGGAACGCCTCGTGGGCGGCCACGGCCGCGGCGATCGCGCCGCCGAGCGCGAGGAGGCAGGCGGCGCGGCGGCCGCAGCAGCGGAGCACGACGTAGGCGCTCGCGACGAGGCACGGGATCAGCACGTCGTCGCGGGTCAGGACGCCGGCGGCCATGACCGCCGCGAGGCTCGCGAGCGTGCGGCGGTCGGGCGCGCGCTCGAGCCGGACGGCGTAGAGGACGACGAGCGTGGTCAGGAGCGCGACGAGCCCGACCTCCATGCCGCGCAGCGTCCAGTAGGCGAGCGGGTAGTAGAGGGCGGTCGCGGCCATGGCGGCGAGCGCCATGTCGCGCCGGCCGGGGGCGATCTCGCGGACCAGCGCGCGGACGGCGAACAGGTTCACGACGAGGATCGCCGCGCCGGACAGCATCACGACGAGCGGGGCCAGGGCGTCGCCGGCGCCGGTCAGGTGGACGGCGCCCATCCAGAGCGTCCAGAGCAGGTTCGTGTAGCCCTCGACCGGGTCCTGGCCCGGGTTCCACGCGAGGCCGGCGCCCTCGGCCAGGTTGCGCCCGTAGCGCATCGACACCATCGCGTCGTCGAACAGCGTGAAGTGGATGCGGCCGTCGACGAGGAACGCGGTCCGGGCGACGAAGATCGCGTAGAACAGCGCGGCGAGGCCGGCGATCAGCGCCTCGGGGCGGCGCGCCCACGCGGCCGCGTGCCGGAGCCCGCGCGCGTGCGCGGGCCCGCGCTCGTCCCGCGTGCGCGCAGGGGCCTTCCGGAGGGTCGTGGAGCCCACGGGCTCCACATCGGCCGTTGCGCGGCCCGGCTACAGCCCGCGGGGGGCCGCGGCGGCCGCGGCGGCGCGACCGCTACGCCAGGCCCTCGGCCTGGTACTCCCGCAGGAACCCCTCGAACAGCCGGCGGTGGCCCTCCTCGTCGCGGAGGATCGCGATCACCATGTCCTGCGTCACCGGGTCGCGGCCCTCGCAGAACTCGATGATCCGGTTGTAGTGCTCGATCGCGCCGGTCTCGGCCTGGATCACGCCCTTGATGACGTGGACCACGTCGGTCTGGGTGTCCGGCGGCTGGAGGTAGGACTGCTCGGCGGCGAAGTCGAGCGAGCCGGGCACCACGCCGTACAGCTCCTTGATCCGCTCGCCGAACTGGCGCGCGTGGCCGAGCTCCTCCTGGACGTCCTCGGCGAGGCTCTCGGTGATCTCCTGGGCGCGGACGCCGTCGGGGTTGATCGAGCAGGCGAGGTAGCTCATCACCGTCTCGACCTCCATCCAGTAGGCCCTGCGGAGAAGGCCGATCAGCTCGTCGCGATCGCCGCGGGCGTCGTCGCTGAGGATCCCCTGGGACGGGGTGGTGGCGGGTCCGTGCGATGTCTCGGTTGTCGTGCTCATGCCTCAACGGTTACCCGGATGGGCGCGGGGCAAGCACGCCGGGCGCGCCGGGCTTCAGTCAGGCCCGGCCGTAGACCGGGATCGCCGCGCCGCTCGTGGGCGCCGAGTCCTCGGACACCAGGAACCGCACGACCTTCGCGATCTGCTCCGGAGGGACCCACCTCGAGTGGTCCGCGTCCGGCTGGGCGGCGCGGTTCGCCGGCGTGTCGATGACGCTCGGCAGGATCGCGTTCGAGCGGATCCCGTCCTTCGCGTAGTCGGCGTCGAGCGCGCGCACGAAGGCGAGCACCGCGGCCTTCGCGGTCACGTATCCGGCGGCGCCGGCGAACGGCTGGAGGGCGGGCCGCGCCGAGACGCCCACGTACGCGCCGCCGCCGGCCTCGAGCAGCCGGGGGAACGCCGCGCGCGCGAGGAGGAACCCGGGCCGGACGTTCAGCCGCAGCATCCGGTCGAAGTCGTCGGGGTCGGTCTCGTGCACGCGCGCGCCCGAGGCGAAGCCGCCGACCAGGTTCACGACGGAGCCGAGCAGCGAGCGGGCCCCGTCGACCGCCTCCAGCGCGGCGTCCACGCCCGCCGGCTCGGTGAGGTCGGCCTGGACGAGCCGCAGAGCGTTCTGGCCGCCGAGCGCCTCCTCGATCCGGTCGCGCTCCTTCTCGACGAGCCATGTGGCCGTGACCGCGTAGCCGTACTCGAGGAGCTCGCGGAGGACGGCCTCGCCGAGCGCGCCGGTGCCGCCCGCGACCAGGACGGAGGGCGGCATCAGGCGGCGGGACGCGCGGCGAGGGCTGCGGAATCGTGGTCGGGCGCCATCCCCGGGGACCCTAACGCGCGGGCGAGCCGTCCGGCTCCCGATCTACCTTGACCTTCCCGTGGACCCGCTCACCGCCCAGCCCCAGCTCGACGGCGTGCCCGCCCTGATCGACGGCTCGGCGGTGCCGCCGCCCGCCCCGGCGCCGGCGCCGAACGGCGCGGGCCCGGTCCCGTGCGCCAAGGTCTTCGTGCGCGACCTGGCGGACGGCCGCCAGGTCGAGTCCCCGTTCGTGGTGCGCGACGCCGCGCGGCGCCGCAAGCGCAACGGCGACCCGTTCCTGAAGCTCCAGCTCGGCGACGTGACGGGGGCGGTCGAGGCGGTCGTGTGGGAGGGGATCGACGCCGCGGCGGAGGTCGCCGAGCCCGGCTCTGTCGTGGTCGCGGCGGGCGCGTTCAGCGTCGACCCGCGCTACGGCGCTTCGCTCACCGTGCGCTCGCTGCGGCAGGCCGCGGCCCACGAGTACGACCCGGCCGACCTGCACGACGGCCCGTCGGTCGCCTACGAGCAGATGGTGGCGGACCTGCGCGAGCTGGTGGACACGGTCCGCGACCCGCACCTGCGCGCGCTGCTCGACCGCGTCTTCGCCGACGGCTCCCCGATCTGGGAGCGGTGGCGCGACGCCCCGGCGGCCAAGTACTACCACCAGGCCTACCGCCACGGACTGCTCGAGCACTGCCTGTCGGTGGCCCGCGGCGTGAGCGTCGTGTCGGCCACCTTCCCGGGGATCGACCGGGACCTGGCCGTCACCGGCGCGCTGCTGCACGACGTCGGGAAGATCGAGGCCTACTCCACGCGCGGGGGCGCGATCGAGCTGACCGACGCAGGCCGGCTCCAGGGCGAGATCCCGCTCGGCTACTACATCGTCCGCCGCGAGATCGAGGAGATCCCCGGCTTCCCGCCGTCCCGGGCGGAGGGCGTGCTCCACATCGTCCTGTCCCACCACGGGCAGCTCGAGCACGGCTCGCCGGTCGTGCCGTGCACCCGCGAGGCCACCCTCGTCCACATGATCGACAACCTGGGCGGCCGGCTCGGGAGCTTCGACCGGATCGAGAAGGGCCTCGCGCAGGGCGAGCGCTGGTCGCCGTTCGACCGCGCCCTGGCTGGGCCGGCGTACTTCGCAGCACGCGGACTGGGCGAAGCCGCCTAGGCCCTGCAAACCGTCGCCTGGCCGCGTCATCGGTCGCTCGCGTGCGTTGCACGCGTCGCTCCCTGCTTCCTTGCCATGCTCGGTTTTCGGGCCTAGGCCGAGCGGCCCGAGCCGTCCCGTCAGCGCGGCAGCTGGAGCCTGTGAGTGGCCGCGATCGCGGCGGCTCGCACGTCGGGGACGCCGGCGTCGGAGGCGAAGCGGTGCCACTCGGAGACGACCGCGACGACTTCCCCGAGGATGCGCTCTGCGACCCCGCGCTTCATGGTGACCGTCTCAGCGCATGCGCGCAGGTCGTCGACCGTGAAGCGGTCCCGCTTGCCGGCGACCGACATCTGATGCCGACTGGTCCATTGCCCGTTCGGGTTGTAGGCGTAGGTCATGTCGAACGCGGGCGAGAGGGCCCATTCGCCCCCGCGGTTCATCAGGAAGGCGATGTTCTTGACGTGGTCGTCCTGATTGCGGGCGACGATGTTGAAGACCATGCGGCGGAACTGCTGCTCGACCGCGGCGCGCGAGAGGCCGAGCTGGCGGATGACCATGAACGCCTGTTCGTACGAGTGGGCGCCAGCCTGCATGAAGTCGTAGTGGCCGAGGGCTGCGAGCGACTGCATGTGCAGCTTCTCGTTCCCGACCCGGTCGAAGCGGCGGGTCATGAAATGGCGTCGGCCGTTCTCCTCGAGCAGCCTGCTTTCCATCATCTCGACACCGGCCTCACCCGCCATCTTCGCGTAGGCGTATTCGACCGCCCCGTAGCCCTGCGCGTCGCCGAGCTCGCGGTGGCTGTCGACCCCGTCGAACTTCAGGAGCCAGTGGTCGAAGCCGACGGGCGCGTCGAGCTGGCCAGAGCGCACGGTCCGGGTCTCGGGGTCGAACGCGATGACCGCCTTCGCCCGCGCCCCGCCCGCGGAGGTCCCGACGGCGAGGATGTCGAGCATCGCTTCCTCGGGCTCGACCGCGAGCGAGGTGTCGAGGCCCTCGCCCTCGGCGAGAACCTGGGAGGCCAGCTGCACCAGCGCGGCGACCTCGAGGTCCTTCCCGGCTTCGGGAGTCGGGCCAAGGGCGGGCTCGAACTCCAGCGCGCCCATGCCGCGCTTGCCGATGTAGCACAGCCGCTCGACCGCATCGAAGCTCGCTGGCGCCCGACCCTGGCGTGCCAACCATGCGTCGATGACCGCGTTGCCGAACCGGTCGGGCAGCGAGTCGGCGAGAAGCCCGGGAAGTCCCCGGAAGCTCGGCGCCGATCCGGGGAAGGCGAACCGCCGGGCGCGCCCGCCGCCCGCCGGCATGTGCAGGGGGGACGGCTCGATCCCGGAACGCGCGAACCGCGGCGTGTACTCGAAGACCGCCGGGGCGTCGGGGGCGTCCTGCGAGACCGCGCCGATGCGTGAGCCCCAGAGCTTGACGGCGGCGACGGTCACGGCGTGCCCCACTGCCATGCGCCGGCGTCGGCGCCGGCGTCATCGTCGGCTTGGGCGCCGGAGGCGCGCTGGCGTGGAAGGCCTCCGCGTTCAAGCTCCTCCAGTGGGCTCGGAAGCGGTTCCGGAACCAGGACCTCCAACCCCCCGAGCAGGTTCAGCGCACGCAGCACCCGCAGCAGGGCGCTGAGCGTCACGCTGTGGCCGTCTTCCAGCCGCAGCAGCGTGTGACGTGAGATCCCAGCCTCGTCGGCAAGCTGCTGCTGGGTCAGATTTCGGTCGAGGCGCAGGCGCGCTATGCGACCGCCCAGCTCACGCAGGACGGTCCCGTCAGTCAGGGCGTCTTCGAATCTCACAATGTAGCAGTATAGCTACATTGACCGTCCTAGAGCGCGTTATGTATCTATTTGTCTACCTTACTGGCCGCCTCTACGCGGCGAGCGGCTCCGCCGGCGCCGCCCCCGCCAGCGCCGCCTCCCCCTCCAGCAGCGCGCGCTTTCGGTCCACGCCCCAGCGGTAGCCGGCCAGGCCGCCGTCCGTGCGCACCACGCGGTGGCAGGGGATCAGCAGGCCGACGCGGTTCGTCGCGCACGCGCGCGCGACCGCGCGGACGGCCTCCGGGCGCCCGCACGCGGCCGCGACCTCGCGGTACGTGCGCGTCTCGCCCGCCGGGATGCTCCGGAGCTCGTCCCAGACCCGTCGCTGGAAGTCGGTCCCGCGGGGGTCGATCGGCACGTCGGCCGCGGAGCGGCCGTCGGCGGCGTGCGCCGCGACCCGCTCGCACAGCGAGCGCAGCTCGTCGCCGTCGTCGCGCTCGAGCGGAGCCCCCGGGAAGTCGTGCCGCAGCGCCTCCTCGAGCGCCTCGGGCGACGCGCCGAACGTCACGGCGCGCACGCCGCGGGGCGTCGCGGCCACGAGCAGGTGCCCGAGGTGGCACCGGATGACGGCGTAGCGGATGGGTGCGGCGTCGGTCGTCTGCACGGCGGCCTCCATGATCGGGTCTCGACCGGACAAACGACCGCCGCGGCGGCTTCGTGAGGTCGCCGCGGCGGCCTCGACCGGTCCGAGCACCCCGCAAACAGCGAAGAACGGCTCCAGGGGGGCGAACTTCCGGCCCTGGAACCCTCCGTATGCTGACCCGAAGATGGCCAAGGACACCGAGAAGCTAATCCGGCAGCTGTCGCTGATCTCGTTCCTGATGGCGGAGCGGCGGCCCGTGACGGCGCTCGAGATCAAGCAGGAGGTCGAGGGCTACTCGGGCATGAACGACGACGCGTTCGCCCGGCGCTTCTACGCCGACCGGGCCGAGCTCGAGTCGCTCGGGATCGAGCTGAAGGTCGACAAGCCGGCCGAGGGCTACTACGAGGCCGAGAACTACTCGCTGCCGCCCGAGAACTTCTACCTGCCGGCGATCCAGTTCACCGACGAGGAGCTCGGCGCGCTGCGGATGGCGCTCACGCTGCTCGACGGCCAGTTCGCCTACGCGGAGCCGCTGCGGCTCGCGCTCCAGCAGCTCTCGTGGGGTCGCCCGTCGCCGCTGAACGCGCCGGAGGAGCAGACGGTCGCGCTGGCCGTCACCGCCGCCGCGGGCGGGCGCGAGCTGTCGCAACGGCTGTCGAAGATCGAGACCGCGATCTTCCGCCGCAAGACGATCGTCTTCGACTACTACACGATCGGCCGCGACGCGCAGGAGGCGCGGAGGGTCGACCCGTACCACCTGCTCTTCCGCGGCGGCCAGTTCTACCTGGTCGGCCACTCGCACGAGCGCGACGACGTGCGCGTCTTCCGCCTCTCGCGCATCCGCGGCAAGGTCGGCTACGCGTCGAAGGCCGAGCACGACTTCGCACCGCCCGAGGCGTTCGACCCGCGCGTCTACGCCACGCGCACCGACTGGCAGCTCGGCGACCCGATCGGCCGCGCTCGGATCTGGCTGTCGGAGCGGATCGACTGGCTGG
>DASVQB010000010.1:0-1766 GCA_036389295.1 Thermoleophilaceae bacterium | reverse complement strand
CGTAGTGGAGCTGCACTCGCTGCTCGGACAGGAAGCTCATGTCCACGTGCGTGCCGCGGCGCTCCTGGGCCAGCTCCATCACGGCGCCGACGGCGTCCTTGGGGCAGAGGATCGTCGCGCGAATGTATGGCTCGCGGATCTCCTCGACGAGGTTGCGGTCGGGCATGTCCGACGGCGAGTGCACCTCGATCACCTCGCCGCTCGTTAGCGACAGCTCGTACTGCACGTTCGGCGTCGTGGCGAGCAGCTCGAGGTCGTACTCGCGCTCGAGCCTCTCGCGCACGATGTCCAGATGCAGGAGGCCGAGGAAGCCGCAGCGGAAGCCGAACCCGAGCGCCTGGCTCGTCTCGGGCTCGTACGACAGCGCAGCGTCGTTCAGGGCGAGCTTCTCGAGCGCGTCGCGCAGCTCCTCGTACTGGTCGGAGTTCACGGGGAACAGGCCGCAGAAGACCATCGGCTTGACCTCGCGGTAGCCCGGCAGCGGCTCGGCGGCCGCGCCCGCGCGCGTGGTGAGCGTGTCGCCGACGCGGAGCTGCGAGACGTCCTTCACCCCGGTGATCACGTAGCCGACCTCGCCCGCCCTCAGCGCGTCGGCCGGCGTCATGTCGGGGCCGAAGTAGCCGATGTCGTCGATGTCCGCGACGGTGCCGGTCTGCATGGCGAGGATCGAGTCGCCCCTGCGGAGCTCGCCGTCCACGACCCGCACGTAGGCGACCACGCCGCGGTACTGGTCGAACTCGGAGTCGAAGATCAGCGCGCGCGGGGCGGAGCTCGCGTCGCCCTCCGGCGGGGGGATCCGCCTGACGATCGACTCCAGCACCTCCTCCACCCCCTCCCCCGTCTTGGCCGAGATCCGGATGACGTCGCCGGCCGGCTCGCCGAGCAGCTCGCTGATCTCCCCGGCGACCCGCTCCGGCTCGGCGCCGGGGAGGTCGAGCTTGTTGAGGGCGGGGATCAGCTCGAGCCCGGCGTCGACGGCGAGGTAGGTGTTGGCGAGCGTCTGCGCCTCGACGCCCTGGGAGGCGTCGACGAGGAGCAGCGCGCCGTCGCACGCCGCCAGCGAGCGCGAGACCTCGTACGTGAAGTCGACGTGCCCCGGCGTGTCGATCAGGTGGAGGCGGTAGGTCTCGCCGTCGCGGGCGGTGTACTCGACGCGCACGGCCTGCGCCTTGATCGTGATGCCGCGCTCGCGCTCGAGCTCCATCGAGTCGAGCAGCTGCGGCCGGTGCTTGCGCGCGTCGACGGCGCCGGTGACCTCGAGGATGCGGTCGGCCAGCGTCGACTTGCCGTGGTCGATGTGGGCGATGATGCAGAAGTTCCGGATGCGGGCCGGGTCGGTGGAGGCGGGAGTCGTCACAGTGCCCCCATCGTCCCACGGCCGGCCGCGTCGTCCAGCCACCGCTCGGGGCCGCGCGCGTACCGGCGGGTTGGGACCGTGCGGACGACGCTGGTATCTTGGCAGACCGGTCCGCTGACGCACGCCGTCCGGACGCACTGTCCAGAACTCCTCCCGAGAGACACCCGAGGCTCACGCGTGGCGAACATCAAGTCCCAGCTCAAGCGGATCAAGACCAACGAGAAGGCGCGCCAGCGCAACGTCGCCGTCAAGTCCGCCCTGAAGACGGCCGTCCGCCGCTTCCGCGCGGCCGCCGCTGCCGGCGACACCGAGGCCGCGACGACGGCGCTGCAGAAGGCCGGCAAGGCCCTCGACAAGGCGGCCAGCAAGGGCATCATCCACAAGAACCAGGCGGCCAACCGCAAGTCGG
>DASVQB010000009.1:0-34768 GCA_036389295.1 Thermoleophilaceae bacterium | reverse complement strand
TCTCGACGATCTCCCACCACCGGCCGCGGTGCGGGGTCTCCGGGGTGCCCTCGTACATGACCGAGGTGGCGCGGTTGGAGAGCGGTCCGTAGACGATGTAGCTGTGGCCGGTCACCCAGCCGACGTCGGCCGCCGTCCAGTACACGTCGCTGTCGGGCTTGAGGTCGAAGACCACCCGGTGGGTGGCCGCCACCCCAGTCAGGTAGCCGCCGGTCGTGTGCAGGATGCCCTTCGGCTTCGCGGTCGAGCCTGACGTGTAGAGGATGAACAGCGGGTGCTCGGCGTCGAGCGGCTCGGCGGGGCAGTCGGCGTCGACCTCCGCCACCGCCTCGTGCCACCAGACGTCGCGGCCCTCGGTCATCGGGCAGTCGCCGCCGGTCCGCTGGACGACCACGACGTGCTCGAGCTGCGGCAGCTCGCCCAGCACCTCGTCCACCTTCGCCTTCATCGCGGTGGGCTTGCCGCGCCGCAGGGTCTCGTCGGCGGTCACGAGCAGCTTCGCGTCCGAGACCTCCATCCGCTCCCGCACCGACTCGACCGAGAAGCCGCCGAACACGACGTTGTGCGTCGCGCCGATCCGCGCGCAGGCGAGCATCGCGGCCGGGGTCTCGGGCAGCATCGGCATGTAGATGCCGACCACGTCGCCCTTCCCGACGCCGAGCGCCTTCAGGACGTTCGCGAAGCGCTTGGTCTCGGCGAGGAGGTCGGCGTACGTGACGTCCTTCGTGTCGCCGTCCTCGCCGACCCAGTGGAAGGCGACCCGGTCGCCGCGGCCGGCGTCGACGTGGCGGTCGAGGCAGTTGTGGCAGGCGTTGAGCTTCCCCTCCTTGAACCACTTGGCCCACGGGGGGTTCCATTCGAGCACGGTCTCCCACGGCTCGAACCAGTCGAGCTCCTTCGCCCACCGCTCCCACCAGGCCTCGAAGTCGGCCTCGGCCTCCTCGTAGATCGACGGGTCGGAGGCGTTCGCCCGCTCGACGAACCCGTCGGGCGGCGGGAACCGCTCCTCATCGCGGAGCAGCACCTCCAGGTCATCGCGCTCCTCGGTGACGTCGGCCATGTCCGTCCTCCCGTCGTCGCTTCGCCAACCCGAGTTCTACCCGGTCACACCGCGTTCGCGGCCCGCGCCACACGGCGGTACGCGTCGCCCGGGTCGGACGCCCCGAGCACGGCCGACCCGGCCACGAACAGGCGCGCGCCCGCGGCGGCGCACTGGGGCGCCGTCCGCTCGTCGATCCCGCCGTCGACCTCGATCGCCACCCCGGCCGGGAGCTGCGTCCGCAGGCGCGCCACCTTCTCGGCCATCGAGGCGATGAACGGCTGGCCGCCCCAGCCGGGGTTCACCGTCATGCAGAGGGCGATCGCGACGTCGCCGGCGACCTCGGCCAGCACGTCGCCCGGCGTCGACGGCGTGATCGCGACCCCGGCGAGGCAGCCGGCGTCGCGGACGGCGTTCACCGCGTAGTGCACGTGCGGGGTGGCCTCGAAGTGGACGGTGATCGAGTCCGCGCCGGCGCGGGCGAAGTCCTCGACGTGGCGCTCCGGCCGCTCGACCATGAGGTGCACGTCGAGCATCCCGCCGGCGTCGTGGACCTGCTCGCGGAGCGAGTCGACGACCAGCGCCCCGATCGTGATCGGCGGGACGAAGTGCCCGTCCATCACGTCCACGTGGATGACCCGCGCGCCGGCGTCCATCACCTCCGCCACCTGCGCGCCGAGGCGCGAGTAGTCGGCCGCCAGGATCGAGGGCGCCACGCGGCGCTCACGCAGCAGGTCCACGGCGGTCACGCCGCGTGACGCTACCGGACCGCCGAACGCGAGGCGGGGGCCCCGATATCGAGGCCCCCGCCGCGTCTACCGCCTCTGCCGCCCCCTCAGAGGCGCCGTTCGCTCGGCGACTCAGTCGTCGCCGTGGCGTCCCTTCTTCTTCTTCTTCTTCGGCTTCGGCTCGTCGCGGACGACGTGCTCGCAGGCGCCGTTCGGGCTCTCCGGCGTGGAGCCGACGATCACGTCGCGGTGATCGAGCAGCGCCGTGTCCTCGCCGTCCCCGCAGTCGACCGTGTCCACCTCGCCGTCGCGGGTGTGGAAGCGGTCGTTCCCGTCGCCGCCGTGCAGCGTGTCGCCCGTCGTGTCGAGGTCGACCGACCTGTTGACGTCGCTGCGGGCGAGGGCCCACAGGTCGTCGTTGCCGGGTCCGCCGAACGACTCGTCGACGCCGACGTTGGCGAAGATCAGGTCGTTGCCCTCGCCGCCGTTCGAGGTGTCGTTCCCGGCGCCGCCGGCGATCCGGTCGTTGCCGCCGCCGCCGCTCGTCTGGTCGGCGCCGTTGCCGCCCCAGAGGTGGTCGCGGCGGGCACCGCCGTCGATTTGGTCGTCGCCGTCGCCGCCCGCGATGCGGTCGCGGCCCTCGCCGCCGTTCAGCGCGGCGTCGTTGCCGTCGCCGCCGGCGATCCGGTCGTAGCCGGCGTCGCCGTTCACCTGGTCGATCCCGTCGCCGGCGTGGATGCGGTCGCCGCCGGTCCCGCCGGAGACGATGTCGTCGCCGCCGAACGCCTGGATGCGGTCGTTGCCGCCGTTGCCGTTGATCGTGTCGCCGAAGTTGGTCCCCCGAAGGCGTTCGCCCTCGTCGGTCCCGTTGATGGTCGCCGCCACGGCCACAGCCACGAGAACCAGCCCGAGCGTGCCCACGGCGACCAGGGCTGTGCAAATGCGCGTCCTTCGCATCTTGCGTGCGCCTCCTAGGTCGCTGTCACCCCGGTAAACGCGCGGAACGGCCCCAGGTTGCGGCGTCGCGGCCCGGCCTTGCGGCGCCGCGTGGCAAACTGGGCGGCGTCTCGTGAACAGGAAGGCCCCGATCCTCGCCGTCCTCGCGGCGGTCATGGCGTCGCTCGTGCCGGCGGCGGGCGCGTCCGCGGCCGCTCCCGGCGCCGGCGAGCTCCGCGCCGCGGCGTTCCGGCCGCTCACCGAGCGGACGGCGCGCAGCCTCGCGCTGCGGCTCGCGCGCGGCGTGGCGCGCGAGCGGAAGGTGGCGGTCTGGCACCTCTCGGACCCGGTGAAGCTGCGGCGGGACCGGGCCGTCTTCCTCTACGACGACCGCAGCCGCACGAACGTCTTCTGCACCGCCAAGATCGTCATCGAGCAGGGGTCCCGCGTCCGGCGGGCCTTCTTCGCGGCCGGGCGCTGCGCGACCGTGCCGGGCGAGGCGCTCGCGATGGAGCGCGTCACGCTCGCGCTGGTCCGGGCCGTCCGGGCGAAGGGCCCGGCCGTCCGGCGCTCGCTGCGCGAGTACGAGCGGCAGCTCGCCGACTGCCAGGACCTGGTCGTCCCGCGGCGGAGGCAGGCGGACGTGGAGCGGCTGCTGGACGCCGGCGCGACGCGCGCCTTCGTCGGGCCGATCTTCGTGCAGCTCGACGGCTTCGCGACCGCCCTCCAGGACGTCCAGCCCGAGGACCCGGACCTCGTCCGCGGCGTCGTGGGCTGGCGCCGGCTGCTCACGCTCGTGAACGCCCTGCCGCGCGCGGCGGGCGACGCCTGCTCGGCGGTCAGGCAGTGGGCCGCCAACGCCTGGGCGCCGGAGGCCGCGCCGGCCGACCTCGACGAGCTCCGCCGCCAGAGCGAGTCCCTCGAGCGCCAGGACCGCGCGATCGAGCGGACCGCCGCCCGCCTCGCCCGGCTCGGTGTCCTGCCGCAGGCCGCCCTCGGCTTCACCCCGGACGGCCTGTTCGACCTGGTCGTGCCGCCGCCCGCTCGGGAGTAGGCGGGGCGCGGGCAGCCCCGGATCGCACTTTCGCCCTCGAGTGAAGCATTTGATGACCTATGGGATGGTCGGCAAGTATCCCTTCCGTGTATAGATGGTGGTACACTGTAGTGGATGCCCCCGGTCGACCGAAAGAACCCCAAGCGGGCCGCCTCCTCGGACTCGCGCTACTCCCTGATGGAGTTCATGCGCGAGTTCCCGAACGACGACGCCTGCCTCGAATGGCTGTGGCGAAACCGCTTCTCGCCGGACGGCAAGCACGCCGACTGCCCCAAGTGCGAGCGCGAGGGAGTCGCCTTCAAGAAGTACGCGACCGCCCAGCGCCGGCAGACGTGGACCTGCACCGCCTGCGGCCATCACGTCCAGCCCACGGCCGGGACGATCTTCGAGGGCTCGTCTACGTCGCTGCACCTGTGGTTCTTCGCCATCCACCTGATGACGAGCACTCGCTGTGGCCTCTCGGCCAAGCAGTTGGAGCGCGAGATAGGCGTGACCTACAAGACCGCGTGGCGAATGCTGAACCTGATCCGGAACAAGTTCATGACGCAGGAGGGCGAGCCGCTGTCGGGCGACGTAGAGGCTGATGAGACCGCGTGGGGCGGGAAGCCGCGTCAGGGCGAGGTCGCGAGGTGCGCGAAGCCGGGCGAGACCGACCTCAGTGGAGCCGGTGGCCGCTGGAAGCAGGAGAACAAGAAGACCGTGTTCGCGATGGTCGAGCGCGGCGGGCGCGTCCGGGCGCGGGTCGTGCCGAGCAGGTCGCGGGCCACCCTCCACGGCGCGGTGGTCGAGCATGTGCTGCTCCACCGTCTTCACGGACGACTGGTACCCGTACGTCGGGCTCGACGGGCGCGGCTACACCCACCGCCGCATCCGCCACTCCGAGAAGGTCTACGTGAGCGGAGACGTTCACACGCAGACCATCGAAGGCTTCTTCTCGAACCTCAAGCGCGGGATCGCGGGGACCTACCACTCGGTATCGAGCAAGTGGCTCCCGTCGTACCTGGACGAGTTCGCGTGGCGCTACAACCACCGCCACGACGATCAGTTCCGGGCGCTGCTGCTGCGGGCTGCCGTCCGATAGCGAGAGTACGATCGCAGTCTCGCGCGAATCGACGGCGCGGACCACGATCGTCTCAAGCTTGACGACTATCGGACCGATGCTCTAGCGTGTCGGTATTGCTCCCCGGCGTCCGGTCCTCGGACCGCACTGCCGGGGCCTTATTTTGTGGCCGGAGAACCTCTCAGAGTCGCCGTCTATATCGACTGGCAGAACGCCTACAAGACGGCCCGCGAAGCGTTCGGCATGCAAGCGATGCCGAATGAGCATGGCAACTTCAGCCCCTACCAGCTTGGCCGCATCCTTGCCGCTGGCAACGGGCGAGGCGTAGGCGGCGGCCGGCTGGTCCGAGTCGAGCTTCATCGCGGGCTGCCGTCTCAGAAGCACGACCTCAGGGGGTACGCCGCGAACCGACGCCAGTCGGCCGCATGGATCAACGAGAACCCCGCGATCGTGATCCCGAGACTTCGCCCTCTGCGGTACCCGCGAAACTACCCTGCCGATCCGGCCGTCGAGAAGGGCATCGATGTCCAGCTCGCCCTGGGCGCAGTGGAATGGACGCTCACCGGCCAGTGCGATGTGGCGGTGGTGTTTTCGCATGACACGGACCTACTACCGGTGCCCGAAGTGATCGCGCGCCTCGCCGGCCCGGACCACGTTGAAACCGCCTCCTGGACGAGTCCCACTTTCTCCTCGCGCCTTCGACCCAAACCCGAAGTCGCGCATCACTACATCACCGAGAAGGTATTTCAGCGGATCGAAACACCGGTGAACTACGCCCAGGTGCCCTAGTAGTAGGCGCTAGAGCAAGTCCAACTGGTCGATCAGGACGCCGAGCCCGCGATAGGGCGGGTCGGAGTCGAGCCGACCCGAGAGGCCGACACTGGCCCCTTCGTGAAGCCGCTCGAAGGCGGCGAGCGCTTCGAGGCCGAAACGTCGTCACGTCCACGTAGACGACGCCCGGCTCGCGCTGGCTGTTCCGGGCGTAGCGGGGGACGGCCAGGCGGATCGTGCATTGCTCCACTCCGGCCCGGTTCGCCCACAGCTTCGGCTCCCCCACGACGCGACCGATCAGGCTCACGGCGTTCACCGGCGCGAACACTATCGTGTACGAACACCACGGTGTATGGCGGGGTGGGGGCGCACACGGGAGTATTCGCGCCTCCGTGGCCTCCCCGCAGGACACCTTCGCCCGGAACCTGCGGCGCGCTCGCGACCGGGCGGGGCTCTCGCAAGAGGCGCTGGCCGACAAGGCGGGCCTCCACCGCAACGCCGTCGCCCTGCTCGAAGGGGGCAAGCGGGACGTGAAGCTCTCGACGGTCGCGAAGCTCGCCAAGGCGCTCGGCGTGGACGCGGGCGAGTTGATCCGCGGCGTGTGAGCTACTTCTTGGGCTTGTCGGGCGGGGGGCCGCCCTTGGCGATCTTGTCGAGGTTCCCGAGGACTTCGCCGCGCTTGGGAACCGGGACTTCGAGGCCGGCCTTGGGGGTCCGCTCCGTGGGCTCGCGCTTGCTCTGACCTATGCCCCCAGCGTACAGCGATAAGGACCCGGCATTACAAGCCGCCCTCGCTAAAGCTGACCGGGCAGTCGAACACCTCAAGACTCTCGAAACGCGCGTCGGGAAGTTCCTCGACCGAAAGCCGTATCGCGTCATCTTCGATTTCGAGCCGGAGACGGGATGGCACGTCGGCTACTTGCGGGTGTTGGAGGAGCCGCCGGTAAGCCTCAGCGTCATCGTCGGGGAGATCGCCTATCAGCAACTCTCGGCGCTCAACCTGCTCACGTTCGAGCTTGCGAAGCGCCACCTTGGCCGCGAACCGACGAAGAAGGACGCCCGGGATATCCAATTCCCGGTCGCTCAGAGTCCCGATGACTTCCGTAGCCGGGCGGTCATTAGAAAGCGCTTGGTTAGCCAGGACACAGCCGCAGACTTCGAGGACTTGCAGCCGTACAAGGGACTTCACGGGCCGAAGGGGTCAGGCCAGCACTCCCTCCCGCTCATCAAGGAAATCGCTGACTCCGACAAACACCAAGACATCGTGGCGGGCTTCTCCAAGGTGACCTTCGAGGGTATACGGGTCGAGTGGGATACCGAGGTCGCTTGGGGACTCATCTACGAACCGCTCACCCCGGCGGACGGCTACTTGGAAAACGGCACAAAGGTCGCGCGCGTCCGGTTCGAGGTCGGGAATCCGCAAGCGAATGTGCGCGTGGATCGCCAGCCCGCCGCGGAGATACTGTTCCGCACGCGAAGCTGGTCGATCCGCCTCCGCGACCTCGAATACGCACTCAGCTGGACCGCGGGTGCGCTCGATGAGCTTGAGCGCACCCTCCTGATCGCGACCCTGCCCGCGCGAAGACCGGAAGAAAGGCCATGGCGGACGCATTACTGAGCCGGCCTGTCACGCCGAGCCATTCAAGCAGCCCTTCTACACGGAAGGGATACTTGCCTGGGATGGTCAATCCCTCAGCGAAGGCTCGGACGCCGGCGAGCATGCCTTGACAGTCATATAACCACCTGCTTATATTAGCGGGCGATGGCGACAGAGGCGGCAGCGCAGGCGAGCCCGTTCGACGTCCTGGCGGAGCCGGCCCGGCGGCAGATCCTGGACCTGCTGCTGGAGCGGCCGCGGCCGGTCGGCGAGCTGGTCGACCGGCTCGGGCTGAGCCAGCCGGGGACCTCCAAGCACCTGCGGGTGCTGCGCGAGGCCGGACTGGTGCGGGTGCGGCCGGAGGCGCAGCGGCGCTGGTACGAGCTGCGGCCGGCCCCCCTGGCGGAGGTCGACGCGTGGCTCGAGCCGTACCGGCGGCTCTGGTCGGATCGCCTCGACGCCCTCGAACGGCACCTCGACGAGAAGGGAGCGAGCCGATGACGAGCGAGGCCGACGGCGTCCTCGAGCAGCGGGGCGGGAAGGACGTGATCAGGTTCGAGCGCCGGCTGGCCCATCCGCCCGAGGGGGTCTGGGCGGCCATCACCGAGCCGGGCGAGCTGATCGCCTGGTGGGGCGACGCCGACGTCGACTTGGTCGAGGGCGGCCGGTTCCGGATGAGCTGGCTGAACACCGACGACGAGGGCAACCGGGCCGTGATGGACGCGACGATCTCCGAGCTCGACCCGCCGCGCGTGCTCGAGCTGGACGGCGACCTCCACGGCACGCTGCGCTTCGAGCTGACCCCCGACGGCGAGGGCACGCGGCTCGAGTTCACCAGCACCCTGGAGCTTCCGGAGGAGTTCCGCACCAAGGTGCTGGCCGGCTGGCACTGGCACCTCGGCGCGCTGGCGGACGCGCTCGACGGCGGCCGCGCCGACCTCGTGGAGCTGCCCGGCTGGGACCGGGTGCACGAGCGCTACGCCGCGCGCGTGGGCTGAGCGCTACACCGCCTGCGCGCGCCGAGCGTGCGTGCGGATCTCCGACAGGATCCGCTCGAGGCGCGGCTCGGCGTCGAGGTCGACGTGCGTCATCGCCGCCGCGACCGCGGGGTGCGCGCGCTCGATCTGCGCGTGCATCTCCTGCGCCACGGCGCGGTACGCCGGGTGGCCCTCGCGGCCCGACCGCAGCTCGACCAGGTGCATCGCCTCGCGCGCGTTCATGTCGAGGACGTAGCGGATCCGGAAGCCCAGGCAGAGCGCGTACGGCGCAAGCTCGCGGGCGCCGCCGCCGGCCAGCCGCTCGTACTCCGCGCGCGAGTCCTCGAGCCCGCGGCGATACGCGTCCGCGACGCCCGCCTCCTCGAGCTCGTCCGGTATCCCGGCGCCGAGGTACGGCGTCAGCGGCTGCCACTGCACGGTGAGCATCCGGTGGCGCTGGAGGTCGCGGAACGCCCCGTAGTCGGACACGACCTCGAACCGGTAGCGGACGGCCTCGAACCCGCGGCCCGGCCGGTGGCGGCGGTTGGCCCGCTCGCCGACCAGTGCGGCGATCAGCGACGCCCGCTCGTCAGGCGGCAGGACCCGGACGGCCGCCCGCACCTCGTCCTCGGAGACCGCGGCCTCCTCGTAGAGGAGCGCGGCGAGGAGGTCGTCCTCGCTTCCCTGGACGTCGACGAGCCGGACCGAGGCTCCGCCCGGGCCGGCGTCGCCCGGGCGGTCGAGGCCGAGCCGCGCGGCGACCCGCTCGGCCTCGCCCCGGCGCGACTCGAGGTAGCTGACCCACTCGCCGCCGCGGTCCGGCCGGTCGACCCGCGCGACGAAGCTCGGCATCACCGCCTTCAGCTCGCGCAGGACCATCGAGCCGATCTCGCGCGCCTCCGGGAGCGGGGACGCCAGGAGCCGCAGCACGAGCTGCTCGTATGCCTGGCCGCTCGCGAAGATCCCGACGTGCGAGAGCGAGGCGGCGGGGAGGAGCCCGCGCAGCAGGTCGAGCGCCTTCGCCTTGATCGAGCGGCGGTGGGCCGCCTCCGGCTCGCCGTCGGCGCGCGGGAAGCGCCGGTCCGCCCACGCCTCCACGCGCGGGAGGGCGGCGGAGTAGGAGTCGAACAGCGAGTCCATCGCCCGCTCGTACTCGGGGCCGAGCGCGGGGTCGCGCCAGTAGCGGTAGCGCGGCCGCCCGGCCGCCGCCCGGCCGCCGCCCCCCGCGGCTTCGCCCCCCGCACCCCCCGCGCCCTCGCCACCCGGCATCGGCGAGTCGTACGCGATGTAGCGCGTCGACTGCTCGAGGTAGGCGGCGAGACGCCCCCGCTGGAGCACCTTGGTGATCACGTTCGAGACCCACTCGCACGCCACGTGCGCGCCGCCGAGCTGGGCCACCGAGTCGTCGCCGTAGCCGAGGAAGATCCGCTCGTAGAGCTGCGCGGCGCGCGTGCCCTCGGCGCCGTCGAACGCCCGCGCGGCGCCGGCCTCGACGTCGCCGGCGAACTCGTCGAGGAACAGCCGCCGCAGCGTGCCCGGGTAGCGCGAGTAGCGCGCGAACAGCGCACCCTTCACCGTCTCCGGCAGGTTCACGAGCGCGAAGACGGGCCGGTCGAGGTTGGTGAAGTGGGGCGCGAGCCGGTCGCGCTCGTCGTCGGCGAAGGCCTCGACCGGGTAGTCCATCCGGCGAGTCTAAAGCCGGGCGCGGCGGCGGCCGGCGCCGGCCCCGGGGGCGCGGCGCGGTGGCCGACCGGCCGCCTCGGCGGGGCGGGCGCGGCGGCCGACCGGCCGCCTCAGTGGACGCGTCAGCCGCGGCCGTCGAGGCCGATCGTGACCTCGCCGCCGGGCTCGACCAGCGTCGGCACGACGCCGCCCGAGGAGTGGCCGAAGAGCTCCGCCTTCCAGTCCGCGCGCGCGGTCGCGTCGCGCTCCTCCCAGTCGAGGCCCTGCCCGCGGAGCCGGTCGCGCATGCCCTCGCAGTAGGGGCAGGCGGGCTTCACGTACATGATCCGCTCGGCCATCGAGGCTGAGGCTAGCGCGGCCGGAGGCGGCGGCGGGCCGGCGCCGCTACCGCGGGATCGGCACCGCGAACGGGAGCTGCCGGACGATCCGGCGGCCGCCCGGCGTGCGGATCCGCGCGAGCCCCGATCCGGTCCCCCGCAGCACGTCGCCGTCGCGCTCGATCGTGACGAGCTCGCCGGGCGCCTTCGGCATGAAGACCCGGAAGCCCCACGCCTCGCTCCAGCGCGCCACGGTCGAGAACCGCCAGCTGCGCGGCGACTCGGCGACCGGCGCGAAGAACCCCCACCGCAGCGCGTCGGCGAGGTGCTCGCGCCAGTACGGCCAGTCGTGGATCCCCTGGCGCGGCCTGTAGGTCACGTCCAGCGACAGCGCCCGGGCGGCCGCGACGAAGTCCTCGGCGTGCTGGCGGAGCGCCGCCTCGGCGACCTGGCCGAACGTGTTGCGGACCTGATCGGGGTCGGCGGCCGGCGTGCCGTCGCCGACGGTCACGTACAGCCGCGTGTAGCGGAGGCTCTCGACGAGCGCCGTCGGGTTGTGGCCGGTCCAGTAGAACCGCTGCGCGACCGGGTCGCCCAGCACCTGCTCGTGCGGCTCGCCCTGGCTGTCGTAGACCAGCGGCCCGTCGGGGTCGCGCTGGATCGACAGCGGCCCCGAGAACGAGGCCGCCGAGCCGAAGTAGCCGGGCCGCTGCGTGGCGTAGAACATCGCTCCGAGCCCGCCCATCGAGAGGCCGGCGATCGCGTGCCAGCGGCGCCCCGGCCGCACGCGGAACCGCCGCTCCACGAGGCGGGTCAGCTCGTCCAGGTGGTAGCTCTCCCAGCCCGGCTTCCGCGTGCCGTCGCTCCACCAGTTCACGTACCAGCCGCGCGCGCCCTCGGGCATGACCACGATCCCCGGGAACCCCTTCGCGATCTCCGCCACGTTGCCGCGCTTGGGGTTCGCCCAGTGGTCGTAGGCGTCGCCGTGCCCGTGCAGCAGGTAGAGGACCGGGTAGCGGTGACGCTTCGAGTACCCGTCGGGCAGGAGCACGTTCGCCCGCAGCGCGTTCGGCCGCTCGGGCGTGTCGGGCGGCGGGCCGTTGAACGGGACGGCGGCGGGGTCGACGTAGCGGCTGGACGTGGTGAGCGTGACGAGCCGGGAGGCCGACGCGGGCGCCGCGAGCGCGAGCGCCGCGACCGCCGCGAGCGGCACGGCGAGGAGCCGTCGCATGGCGCTGTAGCGTAGACCCGTGGCCGATGGCCAGGGCGCAGAGGTGCGGCGCGGCTCGCCGGGCGAGCGGCGCGGCTCGCCGGTCGAGGCCGAGCTCGAGGAGGTCGGCCGCGCGCTCGCCGCGGCGTTCCCGTCCCACGCGCGCCACCCGCTGCGCGCCCTCGACGAGCGGGCGATGGAGCTCTCGACGCGCGACCGCGAGCTGCGGGCGGCGCTCTTCCGGCTGGTCGACGTCACGCCCGCCTGCCGCTCGCTCGACGAGCTGGCGCGGCACCTCGCGAGCTACCTCGGGGAGGTCGACGAGCGGCCGCCCCCGCTGAAGGCCGCCATGCGGATGGCGGGGGGCGCGGCGGGCCGGCGCGCGCTCGGGGCGGCCGCCGCGGCCGGCGTCCGCCACATGGCGCACCGGTTCATCGTCGCGGACTCGCCGGAGGCGGCCCGCGGCGACCTGCGGGAGCTGTGGTCCCGGGGCGTCGCCTCGTCGCTCGACCTGCTCGGGGAGGCGACCGTCACCGAGGCGGAGGCCGACCGCTACGCCGAGCGCTGCGCCGGCGCCCTCGACGTACTCGCCGGCGCGGCGGCGGGCTGGCCGGACCGGCCGCTGCTCGAGCGCGACTCGGTGGGGCCGGTCCCGCGCGCGAACCTGTCCGTGAAGGTCTCCGCGCTCACGCCGCTCATGCGGCCCGAGGCCCCCGACCTCGGCCGCGACGACGCCGCGCGCCGCCTCCGCCCCCTGCTCGCCCTCGCCCGCGACCGCGGGGCCCACCTCCACATCGACATGGAGTCGGTCGACTCGCTCGAGACCACGCTCGACCTCGTCTTCGAGCTGCTCGACGAGGACCCGCTGCGCGACGGGCCGTCCGCGGGGCTCGTGCTCCAGGCCTACCTGCGCGAGTCGCCCGAGCACCTCGACCGGATCCTCGAGTGGGCCGCCGGCTCGGCTCGCACGCCGCCGCTCGTCGTGCGGCTCGTGAAGGGCGCCTACTGGGACCACGAGGTGGTGGAGGCGCGGCAGCACGGCTGGCGCTCGCCGGTGTTCGAGGACAAGGCCGAGTGCGACCGCAACTTCGAGGAGCTGACCCGCCGGCTGCTCGACGCCAGGCCGCTCGTGCGGGTCGCGATCGGGTCGCACAACCTGCGCTCGGTCGCGCACGCGGTCGCCTACAACCGGGCCGCGGGCGGCGACGACGCGGACCTCGAGCTCCAGGTCCTGCGCGGCCTCGGCGACGACCTCCAGCACGCCCTCGCCGCGACCGGGCTTCGCGTTCGCGCCTACTGCCCGGTCGGCGAGCTGGTCGCGGGGATGGCGTACCTGGTGCGCAGGCTGCTCGAGAACACCGCGAACGAGTCGTTCCTCTCCGAGCAGGCGCGCGGCGCGCCGATCGAGGAGCTGCTCGCGCCGCCGTGAGGCCGTTCGCGAACGAGCCGGCCCTCGAGCTGCGGCGGGCGCCCGAGCGCGAGTCGCTGCTCGCCGCGCTGCGCGAGCTGGACGCCCGCCTGCCGCTCGAGGTCCCGGTCGCGGCCGGCGGCGACGCGCGCGCGCCGTCCGCGGGCGACCGGTTCGAGTCGACCGACCCCGGCGAGCCCGAGCGCGTCGTCGCGGTGGCGGCCCGGGCGGGCGAGGACGAGGCGGCCGCCGCGGTGCGCGCCGCGGCGGACGCGGTGCCCCCGTGGCGCGACGCCGGGGCCGCCCGCCGCGCCGAGGTCCTCGTCCGCGCGGCGGCGCTGATGCGCGAGCGCCGGCTCGAGCTGGCCGCGCTCTGCGTGCGCGAGTGCGCGAAGCCGTGGCCGGAGGCGGACGCCGACGTGTGCGAGGCGATCGACTTCTTGGAGTACTACGCGCGCGGCGCCGTGGACCTCGCGGCCGGCCGGGAGCTGGTCCAGGCCCCCGGCGAGCGGAACGCCATGAGCTACGCGCCGCGCGGCGTCGTGGCGGCGATATCGCCGTGGAACTTCCCGATCGCCATCCCGACCGGGATGGTCGCCGCCGGCCTGGCGACGGGGAACGCGGTGGTGCTGAAGCCCGCCGAGCAGTCGCCTGCCTGCGGGCGCGCGATCGTCGACGCGCTCCGCGAGGCGGGCGTGCCGGCGGGCGCGATCTCGCTCGTCCCCGGCCACGGCGACGCCGGCGCCGCGCTGGTCCGCGACCCCGGCGTCCACACGATCGCGTTCACCGGCTCGAGCGCGGTCGGGCTCGAGATCGTCCGCGCGGCCGCCGAGACGCCCGACGAGCAGCTGCACGTGAAGCGCGTGGTGGCCGAGATGGGCGGCAAGAACTGCGTGATCGTCGACTCGGACGCGGACCTCGACGAGGCCGTGCCGGCGATCGTCCGCTCGGCGTTCGTCTACGCCGGCCAGAAGTGCTCGGCCGCCGCCCGCGTGCTCGCGCACGAGGGCGTGGCCGCCGCGCTGATCGAGCGGCTGGCGGGGGCGACGGACGTGCTCGTGGTCGACCGCGCCGAGCGCTTCGGCACCGATGTGCCGCCCGTAATCGAGCGCGAGGCGCGGGAGCGGGTGGATGGCTACGCCGAGCGCGCCGCCGCGGAGGGCCGGATCGCCGCGCGCCGCGAGCCGGTGCCCGAGCGCGGATGGTTCTGCGCGCCGACGGTGGCGACGGACCTCCCGCCCGGCTCGCCGGTCCTCCGCGACGAGGTGTTCGGGCCGCTGCTGGCGGTCGAGAGCGTGCCGAGCGTGTCGGCGGCCTGCGACCTCCTCGAGGCCTCGCCGTTCGCGCTCACCGGCGGCGTGTTCTCGCGCGACCCGGCCGCGGTGGCCGAGGTCGCCCGCCGCGCGCCGGTCGGCAACCTCTACGTGAACCGGCACATAACCGGCGCGATGGTCGGCCGCCACCCGTTCGGCGGCAACCGCCGCTCGGGGATCGGCTTCAAGGCGGGCGGTCCCGACTACCTGCTCCAGTTCACGGACTCGCGGGTGGTGTCCGAGAACACGATGCGCCACGGGCTCGTGGTGGAGTGAGCCGAGCTAGCCCTCCGGCCGCGGCGTCCTGAAGAAGCCCTGGAACCGCGCGGCCAGCATCAGGTTGCCGCGGATCTTCAGCTTGCCGAAAACGAACAGCCTCGGCCCGCTCTCCACGCCGGCGATCAGCTTCACGAACTCCAGCGCGCCGACGCGGAACGTCACGTCGGGGTCGGCCGAGCCGCCGCGCTCGACGGTGCAGGCGCCGTCGCGGATCGCGATCTGCCAGCGGTGGTCGGAGCCCTCGCCGCCGAGCACGACGTGCCACTCGACGACGGCGTCCACGTCCTCGGCGCGCGCCGGCTCGAACGCCTCCGGCCAGCGCGTGAAGATGCCCTCGAGGATCAGGTCGCCGTTGGTGGCGAGCCCCTCCTCGATCTGCTCGTCGTCGGCCTGCGCGATCAGCGTCGCGAACTGATCGGCCCCGATGTCCGGAATCCCCGTCGGCTCGCTCATGCCGTCCCCTCCTCCGCCGGTGGAATCCACAGGTTCCCGGCCGCCAGGTTGCCCAACCCCATCCACGCGAAGTTCATCAGCCTCAGGGCGTGGAGCTCGCGCGGCTCCTCGGGGCGGTCGGCCGACCAGCTCAGCACGGCGATCGTCGCGCCGGTGAGGGCGTGGGCGAGCGGCTCGGCCTCGCGGGCCGCGTCCGGGTCGACGCCCGCGCCGACGGCGGTGTCGGCGAGCAGGGCGGTGAGTAGCCGCGCCATCGACTCCCGGCCGCGGGCGGCGGCCGCGACGAACGTGCCGGACGTCGAGCCCCGCGGGTAGCCGAGCGCGAACAGGTCGGGGTTCTCGTCGAAGAACCGGAAGACCGCGACGAGCCCGCGCCAGAGGCGCTGCTCCGGGGACGGCGCGCCGAGCGCGGCCTCGCGCACGGCCTCCTCGAGCTGCCGCTCCCCCTTCGCCATGCACGCGTCGAACAGCCCCTCCTTCGAGTCGAAGTAGGCGTAGAGCATCGGCTTCGTGATCCCGGACGCGCGCGCGATCTCGTCCATCGAGGCGACGTGGAACCCGCGCGCGGCGAAGAGCCGCGTGGCGGCGGCGAGCATCTGCTCCTCGCGGATCGCGCGCGGGACGCGGCGCGGATGCGGCCCGCGGCGCGGCTTGCGGTGGCTGGCGGCGGTCGTCGAGGCGTGCATCGAGGCAGATGGTACGGGCAGATGTGACCTTTGGTAAGGTTACCGATGGTAACCGCAGGGAGGGATGTCATGGGGGAGACGCGAGACATGTGGCGCGGGCAGCAGGAAGGCGGGCGTACCATCCGGCCGGGGGCGATGCTCAGGGGAGGACGGATCGCGGCGACCCTCGCGGTCGCGATGCTCGGGACGGCCGGCGTGGCCGACGCCGCGCCGCGGCCGGCCTCCGCCGCGCACGCGCGTAGCCAGCTCGTCTGGACCAGGCAGGTCTCCCGCGACGTGACCCGCTACCAGTACCGCTACGGCCCGCTCGTGGCCGCGCCCGGCCAGAACCTGGTGCTCGTCACCCCGCTCACGATCGAGCGCCCGCCCGGCGACGGCTACATGACGCGGATGAAGCCCGAGCTGGTCGACGCCGACGGCGTCGCCCCGCCGGTCGAGCAGGTCCACATGCACCACGCGGTGGTGGTCAACCTGTCGCGGACCGACCGGACCGCGCCAGCCTTCCCCGAGCGGATCGGCGGCTTCGCCGAGGAGAAGACGATCGCGCACCTGCCCGCGCCGTACGGCTACCCCGTGAAGGCGACCGACGTCTGGGGCGTCAACTACATGCTCCACAACGAGACCCCGGACACCAGGGCGGTCTGGATCCAGTACGACGTCGACTGGGTGGCCGCGGACTCCGGGCTCGCGAAGCAGATGAAGCCCGCCCACCCGTACTGGCTGGACGTCGAGAACGGCAAGGCCTACCCGGTGTTCGACGTCCCCCAGGGGGCGGGGGCGAAGGGCCGGTTCGCCTATCCCGACCAGGCCGTGCCCGACCCCTACGGCGGCGGCGAGCGACGCAACGAGTGGACCGCGGACCGCGACCTGACGTTGGTGGCGGCGGCCGGCCACCTCCACCCCGGCGGCCTGTGGACCGACCTCGACGTGGTGCGCGGCGGGCGGCGCGTTCGCGCGTTCCGCTCGGAGGCCCGCTACTTCGACCCGAACGGCCCCGTCTCGTGGGACCTCGCGATGACGTTCACGCCCGACGACTGGCGCGTGTCGGTCAGGAAGGGCGACGTGCTGCGGGTGAGCACGACGTACGAGACGCGGCGGGCGTCGTGGTACGAGTCGATGGGCATCGTGCTCGCGTTCGCCGCGGACGGCGCGACCGGGACCGACCCGTTCGAGCGCCCCGTGACCACCGCCGGCGAGCCGACGCACGGGCATCTTCCGGAGGCGGGCAACCACGGCGGCGCGGCGACCGGGCTGCCGGACGCGAGGCAGCTCGCGGACGGCGCCACCGTGGCGAACGGCGTGGCGATTACGGACTTCGTCTACATGCCCGGCGACCTGACCGGGAGCGGCGTCTTCGGCTCGCCGCCGGTCGTGCAGCCGGGCGACCAGCTGCGCTTCGGCAACTTCGACTCGAGCGCCGACATCTACCACACGATCACGGCCTGCCGGGCGCCGTGCAACGCCTCGACGGGGATCAGCTACCCGCTGGCGAACGGCCGCGTGCGGTTCGACTCCGGGCAGCTCGGCTACGGGCCCGAGGGCTACACCGCGGCCGCCCAGCGCTCCGACTGGTACACGCCGCCCGACCTCGCGCCGGGCACCTACACGTACTTCTGCCGCACGCACCCGTTCATGCGCGGGGCGTTCCGCGTGGCGGGCACTCCGGCGCCCGAGCCGCCGGAGCCGTCGTACGTCTCGTCGCTGGCGATCGGGCCGAAGCGCGTGCGGGTGGACCGCTCGGGCCGCGCCCGGCTGAGGCTGCGCTGCGGCGACGGCGACGGCTGCGCGGGGCGGCTGGAGCTCACGAGCGCGTCGAGGGGGAGGACGCGCATGCTCGCCGCCTCGCGCTACTCGCTCGAGGGCGGCACGGCCCGGACGATCGTCCTGCGGCTCGGCCGGAAGGCGCGGGCGGAGCTGGCGCGGCGCGGGAGGCTCCGCGCGACGGCCATCGCCCGCGGCGAGGCGGGGTCGGTGGCGCGGAGCCTGGTGCTGGAGCGGCGGCGCTAGACGGCCTCGAACACGGTCGCGAGGCGCCACACGTAGTAGCGGCTCATCGTGTCGAGCCCCGCGGCCGGGCTCGACAGGAGCCCCTCCACGCGCGGCCGGTCGAGCACCGCCCAGGCCTGGTGGCCGGGCTTCGACAGCACGGTCTCGCGCACCTCGGCGAGGACGCGCGCGAACGGGTCCGGAACGCCGCCGCCCCCGCCGCCCCCGCGCGGCAGCCGGCCGGCGGCGCGCCGCCGCGCCTCCGCCGCGGCCTTGCCCGCCAGCGTCCGCGCCCGCTCCGCCCGCGCCGCGACGGCCGACCTCCGCGCCGGCCACGGGCGCCCGTCCTCGAACGGCACGTCCACCAGCTCCGGCGCGATCCGCTCGAGCACCCGCAGGTGGAACAGGTGCCGGGCGCGGTCGGCGGCGGGAGCGCCCAGCTCGTCCGGCAGCAGCCGCCGCGACCACAGCGGCGAGGTCGTGTCGCGCACGTACTCGACGCAGCCGTGGCCCGGCCCCGCCCAGGTCCCCATGCGGCGCCGTAGGTAGAACACGTCCGGCACGTCGAGCGCGGCGATCCCGGCGCCGAGCTGCGCGTCGACCCAGTCGCCGACCTGCTCGCGGACGATCGCGCGGCCGGCGTCGTTCAGCACGTCGGCGCGGCCCGGCCGGCGGCCGAGGAAGGCGCGCGTCAGCCGGTCCACGAGCGCGTCGCGGCCGAGGCCGTCGCCGTCGCCGTAGTAGGCGCGCGCGATCTCGCCGCCCTGGCCGCTGTGCCACAGGACCAGCGGACCGTCGCGCGGGCCCAGCGGGAAGCCCGCGGCGTCGGCCAGGGTGGCCGTCCCCGACGAGGTGAGCTCGACGATCGCCGCCGCGCGGCGCCAGTCGTCCCACACGCTGCCGTGCGGGTCGTGCGCGAGGATCGAGTGCGGCACGCCGGCCGCCCCCGCCAGCAGGCGCCCGACCCGCACGTCCGGCGACGCCTCGTCGCCGCCGGTCGTGGCCTCGAACGACAGGCCGGCGCGCAGCGCTGCGCCCAGCACGAGCCGCGAGTCGCGCCCGCCGGTGACCGGGACGACGCTCGGCCGGCCGGGCCAGTCGGCCAGCGCGGCGGTGCCGGCGACGAGCAGCTCGCCCGCCCGCTCGGGGTCGAGCCCGGCGCCGAGCATCGGCGCGATGCGCGCGGACGGCAGCAGGTCGGCGCGCTCGGCGGGCCGTCCGGGTCGCAGGCGCCGGATGCACCCGTACGTCATGCGCGACACGCCGAGCCAGACCGGGTCGCCCGAGAGCGACCAGCCGCCGCCCAGCAGCGGCGCGAGCACGCCCGGCGCCGCGTCGCGCCTGCCGATCGTCCCGCGCACGGCCTCGGCGCTGTTCGAGATCCAGCGCGAGCCGCCGACCGTGGCCTCGTAGACCGGGTAGGCGCCCAGCGCGTCCGACACCACCTCGAGCGTCCGGTCGGAGTCGTCGTAGCGGACCGCGGCGAAGCGGCCGTCGAGGTCCGCCGCCCAGCGCTCGGCGGGCTCCAGGTAGGAGGCGGGGTCGAGCGGGCCGCGGCCGTCGGCCTCGCGCTCCCCGACCCAGCGGATCGGCCTGCCGGAGAACAGGGCGAGCCGATCGCGCTCGGCGTGCACGTAGCGCACGCCGCCGGTCTGCTCCGGCCCGTGCGAGACCCACGCGGCGACCAGCGTGCCGGACGGCGCGGCCCACGTCTCGACGGGCCGGCCGGGGAGGAACGGCAGGAGGTCGAGCAGCCGCCGCAGCTCGCGCTCGGCCGCGGCGACGTCGCCCGTCCCCTCGCTCCACCAGCCGAGCAGGAAGAGGTTCACGGGGCGACCGCCGAGGCCGACGCGAGGGGGTGCACGCGGCAAGTGTTGCGCGCCATCCAGCATGATTGCCGCGTGCTCGACCGCATGTTCCCCACGCTGCGCGAGTTCTCGCGCGCGTTCGCCGAGTCCTCGCCCGGCGGCCGGGTCGTGGAGGAGGACGGCGTGCTGGCCGCGATCGCGCCCGCGATCCCGGACCGCTCGGTGCTCAACTGCGTCGTCTACGAGGACGTCGCCGCGCTCGAGGCGAGCCTCGACCGGGTGGCGGCGGCGTACGACGAGGCCGGAGTCCGCGCCTGGACCGTCTGGGTCCACGAGAGCGACGAGCGGGCGGCCCGCGCGCTGGAGGCGGCGGGCAGCGTCTTCGACGGCGAGCCGATGGCGATGGGCCTCGACCTGGGCGAGCTCGACGACACGCCCGGTGACGGCGGGGTCGAGGTCGTGGAGGGCCCCGACCCCGCCGAGGTCGGCCGGGTGCTCGCCGCGAGCTACGGCTGGCCCGAGATGGCCGGCGCGATCGACCGCGTCGACGGCGAGCTGCGCGTCTACATCGCGCGCGCCGGCGGGTCGGGCGCCGCGTGCGTAGCGACCTACGACCACGGCGACGACTGCGGCGTCTTCATGGTCGGCACCGTCCCCGACGCCCGCGGCCGCGGGCTGTGCCCGGCGCTGATGCGGCACGCCCTCGCGCGGGGCCGCGAGCGAGGCCGCACGGTCTCGACCCTCCAGGCCACCGCGATGGGGCGGCCGGTCTACGCCCGGCTCGGCTACCGCGACATGGGCCGGGTCACGATGTGGGAGCGGCGCAGGCCGGCGGCACCGTCCGCCGCGTGACCTCGGCCCGGCTGCGCCCGCCCGCCGCGCTCGCGGTCCTGTTAGCCGCGGGGGTCGCCGCGCGGCTCTGGCTGATGCTCGACTACCGGCCGGCGTACCTGTCGAGCAACGACTCCGCCCGCTTCCTCCACTTCGCCCACCGGGGCGACGGCCTCTACGACGACAGCTTCGGCCCGAGCGGCTACGCGGCGTTCCTGAAGGCCGCCCGGGCGGTGTGGGACCAGCTCGAGTTCACGGTCGCGCTCCAGCACCTGCTGGGCGTCGCGGCCGCGCTGCTGCTGTACGCGGCGGTCCGCCGGCTCGGCGCGCCGGTCTTCGCCGCGGCGATCCCGGCGGGCGTGGTCCTCCTGTCCGGCGACCAGCTCTACCTCGAGCACTCGCTCCTGTCGGAGGCCGGGTTCCTGCCGCTGGTGGCGGGCGGGCTCTACGCGGCCGTGCGCGCCCTCGACGGCGACCGGCGGCTCGCGTGGCTGGCGCTCGCGGGCGGGCTGGTGGCGGGCGCGGCGCTGTTCCGCAACGTGGGGATGGCGCTGCCGCCGGCGCTGTCGCTGTGGGCGCTCGCGACGATGCCGGGCGGAGCGCGCGGCAAGCTCGCCGCGACCGCCGCCTGCGCGGTCGCCGCCGCGGCGGTGATCGGCGCGTACGCCGGCGGCGCCGCGCTGGCCGACGGCGTGACCGGGATGACCAGCGTGAGCGGCTGGAACGCCTACGGCCGGGCGGCGCCGTTCGCCGACTGCGACCGCTTCGACCCGCCGGCCGGCACCCGCGAGCTGTGCGAGGACTCGCCCGCGGACGACCGTCCCGGCTCGCTGTTCTACCTCTGGTACGAGGGGTCCCCGGCGCGGGCGCGGTTCGGCCACCCGCCGCTCCACGGCGAGGCGCTCGGCAAGTGGGGCCGGCGGGCGATCCTCGCGCAGCCGGTCGACTACGCGCGGACGGTCGCCTCCGAGCTGCCGCGCTTCCTGATGCCGACCTGGCACCGGAAGCGCTACTCCGGCGGCGGCTGGTTCCTGATCTCCCGCCGCGACCCGAAGACCGAGGGGGACGTCCTGTTCCACGTCGAGCGCGACTACGACGCGGCCGCGGTGCACGTCGGCGACAGCGCGAGGGTCGTGGCCCGCTGGCAGAAGGTGCAGCGCCTCGGGGGCTTCGTGCCGGGGGCGCTGGTCGCACTGGCGCTGGCCGGGCTCGTCGGCGCGCGCGGGCGCGCGCGGGCGGGGGCGCTCCTGTTCGCGCTGGCCGGCGGCGCGCTCGTGGTCATGCCCGCCGCCACGCTGTCGCTGCTCGGCCGCTACACGGTCCCGCCCACACCGATCGTGGCGGCCGCGGCGGCGATCGGGGCGTGGGCGCTCGCTCAGCGCGCCCGCGGGCACCTGGCGGAGCGGCCGCGGGCGAGCCGGCCGCGGAGCTTCACCGCACGCGAGGAGCGGCCGACCAGCACCCCGTAGCAGCCGGGCGCGATCCGCCAGCCTCCGGCCTGCACGTCCCAGTACGAGAAGTCGCGCGCCGTCAGCCGGAACCTGGCCGTGCCGGTCCGGCCGGGGGCCAGGCTCAGCTTGTCGAACCCGCGCAGCACCCGGGGCGGCTGGGCGGCCGTCGGGCTCGGGTCCGGCATGGCGAGGTAGAGCTGAGCGGTCTCGAGTCCGCGCCGCCGCCCGACGTTCGTGACCTTCGCGGTCACCGTCGCGCCCCCGCCCCGCGTGCGGCGGACGCGCAGGCGCCGGTAGGCGAACCGCGTGTAGGAGCGCCCGTAGCCGAACGGGTAGGCGGGCCGGATGCCGCGCTCGTCGAACCAGCGGTAGCCGACCAGGACGCCCTCCTTGTAGACCACGCGCTCGCCGACGCCGGGATACGCCTCGGGGTCGCCGGCGTACGGCTCGTCCTCCTCGCGCTGCGGGAAGGTGGCCGGCAGCCGGCCGCCGGGGTCGGCGTCGCCGAACAGCACGCGGGCGATCGCGCTCCCGCCCTCGAGTCCCGGGTACCAGGCCTCGACGAGAGCCGCCAGCCGGTCGCGCCACGGGGTGAGGACCGGGCCGCCGGTCTCGAGCACGGCGATCGTGCGCGGGTTGGCGGCGGCCACGCGCTCGATCAGCGCGTCGCGGTCGAGCCCGTCGGTGGCGCCGCAGCTCACCGCCATGCACGGCCTGTCCGCGCCCTCGCTGGTCGCGTCGGCGGCCACGACGATCGCCACGTCCGCCCCGCGCGCCGTGGCCGCGGCGGCGTCCGCGTCCCGCCCGGGGTCGTAGCGGACCTCGACGCCGGCCCTGCGGGCGCGGCGCTCGATGCCCTGTCGCGGGGTGGTGAACGCGTACGGCGCGACGTTCGACGACCCGCCGCCGCGCTTCATCTCGTCGGCGTCCTCGCCGATCACGGCGATCGAGCGGACCCTCCGCGGGTCGAGCGGCAGCACGCCGTCGTTCTCGAGCAGCACCATCCCGCGCTCCTCGATCTTCTGGGCGGACCGGGCGTGGGCGGCCCGGTCGACCCGCGAGTCGTCGTTCGCGTAGGCCTGCCGGTCGAAGAACCCGTAGGCGAACAGCGTGCGGAGTATCCGGTGCACGTGCTCGTCGACGGCGCTCTCGGGCACGCCGCCCGCCAGGGCCAGGTTCACGAGCGGCGGGCTGTACGCGATCGCGGGCCAGGGGTCGAAGTCGAGCCCGTTGCGGAGCGACTCGTCGGTCCGCTTGGCCGCGCCGTAGTCCGCGAGGACGTAGCCGCGGAAGCCCCACTCGCCCCTCAGGACCTCGGCGAGCAGGTGGCGGTTCTCGCATGCGTACTGGCCGTTCACGCGCGGGTACGAGCACATCACCGAGCCGGCGTTCGCCTCCCTCACGGCGGCCTCGAAGTGGGGGAGGTAGATCTCGCGCAGCGCGCGCTCGTCGACCACGGCGTCGACCGTCAGCCGGCTCCCGGCGGCCGCCCCGCCGACCGGCGCGCCCTCCGCCCCCGCGCCGACGCCCTCCTGGTTGTTGACCGCGTAGTGCTTGACGTTCGCGATCACGCCCTCGGACTGCGCTCCCTCGATCCAGCGGACTCCCATGCGGGCCTGGACGTAGGGGTCCTCGCCGTAGGACTCGAACGTCCGCCCGCCGAGCGGCGTGCGCATGATGTTCACGGTCGGGGCGAACACGACGTCGTTGCCCTTGAGCCGGACCTCGTTGCCGACCGTCGCGCCGTGCCGGAAGGCGAGCCTCGGGTCGAACGACGCGGCGAGCGCCATCGGCGCCGGCATCGAGGTGGCCTCGCCCTGGCGCGGGCCGACCGGCCCGTCGCTGTAGTACACGGGCGGCAGGCCGACCCGCTCGACCCCGTCGCTCTTGCCGGTGTGCGTGTTCGCGCCGCCGGCCACGCCGGTCACCTCGTCGCCCGCGAGCAGCCCGATCCGCTCGTCGCGGGTGAGCGCGCCGAGCAGGAGGTCCGCCCGCGCGTCCGGGGAGAGGCTCGTGTCGCACCACGGGCGGTCGCCGCAGCGGCCGGCGGCGCCCGCCGGCGCGGCGGTCAGGACGAGTCCGAGGCACGCGGCCACGACGGAGCCCGCCGCCGGTGTGACCTTGACCCACCCGATTACCACTTTTTGCCCCTTGACGTGGACCCTCGCTTGCAAGAGAGTAAAGAACGGTCCTTCGGGGAGTGGTTCTTGCGCAGTTTGGGAACGTCGATCGTCGCGTCCGCCGCATTGGTGCTCGGCGCCAGCCTGGCCACGGGTCAGGAGCGCCAGCCGGCCACCGGCTCTCACCTCGTCGTAGTACCCGCCGACGACGTCGGCCGCGCGGCCGTCGAGGACTCGGACGCGCGGGTGGTGGCGCGGTACCGGGCGTTCACCCTGGTCGAGGCGGACGGCTCCGACGTGCAGCGGCTGCGCCGCGCCGGCGCCAGCCAGCGCGACGACATGCGCGAGGTCACGGTCCAGGGGCGCTCGTTCGATCCGAGCGAGCGACCGTCGCTCGCGGCCCGCGGCCGGCTCGCCCCCGACGAGCAGGGGCGCGAGGGGCTGGCGATCGTCCAGTTCGTCGGTCCGGTCAAGGATGCCTGGCTCGAGCGCATGCGCGAGTCCGGCAGCCGCGTCGTCTCCTACCTCGCCCAGAACTCCTACGTCGTCCACGGCTCGGGCGACGAGCTCGAGCGGCTGGCCGGCGGGCGCGACCTGGCGATCCGCGCCGTGACGCCGCTCAGCGCGCGCGACAAGCTCGACCCGGGGCTGCGCGAGTCCGGCACCCAGGCGGTCGAGGTCCAGACCGTGTCCGGTGCGGACGGCTCCGGCGCGCGACGCCGGCTCGCCGCCGACGGCCGCGAGCTGCGCGCGGCCGCGAGCGTCGGCGCGGTGCGGACCCAGTTCCTGCGCGTCGACGCGGCGGAGCTCGACGCCATCGCGGCCGACCCGGCGGTCGTCGCGGTCGAGCCGTACGTGGAGCCGAAGCTCCGCGACGAGCGCTCGGCGCAGATCGTCGCGGGCAACCTCTCGGGCGGGACGACGCCCAGCGGCCCGGGCTACCTCGACTTCCTGGCGGGTCAGGGGTTCGGGACGGGCACGTTCGACTTCGCGGTCGACGTCACGGACGAGGGGCTCGACAAGGGCCTGCTCCCGCCGCCGAGCGGGTCGCACCCGGACTTCCACGCCGGCGGCGACGTCGCGAACGCGACGCGGATCGCGTACCAGTCGAACTGGACCTCGGACGTGGACGCGCGCGACTGCGGCGGCCACGGCAGCAACGTGGCCGGCATCGCGACGGGCTTCAACTCCGGCTCCACGACTGACGTCGAGGACGCGTCGGGTTTCAACTACGGGCTCGGCGTGGCGCCGCGGGCGCGCGTCGGCGCGTCGAAGATCTTCAGCTGCAGCGGGCCGTTCGACCTCGTCGGGACCTTCACCCAGCTCGTCTCGAGCGCGTACGCCAACGGCGCGCGGGTGGCGAACAACTCGTGGGGCTCGTCGACCTACGGCGGCTACAACAGCGACTCGCAGGAGTACGACGCGCTGGTCCGCGACGCGCAGCCGTCGGTCGAGGGGAACCAGCAGATCGTCGAGGTGTTCGCGGCCGGGAACAGCGGCTCGGGGAGCGGCAGCGTCGGCGCGCCGGCCACCGGCAAGAACGTCATCGCCGTCGGGGCCTCCGAGAACGTGCGACCGGTCGGCGGCTCCGACGGCTGCGGCGTCTACGACTCCGGGTCGGACGACGCCCGCGACGTCATCGACTTCTCGAGCCGCGGCCCGACGGACGACGGCCGCCAGAAGCCCGAGGTCGTGGCGCCCGGCACCCACGTGACCGGCGCCCAGCCGCAGGTCGGCTCGTCGTACACCGGCCAGTACACGTGCAACCCGAGCTTCCCGTCCGGGAGCACGCTCTACTCGCTCGTGTCGGGCACGTCGCAGGCCTCGCCCCACGGCACCGGCTTCGCCGCGCTGATCCGCGACCACTACACGCGCACGCAGGGGTCGCCGCCGTCGCCGGCGATGACCAAGGCGATCATGGTCAGCACGGCGAGCGACCAGGCCGGCGGCCAGACCGGCGCCGGCGGGACGAACGGGAACGCGCCCGACATGGTCCAGGGCTGGGGCCGGATCAACGGGACGAACGCGTTTGACTCGACGACCCGTCTCTACCGCGACCAGCTCGACGACGACCTGCTCACCGAGTCCGGGCAGAGCTTCTTCCGCGCGTACCAGGCCGAGAGCTCGTCGGAGCCGGTGAAGGTCACGCTCGTCTGGACCGACCCGCCCGGGCCGACGTTCGGCAACACGTACGTGAACGACCTCGACCTGACCGTCGAGGGCGGCGGCGACACCTACCACGGCAACGTGTTCTCGGGCGGCGTGTCGGTGCCGGGCGGCGCGGCCGACCCGCGCAACAACGTCGAGAGCGTCTACCTGCCGGCCGGCACCGCGGGCGCGTTCACGGTCAAGGTCGAGGCGAAGAACGTCGCGGGCGACGGCGTGCCCGGGAACGGCGACGCGACCGACCAGGACTTCGCGCTGATCGTGTCCGGCGCCGAGCTGCACGACGGCCCGGTGATCGCGCACAACCAGGCCACCGCGACCGAGGGCGCCGACGGCGACGGCGACGGCAAGGTCGAGCCGGGCGAGTCGTTCTCGCTCGAGGAGCGGGTGAAGAACGTCGGCACGGCCCCGGCGAACGGGCTGGCCGGCACGCTCACCGCGCAGTCCGACGGCCTGTCGGTGACGCAGGGGAGCGCCACGTACGGGGACCTCGCCGCCGGCGCGACTGCGACCGGGACCCCCGACTTCGAGCTGTCGCTGGGGTCGGACGCCCAATGCGGGGCGGACGCGAAGGCCAGCCTCGAGCTGACGTCGGGCGGCGAGACGTACTCGGTCCCCGTCAGGGTGCCGACCGGCACGAGCGGCGGCGGGGCCCCGGCCGTCGACCGGTCGAGCACCGACGTGCCGAAGTCCGTCAGCGGGCCGGCCGTCGAGTCGACGCTCGAGGTGACCGAGGGCGGCGTGATCCAGGACGTGAACGTGAGCATCGGCCAGTTCGCCCACACCTACATGTGGGACATGGTCTTCGAGCTCGTGCACCCGGACGGGACCGTGGTGGCGCTCGCGAGCCAGGTCGGCGGCAGCGGCAACAACATGATCGACACCGTCTTCGACGACGAGGCGTCGAGCTCGATCGTCTCCGGGTCCCCTCCGTTCACCGGAAGCTTCAAGCCGCAGAACGACCAGCTCTCGCGTCTCGACGGCAAGCAGCAGGATGGCACCTGGAAGCTGCGGATGTACGACGTCTACCCGTACGCGGACAGCGGCGTCCTCCAGGAGTGGGGCACCTCGACGTCCGTCGCCCGCTGCAACCGCTCGCCGACGGCTGCCTTCACGTACTCGCCGACCCCGCCGAAGGCGTTGTCGCTGGCGGCGTTCACGTCGACGGCGACCGACCTCGACGGCTCGATCGTCGGCTACGAGTGGGACCTCGACGACGACGGCGCGTACGACGACGGCGAGGGCACCAAGGCGTACTTCACCTATCCCGAGCCGGGGACGTACACCGTCCGGCTGCGGGTGACCGACGACGCCGATGAGTCGGACGTCGAGGTGCGGCAGGTGACCGTCGACCCGGCAGCGAACGCGGGCGAGCCGGGGCCGCCGGGCCCGCCCGGGCCGCCCGGGGAGCCGGGTGAGCCCGGAGCCCCAGGCGCGCCCGGAGCCCCCGGAGCGCCGGGTGAGCCCGGAGCCCCAGGCGCGCCCGGAGCCCCCGGTGAGCCCGGAGCCCCCGGAGCGCCGGGTGAGCCCGGAGCCCCAGGCGCGCCCGGAGCCCCCGGTGAGCCGGGGGCCCCCGGAGCCCCCGGGACCCCGGGAGCGCCCGGCGCCGCCGGCGAGCAGGGCCCGGCCGGATCGATCGGGCCCCAGGGCCCGCCCGGCGCGATCGGCGGGGCCAGCGGCATCGTCTTCCCCGGCTCGAAGAACGTGGCGGTCGACTCGAGCGGCCGGTTCACCTACGCGTTCGCCGGGATCCCGACCCTGACCGGCATCGTGTTCTTCGAGACCGTCCCGGCCAGGCGGTCGGCCGAGCCCGCGCTGCTCGCGGTGAGGCGCTTCACGGCCGCCGGCGACGGCAAGGTCAAGGCGAAGCTGCGCCTGCCGAGGTCCTGGCTCGACCTGCTCAAGCGGAGGAAGCGGATGGCCTCGACCGTGGGAGTGGTCATGCCGCTCGCGTTCAACAGCACCGCGGTGACGCTCACGGCGCCGAAGGCGCCGGCGAAGCGGAAGAAGCGCCGCTAGCCCCGCCGCGCGACATCGGCGGCGCGCGCCCTACGTCAGCCCCGACAGCGACGAGCCGACGTCCCGCGCGAGGTCGAACAGCGGGCCCGGCACGACGCCCAGCGCGACCGTGGCGGCGGCGCACGCCACCGCCACGAACGTGACCTCCGGCTGCGCGCGGGCGTCGGCCTCCGGCGACCAGCCGGCAACGGGCCGGACGCGGCGGCTCGCGCCGGCGGTCGGGATCTCGATCGCGACGGGGCCCATCCACATCACCGCGATCACCCGCAGGTAGTAGACGAGCGAGATCATCGAGCCGACCACGATCGCCACGCCGAGCCAGGTGTAGTCGCCGTCCGCGGCGGCGTCGATCAAATAGAACTTCCCGATGAAGCCCGCGGTGGCGGGGAAGCCGGCCAGGGCGAGCATCGAGATCGTCATCGGCCAGGCGAGCCACGGGCTGGCGCGGCCGAGGCCGTCGAGCGAGCGCAGGTCGTCGCCGTGCTCGGACACCCGCTCGCGCGCGACGACGACGGCGAACGCGCCCACGTTCATCACGAGGTAGACCGCGAGGTAGAACGCGGTCGCCTGGAGCCCCAGCCGCGTGCCCACCACGACGCCCGCCAGCATGTAGCCGGCCTGCCCCACGCCGGACCAGGCCAGCATCCGCTTCAGCGACCGCGCGCCGATCGCGCCGAGGTTGCCGATCGCGATCGTGGTCACGGCGAGCGCCGCCAGCGCGGGCGCCCAGTCGTCGTGCGCGCCGGCCAGGCCCTCGCCGAACAGTCGCAGCACGATCGCGAACGCCGCCGCCTTCGTGGCCACCGCCATGAACGCGGTGACGGGGGTCGGCGCCCCCTGGTAGACGTCGGGCGTCCACTGGTGGAACGGCGCGACGGACGCCTTGAACGCCAGGCCGACCGCCGCCATCGCGATGCCGGTCAGGAGCAGCGGGTCGGCGGAGTCGACCGTGTTGCCGATCGCGCCGGCCACCGCGTCGAGGTCGGTCGAGCCGGCGGCGCCGTAGATCAGCGCCAGCCCGTAGAGCAGCGTGGCCGAGCCGACCGACCCGACCACGAGGTACTTGAGCCCGGCCTCGAGCGAGCGCTCCTCGCGCACGCGGGCGCCGCACAGGACGTACAGCGGGATCGACAGGAGCTCGAGCCCGATGAACACCGTCACGAGGTTCTCGGCCCCGGCCAGCAGCATCATCCCGCCGATCGACCCGATCAGGAGCGCGCAGTACTCGCCGGGGCCGGTCTCGCGGATCGCCTCCGAGCGAAGCGACAGCAGCACGGCGAGGATCCCCGCCGTGCAGCAGAGGATCGAGACGCCGAGGGCGAGCGGGTCGATCGCGAGCGCGCCCGCGACGATCGGGCCGGTGTCGCCGGGCTCCCAGTTCCAGACGAGGAGCCCGATCGCGGTGCCGAGCGTCGCGACCGTCAGGACCGGGACGAGCGTCCGCTGCACGGCCCGGCCGCGCAGCAGGCCGGTCATCAGGACGAGCGTCGCGCCGGCGATCACGGCGAGCATCGGCGAGAACCCCTTCCAGTCGACCTCCGGGGGGTTGAACGACGTGGTCTGGGCCGCGAGGTCGATCACGGCGCGTCGCCTCCGCAGCCGACGGCGCGCACGGGGGCGAGGGCGCCCGCGGCGCGGGTGAAGTACGCCCCCTCGCAGCCCACCAGCGCGGCGTCGCGCGCCTTCTCGACCGTGGCCGCCTCGGTCCGGTCGACGACGAAGTGGGGGTAGACCCCGAGCGCCACGATCGCGGCCACGAGCGGCGCCACCGTGGCGAGCTCGCCGCGGGTGAGGTCGCGCGACTCGGCGGCGCCGCCCTCGGGGTTGTGCATCGCCCGCTGGTAGAGCCGGATCGCGTAGACCGAGGCGAGCACCACCCCCGTGCTGGCGACGAGCCCCCACGCGAGCTGGTCCTCGAACGCCCCGAACAGGATCAGCAGCTCGCCGACGAAGTTGGACGACCCCGGCATGGCCAGGATCGCGAGCGTGACGACCAGGAACAGCGCCGCGAGCACCGGCGCGCGCAGCGCCATCCCGCCCATGCGAGCGAGCGAGTCGGACCCGCCCGCCCGCGCGGCGAGCGCGCCGACGATCAGGAAGGCGGGGGCCACCACCAGCCCGTGGTTGACCATCTGGAGCACGGCGCCCTGCGCGCCCTTGCCCTCGACGTCGAGCGCGAAGATCCCCAGCACGATGAAGCCGAGCTGCGCGACCGACGAGTAGCCGAGCACGAGCCGCGCCTCGTCCTGCGTGAACGCCAGCACCGACCCGTAGAGGATCGACACGACGGCGAGCGCGATCATCAGGGTCTGGAACTGGGCCGCGGCGTCCGGCATCGTCGGCAGGACGATCCGGAGGAAGCCGTAGACGCCGACCTTCGACAGCACCCCGGACAGGAGCGCCAGCACCGGGATCGGCGTGGCGCGGTAGGTGTCCGGCATCCAGCCGTGGAACGGGAACGCGGGCGCCTTGACCAGGAACGCGAGCGCGAACAGCAGGAAGATCCAGTCCTGGGAGCCCTCCGCGACGGTCCGCTGCCGCAGGTCCTCGAGCGAGAACGAGATCTGGCCGCCCTCGGGCGTCGCCAGCACGCCGAGCGCCACGGCCGCCGCCAGCATCAGGAGCGACCCGACCAGCGTGTAGATGACGAACTTCGTGGTCGCCGCCACCCGGCGCCGCCCGCCCCAGCCGCCGATCAGGAAGTAGAACGGCACCAGCATCAGGTCGAAGAAGACGATGAACAGCGCCAGGTCCTGCGCGCAGAACGCGCCGAGCACGGCGGTCTCGCCGAGCAGCAGGTGGAAGTAGAAGAGGCGCGGGCGGTCCCACTCGCGGAGCGCCGCGGCGAGCGTGGCGAACGTCCACAGGAGCGCCGTCAGCGCCACCAGGAACAGGTTCAGCCCGTCGATCCCGAGCGAGTAGCGGATGCCGAGCTCGGAGATCCACTCGCGGTCGGTCACGTACTGGAGCCCGCCGCCGCGGTCGTAGTCGGCGAGCAGCACGACCGCGTAGCCGAGCGGCACGAGCGTGCCCGCCAGGGCGAGCCAGCGCGCGCCGCCGCGCGGCACGAGGGCGCACGCGAGCCCGACGAGCAGCGGGGCGAAGACGACGATCGACAGGTGGACCGTCACGGCGCGAGCAGCGGGTGGGGGGCGGGTTGGACGGTCACGACGACACGATCAGGAAGTAGAGGGTGAGCCCGCCGAGCCCGGCCACGACGAGCATCGCGTAGGCGCGCAGCGCGCCGGTCTGGAGGCCGCGCACGAAGCCGGTCCCGCCGCGGACGAGCGCGCCGGCGCCGCCGACGATCGCGCCCTGGACGAGCGCGCTCTCGACCACCGAGCGCCCGAACCGGCCGAAGGCCGCCGCCGGGCGGACGAATACCGCGTCGTACAGCTCGTCGAAGTACCACTTGGCGGCGAGGAAGTCGTGCAGCCCGCGGAGGCGGTCGCGCAGCTCGCGCGTGTAGCCGGTGCGCTGGACGAACAGGTTGTAGGCCGCGACGATCCCGACCAGCGACAGCGCGCCGCCCACTGCGAGCCCGGCCCACTCGCTGCCCGCCGACGGCACCTGCTCGAAGAACTCGGACTCCTCGAACACGGGATGGAGCCAGCGCTCGAGCCAGTGCGTCACGCCCGGCACGGCCACGATCCCGCCGACGAGCGACAGGATCGCGAGCGGCGTCATCGCCATCCGCATCACCGGCGAGTGCTCGGCCACGTGGTGCTCGGGCCCGGGATAGCCGACGTCCGTGTCCTCGGCCTCGCCCGTCATCGGGTTCCTGTGCTCCCCGTGCCACAGCTCGCCGCGCTCGAGCGCGCGGGCCTGCTCGACCGGCTCGCCCCAGAACACCCGGAACACCATCCGGAACGCGTAGAACGCGGTGATGAGCGCGCCGGCGTAGCCGACCACGCCGAGCACGGCGTAGAGCCCGCCGCGGCTCAGGTCGTACGACAGGATCGCGTCCTTCGAGAACAGCCCGGACGTGAGCGGGAACGCCGCCAGCGCCAGCGCGCCGACCGTGAACGTGGCGAACGTGTACGGCATCGCCCGCCGGAAGCCGCTCATCCGGTCGAGCGACTGGTCGCCGCCCATCGCTCCGATGACCGACCCCGCGCCCATGAACAGGAGCGCCTTGAAGAACGCGTGCGTCATCAGGTGGAAGAGGCCGGCGGCGTAGGCGAACGACGAGACGCCCAGAACCATGTAGCCGATCTGCGACATCGTGGAGTAGGCGATGACGCGCTTCAGGTCGGTGACCACGAGCGCGACCGACGCGGCGAACACGAGCGTCGCCGTGCCGGTGATCGCGGCCACGTCGGCGGCCGCCGGGGCCTGCTCGAACAGCGGGTGCATGCGGGCGATCAGGTACACGCCCGCCGTGACCATCGTGGCCGCGTGGATCAGCGCGGAGACGGGCGTCGGGCCCTCCATCGCGTCGGGCAGCCAGGTGTGGAGCGGGAGCTGCGCCGACTTGGCGAACGCGCCGACGAGCAGCATCAGGCACGCCGCCACCAGCGTGCCGTCGTTGGTGCCCACGTGCTCGTGGACGCCCTCGAACACGCCCGCGTAGTCGAGCGCGCCGGTCTGGTCGAACAGCAGGAACGCGCCGACGACCAGCCCGACGTCGCCGATCACGTTCATCACGAACGCCTTGATGCCGGCGGCGGTGGCCGTGCGGCGGCGGTACCAGAACGAGATCAGCAGGTACGACGCGGCGCCGACGAACGCCCAGCCGACGATCAGCAGCACGAAGTTGCCGGCCAGGACCAGCAGCAGCATCGAGAAGACGAAGAAGTTGAGGTAGGCGAAGTACCGGCGGTAGCCGGCGTCGGAGCTCATGTAGGCGACGGAGTAGACGTGGATCAGGAACGACACGCCGCTCACGACGAGGCACATGAACACCGACAGCGGGTCGACGAGGATCCCGAGGTCGACGCTCACGCCGGCGGTCTTCACGTAGTCGAACGCGTTCGAGGTGACGATCCGGGCCTCGGGCTCGCGGTCCAGCAGCGAGAGGAACGCGCCGATCGAGCTGGCGAACGCGCCGAGGATCGCGCCGCTCGCGATCCAGCCGGCGCTGCGGCCGGGCAGCGAGCGCCAGCCGAGCGCGATGGCCAGCGTCCCCGCCAGCGGGAAGCCCAGCACGAGCCAGCCGAAGCCGCCGGCGCTCACGCGCTCGCCCCCGGGCTCATCCGCGCAGCTCCCGCACCTCGTCGACGTCGATCGGCACGCGCGTGCGGTACATCGCGACGATCAGTCCGAGCCCGACCACGACCTCGCACGCCGCCACGACCATCACGATCAGCGCGAAGACCTGGCCGTCCTGGTCGCCGAGCATCCGCGAGAACGAGATCAGCGCGAGGTTGCCGGCGTTCAGCATCAGCTCGAGGCAGAGCAGGATCACGAGCGGGTTGCGGCGAGTGAGGACCCCGGTTGCGCCGATGCAGAAGACGACCGCGGACAGGACGACGAACCACACGACGTCCATCAGGTTGCCTCGGCCGGCTCGGGGTCGCGGGCGGCGCTGGCCTCGGCCGGCTCGGGATCGCGCGCGGGGGCGGCCTCGGCCGGCCCGGCCTGCTCGCCGTGCTCGACCGTCGGGTCGCCCGGCCCCTCGGCCGTCCCCGGCGGCGCCGGCACGCCCTCCGGGTACGGCTCGCCGGCGCCGCGCGGGCGGTCGCCGATCGGCACGCGGCCGGCGCGCTCGGGCAGCTCGTCCTCGTCGAGCAGCCCGCGCCGCCGTCGCGCGAGCACCACGGCGCCCACGGCGGCGACCAGGAGCAGGAAGGACGCCGCCTCGAACGGGACCATGAACCGCTCGAGCAGGAGCCGCCCGACCTCGCCGGGGGACCCGAAGCCGGCGCCCAGCTCGGCGCCGCGCGAGTCGAGCGCGTCGAGGCCCGAGCCGACGATCGCGATCGCCAGCTCGGCCAGCAGCGCGCCCGCGAACACGGGGCCGAGGCGCCCGACGGCCCCGGTCTCGGGCCCGATCGGCTCGTCCGTGCCGCCGATGTAGGCGACCACGAACACGTACAGGACCATCACCGCGCCGACGTACACGACGATCTGGGCGGCCGCCAGGAACTCGGCGTTCAGCAGCAGGAACAGGAGCGCGAGCGACATCAGGTGCGAGACCAGGGCGAGCACGCTGTAGAACGGGTTGCGCAGCATCACGACGCCGAGCGCGCCCGCGATCGCCCCGAGGGCGGCCGCGAAGAACAGGATCTGCTCGAGCAGCACCCGGCGCCTACTCGTCCTCGGTCCTGAGCGGGGTCCGCTCGACGGGCGCGGCCAGGAGCATCTCCTTGGTGAAGATCAGGTCGGAGCGGTTGTAGTCCGCGAGCTCGTAGTCGTTGCCCATCGTGATCGCGTCGAACGGGCAGGCGACCTCGCAGTAGCCGCAGAAGATGCAGCGCGTCATGTTGATCTCGTAGACCGCGGCGTAGCGCTCGCCGGCCGAGACCTGATGCTCCGGCGTGTTCTCGGCGGCGACGACGCGGATGCACTCCGCCGGGCACGCCGCCGCGCAGAGCGAGCAGCCGACGCACTTCTCGAGTCCCGTGTCCTCGAAGCGGTGGAGCTTGTGGCGCCCGCGAAAGCGCGGGTAGACCGGCGTCTTCTCCTCGGGGTACTGGATCGTCACCGGCCCTTCGATCAGCCTGCCGAGCGTCGTCTTCATGCCACGCAGCGTCTCGCTGAACGCGCGGTAGAACCCGCCGATGCCGCCCGGCTCCGGACCGCGCTGCACCGCGATCACGTCCGCGGTGTCCAGGTAGCCCGGCGGCGTCCAGTCGAGCTTGTCGGTGTTGAGCCGCGCCTCCATCGCTCTACGTGGTCACCACCACGAGCACCGCGGTCACCATCAGGTTCAAG
>DASVQB010000008.1:0-109998 GCA_036389295.1 Thermoleophilaceae bacterium | reverse complement strand
CCGCACGCCGAACGTCTCCGTGGCGTGGTGCCCGCAGGCCAGGTAGGCCACTCCCGTCTCACGCGCGGTGGCCATCACCGGCTCCTCGGGCTCACCGGTCACGAATGCGTCCAGGCCCAGCCGGATCGCGTCGGCGTAATTCGAGCCGCCGCCGCCGGACACGATGCCGACGCGGTGCACCGGGCGGCCGTCGCCCTCGAACACGAGCGGGTCGCGCCCGAAGACCGCGCAGCAGCGCTCGGCCAGCGCCTCGAGGGCGATCGGCTCCTCCTCGGCGTGTCCCACGAACCCGGCCTCGTGCCCGAGGACCTCGCCGAAAGCCTCGGCTCGCTGAAGACCCAGTCGCTGGCAGATCAGTGCGTTGTTGCCCACCTCCGCGTGCGCGTCGAGCGGCAGGTGGTAGGCGGCCAGCGACATGTCCGCCCCGAACAGCACCTCGAGCCGGCCGCGGACCTGCGCGCCGATCGTCCGCGGCGCCGCGTCCCAGAGCATGCCGTGGTGGCACAGGACCATGCCGGCCCCGGCCTCGGCCGCGCGCTCGAACAGCTCGCGGTGGGCCGACACGCCGGTCACGACCAGCCCCACCTCCGCGCGGCCGGTCACCTGGAGCCCGTTCGGGCCGTAGTCGGCGAACGAGCGGGCGTCGAGCAGGTCGTCGAGGAACGCGATGATCTCGTCGCGGCGAGCCACGGGGGGAAGGTATCGGCCGGGTAAGGTGCCGCGCGTGGCCAGGCGCGCCGCGGACGACAGCGAGTTCCTCGAGTCCCTCATGGACACGAGCCTGTACTCGATGGGCGCCTTCTTCACCGACCGCCACCCCGACCTGGTCGACGAGGTGATCGCCCAGAGCGAGGCGATCGAGGAGCGCGGCCTGCGGGACTACGCCGAGGACCACGAGCTCTCGGTCGAGGAGTGCTTCGAGACGCTCCTGACCGGCCTGGCGGTCCGCTACTACAACGCCGTGGCGGCGTAGCGGCGGCGCGTCCCGCCTTTAACCGGCTCTGAACCCGCGCCTGTCATCGTTGCCGCCATGCTCCGCCGCAGCGTCCCCCTCGCGCTGATCGCGATCGTCCTGTCGGTGGCCGCCTGCGACGGCGACGAGGCAGACGACCCGACGCCCGTCGACTCCGCGCCCGCGAGCGAGGCCGGCGGCGACGGGGTGCAGGGCGCCTCCTCGCGGCTGGCGCGCCTCTCCCGGGTCGGCAGCTTCGACTCGCCGACCTACGTCGCCTCGCCGCCCGGCGACGGGAGGCGGCTGTTCGTCGTCGAGCAGCGCGGCCGGGTCGTCCTGCTCGTCGACGGGAAGCGCCGGAGCAGGCCGTTCCTGGACGTCCGGGGCGACGTCTCGTGCTGCGGCGAGCGCGGCCTCCTCTCGATCGCGTTCGCGCCCGACTACGCCGACTCCGGCCGCCTCTACCTGTACTTCACGGGCCGCAACGGCGACATACGCGTCCAGCAGGTGCGCCGGTCGCGCTCGAGCCCCGACGTGGCCGACTCCGGCACCCGCCGGGACGTGATCAGGATCGGCCACAGCCGGTTCCCGAACCACAACGGCGGCCAGCTCCAGTTCGGCCGCGACGGGATGCTCTACGTCGGCACGGGGGACGGCGGCGGAGGCGGCGACACGCTCGGGTCCGGCCAGCGGCTCGACGTCCTGCTCGCCAAGCTGCTGCGGATCGACCCGCGGGCCGGCGGCGGCTACGACGTGCCCGCCGACAACCCGTTCCGCGGCCGCTCCGGCGCGCGCGGGGAGGTCTGGTCGTACGGCCTGCGCAACCCGTACCGCTTCGCGTTCGACCGCAAGACGGGCGACCTGACGATCGGCGACGTCGGCCAGGACAAGTGGGACGAGGTCGACTTCGTCGCGGCCGGCGACGGCGCGGGCCGCGGCGCGAACTTCGGCTGGAACCGGTTCGAGGGCCGCGAGCGGTTCGCCTCGGGCACGGCGCCCGGGCACGTGCCGCCGGTGCTCGTGAGCCGCCTCCACAGCGGCGGCAACTGCGCGCTGATCGGCGGCCACGTCGTCCGCGACCGCTCGCTCGAGGGCCTCTACGGCCGCTACCTCTACGGCGACAACTGCAACCCGACGATCTACTCGGTCAAGCTCACGGCGAGCGGGGCCAGCGGTCGCAAGGCCACCGGCCTCCGGGTGGGCGGCCTCTCCTCGTTCGGGCAGGACGGCCTCGGCCGGATCTACATGACCTCGCTCGGCGGCGCGGTCTACCGGCTGGTTCCCCGTTAGCATCCGCCTCCCAACCGAGTGGAGGGCAGGCATGGCGTACTTCAGCGACGCTCAGGAGGTCTACGACTTCATCGGGAAGCTGTTCGAGGACCTCGTGGACGACCCCGAGCTCGGCCCGAAGTTCAAGCGGGCGAACACGATCGTCCAGTACCAGTACCGCAACCCCGAGTCGCAGATCACCGTGAAGATCCGCGAGGGCGAGGAGACCCAGGTCGACCTCGGCGAGAGCGACCTCGAGCCCGAGGTCGTCATGACGATGGAGGCCGACACCGCCCACCGGTTCTGGCTCGGCAAGGTGAACGTGACGGTGGCCCTCGCGCGCGGGCAGATGAAGGCGAAGGGGCCGGTCGCAAAGGTCCTCAAGCTCGTCCCGCTCGTGAAGCCGGTGTTCCCGCGCTACCGGACGATGATCGAGAACGCGGGCCGGCAGGACCTCATGGAGGCCGCGTAGTTGGAGGCCGGCGCCGTCGGTCACCGCCGCTTCAAGGACTTCGCGCAGTACACCTCTTCGCGGACGCGCGTGGTGGCGGGCCGCGGCCTCCTGGAGGGCACCGGGTTCGAGTTCATGAAGGAGGGCGCCCGGCGGGTCCTGCTCGTGACCGACCGGACGATCCGCGCGACCGGCCTGGTCGACCGCGTGGCCGACGGGGTGACCGGCGGCGGGCTCGAGCTGGCGGGCGTCTTCGACGACGTGCCGCAGGACTCGTCGATCGAGGTGGTGGAGCGCTGCGCCGAGGCGGCCGGGTCGGCGGGCGCCGACTCGTTCCTGGCGGTGGGCGGCGGCTCGGTGATGGACACGGCGAAGGTCGCCGCCGTCCTGTTCACGCACGGCGGCGCCGTGCACGACTACGAGGGGCTCTACGCGCTGCCGCGCGAGGAGGACGGGATGGGGCGCCCGCTCGAGGTCGCGCCGCTCGCCTGCGTCCCGACCACCGCCGGCACCGGCTCGGAGGTCTCGATGGCCGCGGTCGTGAAGGACCACGAGGCGAAGGTCAAGCTCGAGCTGGCGGACCTCCCGCTCTACCCGCGGCTCGCGATCCTCGACCCCGAGTCGACCCGCACGCTCCCGCCGCAGGTGGCCGCGGCGACCGGGATGGACGCGATGACGCACGCGGTGGAGAGCTACGTGACCCCGGATTGGAGCCCGCACAACGACGCCACCTCGCTGCACGCGCTGCGCCTGATCCGCGACAACCTCGAGCGCGCCGTCCACGACGGCCCGGCCGACGAGGACGCGCGCGGGAACATGCTGGTCGCGGCCTCGCTGGCGATCGCGCTCGAGCTGGGGGCCACCCACTCGATGTCGCACCCGTGCGGGGCGCACTACGGCGTGCCGCACGGCGTCGCGAACGCGATCAACCTGCCGCACGTGATCCGCTTCAACGCGGCCGGTGGGCCCGACGTGGCGGATCGCTACCGCGACCTGAGCGACCTGCTGGGGCTGGACGCCGGCGGATCGGACGAGGCGGTGGGCGAGTCGCTCGCCGGCCACGTGGAGGCGCTCGTGGCGTCGCTCGGCCTGCCCACGCGGCTGTCGCAGGTCGGCGTGCCGGAAGAGGGCATCCCGGCGCTCGTCGAGGGCGCGGTCGGCGACGGCTGCACGCTGCTGAACCCGCGCGAGCCGACCGAGGCCGACTTCGAGGACCTGTTCCGCGCGGCTCTCTAGGGGGCGGGGCCGGCCCCGGCGTCTACGGACGAGGGCTCCGCGCGCCACCCGCGCAAGCGGCGTCCCGGTGGACGCTCGCCCGGCCACCGTGTCCGATTTGTTCCGCATAGCGGAACAAATCTGCCACCGTGCCGGTTTCGGGTCGCATAGCGACCCCTGGACAGCAAGGTGGCCGACCACCGAGCGAAGCGAGGGCTCGGGCTCAGCTAGGGACGCGTCCCCCTGAGTGCTCCCGGACCCGGCCAGAGTCGCGCCCGACGCCCGAGCGGAGCGCGGAGCGCGGAACCCGGAGCGCGGAACCGCCCTAGCGCACGCTCTCCGCGTCCTCGCGCCAGGCGTCGATCATCTGCTTCAGCGTGGCGCGCGCGGTGTGCTTCGGCCGCCAGCCGAGCTCCTTCTGCGCCCGCGTCGTGCGCATCAGGACCGGCGTGCGGATCGAGTGGATCCAGGCGATCTGGTCGGGCAGGCCGGGCAGCCGGGCGATGACCTCGGCGGTGGCGTCGACCGCGACCTCCGGCAGCGGCAGCGAGTACCAGCCGAGCGCGTCGGCCACGTCGGCGAGCCGGAGCTGGCCGCGGCCGGCGAGGTTGTACGGGCCCGGCGACCCGCGCCCGGCGACGCCGGCGGCGAACGCCGACGCCACGTCGTCCTCGTGGACGATCTGGAACGGCGGCCCCACGTCCGGGATCACCGGCTTGAGGATCGGCATCGACTCGACGAACCGCCGGACGGGAGCCGGCATGCGCCCGGAGAGCTGGTAGTACGGCATCTCGCGCAGGACCGTGTTCGCGCGCGGGCCGGCCACGACGCACGGCCGGAAGACCCACGCCGAGGTCCGCTGCGTGCGGGCGAGGACGGCGTTCAGGACGTGCTCAACCTCGGCCTTCTGCGCGGAGTAGAAGTGCTCGGGGGTGCCGCGCGGCGGGACGTCCTCGGTGAGCCACTTCGGGTTGTCGTCGTGGAACCCGTAGGCGGCGACGCTCGAGGCGTAGCAGATGCGCTCGGCCCCGGCCGCGACGGCCGCCTCGAACACGTTCCGCGAACCCTCGACGTTCACCGTGCGGCTCGCGTCGCCCGCGGTGAGGACGGCGAAGGCGAGGTGCACGACCACGTCGGCGCCCTTGACCGCGTCCTTCACGGTCGCGCTGTCCTGCACGTCGCCCTGGCGGTACTCGGTCTTCCTCCAGTTGCGGCTGGAGGGGTCGAACGGGCGCCGCGCCATCCCGACGATGCGCTTCACGCGGCGCGAGCGCTCGAGCGCGTCGACGATCGCGATGCCGAGGTCGCCGGTCGGGCCGGTGACGGCGACGGTGAGGCCCTGCTGCGCCACCCGGCGAGCTTATAGCCGGAGGGCTAGCGGCGGCGCTTGGCGGGCGGCTTCGAGATCGTCACCTTCTCGCAGCCGTTCAGCCTGTCGACCTTGTCCGCCTCGACCGTGTCGTTCCCGCGGCCGCACCTGACGGAGTCGCGGTGGCCGTCGACGAGCTGGAGCGTGTCGTCGCCGGAGCCGGTCGAGATGCGGTCCTCGCCCCCGCCGCCCACGACCTTGTCGGGCCCCGACGAGAGCACGATGCGGTCGTCGCCCGAGCCGCCCTCGACGGTGAACGCGCCGACCGCCTGTGCCCTGATCGTGTCGTCGCCCGAGCCGCCCAGCAGCGTCGAGGTGCCCACGTCGGCGAACAGCTGGTCGTCCCCCGAGCCGCCGGCGGCGTAGTCGTCGCCCGGACCGGTGTAGAGGCGGTCGGGTCCGGGACCGCCGAAGATGCGGTCGTCGCCCGCCTGCCCCAGCAGGATGTCGCCGCCGTCCTCGCCGAGCAGCTCGTCGTCGCCCGGCCCGGCGTAGACGACGTCCATGCCGCCGCCCATCTGGATCTGGTCGTCGCCGGTCCCGCCGGTGGCGAAGTCGTCGTCGGGCCCGCCGTCGACCTTGTCGTTGCCCGGTCCCGCCTCGAGGTAGTCGTTCGCCTGGAGGCCGGTCAGGACGTCGTCGCCCTCCTCGCCCCACAGGGCGTCGGGCTCCTTGCTGCCGGGCAGCGTGTCGGGGCCGCTGGTGCCGACCAGCGTCTGCCCGACGGCCATCGCCCCGCCCGCGAGGGCGAGGACCGCCGCCAGAGCCGAAGCCTTCCCGAGGTAGCGCCGCACGTCCTACAAACCCCCCGGCCGGGTAATGGTTGCGCACGGGGATACCACGCGCCGGCTCGCCGCGTCAACCCGCGGGCTCCGGCGCGCCGCGACTTCCGCCGCCGGCGGACGTTGGGGGAACGACCGAATCGAAGGGAAGGCAGATGAGGAAGAGGCTCTTCACGACCGTCGCGCTCGCCGGGCTGCTCGCCGCCGCCTGGGGCGTCACGACGAACGGCGCGACCGCGCGCGGCTGCTCGGTCTCGGGCGCCGAGACGATCTCCCAGACCGAGACGGCACGCGTCCTCGCGACCAGGCCGCACACGAGCGGCGGCCTCGAGGTCCGGACCGTGTACGCCTGCGCGTTCAACAGCGGCGAGCTCGTGAAGCTCGGGAGGGACCGCGCCTTCCAGGACGAGGGCGGCGGCCCCGCTCAGCAGCGGCTCGAGGCGATCGCGCTGGACGAGCTGCCGGGCGCCGCCGGCGACGCCGTCGCCTTCTCGGTCCAGCGCTGCCCGGAGGACACCACGGACGACGCCGCCTGCACCGCCGACGTGCGGGTGCGCAGCCTCTCGAGCGGGAAGCAGGTCGCGTACGCCGCGGCGGGGTCGCGCGTGTGGACGATCGTGGTGCGCGCGCCCTACGAGGCGGCGTTCATATCCGAGCGCAGCGACGGGACCGTGGAGGTCCACCGGCTGCTCCGCCAGGACGACCGGGTCGTCGACACCGGCACCGGCCAGCAGATCGACGTCGGGTCGCTGGCCGCGCCGGAGGGCTGGCGGAACGTGAGCGGCGGCGACGGGCTGCCGGGCCTCGACTTCTTCTGGCAGACCGACGCCGGCCCGCGGTCGGCCTCGATGAAGTGCGGGTTCTCCGGGAACCCGGCCTGCCCGGTGCCGTAGGCGGGCGGTTCGGGCCCGTCCCGGGGACGGCCGGGCGGCTCGCCGCCGCCTAGGACTCGTCGTAGCCCGGCTCGCCGGGGAGGACCACGCGCGGGCCGCGCTCGCCGGCGACGAGCTTCGGCAGGACCGGGGTCACGTCGCGGGAGCGGGCGACGTCGAGGGCGTGCTCGACGGACTCGAGGTCCGCGAGCAGCTCGAGGTGCTTGATCGTCGGGAAGACGAGCTCGAGCTCGCCGCGATCGCTCGCCGCCAGCGCGTCGGCAGGCCGGATCCAGCAGACGTCGACGCACTCGGAGCCGTCCACCCGCGGCTCGGCGCCGTCGGGCGCCGCGGCGACGAAGAACACGGTGTCGAAGCGGATCTTCACCTCGCGCGGGGTGATCCAGCGCGAGAACGGCACCAGCTCGGTCACGTCGGCGATGTCGACGGCGGCCTCCTCGGCCAGCTCCCGCACCGCCGCGGCCGCCCAGCCGTCGTCCTCGTCGCCGACCGCGCCGCCCGGGAACACCCAGGCCCCGCCCATGAACCGCTGCTCGGGGTTGCGCCGGACGAGCAGGACCTCGGGGCCGTCGTCGGCGTCGCGCAGCAGGATCGCCGTCGCCGCCGGTCGGGCGTCGACCGGCTCGCCGGGGTTCAGCTCCTCCGAGGGCGCGGGACCGTCGATCCTCGCCACGGGGGCAACCCTACTGCTCAGTCCATGCGCGAGAAGTCGCGCTTGCGCGCCCCGCAGACCGGGCAGACCCAGTCGTCCGGGATCTCCTCGAACGGCGTGCCGGCGGGGACGCCCCCGTCCGGGTCGCCCTCCTCGGGGTTGTAGATGAACCCGCAGGACTCGCAGATCCAGAGCTGCTGGGTGGCGGCCTCCACGGCCGGACATGTTGGCAGAAGGCGCGGCCGAGCAGTCGCCGCGGTGCCGCTACGCGGCCAGGGCGGCGGGCGCCTCGCGCGCCGTGACCGCCGCGATCGACTCGCCGACTACCTCGACCAGCCGGCGCAGCTCGCGGGCGCCGATGGCGAGCGGCGGCATCAGCACGACCACGTCGCCGAGCGGCCTCACCACGACGCCGCGGCGGCGCGCCTCGAGCGTGACCCGGTGCCCCATCCGGGCGGCGACCGGGAAGCCGGCCAGCTCGATGCCGCACATGAACCCGCGGCGGCGGACCTCCGCGACCGCGGGCTGAGCCGCGATCGGGTCGAGCAGCCGGCCGAGCAGCTCGATCTTGGGCTGGAGCATCTCGAGCGTGCGCTCCTGCTCGAACAGCCGCAGGGTGGCCAGCGCGGCCGCGCAGGCGAGCGGGTTGCCCGTGTAGGTGTGGCCGTGGAAGAACGTCCGGAAGTCCTCGAACTCCCCCAGGAAGCCCTCGTAGATCCGCTCGGTGGCGAGCGTGGCGGCCAGCGGCATGTAGCCGCCGGTCAGGCCCTTCGCGACGCAGAGGAGGTCCGGCGAGACGCCCTCGTGCTCGCAGGCGAACATGCGGCCGGTGCGGCCGAACCCGGTGGCGACCTCGTCGCAGACCAGGAGCGCGCCGTACCGGTCGCACAGCGCGCGGACGTCGCGGAGGTAGCCCTCGGGGTGGACGATCATCCCCGCCGCGCCCTGGACGAGCGGCTCGACGATGACGGCGGCCACCTCGCCCGCGTGCTCGGAGAGGAGCCGCTCCATGTCGGCGGCGTCGCCGGGCTCGGCCTTCAGCGAGTCGAACAGGAGCGGCCGGTAGGTGGAGTGGAAGAGGTCGATGCCGCCGAGCGAGACCGAGCCGATCGTGTCGCCGTGATAGGCCTCGCGGAGCGAGACGAACCGCGTGCGGCGGGCGTCCTCGCCGCCGCGCTGCGCCCAGTACTGGAACGTCATCTTCAGGGCGATCTCCGTGGCGGTCGACCCGCTGTCGGAGTAGAAGACGCGCGTGAGGCCGTCGGGCGCGATCTCCACGAGCCGGCCGGCGAGCTCGATCGCCGCCGGGTGCGTGAGCCCGAGCATCGTCGTGTGGGCGACGCGGTCGAGCTGGTCCTTGACGGCGATGTCGATCGCCGGGTGCCGGTGGCCGTGGACGTTGCACCACAGCGACGAGATGCCGTCGATGTAGCGGTTGCCGTAGGTGTCGAACAGCCAGACGCCGTCGGCGCGCTCGATGACCGGGGCGTCCTCGTGCTCCCAGCCGCGCTGCTGCGTGAACGGGTGCCAGAGGTGCCGCCGGTCGTCGGCCGCGAGCGTCACGGCGCCCACCGTAGTCGGGGGGTGGGACGGAACCGCTCTAGGCGCCGGTCAGCGCGGCCGCGGCGGCGTCGAGGCGCGGCAGGTCGCCCGCGTGCTCCGGGACGTGGCGCCAGCGGACAACCCCGTCGCCGTCCACCGCGAACGTGCCGGCGGACTGCCAGCGGGTGCCGTCCGGATGGCGGTTGCGGATCCCCTGCCGGGCGAGCCGGCCGACCGCGCTCAGCGAGCTGCGGCCCATGAAGTGCCGCGCGCTGGTCCGTCCGAGCCCCCAGGTCGCGTAGTGGACGCGGCCGTCGTCGATCAGCACGCGCACGCCCTCCATGCCGCCGATGGCGTCGCGCCAGGCCGCCGTCGCCTCCGCGGTCGCGTGGCTCACCGCGACCCAGTCGAGGTCCGGGTGCGCGCCCGCGGCCTCGCGCAGGGCGCGCGCGGTGGCCTCCGCGAACGGGCAGCCCGTGTGGCGCAGGAAGGCGACGACAGCCGGCCCGCCGTAGAGCCCGGGCTCGGGCAGCTCGCGCGCCGGCTCGCCCGGCGCCGGCGGCGCCGCGGTCGGGAGCGGGAGCGGGGGGAGGAACGTGCGCAGGTTCACCGGGCCGGGATCCTACGGGCGGCGCCGGCGCCGGGGGGCCGGCGCTACGGGCTGGGCGCGGGCAGGCCGAACTGGGCGATCCGCTGCTGCCCGCGCACGACGGTGAACAGCGCGATCGGCTGCTTCCCCCCGGTGGGCCCGACGAAGAACGACGCGTAGCCCGGCAGGGTCGTCACGCGGGCGGTGAGGTAGGTGACGAGCTGGTCGCGCGTGGTCACCGCCGCCCCCGGCGTTCCGAGCGGGACGGGGGCGCCGGCGGGATCCGGCCCCCTGCGGAGCGTCGCGGCGCCCTTGTCGTCGAGGTCGATCACGAACTGGCTCCGCGGGGCCGTCTTCGCTATCGACTCGGCGTACCCCGCGTCGAGGATCCGCTTGTCGAGCTTCTTCTGGGCCGCCGCCTTCTGCTTCGCCGTGCCCGTCCGCATCGTCTCGAAGCCGGGAACGAACGTGGCCTTCGCGGTCAGCGTGGTGCCGAGCAGCTGGGAGGCGGGCGACATCTTGAGCTCGGAGAGGAGCACCTCGTAGTAGCTCTCGAGGCGGCGCGCCTCCCGCTCGTCCGCCAGCGAGTCGGCGGCGCTCTCCTCGACGCGCCCGCTGCCCGTCGCCAGCGCGACCTCCGTCGACCGGTCCCGGATCGCGTGCTGGTACTCGTGCAGCGCGTTGATCGCCACGGCCGCGGCGTCGTCCTTGCTCGCGATCGGCCTGACCGACATGACGTCCTCGATGACGTCCCACTGCGCGGCCACCGGGGCCGGGAGCCCCGGCGTGAACCGGACGATCAGCCTCTCCGCGGCCAGCTCGCCGATGAGCGCGTCGAGCGCGGCCAGCAGCTCGACCATGACGGGGTTGTCCGGCCGCATCCACGGCTCCGTCCCGCCCTTCGCGAGCAGCTCGACGATCTTGGTGCGGCTGTCGCGGATGAACCCGAGGAGCTGCTGGTACATCGGACGGTCCGCCGCGAGCACCGCGGGCCGCGGGTCGGCGAACTCGCGCGGCCCCGCGGCCTTCGGGGCCGCCTGCGGCTGCGGCGCCGCCTGGGCCCTGCCCGCGGCGGCTCCCGCGGGGCCGAGCAACTGGCTGACCGTCTGCCGCGCCGGGCGGTCGAAGCGGCCGACCTGGTCGCTCAGGCGGGCGGTCGCGTCGATCCCGGCGCGCTCGGCCGGCGGCGAGTTGCTCAGCACCGTCACGATCGCGGACTGGTCGGCCTCCGACAGGTAGCCGGACGTCATCTCGCGCACCAGCCAGCCCTTCCGCTGCGCGCTCAGCGCGTACCCGCTCTGGCCGCGGCTCCAGCGGCGGACGACCTCGCGCGCCTTGTTGTCGCTGTCGAAGGAGTCCTCGATCCTGCCCTTGTCCACGAAGTCGCGCAGGTAGGCCTGGAGCTCGTCGTCGGCGAACGTGCCCTCGAAGCCGATCAGGCGGCCGAGCTTCTCGAAGAACGAGACGCGCTGGACGACCGGCCCGCGGACCGCCCGCGGCGGGTCGAGCGGCCGGCCGGCCGCGACGTCGCTCGCGCTCCGGCGCGCGGCGCCCTCCGCAGTCTCGTCCGGGGCGGTGGTCGCGGCGGCCGGGCTCGCGGTGCCGGCGGCGCCGGCGCGCTGCTGGGTCACGTGCGCCAGCTCGTGGGCGATCAGCGTCCGGCCGGGCGCGGTGTGGGGCGCGTACTCGCCGGTCCCGAAGACCACGTCCTCGCCGAGCGTGTAGGCGCGGGCCCCGGCCGCGCTCGCGGCGCTCGCGGCCCGCTCGTCGGCGTGGACCCGCACGGCGCTGAAGTCGCTCCCGAACGCCCGCTCGAAGCGCTGGCGGGTGGGGCGGTCGAGCTCCGTGCCGCCCTCGCGCCGCTCGCCGGGCACGACGCCGCTGCGGCGGACGACCGACGCCGGCGCGCGGCGGGTCGGGGCCGGCAGCGCAGCTCGATCGCGCACGGGGGGAAGCTTAAGGCGCGCGAGGGCCCCGCCCGGGGGCGGGCGCGCGGGCCAGGGCGGCGAGCCTCAGGGCCGCGGAGCGTCGCGCAGGGCCGCGGGTCGTCGCGCGGGGCCGCAGACCTCGGGCCTCAGGACCGCGGGTCGAGCCAGGCGTCGAGCGGCAGGGCGGCGCCCGCCTCCGCGAGGCGGTCCGGCGTCGCCGCCGGCAGGACCTCGACCGCGACGGCGCCGAGCGCGGCCACCGTCTCGCGGTTGCTCCGCTCCATCGCGCTCGGCTCGGCGGGCCAGGGCGTCAGCACGACGGCGCGGACGTCGAGGCCCGCCGCGCGGGCGGCCTCGACCGTGAGCAGCGAGTGGTTGATCGTGCCGAGCCCGGGGCGGGCGGCGACCGCGAGCGGCAGGCCGAGGTCCACGGCGAGGTCGCGAACCAGGTAGCCGGGCGTGAGCGGGACCATCAGCCCGCCGACGCCCTCGCAGACGAGCACGTCGGCCCGCTCGGCCGCCGCGCGGGCGGTCGCGACGAGCTCGGCGGGCTCGATGCGCGCGCCGGCCAGGTCCGCGGCGTGGTGCGGCGAGACGGCGGGGCCGAACCGGAGCGGGGCGACCTCGTCCGGCGCCTGGCCGGCGCTGGCGGCGGCCGCGAGCAGCTCGTGGTCGGGCGGCCACGCCGCGGCGGGCTGCGCGCCGCCCGGCGCCCGCGCCTCCGGATCGCCGGCGGCGCCCTCGCCGGCCTCGTCGAGCCCGGTCACCACCGGCTTGAACGCCGCCACCCGCAGGCCGCGCGCCGCCAGGACCGCGCAGATCGTCGCGGCGAGCACGGTCTTCCCGACGCCGGTGTCAGTGCCGGTGACGAACAGGCCGCGCGAGGCTACGCGGCCTCCGCCAGGCCGTCGTAGACGCGCGAGGGGCGCGACGGGTCGCGCTCCGAACGCGCCGCCTCGCGCTCCGCACGCGCCGCCTCGCGGCCGCGGAAGCGGTCGGCCGGCGTGGAGCGCTGGGCGGCGGGCGCCGGTGCCGCGAGGGGGTCGGCACCGGCGCGTATGGCGGAGGCGAGAACCCCCGCCGCCCGCCGCAGCTCCGTCTCGGTGTGGGACGCCATGACCGCGAGCCGCAGCCGCGACGTGCCCTCGGGCACGGTCGGCGGCCGGATGGCCTGCGCGAACACGCCGCGCTCGAGCGCGCGCTCGCAGGCGGCCATCGCCGCCCCGGCGTCGCCCACCACGAGCGGGACGATCTGGGTGTCCGACTCGCCGGCCCGCACGCCGTGCCCGGCGAGCGCCTCGCGCAGCACGACGCCGTTGCGCCGCAGCCGCCGGACCCGGTCGGGCTGCTCGGCCAGCAGGTCCAGCGCGGCCATCGCGCCGGCGACCGCCGGCGGCGGCAGCGCGGTGGAGAAGATCAGCGTGCGCGCCCGGTTCACGAGGAAGTCGGCCATCGTGCGGTCGCAGCACACGTACGCGCCGTACGACCCGAGCGCCTTGCCCAGCGTGCCGACCAGCACGTCGACCTCGCCCTCGAGTCCGGCCTCGGCCACCGCGCCGCGGCCGCTCGACCCGAGGCAGCCCGTGGCGTGCGCCTCGTCGACCATCACGCGCGCGTCGTGGCGGTCGGCCAGCTCGACGATCTCGGCCAGCGGCGCCACGTCGCCGTCCATCGAGAAGACGCTGTCGGTGACGATCAGGCTGCCGCGGCCCTCGGCCTTCTCGAGGCCCCACTCGAGGTGCTCGACGTCGCAGTGGTCGTAGACGAACGTCTCCGCCCGCGCGAGCCGGCAGCCGTCGACGATGCTCGCGTGGTTCAGCGCGTCGCTGAACACGACGTCGCCCTCCTGCGCGAGCGCGGCGATCGTGCCCGCGTTGGCGAGGTAGCCCGAGCCGAACAGCACGCAGGCGGCGTAGCCCTTGAACCGGGCGAGCCGGTCCTCGAGCCGGCGGTGGACGGTCATGTTCCCGGAGACGAGCCGCGACGCCCCGGCGCCGACGCCCCATCGCATCGCGGCGTCGGCCGCCGCCTCGCGCACGCGCGGGTGGTCCGCCAGCCCGAGGTAGTTGTTCGAGCACAGGAGCAGGACCGGCTTGCCGTCGAGCAGCACGCGGGCGCCCTGGGGGCCGGAGACGAGCCGCAGCCGCCGGTGGAGGCCCTGCTCGCGGAGGTCGTCGAGAACCTCCGCGAGGTCGCTCACGCGGCCTCCCGATCCGCCGCCGGCGCCCCGCCCGCGAGCGCCCGGTCGGCGGCCGCCCGTCCCGGCACCTTCACCACCTGCGGGAACGCGTTCGGCGCGCCGTCCGGCCGCGGCGGCACGTAGCCCTTCTTCCGGTGCCGCAGCTGGGTGGCCGGGTCCCACATCGGGGCCTCGTCCTGGCGGTCGATCAGCCGGTCCACCGGCGTCTCCGGCGACGACCCCTCCAGCCAGCCGGAGCGGTTGTCGGGCCGCGGGTTGGCGCCGTTGTCCTCCTGGCGCGCGGTGTTGAGCCCGAGCTCCTCGAACATCGCCCGGTCGTCCTCCGGCTCGGAGCCGAGCGTGGTCAGGAAGTTGCCCATCATCACGCCGTTCAGCCCGGCCTTGACCGCCAGCGGCTCGAGGTCGCCGAGGTTCTCGACCCGACCGCCGCAGAGCCGGAACAGCGCGCCCGGGAGGATCAGGCGGAAGATCGCGATCCACTTGACGGCCTCCCACGGGTCCATCAGGTCGCGGTCGCCGAACTTCGTGCCGGGCCGCGGGTTGAGCAGGTTGATCGGCACGCTGGTCGGGTCCAGCTTCGCGAGCTGGAACGCCATCTCGACCCGCTGCTCGCGGCTCTCGCCCAGGTTGAGGATGCCGCCGACGCAGGTCTCGAGCCCCGCCTCGGCCACCGCGTCGATCGTCCGGATCCGGCCCTCGTAGCGGACCGTGGTGGAGACCTCGCCGTAGTAGCTCTCGGCGGTCTCCACGTTGTGGTGCACCCGCTGGATGCCGGCCTCCTTCAGCGCGCGCGCCCGGTCGCGCGAGATGTGGCCGATCGACACGCACCGCTTGAGGTTCGTGTGCTCGGCGACGAGCTTCGCGCCCTCGACCACGTTGCGGAAGTCGCGCTTCGACAGCCCCTGGCCCTGGGTGACCATGCAGAACCGGTGGGCGCCCGCCGCCTCGGCCGCCCGCGCGTGCTCGAGGATCTGCTCGGGCGACATCATCGCGTGCATCGGCGTGTCCGCCTCGGCGTAGCGCGACTGCGCGCAGAAGCCGCAGTCCTCGGCGCAGCCGCCGGACTTGGCGTTCACGAGCGAGCACATGTCGGTGGAGTCGCCGAACCGCTCCAGCCGTGCCTGGAACGCGCGCTCGACGAGCGCCTCGATCTCGGCGTGGTCCTCGAGCTCGCCCAGGGCGAGCGCCTCGTCGTAGCTGATCAGCGGCGGCAGGTCGAACCTCCTCGTCGGGACGCCACCGCGCACCGTACGGAGGGGGTCGGACGCCTAATCCGCGGGGGTGGAGCCGGCCGCCTCGGCCGCTAGCGACCGCTCCAGCGCGCCGGGCGCTTCTCGGCGAAGGCGCGGATGCCCTCGACGAAGTCGCCCGACGTGAAACACGACTCGCGCAGCCGCACGAGCCGGCGGGACTCGGACTCCGGCAGCCCGCCGAGCGTGCGCCGCAGCGTCCGCATGATCTCCTTGTTGCCGCGCAGCGAGAGCGGCGAGTTCCGGCCGATCTCGGCCGCAACGGCCACCGCCGTCTCCTCGATCTCGGACGGCTCGACGACCTGGTTCACGAGGCCCATCTCGTAGGCGCGGTCGGCGTCGACGTTGCGGCCGACGTAGAAGAGCTCGCTGGTGTTGCCGATCCCGCAGACCTCGATGAACTTCCGCAGCCCGGTGTAGGCGTAGATCAGCCCGATCTTCGCGGGCGGCATGCCCATCTTCACGCCGCGCGCCGCGATCCGGATGTCGCAGGTGATGGCCAGCTCGAGCCCGCCGCCGATCGCGTGGCCGTTGATCGCCGCGATGACGGGGTACTCGTAGTCCTCGATCGCCTCGATCGCCTCGGTGAACGGGTGGGCGACCAGCTTCTCGGCGGCGTCGGAGAACGCCACCGCCTCGCCGCCGAAGGTGTGCTCCGGGAAGTTGCCGATGTCGTAGCCGGCCGAGAAGACCGGGTCGTGGCCGGTGATGATCACGCAGCGGCTTTCCAGCCCGCGGATCGTGTCCCTGAGCGCGTCGAGGATCTCGTGGTCGAGCGCCCCCCGCTTGACGGGGTTGACGATCCGGATCCTGGTCACGTGCTCGGCCGGCTCGTCGAGCACGAGCTTGCCGGACGCGATCTCGCGCCCGCCGCCGGCCGCGGCCGTCTCGGTCTCGGTCCCGGACGCGCTACTCGAGGACAACGAGCGTGTCCCCCTCCGCCACCGACTGGCCCTCCTCGCAGACGATCTCCTTGACCACGCCGTCGTCCTCGGCCTCCACCGGCATCTCCATCTTCATGGACTCGAGGATGACCAGGGTGTCGCCCTCCGAGACCTCTTGGCCGACCGCGCACTCGACCTTCCACACCGTCCCGGTGATGTGGGCTTCGACGTCTGGCAATGCACCCTCCTGGTCGCTCGGCTCTGTCGTGGGGCACGATAACCGGTCGTGTCGGGGGAAATAGGGATCCTGATCGCCGCCAGGGACGAGGCCGACCGCCTCGGGGAGACGCTCGCCGCGCTCGGGCGGGCCTTCCCGGGAGCCCGCGTCGTGGTCGCCGACGACGCCTCCACGGACGGCACCGCCGCGGTCGCGCGGGCGGGTGGGGCCGAGGCGGTGAGCGCGCCGAGGCGGCTCGGAAAGGGGGGCGCGGCCACGCTCGGGGCGGAGCGGCTGCGCGGCGCGCCGGGACTCTCGGCGGTCGTCCTGTGCGACGGGGACCTCGGGGCCTCGGCCGGCCGGCTCGCCGCCCTGGTCGAGGCGCTCGAGCGCGGCGAGGGCGAGGTCGCGGTGGCGGCGTTCGCCCGGCGGGTCGGGGGCGGCTTCGGCGTCGCCCTCGGGTTCGCCGGCCGCGCGATCCGCCGGCTCACGGGCCTGGAGCTGCGGGCGCCGATCAGCGGCCAGCGGGCCCTGACGCCGGCCGCGTTCGAGGCCGTCCTGCCGTTCGCGCACGGCTTCGGGATGGAGATCGGCATGACGGTCGACGCCCATCGCGCGGGCTTCCGGGTGGTCGAGGTGGAGCTCGACCTCGAGCACCGCGCGACCGGCCGCACGGCCGCCGGCTTCCTGCACCGGGCCCGCCAGCTTCGGGACTTCGCCCGCGTCTACGCTTCCCGCCGGTGATCCTCGCCATCGACCAGGGCACCACCGGCACGACGTGCATCGTGTTCGACGCGGAGGGGCGGATCGCCGGCCGCGCGTACCGCGAGTTCGAGCAGCACTTCCCGCGGCCGGGCTGGGTCGAGCACGACGCGAGCGAGATCTGGGAGGTCACGCGCGGGGTCGCCCGCGAGGCGCTGGACGCGGCCGGCGTCGACGGGTCCGGCCTCGCCGGCATCGGGATCACGAACCAGCGCGAGACCGTCGTGGCGTGGGAGCCGACGAGCGGCGAGCCGCTCCACCGGGCGCTCGTCTGGCAGGACCGCCGAACGGCCGCCCGCTGCGACGAGCTCCGCGAGGCCGGCCACGAGGAGCGCTTCCGCGAGCGGACCGGCCTCGTGCTCGACCCCTACTTCTCCGGGACCAAGATCGAGTGGCTGGTGCGCGAGGGCGGGGTCGACCCGAGCGCCGCCTTCGGCACGGTCGACTCGTGGCTCGTCTTCAAGCTGACCGGCCGGCACGTGACCGACTACTCGAACGCCTCGCGGACGCTGCTGTTCGACATCCGGTCGCTGTCCTGGGACCGGGAGCTGTGCGAGCTCCTGTCGGTCGAGCCGGACTCGCTCCCCGACACGCTCCCGAGCGCTCACGTCTACGGCGAGACCTCGGAGTTCGGCGGCAGCGTGCCGGTGGCAGGGATCGCGGGCGACCAGCAGGCGGCGCTCTACGGCCAGGCGTGCCACGAGCCGGGACTCGGCAAGAACACCTACGGCACCGGCAGCTTCGTGCTCCAGAACGCGGGCGGCGAGGTGCCGCCGGTGCGGGAGGGGGTGCTCAACACGGTCGCCTGGGGGGTGGAGGGCCGGACCGACTACGCGGTCGAGGCGAGCGTCTTCGTCACCGGCGCGGCGGTCCAGTGGCTCCGGGACGGGCTGGGCCTGATCGGCGCCGCCGCCGAGACCGAGGAGCTGGCGGCCTCGCTCGACGGCAACGACGGCGTCTACTTCGTGCCCGCACTGACCGGGCTCGGCTCGCCTCACTGGGACCCGTACGCGCGCGGGACGGTCGTCGGCCTCACCCGCGGGACCGGACGCGCCCACCTGGCCCGCGCGGCGCTCGAGTCGATCGCCTACCAGACGGTCGACGCCGTGCGCACGATCGAGGCCACGTCGAGCGAGCCGATGAAGGAGCTCCGCGCCGACGGCGGCGCGACCGCGAACGGCTGGCTCATGCAGTTCCAGGCCGACGTCCTGGGCGTGCCGGTCGTGGTGCCGGAGGTGTCCGAGACCACCGCGCTCGGCGCGGCCTACCTCGCCGGGGTGGCGACCGGCTTCTGGGACGAGGCCGGCACCCGCGCGATGTGGCGCGAGGCCGCTCGCTACGAGCCGGACATGCCGGAGGAGCGGCGGGAGTCGCTCCTGGCCGAGTGGGCGCGCGCGGTCGAGCGCTCGCGCGACTGGGCGAGCCCGGGCCGGTAACGTCCGCGGCGCACCTGGGTAGGTCAACCCCAGTGAAGCCTCAGGTCTACAAGGACCCCCGCCCCGCGGACTACTTCACGCGCTTCCACCAGCGCACGCGCACGCGCGAGCCGGACTTCATGTACGAGGCCGTGCGGCTCGTCCTCACGCCGATCCTGCTGCTCTTCTACCGGACCCGCTGCATCGACTCGCACAAGGTCCCCTCCGAGGGCCCGGCGATCGTGGCCCCCAACCACTTCTCGTTCTTCGATCACTTCTTCATCGCCGTCTACCTGCGGCGCAAGGTGCACTTCATGGCGAAGTCGCAGCTCTTCAAGCGGCCGCTCCAGTTCATCTACGACCACGGCGGCGTGTTCCCGATCCGCCGCGGGCACCGCGACGAGGAGGCGTTCGTGACCGCCCACTCGCTGCTCGCGCGCGGGAAGGTGATCGTGATGTACGCGGAGGGCGGTCGGTCGCGGAGCGGCGAGCTGGGGGAGGCCAGGCCCGGCATCGGGCGCCTGGCGCTCGAGTCGGGCGCGCCGGTGGTGCCGTCGGCGATCGCCGGCTCCGCCGCCGTCCGCAACTGGAAGCGGCTGCGGTTCCCGAAGGTGACCGTCCAGTACTCGGACCCGATCCGCTTCGAGCGGGTCGAGTCGCCGACCCGCGAGCAGTCGCAGGCCGCGGCGGACATGATCTTCGAGCGGGTCGAGCACGTCTACTACGGGCTCCACCGGAACGGCCGCCGGCGGGCGGTCCGGGCCGCCCGGGCGGCGCGGCGGGCGGCGGGGCGGGCCGCCGAGGGCGCGGCCCGGCGGACCGCGGCCCCGTAGCTACTCGTACACCGGGTCGAGCCGCTCCCAGGCCTCCATGTCGTGGCCGGGGACGAGAAGGGCGCTCGGGGTCTGCTCGGCGTAGCGCTGGATCTCGCGGAGCGAGCGGCGGAAGTTGTGCTCGTCGTGCATCCGGTAGGGGAGGTGGCTCGTACTCAGGGTGTGCTCGGTGTAGGCGGCGTCGCCGATCGCCAGGACCTCGCGGCTCCTCGTGCGCAGGACCACGGACATGTGGCCGGCGGTGTGGCCGGGGGTGAAGGCCACCCGGACGCTTCCGTCGCCCAGCAGGTCGAAGGCGCGGCCGAAGCTGGCGAACGAGCCGACCTCCTCGCCCTCGAACTCGAGCAGCCGGTAGTCGAAGGCGTGGTCGAAGTTGCTGCGGACGTAGCCCTGGAACAGGGCGCGCGGCTCGGTGGCGGCCTCCCACTCCTGGCGGGTGAAGACGAAGGTGGCGCCGGGGAACTCGGACATCGCGCTCGCGTGGTCGTAGTGGAGGTGGGTCATGACGACGAGCTTCACGGCCGACGGCTCGATCCCCGCCGAGCGCAGCTGCTCCGCCACGGCCTGCTGCGGCTCCATCCGGACCGTGCGCATGCTGGTCGAGGCGTGGAAGCGGCCCAGGTTCTGCTTCGGGTCGACCGCGATCGACGGGTGGAGCCCGGTGTCGACCAGGATCGGCCCGGCCGCCGGGTGCTCGACGAGGTAGGCGACGATCGGCAGCACGACCGACCTGCTCCCCGGCCAGAGCCCGAGCGCCTTCGCGCCCGCAAGGCGGCCCTCCTCGCGGTGCGGCCAGGCGGTCGGCCACGTCGCGGTCCCGCACAGCAGCGGGCGCACCCTCACGGCGGCGCCCTCGCGCCCGCCCGGGAGCGGCAGCTCGGCTCGCCTCGGCTCGGCCCCGGTCGCCATTCGGGAACCATTGCACGGCCGCGCCGCCGGCCGGGTGAAAAGCGGCACTGACGGCGAGGGGCACCGGCCACGAGTCGGCCGCCGAGCTATGGAGGATCAGGCGCGAGCGACCGGGTCCGATCCACCTCTCGGTGCCTCACGCCACGTGCCGGCGACGGAAGGGCCTGGCGCTCCACCGCAGGGCCCGGGTGGAGGCGACCCGGCGCCACGGCATCCAAGTCACCACCCCGGTCGCCACCCTGATCGACCTCGCCACCCGCCTCACCCGCGACGAGCTCGAGGCGGCGGTCAACGAGGCCGACGTGCTCGGGCTGGTCACGCCGGACCGCCTGCGGAGGGCGCTCGACGCCGTCGACCGGCGGCCCGGCGTCGGCGTGCTCCGCAGGACCCTCGACGAGCGCACCTTCGTGCTCACCCGCTCGCGCCTCGAGCGGCTGTTCCTGCCGATCGCGCGCCGGGCCGGGCTTCCGAAGCCGCGGACGCGCGAGCGGGCGGGCGGCGTCGAGGTCGACTTCCACTGGCCCGAGCTGGGGCTGGTCGTGGAGTCCGACGGGCTCGGCTACCACCGCACGCCCCAGCAGCAGGCGAAGGATCGCGTGCGCGACCAGGTCCACGCGGCCGCCGGGTTGACGCCGCTGCGATTCACGCACGGGCAGGTGAGGTACGACCCGCGCCATGTCGAGGCGACGCTCGCGGCCGTGGCACGGCGGCTGCGCGGTTAACCTGCCCGCGCCATGCCGTCGCGGATCTTCGCCCCGGGCCTGCTCGACGACCAGGTGGTCGTGGTGACCGGCGGCGGCAGCGGGCTCGGCCGGGCGACCGCCGTCGAGCTGGCCGCGCTCGGCGCCCGGGTGGTGGTCGCAGGCCGCCGGGCCGAGCCGCTCGACGAGACCGCGGCGGCGTGCGAGGGCGGGCGCTGCGAGGCCGTCGTCTGCGACATCCGCGAGGAGGACCAGGTCGCGTCGCTCGTCGACGGCGTGCTCGAGCGCCACGGCCGGATCGACACGCTGGTCAACAACGCCGGCGGGCAGTACATGACGCCCGCGGAGGACATCACCACGAAGGGGTTCGAGACGGTCGTCAGGCTCAACCTGGTCGGGACCTGGCTGATGACCCAGGCCGTCGCTACGAAGGCGATGATCCCGGCGGGCGGCGGGAAGGTGATCTCGGTGACGCTGTCGCCGCACCACGGCCTGCCGGGCATGGCGCACTCCTCGGCCGCCCGCGCGGCGGTGGAGAACCTGACCCGGGTGCTCTCGATCGAGTGGGCCCGGTTCCAGATCCGGCTGACCGCGCTCGCCGCCGGGCACTTCGAGACCGAGGCGATCCAGAAGTACCCGCGGCCGGTCGCCGAGAACGTGGCGCGGACGGTGCCGCTCGGACGGCTCGGCCGGCCCGAGGAGCACGCGTGGCTCGTGGCGTACCTCGCGTCGCCGGCCGGGGACTACTACTCCGGGACCGTCATCACCCTCGACGGGGCCCGCGACAACTGGATGGGGCCGTGGCCACCGCCCGGGCTGGTGGACGACGCCGGCAAGCCGCTCGCCGAGCAGCGCCGGCCGAAGCCGGGCTCCGCCTGAGCGGTCGAGGCCCGCCCGGGGTCCGGCTCAGCCGTCTCCGGGGTCCACCCGGCGCCGCGAGCGCTTGCGCTGCGCCGCCCGCCGCTTCGCCTCGAGCCGGCGCTCGCCGGCCGCGCGCGTGGGCCGGGTCGCCCGCCGCGCCCGCGGCACGGCCAGGGCCGACGCGAGCCGCCCCCGCAGCCGCTCCAGCGCCAGCTCGCGGTTCCGCGCCTGCGACCGCGCGTCCTGCGCCACCGCCACGACCCGCGGCCCGGCTCGCGCCATCACCCGCCGCTTCTGCGACTCGCTCAACGCCCGCGACGCGGCCACGTCGAACACCGCCTCGATCCGCGAGGCGGTCACGTTCGCGTGCTGCCCGCCCGGCCCCGACGACCGGCTCGCCCGCAGCTCGACCTCGGCGAGCGGGATCGCGACGCCCCGCGCCACCGGCATCGGGTCGTCCACTCCCTAGGTCGTCATCCCCCCGAACTGCCCGCCGGTCACGTTCAGCACCTGGCCGTGCACGTAGTTCGACCACGGCGTGCAGAGGAAGAAGATCCCGCCCGCGGCCTCCTCGGGCGTCCCCGGCCGGCCCAGCGGGATCACGAACCGCGCCATCTCGCGCTGCTGCGCGGGGATGCCGAGCTGGATCTCCTCGCCGTCCTTCTGGATCGTCCCGGCGTCCTCCTTGGCGGCGGTCAGGCGCGTCTCGATGAACCCGAACGCCACGGCGTTCACGTTCACCTTGAACTGCCCCCACTCCTTGGCCAGCGTCTTGGTCAGCCCCACGACGCCCGCCTTGGCGGCCGAGTAGTTGACCTGCCCGGCGTTCCCCATCGTCCCCGAGATCGACGACACGTTCACGATCTTGCGGAACACCTCCTTGCCCTCCGCCATCTCCTGCTTGGCCGGCTCGCGCATGTGCGGCGCGGCCGCGCGGATGACCCGGAACGGCACGATCGTGTGGATGTCCAGCATCGCCTGGAACTGCTGGTCGGTCATCTTGTGGATCACGCCGTCGTGGGTGTAGCCGGCGTTGTTCACCACGATGTCGAGCTTGCCGAACGAGTCGACGGCGGTCTGGACGAGCTGCTCCGGCACGCCCTCCTTGGTCAGATCGCCGCCGAACACCGCCGTCTCGCCCTGGATCTCGCCGGCCGCCTGCTCCGCGACGTCCGCGTCGAGGTCGTTGATCAGGACCTGCGCGCCCTGCTCGGCGAGCAGCTCCGCGGTGGCGCGGCCGATGCCGCGCGCCGAGCCGGTGACGATCGCCGCCTTGCCGTCGAGTACGCCCACTGATGCATCTCCTTGTCCGGTTTCGGAGACCGCATCATTACCGGTCGCGATCCTCCGCGCCGGCCTCCTCCTCGTGCTCGGCGCCGGGGTGGCCTCCGCGCCGCCACGCCTCGATGTCCTCGCCGGACGCGTTCGGCCCCGGCGGCGGCGGCGGCTCCGCGCCGGCGCCGTGCACGTGCTGCCAGAGGATCCGGTCGAGCAGCGCCTGGGGCACGCGGTCGGGCGTGTCGAGCGGCAGCTGCCGCGACAGGCGCGAGTTGGCGCTCGACGCCGTGTTGCGGTCGAGCAGGTTCACGTTCGGCGGGATCGCGTCGTACGGCTCGGCGTTGTCCGGAGCGGATCCGAACGCGTCGTAGAGCGGCACCGCCGTCGCGTCGAACAGGTTGAGGGGGTCCATCCCCACCACCAGCTCGAGCGTCCGGATGAACGAGAGGAAGTCGTAGCGCGTGTGGATCACGGCGCTGCGCCTGGCGTACGGGCTGATGACGAAGGCCGGGATCCGGTGGGCGTCCACGTGGTCGGCGCCGTCCTGCGAGTCGTCCTCGATGACCATGATCAGCGACCGCTCCCAGATCGGCGAGTGCGAGATCAGGTCGACCACCTGCCCGACGGCGTAGTCGTTCTCGGCGATCATCGCGGTCGGCGTGCGCCGCCCGGGAGTGGTGCCCGACGTGTGGTCGTTCGACAGCGTCAGGTAGTTGAACCGCGGCACCGAGCCCGTCGCCGACTGGGCCAGGAAGCGGCTCCTGAAGCAGTCGAAGCGCGACTCGGAGTCGGGCCGCGCGCCGACCGGCGGCGTCGAGTCGAAGATCTCGACCTGGCCCTGGAGCACGGAGTCGACGCCGCCGGCCGAGGCGTCGTTCGGGAAGCAGCCGGTCGGCGGGCCGATGTCGGAGTGCGAGAGCTTGGTGGTGACCTGCTCGGTCTCCTCCGCGTTGCGGTCCTTGTCGGTCAGCGGCACCACGCCGGCGATCGCCTCGCCGTAGTTGAAGTACGAGATGCCCTGCTTCTCGGCCTGGTCGAACAGGAACCGCTTCGCCGGCCAGGTGACCGCGTACACGCCGAAGTCGTACGGGCGCTTGCGGCCGCCGTAGTTCTGGTGCCAGTTCTTCGTGACGTAGTCGGACACCGCGCCGGCCGAGGTCCAGAAGTGCCCGTCGATCGAGGCCTCGGAGTTCGCGTACACGTGGTCGAGCAGCGGGAACCGCCTCGCGAGCGCGTGGGCGTTCGGCGTGACGTTCTCGCCGAACAGGGTCAGCTTCGGGTCGCCGTCGCCGCGCGGCTCGTCGCCCATCACCTGGTCGTAGGTGCGGTTCTCGCGGACGATGTAGAAGACGTGCTCGATCTTCCCGGCGCCGGTCGCGATCGGCGTGCCCGCCGGGGGCTTCTGGTCGTTCGCCGGCCGGATCTGCCGGGATGCCTTCGGCGTCAGCGCGCGCAGGCTGCGGTCGTCCGGGAAGCTGCGGATCCCGGACGTCCCGGTGACGATCGACGGCAGGTACTGGAACGAGTTGATCCCGTCGTCGGAGTTCTTGGGCGAGTTCGGGTTGGGCCCCCTCGGGTTCGGGCCCACGCCGAGGCCCTTGGCCGCGATCCAGACGAGCTTGCGCCGCTTCGGGGTCGCGTCGACGGCCACGGGGTACGAGGCGACCGGCACGCGGCCGATCAGCTCGAACGCCTTCGGCTTCTTGGTCGCGGTCGCCCGGATCGCGCCCTCCTCCTCTTCCTCCTCCTCGGACGCGGACCGGCGCGAAGACGAGGCCGACGGGCCGGTGCTCGGCAGGGCGAAGACCGCGACCGCGTCCTCGCCCGAGTCGGCGACCAGCAGCCGGCGGCCGTCGTCGGTGACCGTCACGTCGGTCGGCTCGGCGCCGATGCCCTCGGGCCGCTCGACCGACAGCGTCCGCTCGACCTCGAGCTTCCGCGTGTCGATCACCGCGACCACGTCCTGGTGCGCCACGGCCACGTACGCGCGCGGCTGCTTCGGGTCGACCGCGATCGCCTCCGGGTGGGAGAGGTGCGGCCCGACCTGGATGTCCTTGACCTTCGTCGCATCGGCGAGGTCGATCACCGACACGGTCCCGTCCGACTCGTTCGAGACCAGGCCGTGCTTGCCGTCGCTCGTTATCGCCGCGCCGTACGGGTAGCTGCCGACCTTCACGAACTTGACCGACCGGCTCGAGGTGTCGACCACGGCCGCGTAGTCGGCCAGGTTCAGGGCCGCCAGCAGCGTCTTGCCGTCGCGCGAGACCGCGAGGTCGCGCGGCCAGGAGAGCCGGTCGGTGCCGGGCGGGAAGCGCTGGACGATCGGCGAGTCGCCCGGCGGGGGGACCTCGATCAGGCCGTCCCGCTTGGCCGTCCCCCTGCGCGCGTCGTAGCGGAAGACGTGGATGACGTCGCCCTGCTTGCCGGGCGTGCCCTCGGGCGCCTGCTGGTCGTCGTGGCTCGACTCCGGAGTGCCCGAGACGTAGGCGGTCCGCCCGTCCGGCGCCATCGCGATCCCGCCGCTCGCGCCCGGCATCGGGATCGTCTGGACCACCTTGCCGATCCGGGCGGAGCGCCGCCTCCGGCACGCGGCGCCGCGGGCGCCGTGCCTGCAGTGGAGCCCGGGGTCGACCCGCACGATGCGGACGTCGTTGCGGCCGCGGCCGGACGAGATCGTCCACAGGAAGCGCCCGTCGGGCGTGAGCTGGCCGCCGGCCGGGTGGTTGCCGATCCGGGTGAGCTTGCCGGCCGGCGTGAGCTTGCGGCCGCTCGGCTGGACCCGGCTGTCGGGGCCGATGCGGCCCTCGTCCTTCGAGTCGGCTCCGATCGCGACGCCCGCGACCGCCGCCGCGGCGGCGGCCGCGCCGATACCGACGAGCCTGCGGAGCCTCATTCACCGGTCACCTTAACGGGCGCGGGCGGCGGGCGCGGGACCTCCGCGGGACGGTCGCGGGCGCGGGCCGCCGTGTGCGACGATCCGGCGTGGATGGACGACGACGACCGGCTGATCGCGGCGCTCCAGCGCGGCGACGAGCAGGCCTTCGCGTCGCTCGTCGAGTCGCTCGGGCCGGCGCTCCTGCGGCTCGCGCAGATGCACGTGCCGAGCCGCTCGGTCGCCGAGGAGGTCGTCCAGGAGACCTGGCTCGCCGTGCTCCAGGGGCTCGACCGGTTCGAGCGCCGCTCGTCGCTCCGGACGTGGATCTTCCGCATCCTGCTCAACAAGGCGAAGACGCGCGGCCAGCGCGAGCGGCGGATCGTCCCGTTCGCCCTGTTCCGCCGCCGCGGCGGCTCGGCGGACGACGACGGGCGGGCCGTGGACGAGGACCGGTTCCAGCCGCCCGACGCCGAGACGCTGCCCGGCTGGTGGGCGCTGCCGCCGGAGCGGTGGGAGTCGCCCGAGGAGCGGCTGATCGGCGCCGAGGCGCGCGACGCGATGCTCTCCGCGATCGCGGCGCTCCCGCGCGGTCAGCGGGACGTGATCGTGCTGCGCGACGTCGAGGGCTGGGACGCGCGTGAGGTCTGTAACGTGCTCGAGCTGAGCGAGACCAACCAGCGGGTGCTCCTGCACCGGGCCCGCTCCAAGGTCCGCGCGGCGCTCGAGCGCCACTTCGAGGATTCCGAGGAGCCTGGATCGTGAGCGGCCTGCAAGCGCCCGTCGAGATGACCTGCCGCGAGCTCGTGGAGCTCGTGACCGACTACCTGGAGGGGCGGCTCCCGGACGAGGACCGGGTGCGGTTCGAGGAGCACGTGGCGGCCTGCCCGGGGTGCGTCGAGTACGTGGAGCAGATGCGCGCGACCGTGCGGGCGCTCGGGCGGCTGCCCGAGGAGTCGGTGCCGGACGCGCTGCGGGACGAGCTCCTGGCCGCGTTCCGGGGGTGGCGCGCGGGGCGCTAGCAGGCCTGGGCGCCGCGGGCGCTCGAGCCGGCGGCCCGCAGGACGATCCGGCGCTTGGTCGCGCGGTCGCGGCCGTCGCGGTCGCGCGTTCGGAGCGCGGCGAGGGCGGTCAGCTCGCCGCGGGCGCGAATGGCGTCGCGCGCGGCGCGGGCGAGGGTGACGGTCGCGAGCTCCTGGGACGGCCCGCAGGGCGCGACCGGCCGGACGAGCACCTGCGCCTGGCCGATCGGCTCGACGTGCCGGCCGACGCGCGCCCGGAGCGCGAGGACGCCGAAGCAGCCGTCCGGGCAGCCGATCGGGATCGCCACCGAACTCGTGCCTCGGGCGAGGTTCGCGCGCGGGGAGCGGATCCGCGTCTCGCACGCCGTCGGCTCGTCGCGGGGCGCGGGGACGGCGGCCGACTCGCGGAGCAGGTCCGAGCCGTTCGAGCAGTCGCGCAGGGCGTACGCGACGCTCCGTCCGTCGTAGTCGATCTCGCCCTCCTGCATGCCGAGCGGACCGAGGTCCGCCGCGTCGATCTGCGCGCCGTCGAGCGCGATCAGCGCCAGCGTCCTGCGCGGGCCGGCGCCGCTGCGCACGACGGTGGCGATCCGGCCGCCCGCGAGCTTCACGTCGCCCCGGCACGGCGAGGCCGGCAGCACGTGCTCGACCGGCTCCGCCGGCGAGGACCACGTCAGCCTGCCGCCGTCGCAGGAGGCGTCGCCGGCGCGCGCGGTCGCGAGCGTGCCGTCCGGCTGGAGGTCGAAGCTCGTCGCGCGGGGGACGGCGTAGAGCCGTGTGCCGGTGCGCCAGTCGTAGACCTCGGTGGTCGGCGCCGAGCTGCCGCTCGGGCCGATCCCGTAGGCGTTGAAGGCGACGAGGTCGCCGGCCAGGGCGAGGTCGCTGGCGGCGAGGCCCTGGCTCGGCGCGAGGGTCGCGACGACCGGCTCGGGGCCGGCGCCGTAGTCGCGGACCACGATCCGGCCGACGCAGTCGGTGGAGGCGACGCGCGGGCCGTCGACGTCGACCGTCGACGAGGCGGGCCCGTAGATGCCCTCGCTCGAGCAGGTCGACGCCTCGCCGAACGGGCCGGCGAGGGTGCCGCCGAGCAGCGTGACGGTCGAGCGGCCCTGCTGGTAGCGGGCGTTGCCGACGGTGGTCGCCAGCGCGTAGGCGAGCCGCTCGCCCGAGGCGGCGAGGGCCGAGTTGCTCGACTCGAAGTCACCCGGGGACTCCTCCTCCTCGTTCGGCGGGGCCGGCACCGGCTCGCTGCGGAGCTTGCGGGGATCGGCGCCGGCGGTCGCGAGCCGGAGGACGATCCGCCTCGAGCCGCGCTCGCTGTAGAGGAGGCTGTCGCCGGCGAGGCGCGGGCCGCCGGCGAGGGGCGCCGTGGCGGTGCCGACCGTCGTGGGGGAGGCTGCGGCCGGGGCGGCGAGCAGGCCAGAGGCGACGGCCGCCACGGCCAGCCCCCCACGTCGCACCCGCCACCCCGGCATGGACGACGGAACCCGCGACGGGGGCGAAGGATGCGGCGCGCGGCGCGCCCGTGCCCTCTCGCCCGCGGCACGCGGCCGCCCCGCCGAGTAGGGTCGCGCCGCAAAGCCGAAGCGCGAAAGGGGGACCGATGGTCGCACGCGTCAGCACGTACGAGGGCTCGCCGGGCCGGGAGCAGGAGGTCACGCAGGCGTTCGAGCGGAGCACCCAGGCGGTGCAGGAGCTCGACGGCTTCGCGGGCTCCTACCTGCTCTTCGACTCGAGCACCGGCCGGGCGATGACCGTCGCCCTCTGGTCGACCCCCGAGGCTGCCGACGCGAGCGACAAGCGGGTCGCGCACCTCCGCGAGGAGGCGGCGAGCGACGTCGGGCACCAGGTCACCGGGACCGAGGTGTACGACGTGGTGGCGCGGATGGAGGTGTAGGGGGCGGGGCGGGGCAGCACCACCCGCCGACCGCCGGGAAGCCCGGCCGGCCGCCGGCGCCGGGGCTGAACTGGCGGCCGACGTCGGAGACGGCGACGACCCTCGGGGCGCCGTGCGGGCGGACGAACAGCCACTGGTCGGCGCTCGGCCAGCCGATCAGGAGCCAGCGGTCGTCCGGCGACCACGCGAGGTCGCCGAGCGCGCCCGAGCCGGAGAACACGACGCGCTCGGAGCGGCCCGGCCGGTCGGGGTTCAGCACGACGACCTCGGACTGGTCGTCGATCCGGCCGGCGCGGATCAACGCCAGGTCGCGGCCGTGCCCGGCGAACGCAGCCGCGCGAGCGTCCGCGACCGGCAGCGTGCGGATCGGCCGCCCGCCGGCGCCGAAGACGCGGATCGACCTCGGGCCGACCGCCGCGAGCCGTGCGCCGTCGGCGGACCAGAGCAGCTGCGTCGGCGTCTCGCCGGGCGGAGAGCGCCAGAGCGACGCGTTCGTGTCGGCGACGACCACGTGGACGCGCCCGTCGCGGCCGGCGTAGGCGAGCACGTGGGCCCCTCCCCGGGCCGGCCGCCACGCGGGCGCGACCGGCGCGACCGAGCGGACGAGCCGCCGGTCGCCCGTGCCGTCGCCCGCGACGATCCTGAGCGAGCCCGCGGTCAGGTAGGCGATGCGGAAGCCGCTCGGCGACCAGCGCGCGTCGCCGACGGAGTGCGGGCGCGCGAGGGTCCACCGGACGCGCCCGCCCGGCTCGAGCGCGACGAGCTGGCGGCCCTGCGTCGCGACGACGAACAGCCCGTGCGGCGACCACGACGCCTCGTCGTAGCGCCCGAGCAGGCGCTTCGACCCGTCCGGCCTGACGATCCACGGCCCGTCCGCGGAGGTCACGAGCAGGCGGCCGCCGCCGGGGACGGAGGAGAGCGCCGGCCTCGCGTGGTCGCGTCCCGGCCGGACCAGGTCGCGCAGCCAGTCGCCCGCGCCGGTAGCGGGCAGCGCGAGTCCCAGGAGCGCGATCGCGGCCGCGGCCAGGGCGACCCGCGCGCGGGCGCGCATGCGCGTGGGTCGCACGGCGGCGCGCTCCGCGAAGGCGGCCTCCACGACGCGCCAGCTGCGCTCCTCCGCCTCGCGCTCGCCGGGGACCGTCACCTCGCGAATGCGCTCGCGGAGCTCCCGGTCGCTCATCGCGGGTCCTCCGAGAGGCCCGAGCCGAGCCCGTCGAGCGCCCGCCGCAGACGCGAGTTGACGGTGCCGCGCGGCAGGTCCAGCAGCTGCGCGATCTCGCCGGGCGTGTACTCGAGCAGGTAGCGCAGCACGACCACCGCGCGGTGCTCGGGCGACAGCGCCGCGAGCGCGGCGACCAGCTCCTCCGAGCGCTCGGCCGGGGGCGGGCCGGCCGGCTCCGGCGCGGCGTCCGCGGCGACCTCGCCGCGCAGCGCCCGCGCGCGCGACCAGTCGATCGCGCGGTTGACGGCGATGCGGTTGAGCCACGGGCCGAAGGGGCGGCGACGGTCGAAGCGGTCGAGCGCGCGGATCGCGGCGAGGAACGCCTCCTGGGCGATGTCCTCGGCCGCCGCGGAGTCGTGGACGACGAGGTACGCCGCGCGGTGCGTGGTGCGCCAGTGCCGGCGGAAGAGGAGCTCGAGCGCCTCGGACGAGCCGTTCTGCGCGTCGCGGACGAGTGCGCGCTCGCGGCGGTCCGGGCCTGGGCGGGCCGCGTCTCCCGCGGCGGCGCCGAGCGTCGCCCGGATGGCGAACGAGACGGATACGGCGATCGCGGTCATCGAGCAGCCGCTGACGATCCTCTCATCCCGATCCGGTTCGCCCCCCGGTAGCCGGCGAGCCGCTCGACGGCGGCGGCGTGGCGCATCGCGGCTGCGTCGGTCGTGCGGCCGGCCGGCAGCTCGACCACGAACGAGCTCGTCCCGGGGAAGCGGCTGTTCTGCCAGTGCGGCGCGGTGCCGGCCAGCCACGGCATTTCCCGGAACGGGAGGCCGGCCGCGGTCGCGTAGCGCCGGGCGGCGGCGACGCTCCCGCCCCAGGCGCGGACGTACGGGCCCTCGCCCTGGTGGTACCAGATCGTGATGGTCGGCCGGAGCCACCGGATCAGGTTGGTCGCCGCCCGCGACTCGGGCTCGGAGAGCGGTCGCGGGCCGGGGTACTGCGGGTCGCCGCGCGTGCCGTTCGCGCGCCATCCGGTCGGGAAGTTGCGGTTCAGGTCGACGCCGCGGCCGTTGAGGCGCGTGCCGAGGCGGCGGCCGTCGGGGTTCAGGTCGCGGATGACCCACACGTCGCCGTCGACGGGCGGGCAGCCGTAGATCACGCGCCGCGCGATCGCGTTGCCGGCGCACTCGGTGCCGTGGATGCAGCCGACGACGAGGACCTTCGGCCTGGTCCCCCAGGTGCCGAAGGCGCTGACGAGGAGCGGGCGTCGCTCTGTCGAGAGCCCGAAGCGGCGGTTGGTGTCGAGGCGGGGGCGGCCGGGTGGGTTGGGGGGGTGCTTTAGCGCGGCGACGGTCGCGGTCGGCTGGGCGGCCGGGGTTGGGCGCGCGGGGGAGGTGCTCGGCCGGCCGGCAGCGGCCGCGCTCACGACGGTGGCGTTTGTCCGCCCGGTCGGCGCCGTGCGCACGGCGGTGGTGCTCGGCCGGCCGGTCAGGATTGCGCGCACGGTGGTCATACTCGTTCGGCCGGCGGCGGCCGCGCGCACGACGGTGGCGTCGGTTCGTCCGGTCTGGGCCGCGCGGACGGCGGTCGTGCTCGTCCGGCTGGTCGCGGCCGCGCGCACGAACCGGGCATCGCCGCCGCCGCCCGCGGCGAGGCATGCCGCCCCCGCGGCGCAGGCCGCGGCCGCCGCGAGCGAGGAGGTTCGCCTCATGCGGCGCCGTGAGCCGGCGGGCGCCGCCGGCGCACGCCCGCGGCTGCGGCGACGGAGGCCAGGAGGGCCGCGGCCGCGATCCCGAGCAGCGGCCACGACCGTCCGTCCGGACTGTGCCGGTCGGCGGATGCTCCGTCAGCGGGCTTCGGGACGCTCGCCCGGAGGGTCCGCGTGTCGACGAGCGCGACCGGCTTCGCTGACTTGCTCACCGTCAGCGTCCTGGCGGCCGGTCCGCCGAGCGAGAGTCGCAGGTCGTAGAGGTCGGGCCGACCGGACAGCCAGTCGAGATCGATGCAGTACGCCTTGCCCGCGGCGGTGTCCAGCGCGTGGACGAACGGGTGCTCGGACCCGTCGTAGAGCGTGTAGGCCCAGCGGCCGTCCGGGCGGCCGGTTCGGGTGATCGGCGTCCCCTGCATCTTCTCGTCCGGCTTGCGCGGGTCGACGATCTCGGCGGGGAGCAACCGGTCGCGACGCGCGTCGTAGGCGCGGACCGCGTAGTCCTTCGGATCGCGCGGCGACCGATACTGGACCAGGTACAGGCTCCTGCCGTCGGGCGAGATCGCGTCGAAGCCGAACTGTCCGCGAAGCGTGACGGTGTCGGCGATGCGGAGCGTGGCGGGATCGACGATGGCCATCGTCGTGCGGCGTCGCGGGTCCGGGTTGTCGACGCGCATGAGGACGAGCGTCCGACCGTCGCCAGAGAGGCCGCTCGCCGACCCGTCGACCGCAACGCCCGGGATGCCCCACGACCTCGCCAGGAACCGCGACAACTCGACCTCGCCGTCCGAGCGGTCGATCCGCCCGAGCACGGTCCCGCGTCCGGCGGCCATCGACACATAGCGGACGCTCCCGCCGGGCGCACTGACGCCCTCGGGCGTGTTGACCTGCGTGGCGGGGAGGCCGTCCGACGCCATGGCCGAGGTAGGGGCGAGGGACAGGGCGAGGGCTGCGCTTGCTGCTGCGATGGATCGGCGAGCTGTCATGCCCTCTGTACGAGCGGCGGGGCGCGGGAGGTCCCTGGGGGGTCGGCGGTTCCGAGGGACTGCTTTAACCCGACGGCGATTTCTTTGCTGCTTTGGGGCCGGACTCCTTAGAGCCCCAGGACCTTCCCCAAAATCTCCTTCATGAGTCCGGAGGGGGGGACGGGCGGGCATGCGGGGGCACCGGAGGGCACGGACTCGCTGCAAATGCGGCTGTTCGAGGTTGAGGGGGATAAGCCGGCGTAGTCGCTGATGTGCGGGCTGATGTGTCCGTTTTGTGTCGCGTGGCCCGAGTCCCATGAGGCGAGCGCAGGCAGCCGAGCCAGTGAGGACCAACCCGCGGCGCGGTGGCGTGCCGGCGAGCATGCCGAGTTTGACCGAGCCTAGGCGGGAGGCCAAGACCACGGGCTTGCGCCGCGGTGTCTGAGAACAGCGGCGCGGAGCGGGGGCTGCCAAGCCCTGCCGGCCTTGGGTGCGCGTCTTCAGGGTCCGGCTAAGCCAGCTTGCAGGAAGTCTTCGCTGAGTCCGACGACGCTTGGCTCCCGTCAGATTCGCCGGCTACGGAACACGGCTCGGGACGTGATCTGGTGAACACGCTCGGTGCTGCGAATTGCTAGCACGGTCGCCGCGTGCGCCTGCGGGGCTCGGCGGGATCTCGTCTTCCCGCAGCGGCCGAAACTAGGTGGGCGGCGATGAGCGAGCCGAGTTTCCGCATCCCCCTCGCATGACTCCAATATCACCGTACTCCGCCCTCCTTGTAGGACGCGCGACGAGCGGCTACGTCTCGGGCGAGAGCGAGCCCCTAGGCGGTAACAGGCATCGCCGTGGCCGCCTGACTATGCACCTAACCACGATCGCCAGAACGCCAGCCCCGGGCGCTGCCTGCGTCGTGCTTGTTCCGCGAGCCGACTTCGGGACTGCAGGCAGCAGCCACACATGAACTGAATCGATTACTCTGCAGCCCTCGAAGTGACGCTCGACCTGCACGTGCTCCTCGCGGACCTCGACTCTCCGGACCTCGACCTCTCCGCGCGACTGGAAAGAGCGAAAAGCTCCGCAGATCGGATATGGGCGCAGCCGCGCCTTCACTGGTTTACGGACCACAGCTCCACTCGCCATTCCCGCCGGATAATCCAGATTCTGGGCGACCTAGTTGCGCACCTTCAGAACACCTCTCACGCTCTCGGACGGTCGGAGCTGTTCGTTCTCCTCTGTGCTGCATATCTCCACGACATAGGAATGCAGGATTTTCGCGTCGACGGGCGAGGTCCGGACGACTTTGACGTCGAGGATTACGAGTTGATTCGAACTCGTCATCCTGCTAGGGCTAGGGAGCTAATCGTCGCGCGGGCGCTGCGGCTAGAGGCAACGAGAGACGATTTCGTCATCGACCTTGACGACCAACTCGACTATCTGCTGCCCACCGCTTTGGTTTCAGAAGGCCATGGATCGGCATTCTTTGAAAAGGTGGTGGCTGAGTTCCGTGCGGCTGATTATGCGCCCGAGAATCAGGCATTTCGCGGGCCGCTTCTCACAGCCCTTCTGCTAATCGCCGATGAACTTGATCTGCACGAAGACCGCGCAGCGTTCCCAGCGGAGATGGACCGGTCGCCCGTCACGGCGCTTCACCACCATGTGAACCACTACGTTACACGTGTCACGGTCGTTGAGGGCGAGCATCCCCGGGTGCGGCGCGTGTACGTGTCACTGGCGTATCCGCAACAGTCGGAGAGTTACCAAGACGAAGTACGGGGCTTTATTACCGACAAGCTTGCTCGGCAGGCGCGGCGCGTAAACCCCGTGCTCGCCACTGAGTCTGGAGGAGAGCTCAGCGTCGATCCAGTAATTCACGTCCGGGAACGGACCGAGTCCTTCGAAGCTGCCCGCCGCCCACTACCACCACAAGCCCTGGCGCACCTCCGGAGCGAACTTTTCGAAGACGCCTTGGTCGGCCGTAAAGAGACGATTGCGCGGCTCAGGTTCTGCATTACACAAAGCAGTCCAAGCGAATACGAGCTTGCCGTGGACCCAGATAGTGACCTGCCTATGTTGATGCGGTGGGCCGAAGCGACCGCCGAAGCCCACGGCCGACATTGGGTCCACGTGGACTTTACCTTGGCCGTGGGGACCGAGAAGGAAGATGTCTTCTGGCGCATCACTGAGCAGGCATCTCCGCCGGACGCCGCGGGAGAGCCGACTGCGGAGGGACAGCCCATTCCGGCGGACTCCCTCGCCACCGTCGCCACCGACTCCTCTCATTTCCAGGTATGGGTCCTTGAAGGGGTAGATCGTCTCGCTGAGGATGTCCGTGCTTGGCTGCAAGTGCAGCTGTCCGAGGTCGCAAAGGTAGGTGTCCCGCTCCTCGTGATAACGGTTCGGAGCGCTCAGTCCCCCCCAGTGTTCCTCGAAGCGCAGCAGCTCCATCTTGGTGCGCTTACTGAAGAAGATGTGGTGACGCATTTGCGAGACAAGTTCGGGTATGCACCGGAAGAGTGCATCGCCGACGCACAAGAACTCATTGCTTCGAGCGAGGGCATTCCCGGCCGGCTACTCGCTGGCCTAGCCATCCGCCGACGGAGGAATCACACTGAGGTAATGGCATGAGCGGCTTTGCCTCAGCGGGCGAACACCGTCTCCTGGAGGAGCTCCTCGATGCCACGCCGCAGGAAGTGACGCTAGCGGCCGAGCTACTGGCGGTTCCGCATGTGTTGGATGACGGCCTTGCGGTAGATCTAGTGAGACAGTTTGGCCGAATTAACGGCACCACGGTCAAAGCGGTCGCTGGTGTCAAAGTTCTTCCCTTCGTCGCCCCCCATGGTGGCCACGGCTGGCGGCTCGGGTCGCCAGCCCGCGAACTGCTCGTCGCGCGCTTGGACCGCAAGCCTGAGCTGCTGCGGAGCGTCCATGCGGAGCTAAGCCAGCGTTTTGCGGAGGGCCTGGTCGGCCGAAGGGCGGACGAGCCGCTTACAAGGGAAATGGAGTGGCGGTCGCTATACCACGGCGTTCCCGTTTCCCCGGCGCAGTCCGTCGACGCGCTCGAGTCCTTCGTAGAGCGGGCGGCTGCGGTCAGCCGGCGGTCGGACCTGCGTGCCGCGGTCGACCTCACGTGCGCGCACGAGCAATGGCTTCAAGACCATCTCGCTGAGATCGCATACATCCAGGGCCGCTACGCCTACGCGGTCTCCGACTTCCCTCTAGCAGAGGAATGTTTTACGAGGGTCTGGGCTGAACACCCTCGTCCAGCGCGGCGGGTAATTGCAGGCCACCTGCTCGGAGTTATATGGGCTGACCGAAGAAGGGAACCGTGGTGGACCAAGGCAGAGGCGTTGCTTGTAGACGTTGTTGACCTAGCGCGCTCGACGAATGACGAGCTTGGCGAAGCTCTTACTCTTACGACGCTCGGCAGCCTCATGACGCGCATCGGCGGCCACGATCGCCTGAAACAAGCCGAGCGGGCGTTGCGTCGCAGCGTGCAGCTTCGCGGCGGTATGGTGGGTGACGACGACGGGTTAGCGCTCAGTGCTCTCGGCGCGGTGTTACTACGACAAGGCAGTCCGGAACAGTTACTCGAGGCTGAGCGGCTCTTCAGGCGAAGCCTGAGTCTTCTGCCACAAGAACAACAAAGCGTTGCGCGAGATCGGCTGGCTCTCGTGCTCGCACGACTGGGTGGCCCCGGACGCCTACGCGAAGCAGAGACGCTTCTGCGGGAGCGTGCCGACGAGGTGACGCGTGACCTGGATCGCGCGGTCGTTCTTAACACGCTCGCACAAGTTCTCCTCAAGCGTGGCGATCCAGACGCGCTTAAAGAGGCTAACGACCTCGTTATTCAAAGTATTGAGCTTGGGCGAGCGAGCCGCAACCCACGGCACGTCGCCATTGCGTTGCTGACCGCGTCGAAGATCGCGGAGCAAAGAGGAGAGCTTGATCTCGCGGTTAGGCGCCACGAAGAACTCATCCGCACTAACCGATCCTTAGGGCTCAGCCGAGAAGTGCAAGCAGGAGAAGACTATCTTCACGACCTCAAGAGGCGACGCGATTCACAAGCCCCCTAATCGGCGTTGACCTAAACACGTTCCCCTTCTCGCTGGCACGGGCTGTGCGCGGGCCATCAGAAGGGCGCTTCCGAGCTGGCCCTTGCGAGCGAGCATGACCTGACGATCCGTCAAGCGAATTATCACGGCGGCATGTCGGTCCATGACATCTCAGCCGCCGTCGGCATCAGCCATCAGCGCGTCGCCCCCATCAGCGCGTCGCCCAGATCATCAAGGCTGACCCAGTCGGTCGAGACAGCCGAAACCTCACGATGATGATCGTGCTGAAGGACTATGGAACGGACTGGGTTCCTGTGCACGAGTCTGGAAGCTGGCAAAGTCTGATCTGGCTCGTCCCGTCGGTACTGCCCTCGAACAGATCCGGATACTTCGCGGCGAGGGCGCGAACTGGGGCCGGAGGCAGAGGGTGACGGTCCTTTCGTCGGTACAGCTGGCGCTCGGTGATCAGCTAAGCCGCGCCGCGGGTCCCGTCGCCCTTCTTCGCCGCCGAAGGTAGCCTGCTCGGAAGCGGGCGTATGGGCACAGCGCAGGAAAACGTTCGTCACTACTTCAGGGTCAAGGCCGCGCAGCTCCGAGCAGCGGCGGCCCTGCCATCCGTTGACCACGCCGGCCTCTCCGGGAGCCACCGCGAGGAATTTCAGAGGATCTACCTGCGCGAGATCTTGCCTCGTCGATACGAGATCGGGCGCGGGATGGTTTACGGCTCCGTTCATCGAAGCCGAGAGGCTGACATCGTCGTATGGGACTCGGCGAACTATCCGAGCCTTCCAATGCTCGACCACTCGTTCTTCTTCGCGGAGTCGGTCCGAGCGGTGATCGAATCGAAGAGCAGGTGGAGCACAAAAGACTTCGACGACGTTCTCGCGAAGTCAAAGGCCGTGAGAGACATCGTCCCCCATCATGGCTTGAGTCTCGGAGACGAGGTGTCGATGCTTCAGCTCGAAGTCGCTGCGTTGCGCGCCGGTCGTGAGCACGACGGGATGATGCTGTCCAAGCCGCACATTGGGACAGCCGCTGTTTTCTTGGCCGGGGGCAGCGCCTCGCTCCGCGACGAGGGGTCGATCTCACCCGAGGTGGTCGATAACGCTGACGATTGTTGGCCGGACGTGATGCTGCTCCTTGGCCCAGGCCGTGTTGTCGCGAAGGAGTACCAAGGTGACGGGCAATATCTTTGCTTCTACGAGCTCGGGGACGATGCCTTGCTCTTCTTTACGCACGCCGTACTACGTCTGCTGGCGGATCGAATCGTGGCCACCGAAGCCCCGTTTTATTTAGACGGCTACGCCTGGGAAGTCCTCAACGTTGAGCCGTCCATGGTGATCCCGTTCCGAGCTACGCGCTTCGCCCCAAGCCAGTGGCCCCTTTGGCGAGAGTAAGCGCAGGACACCTGTGTTTAAGACCTACAAGCCCAAACGTCCGTCATAAGTGGCGAGTGCGGTACTGACGGCGCGCCCGGGTCACGTGCGCAAGAAGTCGCTGCGAATACGGCTGGACGGGGGCGAGCCGGGGTAGCCGCTGATGTGCGGGCGGTTCCGTTTCGTGTCCGTGCAACAGAAGGACGACACTCGCACCGTGTTTCCTCGTCAATCGGCTTGTCGCCTCCGGTAGAACGAGAGCTCGGTTCGGCTATCGGCGGAACGTGAAGATAACTTCTTCCCTCATGCGGTTGGCGAGCGAACTCGTTTCGCCTTCCGGAGGGGGGAGGTACCGATGTCTTGCCGGAATCTCGCGCGTCTCCGTCTTGATGAGCTTCAAGTCATGGTGCTTTGCGGCCGCGGCGCATACGCCGCTGTTCGAGATCGGAACGCCTCGAAGCTGGGAGTCCGCGACAACAAGAACAACCGTGCCCGACGGCTTTGTGACACGAGCCACCGCACGGCAGAAGTCGTGTGCGTCGCGCGCGAACCGATGAACCATGTTCCGATGTCGTGTCGACATTCTGCTGAGTTCCGCTCCGCTGACCTTCGCGATTGCGGCAACCTCCGCCGTCGGGGCCTTCAGGCCACGCTCGGCACCGATCGTCTCGCCGCGAAGCTCGCGCAGCTGATGTGTCGTCCAGCCGAGCCAAACGAGACTCATCCGATGCCCTCGTAGATAGTCGATGGCGTTGAGGTAAGGGGGCGAGGTCATGACCAGGTCGATCGTCTGGCTCTTGACAAAGCTGAGCGACCTAGCATCGGCGCGACGGACCTGCGGGCGCTCGGCGGCCGTTTCGCCGGCCACAATGGCTTCGATCGTCGCGGCTGCACCAATGAACCCCGACATGACGTCGAAGTCGTTCGATTCGCGTGTCTTGTGTGGGCGGCTGTGCGCAGTGTCCCGTGCGAGCGAGGCTCCAGCGTCCTTCGTAACGATGAGCCGGCTCAATGCAATGCGCAGTGGATCGTCGCGACGTGGCCGGTCGGCGAGGACACGGGCCAGACGCGAAAGATCCTCGGCTTGGGCGGTATCGAACCAGTAGCCGATGAAACGCGAGGTCTCCTCGTCGTCCTTAATCCATGTTGGGAGCCCAGGCTTAAGGGTTCGTGCCTCCTCGACAACCTGGGTTGCTCGCTCCGTGAGATTGGATGACCACGACCTGATGGCTGATGTTCGCGTGAGCAGGACGGCCAGTGGATCGAGGTCGGCGCCGATCGCCGCGTGGCCAGCCTCGGACGCGAGACGAATCACGGTGCCCGAGCCACACATCGGGTCCAAGACCTTTGCGCGCGACGGCTTCAGGTCGATGATCTTCCCCAGCGCGATGTCGGGCGCCATCCGCGCGGGGAACGGATGAACGTGCCGACGCGTTGTAGTTGTGGTCACGCGGCCTCTTGCTTTTCCTTATCGATGTAGTCGCGCACGAGCTCAAGCACCTTGTCCGGGCGGATGTTCAGCTCAACGACGTCATCGCGCGCGAAGAACTGATTCGGCGCCATTCGTGCGAGTGCTTGGCACTCGTTCTTCAGTTCCTCAGGTGAAATCTTGATCTTGCGGGCGTGACGAAGCGACGCTCGCAGGGCGCCGTACTCCACTGGGCTTTCTTCATCGTCCTGTTGCTCCTGCCAGACGACCTCGAGGATGTCTCTGTACTTGGCTGGCTCGGGCTCCTCCGCTGCCCTTGCCTCGATCCACTTCTTGCATTCGCTGGGAGACCGGCACGTCTGGAACAGCTCGCGCAGCTGTGCCAAGTTGAGACGCTTGATCGGCGCAAGCCGGACAAGGCGCGCAAGATCCTGAGCCTCCATCAACGTGATGGTCTTGTCCGTCTGCTCGTGATCACTCTTGATTTCGCGCAGCACAGCGCCGAGGTCCTTTGCCCCGGTTTGAAACGCAGGGCCGACGACGATCGCGTGATCGCATCCGCTCTCATTACGGTGGCGCGCGATCGTGGCCACGCCGACACCGTCCTTGGTCACTTTCGCGCCGTGCTTCTCCTTACTCTTCGCTTCGAGCGACACTCGGTAGCGTTGAGGCGCACCGCCGCTAGCTGCGAGGGGGGCTTCGGCAATTCCATCACTGACGTCGTTACCCCCGCGAGGAACCGCGTCGAACCCGAGCTGGTTGAAGGCTGCGACTACGGCAGCTTCGAGGCCCTTCTTGCTCGTGATCGACGCGAGCAGATCCTGGGCGACCGTCAACGAGTTCTCGCGTCCACGGGACCGCGCCAGATGGCGAAGGAGCTCATCGCGCTCATCGAGGACGGTGAGAATCTGGTCGCGCTCGATCCCGGACGAGTGCAGATGCGCCTCAAGGAGCACCTCGGACATCGCGAAGAGCTGGAGCGGAAGATTCCGTTTCTCATTGCCGAACTCGTCCGCGAAGTGCGCGACAAACGGGTGCTCAAGGTTGATCTGAAGAACCCCGGCGACGCCTTCCAGCACCGTGATGGGTTGGTGAACGCCGAGGTCGGCGTACACCACATCAGAGACGAGCGCTCCTTGGTCGACGATGCGCTTTTCAATGTGTTCCCGCAGCTCGGCTGCGCTCGCGAACTGGGCGACGTTCGCGAGGGCCACGTGGCGAGCTGAAGCACCCCGGTCCTCGAACGCGGAGAGGATGAGGCGCAGGATCGGTTTCTCAGAGAGGGTCGCCGGGCTGTCGGCGAGTCGTTGGGACGCGCGACGGCCAGTCGCAGATTCGGCTACGTGGGCGTCCAGTTTGGAACGAGCGAAGTTGAACGCACCCTGCAAGATTTCCTGAGCGCGCTTGAGTTGCGGGCCGGCCCGCAACGACTCGCGTGACGAGCGGAGCTCTTCGTCCAGGCGGTCCATGTTGACCACGAGGCGAAACCGGGAGAACGTGCCGTGTCGCAGCTGGTTGCGGTCAATACCGAAGCCGGCGTCATTTGGGTTGATTAAGCGTCCGTTTACGTAGACGAAGAATCCGTTGCTGCGGCCCAAATCCTCTGATTTGCCGGTGTCAATTGGGTCAACGAAGACTTCGAGGTAGCCGCTCACCGGGCCCAAGATCGAATCCGTGAGGTGCCAGTGCGCAAAGGCCGGCGCAGGGGGCTGTTCCTTCTCACCAGGCTCGAGCTGGGACGGCGCCGGCTTGGGCAGGGTCTTGAGGTTTTTGCCCAGAGTCCACGATCCAACCTTCCGGCCCTTGAGCTTTGACGAGTCCACCCGAGCGTTGTTGAGGTAGAGCTTGAAGTCGTCGCGTAGCGGCATGGCAGTGCTGAGGAGCCAACGCAACATGCCGGCGCTGATTTCAAGCGCCATCGGCTTCAGGTCGCTAATGACGGCGACTGTCCACGTTGACGGCGCCTTCTCGCCGAACAGCTTGAGGTCTTTTCGTTTGCCCTCCTTGTCCAGCCAGGCGCCGAGTGCCTCGCGCGCCTGCTCTTCCTTCAGACGCCTCAACGGCAGCTGGACTTGCTTCTTCTTGGCCGTGCTTTTCCCGTCTCCGCTGACGTCGACGGTCTTCGGGATCGCGCTGAAGTCCATCGTTGTCGAGTAGTAGGCATCGCCGACGCGCGTGATGTGCGTCAGGCGATTGCCGAGCACGTACGCTGCGAGCTTGCCGATCCCGAACTTGCCGATCGTCTTGCGCCCGCCCTTGGTGGATCGCTTGAGTCGCTTAATCGAGTCTCCAACGATCCAATGGGTACGCAAGCCCTCGGCGTCCATGCCGACGCCGTCATCGATGACCGCGATGGCCGCGTCCGAGTCGCCGAGATCAGCAGGGATCACGACGTGTACGTGAGTGGCGTCCGCGTCGAAGGAGTTCGAAACGAGCTCCTCAAGCGCCTTATAAGGAGTGCTGTAGAGACCCTCCGAGAACAGCCCGATGATCTGGTACGTGACCTCGACGTCGATGAGGTCATCGACGCTTCCGATCTCATGGAAGGCGGGCATCACAGTCGGCACGCGCCGATTCTATGGGCCATGCGAGACACCGAGGCGCTCACGGATTCGCCACTACATGGGGCCTCCGCGACTCAAAAGCCCTTGAGGAGGTCGCCGGCTGGGATGCCAAGCGCCTTTGCGAGCTTGGCGACGGTGGACACGCGCGGATCTCGTTTCCCCGTCTCCAGAAGAGCCACGGCGTTGCGATGCATCCCAGCTCGTTCTGCGAGCGCCTCCTGGGAGAGGCCGGCCTTCTCTCGGGCAGCCCGTAGGTTGCGGGCGAAGGCGGCGGGCGGTGGCAAGGGGCGAACTCTGCCGTGTCGCATCCCCGGCCGCCATACACAAAACGGAACATACACAGTACGATACGGCCGGCGTGAACGTCGTCAGCCTCACGGGACGGGTCGTCGGGGAGCCTGAGCTTCGGACGACGCGCTCTGGGCTGCCGGAGTGCCGGATCAAGCTGGCCGTTCCGCGATATACGCGCCGTGGGATTCGCGAGCCGGGCGTGGTGTACGTCGACGTGACGACGTTCGGCTTGGAGGCGCGCGAGTTTGCGGAACGTCTGTCCGAGGGCTCGGCGGTGGGCCTGTCCGGTCGCCTCGATGACGACGACGGCAGCAGCCACGTCGACCAGTTCGACTTCCTGTAGGCGCCGCATTCCGGTTCGCCGGCAGTCCCGGCCCGAGCTCGCAGCCGCCCCGCAATGCCAGCCGCAGAATCGCGTCACACACTTGCACTTAGATGCGAGCACGGCCGCTGGCACCCTTGGTGCAAGTCTGTGAGGCGGATTCGGCGGCTTCAAATCGTGGGGCGGTCGGAGTGGGGGAGGGCGGTCGAACGGCGGCACGCCGAACTGCTGGATTCGTTCGCACAAAGGGGGCTCTCGCTCTCTGTACTTGTGTGGCTACGCCTTCCGGCCGGTCTGGACGTCCCGAGCTGCTCTCGCCCGAGCAGGTTGCGCGCATCTGCGGCCTCTCGCGGCGCGCCGTGTACCGAGCGATCGCCCGCGGGGATCTCGCCGCCGCTCGGCTCTGAAATCGCCTGCGGGTTCGTCCTGAGGATCTCGATCGCTGGATCAGTCAGAGCGTCGAGCGTCCAGCCGCTGCGCAGCCCGATGTGGTCACTCCGGCGGCACCGCCCGCACGCGGTAGCTTGCGGCCCATGCTCGACGACGTAAGCGCGAACGGGAGCTCAGGTCGATGAGCATCGAGCGGGTCGAGCGGAAGAACGGCGTCGTTTGGCGTGTCCGCTGGCGTGACGCGTCCGGCCGCGCGCACTCGAAGGTCGTCGGGCGCAAGCGCGACGCGGAGGCGTTCGAGGCCGAGATCGTCCGGCGGAAGCGCACGGGGGAGATCGACCTCGTCGGTGCCGGCAAGCAGACGCTCGCTGAGTTCGCCGAGGAGTGGTGGCGGCTCTACGCCGTCCCGAACCTCGCCATGCGGACGCGGCGGAGCTATGCGGCGCTGTGGGATCGGCACGTCCTCGGTCGACTCGGCGCACTCCGGCTTCACGAGATCACGCCCGTCGTGATCGAGCAGTACCGTGCTGACCTCGAGGCCCACGGCGTCGGGCAGCCGACGGTCTACCGGGCGCTCGCGCTCCTTCAGGGTGTACTCCAGCGCGCCGTCGAGTGGCAGCGGCTTCCACAGAACCCAGTCAAGCTCGTGCGCAAGCCTCAGATCCGGCGGCTCCGCGACGTACGACCGCTGCCGCCGGCGACTGTGGAGCAGCTCCGCGCGGCGGCCGGGACGGCGCCAGTTCAGGGCGATCGAAACGCGACGGTAATCGCGTGCTCGCGTACGCTGGCCTTCGTCCGCAGGAGGCGCTTGCACTCACGTGGGGCGACGTTCGCGACCGAACGCTCCTGATCGACAAGCCTCCGACGGGGCGGGTGGCGTCAAGCCAACCAAGACCGACCAGTCGCGCACCGTGCGCCTACTCGGACCGCTCGCTGCTGACTTGCTGCGCTGGCGGCTCGTCTCAGGTCGCCCGGACGACGACGCGCTCGTCTTCCCGAGCCCGAGCGGTGGCGTCTGGAATGACGCACTGGCAAACGTGGCTACGACCTCCGCCACGGCTTCGTCTCGCTGCTGATCCAGGAAGGCCGGCACGGCCGCACGCCCATCAGTCCCACGGCCTTGCACGCACGGCGCCAGACGCACGTCGTCGACGTCGCCCGTCAGGCCGGCCACTCGCCGACATGACCCTGCGCGTCCCGGCCGACGAGCAAATCAGGCGTGCGCGTGAAACAGATGTGTCCGAAAGGTGTCCGCCGGACAAACCCGGCAAGGCCGAGCGGCTCGAAACCCCCGCAAACCCTCACAACCCCAAAATCTTCCCCAAGATCTCCTTCATGATCTCATCGGTCCCACCACCAATAGGCCCGAGCCTCGTATCCCTCGCAGCCCGCTCGACCTCGTACTCCTTCATGTAGCCCGCCCCGCCGTGGATCTGGACCGCCTCGTCGGCGACCTCGAAGGCGTCGCGCTGGGTCTGGAGCTTGGCCATCGTCACCTCGGCCACCGCATCGCCCCCCTCGTGGAACAGCCGCAGCGCGTTGTAGGTCATCGCGCGGCCCGTCTCTAGCTTCAGCGCCATCTCGGCGATCTTGTGGCGGATCACCTGGTGCTTGGCGATCGGGCGGCCGAACGCCGAGCGCTCCTGGGCGTACTGGATCGTCCGCTCCAGCGTCACCTGCATCGAGCCGACCGAGCCCAGCGCCATCAGCAGCCGCTCCCACTGGAAGTTGGCCATGATCAGGTAGAACCCGCGGTTCTCCTCGCCGAGCAGGTTCTCCTCCGGCACGAACACGTCCTGGAACGCCAACTCCCCGGTGTCGGACGCGTGCCAGCCCATCTTCTCGAGCTTCTTGGACACGGAGTACCCGTCCATGTCCTTCTCGAGAATGAGAAAGGACAGCCCCTGGTGGCCGCCCTCCTCGGTGGTCTTGACCGCGGTGACGCAGAAGTCCGCCCGCACCCCGTTCGTGATGAACGTCTTCGACCCGTTGACGACGTAGCCGCCGTCGACCCGCCGGGCGAAGGTCTTGATGCCGGCGACGTCGGAACCTGCATCGGGCTCGGTGATCCCCAGCGCGCCGATCTTCTCGCCGCGGATCGCGGGCGCGAGGAACCGCCGCTTCTGGTCGTCGGTCCCGAACTTCCAGATCGGGGGCGTGGCAATGCCGATGTGGCCGCCGACGCCGGCGCTCAACCCACCCGACCCCGCGCGCGGCAGCTCCTCGGTGAGAACCGCGTCGTGCAGGTAGTCGCCGCCCTGGCCGCCGTACTCCTCCGGGTACTTCAGCCCGAGGAAACCGAGCTCGGCCATCCGCGTGAAGACCTCGTTCGGGAACCAGCGCGCGTCCTCCCACTCCTGCGCATGGGGTCGCAGCTCGGCGGCGATGAAGCGCCGGATCGACTCGCGCAGGTCCTCGTGCTCCTCGGTGAACGGGGGCAGCACCCGCCGCGAGGCCGCGGCCGGCACACCCTTCTCGAAGCTGCGGTCGGCTAGCGAGCTCATCCGAGCATCGTGTAGCCGCGGCCCTCGTGGTCGAACCCGAGCAGGTCGCCCTGCGGGTTCTTCCTGTTGCCGTGGTGGTAGGCGCGCACCTCGCAGATCCGCCCGTCGCGGAACTCGAACCACTCGGTGCCGCGGTCGAGCCGGCGCTCGCCCGACTTCGGGTCCCGCCACGTCATCGTCCACTCGATCACGGCGCGCTCGCCGTCCTCGATCGCGCTCTCGACGAACCACCGCCCCTCGATGTGCTCGACCGCGAGCTTCGTGTGCTCGCCGATCGACCGCGCGCCCTCGTGCGGGCCTAGCCGCGTGTAGTAGTGGACCGCGTCGTTGGTGAAGAACGAGGCCACCCTGTCCGGGTCGCCGGTGTTGAGCGCCTCGTAGTAGGCGCGGACGTGGTCGATCAGCTCGCCCATTCGATCCTCGCCCGTGACGTAATCGTTGCGGAACGGTCACGCAGTTCGCACTGGCGTGACACGACAGGTGCGACAATGCGGGCATGGCGGAAGCCGATCGCGACGACCTCCGGCAGTTCATGCGCGACCTGCTCGCGCGGTTCGACCGCTCGATGGGCGCGATCGACCGGCGCCTGGAGGCGCAGGCCGAGGCGATGTACGCCATGCGGGACGAGATGCGGGCCAACACCGCGAGGATCCGGGCCCACACCACGAGGATCGACGACATGCGCGATGAGATCAAGGCCCAGACGCGCGCGCTTCTTCACGTGCTCGACCAGCTTCGCGGGATGCAGGGCGGGCATGGCAAGCAGGGAGGGCCGGAGCCGGCCACCTAGTCGCTCCCCGCCACCGCTTCGAGCTGCGCCCGGACGTCGCCGCCGGTCAGCGGCCCGTAGTGACCGATCCAGACCGTCGCGGGGTCGAGCACCGCGACCTTCGCGACGCTCTCGCGCGCCGCGGCGGGGTCGGGCCGCCCCGCGGGCGGGGCCAGCCGCGGGCGGCCCGCGAGGCCGCCCATCGTGAACGGGTCGAAGACGAACACGGCGTCGGCGACGATGGCGAGCCGGTCGGACTCGCGCCAGAGCCCGATCTGGCCCGGCGCGTGGCCGGGCAGGTGGAGCACCTCGAAGCCGGCGATCCGGTCGCCCTCCGACACCGTCTCCGACACCCGCAGCGGCCCGCCGTCCATCCGCTTCACCATCCCGGGCGCCAGCGTCCGGACGACGGGGTTCCGCACCTTCGAGTAGTCGAAGTAGTGCTCGCCGCCGTCGCCCTCGACGTCGGCGCGCTCGGCGTCGTGGCACAGCACCGGCGCGTCGATCCGCGACGCCCCGCCGCGGTGGTCGGCGTGCGCGTGGCTCAGCAGGACCCGGCCGACGCCGCCGCGCTCGCGAGCCGCCGCCTCGATCTCGCCGGCCATCTGCACGCTGCCCGAGTCGAACAGCGTCACCCGCCCGCCGTCCTCGAGCAGGTACACGTTGGTCAGCCGCTGCAACCGGCCGGGCGGCCGCAGCCGCAGCACCTCGACCCCGTCGCCGACGCGCTCCCTCACCGCGCGCCGCCTACAGCCCGTACGAGCGGCCGATCACCTCGAGCATTATCTCGTCGGTGCCCGCGCCGATCCGGTTCAGCCGCAGGTCGCGCCACGCGCGCTCGATCCCGTACTCCTTCATGTAGCCCGCGCCGCCGTGGATCTGGATGCACTCGTCGGCGACCTCGACGGCTACCCGCGAGGCGTGCAGCTTCGCCATCGAGATCTCGCGGACGGGGTACTCGCCGTTCTGGAACCGCCAGGCGGTCGTGTAGACCATCTGCCGCGCGGACTCGATCTTCGTCGCCATCTCGGCGAACTTGTGCCGGATCACCTGGAACCTGGCGATCTCGCGGCCGAACGCCTTGCGCTCGAGCGCGTACGCCTTGGTCCGGTCGAAGCAGCGCTGGGCCGCCGCGACGCAGCCGGCCGCGCCGATCAGGCGCTCGCCCTGGAGCTCCCACATGATGTGGTAGAAGCCCTTGCCGACCTCGCCGAGCACCGCGTCGTCCGGCACCCGCACGTCGTTGAACGCGAGCAGCGCCGTGTCGGAGGCGTGCATGCCGAGCTTCTCGAGCCGCTTCTCGCGCACGACCCCCGGCAGGTCCATGTCGACGAGGAACAGCGTGAACCCGTCGTAGCCGGCGTCCGGGTCGGTCTTCGTGACGAGCACGATGAAGTCGGCCCGGTGGCCGTTCGTGATGTAGGTCTTCGACCCGTTGATGACCCAGCCGTCCTCGTCGCGCACGGCGTGGGTGCGGATGCCGGCGACGTCCGACCCGGCGTCCGGCTCGGTGATCCCGAGGCACGAGATCTTCTCGCCCTTGATGCACGGCACGAGGTAGTCCTGCTTCTGCCGCTCGGTCCCGAACAGGAAGATCGGCGGCGTGGCCATGTCGGTGTGGACCGCGATCCCCATCCCGAGCCCGCCCGAGTTCGAGTGGCCGATCTCCTCGGCGAGCACGAGGTTCGAGTAGTAGTCGCCGCCCTGGCCGCCGTACTCCTCCGGGTACGAGAGCCCGAGGAAGCCGAGCTCGCCCATCCGCCGGAAGACCCAGTCGGGGAACGTCGTCTCCTCCCACTCCGCCGCGTGGGGGGCGAGCTCCTTCTGCGCGAACGAGCGGATCGACTCGCGCAGCTGCTCGTGCTCGTCGGTGAAGATGAAGTGGCGGCGCTTGGCGGCGTGGTCGGGCTTGAGGATCGTCTCGGCGGTGGCCATGCGTGGGTCGTGTCTCCTCGGTCGGGCTCGGCGGGAGCGTACCGGAGTGGGGAGTGGCACTTCCTACTTACCGCCGCACGGCGCTGAGCCCGCGGCCGGGTCTCAGCGCGCCGGCGCTACGCCCTGCGCGAGACCGGCGGTGACCAGTCCGTCGCCGCGCTCGGCGTCGAGGCGCTGCGCAGGCGGGCGCGGACCGACCACTTCACGCCCTTCCTCGTCTTGATGCTGGCCGAGGTCGCGCGCGTGCCGGTCCGGTAGGCGCGCCAGGCGCCGCCGCCCTTCCGCACCTCGACGTCGAAGACCTGGCCCTCGGCCGGCGGCAGCGTCGACCAGGTGGCGAGCAGCCGCCGGACCTTCGTCTTCTTGCCGCTCCGCACGGTGCCGATCGACGACGCGCGCTCGAGGCGGGCCGGGACCGTGATCGTGCCGCGCATCTGCTGCGGGTGGACCTTGCAGTAGTAGTGCTGCGTGCCGGCCTCGAAGTGGCGCTCGCGGACCTCGCCGGGGCCGAATCCCGGCGGGTTGGCGGGCGTCTGGCCGTAGTCGCCGGTCAGGTCCCAGAGGCCGTGGTCCTCCGTGGCCGTGTGGGGGACGACCGTGTCGGTGTTCGTCCACTCGACGCCGTCGCCGACGTCCACGGTCACGTCCGCTGGGGAGAACTGGAGGCCGCCGGTGAAGGCGTTGCCCTCGGCGTTCACCCTCGCCGCCGGGTTGTGGGCGGCCGCCGTGGCGGGCAGGAGCAGCGCCCCCGCCGCGAGCCCGACCGCCAGTCGTGCGATGCGTCCGCTCAAGGCTGGGAAAGCGTATCCCTCGGAGGGAGCGTCCGCTCCGGTGGGCGGCGGAGCCGTCGTCCCGCGCTCCGGTCGGCGGGGGAGCCGCCGCCGCGCGCGGCGAGCCGCCGCGCGCCCGCCCGCCCTATCTCGACCCGAAGTGCATCACCCAGATCGTGGCCCGCCCGCCGCGGAAGCGGCCGGACGCTCGTCCGGCCCCGACGTAGCGGAAGCCCCGATCCATGATGATCGCCCGGTGGCCGGGCGAGTGGAGCCACGACCGGAACGCCTGCCGGATCCGGGCCCTCGTGCCGCCGTGGTACTCGAGGATCTCGCCGAGCCGGCGGAACCGCCCGCTCGCGTGGATCCGGCTCGAGTGCCCGAAGAAGCCGTTGCGCATCTGGTGCCAGGCGTAGCCCTCGGACGAGCGCATCAGGCTCCTCGAGATGCGCACGGGGCGCAGGCCGTGCCGCTTGCGGAACGAGTTCGCCTTGCGGACCATCTGGACCTCGGCCGACGCGCGCGCCGAGGCGGGCGCCGCCGGCACGAGCAGGCACGCGACAAGGACGACCGGCAGAACCAGCCGCAATCGACCCCTACACCGATCCCCTCGGCGAGCTTGCATTCGAGCTATCCCCTTTCGGCCTGCGAGGTGAGCTGTCGGGCTCGCGCTGTGCGCTACGGACGCGGCACTGCATCCGATTCGCCCCGGCCGGCTGTGCCGGCAGTGGTTCCCCCGTTCGCCCAGGGCGGCCCCTGGACGATTCGGCGCGGCGGACTATACAAGCGTTATCGGTCGGAAGCCGGGCGCGCCCCGGCCGTCCCCGTTGGCGCGCCCCGGCCGCCCCCGCCGGGGGCCCGCCCCACCCCGCCCCGACGCCCCCGCGCGGAATCCGTCAGAGTGAGGAGTGGGACTTCCCACTTCCCATGGCCTACGAGAAGCTCCGCTACGAGGTCGGCGACGCCGGCGTCGCCACCATCACGCTCGACGACGAGGGCACCCGCAACTCGCTCTCGGACCAGATGCTGAGCGACCTGCTCGCGGCCTTCGAGGCGGCCGGCGCCGACGAGGCCGTCCGCGCCGTCGTCCTCACCTCGTCGCACGAGAAGGTGTTCTCCTCGGGCGGCAACGTCGCGCAGTTCGCCGCCGACACGCCGCTCGTCCACCGCCACTTCGGCACCGAGAAGTTCGTCCGGCTGTTCCGGCTGATCGGCGAGCTCGGCAAGCCGACCGTCTGCGCCGCGAACGGCCACGTCTTGGCCGGGGCGCTCGGCGTCGCGCTCGCCTGCGACCTGATCATCGCCAAGGACACCGCCCAGTTCGGGACCCCCGAGATCAACCTCGGCCTGTTCCCGTTCATGATCATGGCGCTGATCTACCGCAACGTCCCGCGCAAGACCGCGAACGAGATGCTGCTGCTCGGCGAGCGGATGAGCGCGGAGGAGGCGAGGGCCGCGGGAATCGTGAACCGCGTCGCGACGGCGGACGAGTTCGACGCCCTGGTCGACGAATGGGCCCGCAAGCTCGCGTCGAAGTCGCCGGTCGTGATGCGGCTCGGCAAGGACGCGATGTTCCGCCAGCAGGACATGGGCCTCCAGGACGCGCTCGAGTTCCTCCAGTCGCAGCTGACGATCGAGCTCTCGACCGAGGACGCCGTCGAGGGCGTGAAGGCGTTCTTCGAGAAGCGCGAGCCGCAGTGGACGGGCCGGTGACGACCGAGGCGACCGCCGGCGCCGCCCTCCGGCCGCTCGTCGACGACCTGCGCGAGCGCCGCGAGCGGATCCGGCTGGGCGGCGGCGAGGAGAAGATCGCCAAGCAGCACGAGCGCGAGAAGCTCACCGCCCGCGAGCGGCTCGACCTCCTGATCGACGAGGGCACGTTCGTCGAGCTCGGCATCCACGGCCGGCCGCACTTCTCGCAGCGGGCGATGGACGGCGTCGACGCGCCGGCCGACGGCGTCGTGACCGGCTACGGCCGCGTCGACGGCCGGCTGGTCGCGGTGGCCGCCTACGACTTCACCGTCATGGCGGGCTCGATGGGCATGACCGGCGAGCTGAAGGTCGGCCGCCTCCGCGAGATGGCCCTCCAGAAGCGGATGCCGTTCGTCTGGCTGCTGGACTCGGCCGGCGCGCGGATCCAGGAGGCCGTCGGCTCGCTGTTCGCCGGCTCGGGCCACCTGTTCCGCGAGGAGGTGGTCATGAGCGGCGTCATCCCGCAGGTCGCCGCGCTCATGGGCCCGTGCGCCGCCGGCACCGCCTACATCCCGGGCCTCGCCGACTTCGTCCCGATGGTCAAGGGCCGCGGCTCGATGGCGCTGGCCGGCCCGTACCTCGTCAAGGCCGTCACGGGCGAGGACGTGACCCCGGAGGAGCTCGGCGGCTCCAAGGTCCACTGCCGCAAGTCGGGCGTCGCGGACCTCGAGGTCGCCGACGACGAGGAGTGCATCCAGGCGATCAAGGACTACCTGTCGTTCTTCCCGTCGCACTGCGAGGAGCCGCCGCCGACCCGCCCGACCGGCGACCCGGTCGACCGCATGGACGAGGAGCTGCTGGAGGTCCTGCCGGACTCGAACCGCCAGCCCTACGACATGTACGACGTGATCCGCCGGATCGTCGACGACGGCTACTGGTTCGACATGAAGCCGCAGTTCGCGAAGACGATCATCACCTGCTTCGCGCGGATGAACGGCCGGCCGGTCGGCATCGTGGCGAGCCAGCCCAAGCAGCTCGGCGGCATCCTCGAGAACGACTCGGCGGACAAGGCTGCCCGGTTCATCAACCTCTGCGACGCGTACGGCATCCCGCTGCTGTTCCTCCAGGACGTGCCGGGCTTCATGGTCGGCACCAAGGTCGAGCAGGCCGGGATCATCCGGCACGGGGCGAAGATGCTCTACGCGGTGTCGCGGGCGACGGTCCCGAAGATCACGGTCGTCGTCCGGAAGGCGTACGGCGCCGGCTACTACGTGATGTGCGGGAAGGCCTACGAGCCCGACCTGATCGTGGCGTGGCCGACCGCGGAGATCTCGGTCATGGGTGCGGAGGGGGCGGTGAACATCATCATGCGCAAGCAGATCGAGGCGGCCGAGGACCCGGACGCGAAGCGCGCCGAGCTGGTCGAGGGCTTCCGCAAGATCATCGACCCGTACGTGGCGGCGGGCAACGCGATGATCGACGACATCATCGACCCGCGCGAGACGCGGCCGACGATCGTCAGGGCGCTCGAGATGGCCGAGCGAAAGCGCGTCGAGCGGCCGTGGAAGAAGCACGGCGTGATGCCCGTATGACGCCAGGACGCTGCAAACCATCGCCCGGCTGCGTCATCGGTCGCTCGCGTGCGAAGCACGCGTCACTCCCTGCTTCCTTGCCGGACTCGGTTTTCGCGCCCTGGGCGTCATACGGGGGGCCCGTATGAGCCGCTTCGAGGACCCGGTGATCATCACCTGCTCGATCTCCGGCACGGTCGCGAACCGCGACCAGTGCCCCGCGATCCCCTACACGCCCGAGGAGTACGCGGCCGAGGCGCGCCGGATCGTGGACGAGGGCGGCTCGATGATCCACATCCACGCGCGCACGCCCGACGGCACGCCGTCCTACGAGGTCGAGGACTTCCGCGCGATCACCGAGGCGATCGGCGAGGCCGTCGACGACGTGGTGATCAACTACTCCACCGGCGCGATCGGCGTCCCGATCGAGAAGCGCATCGAGTACCTGCGCGAGCTGCGCCCCGACGTGGCCGCGCTGAACATGGGCTCGATGAACTACGCGAAGTACTCACGGCGGCGGCGGGACTTCGTGTTCAAGGCCGTCTTCGAGAACTCGTTCGACACGATCGTCGAGTTCCTCACCGCGATGGGGGAGCTGGACATCCGCCCCGAGCACGAGTGCTTCGACTCCGGGCACGTGGCCAACCTCGACCCGCTGATCGACATGGGGCTGCTCGCGGAGCCGCTCCAGATCTCGTGCGTGATGGGGGTGAGCGGCGGCATCCGGCCGACCGCCAAGAACCTCGCGCACATGTCCGACCAGATCCCCGGCGGCGCCGAGGGGCCGAACAACTGGGGCGTGATCGGGATCGGCCGCGGCCAGTGGCGGCTCGTGGCGGCGGCGCTGACGCTGGGCGGCAACGTGCGCGTCGGGCTCGAGGACAACTTCTACCTGCCGGACGGCGAGATGGCCCGCTCGAACGGCGACCTGATCGCGAAGGCGCGGCAGATGACCGAGGACGTGGGCCGGCGGCCGGCGACCGTCGCCGAGGCGCGGGAGATGCTCGGCGTGCCGAAGCGCGGCGAGGTCACGCGCCGCGACGTGCTCGCCCACCCGATCGAGGCGGCGGAGTCGTGAGCCTCCCGCTCGAGGGAATCCGGGTCCTCGATCTCTCGCGGCTGCTGCCCGGCGGGTTCTGCTCGCTGCTGCTCGCCGACTACGGCGCCGAGGTGCTGAAGGTCGAGGACACGGGCATGGGCGACTACGTCCGCTGGTCGCCGCCGTTCTACGAGGGCGCCGACGACTCCGCGAAGTCGGCCCTGTACCTCGCGCTGAACCGCGGCAAGCGGTCGATCCGCCTGAACCTCAAGGAGGAGCGCGGGCGGGAGGTGCTGCTGCGGCTCGCGCGCGACCACGACGTGATGCTCGAGTCGTTCCGGCCGGGCGTGCTCGACCGGCTCGGCGTCGGCTACGAGCGGCTGCGGGAGGAGAACCCCGGGCTCGTCTACTGCGCGATCACGGGCTACGGCCAGGACGGCCCGCTCCGCGACCGCTCCGGCCACGACATGAACTACCTCGGCCTGGTCGGGCTGCTCGGCCTGACCGGCGAGCGCGACGGGCCGCCGGTCCAGGCGGGCGGTCAGATCGCCGACATCGGCGGCGGCGCGCAGATGGCCGCGTTCGCGATCCTGGCGGCGTTGCGCGAGCGCGACCGCTCCGGCGAGGGCCAGCTCGTCGACGTCTCGATGTCCGACGGCGCGCTGTCGTGGCTCGCGCTCGTCGCCGGCCAGTACCTCTGCGACGGCGAGCCGCCGCGGCGCGGCGGGCTCCCGCTGGCCGGCGGGATCGTCTGCTACCGGCCGTACGCGTGCAGCGACGGCTGGGTCACGCTCGGCGCGCTCGAGCCGAAGTTCTGGCAGGCGTGGTGCCGCGGCGTCGGCCGCGAGGACCTGATCGAGCGCCAGTTCGAGCGGCCGGGGTCGGACGCGCACGCCGAGGTCGAGCGGATCTTCCTCGAGCGCACGCGCGAGGAGTGGCGGCTGTTCGCGTCCGAGCACGACTGCTGCCTCGAGCCGGTGCTGGAGCTCGACGAGGCGCTCGACTCCGAGCTCGTGCGCGAGCGCGAGATGGTCGTGGAGCTCGAGCAGCCGGGCGCCGACCGCCCGGTCCGCCAGCTCGGCCCGCCGGTGAAGCTGAGCCGCACGCCGGGCGGCCCGCAGGGCCCCGGCCCGGCGCTCGGCGAGCACACCGACGAGGTGCTCGACGCGCTCGGCTACCCGCCCGACGAGGTCGAGGCGCTGAAGGAGGCCGGCGCCGTGGCCGGGCCGGCCGCAGCCGGCGCGCGCGGGAGCTTCCTGGGGTGAGCGCGGCCGCGCGCGGCGGCACCGCCGGCCGGCGCGCGGCTCCCCGCGGCGCGGCCGGCAACGGCGCGGCCGGCGCCGCCAACGGCCTGCTCAAGATGCGCGAGCTGGCCGCCGCCAGCGGCGTCAGCGCGGGCACGATCAAGCACTACCTGCGCGAGGGGCTCCTCCCCGAGCCGGTCCGCACCTCGCGCAACATGGCGTACTACCCGCCCGAGTTCGTCGACCGCATCAAGCTGATCAAGCAGCTCCAGGAGGAGCGCTTCATCCCGCTGAAGATGATCAAGCGGATGCTCGACGAGGACCCCGGGCGGACCCGGGCGCTGATCGAGCTCGAGGACCGGGTGATCGAGCGGGCGGTCGCCGGGGAGGAGACGCGGGTCTCCGCCGCGGAGCTGCGGCGCAGCTACGACGTGCCGAGGCAGGTGCTGGACCGGCTCGCCGAGCTGGAGGTCCTCTCGCCCACGAGCCGCGGCTACTCGCCGTCCGACGTGAAGATCGTCGAGGCGATCGCCCGCTTCCGCGCCGGCGGCTACGACGAGCGGATCGGCTTCACCGTGTACGACACGCTCCGCTACAAGCGCGCGCTCGAGGAGCTCGTCAAGGAGGAGATCGAGGTGCTGCTCGAGCGCCTGGCCGGCGAGACCGACACCGAGCGCGCCCTCGAGCTGATCGACGACGGCACCGAGCCGCTGAACGACCTCATCTCGGCGCTGCACCAGAAGCTGCTGGTGGCGGAGCTGAAGCGCCGTCGGGGCTAGAGCTCACGCTAACGGCCTGTCGAAGGCGAACGTCCATTTCACCCCTCTATAGGGGGGCGAAATGGACGTTCGTTCAGGAGCCCGCGTTGCCGCAGGCGTCCTCGACCGAGACGACGTCGACCGTGGAGCCGGCCGGGACGCTCGCCGTGAACTCCAGGCGCTTCGCGTCCGGCAGCGCGACCACCTCGCTGACGGCGCCGCCCGGCGCGTGCACGCGGAGGATCGCGAAGCCGTGGCGGACCCGGCGCGCGAGCAGCGCGAGCGCGTCGCCCGGCAGGCCTCTGTACTCGGCCCGCACGCGGGCGACCCCGCCCGATACCGTCTTCGAGTAGACGTCGATGCCGGCCCGGCGCAGCTCGAACGGCCTGCTCGTGACGGTGTACGCCGCGGGCGTGCCCGATCCCTTGTTCGCCACGCCGCGGACGACGAACCGGTAGCGGCCGAGCGCGTCGCACTCGGTGAACTGCCACGCCTCGGTCCAGCTGTCGTCGGAGGCGTGCCGGGTCGCGTCGAGCACGGAGTCCTCGGTCGAGACCGGCCTGAACCCGCTCGGCCCCTCGTACTCGAGCGTCACGAACGCCTTCCCGCGCGGCGCGTCGATCGCCGGGTCGCCGCCGTTCCACCTGAAGACGGCCTGGCCGAGGCGGCTCACCGCGGCGGCCGGCTCGGCGACGGTCGAGCCGGCGTCCGGCGTCGGCCGCACCGACGGCGGCTGCGGGGTGCCGGGCGAGACCTGCGCCGGCTCGGCGGCGGGCGCGGGGGCGGGCGCCCCGCCGTACAGCGACTTCGCGAGCGCCTCGGCGAGGTCGCGGTAGCGCGACGACTGGCGCCGTCCCCAGAGGGTGAAGCTGCCCTCGTAGTCGCAGTAGCCGTACTCCTCGGGGGTGGCGGTGTACGAGTTGTAGCTGTTGGTCAGGCCGGCGATGACGGCCCCCCTCGGCGCCGCCGCGCCCGCCGCGGCCGCGACCCGCGCCTTGATCCGGCGGCCGGCGATGGTGGTGATCTCCGACGGGAACGCGGCGATCGCCAGCGGCCCGATCCGGAGCAGCGAGACCGGATGCGTGTTCGGCACGCTGGCCGGCCCGATGAACGCCGGGAACTTGCTGCCCTGGCCGGGGCCGGCGAAGTCGTCCGCCGGCGCGCAGCCGCCGGTCGGGAACGGGTCCGGGTTGCCCGGCCCGATCACGCCGCCGTAGCCGAGGACCGGCGCGGGCCCGACGGGCTCGCCGTCCGCCTCCGTGCCGTCGAGCGCCATGAACGTGTGCCGCACGTCCACCACGGGCGAGCCGCTCATCGCGAACCCGGCGTCGCGCCACGCGTCGAGGATGCCGGTCGAGACCTTCCGCCCCGCCGAGTTCGCGCCGCCGAACGAGTTGACCGAGTGCTCGAGCGCCCGGTGCGGGTTGGGGTTGCCGCCGATCGTGCCGGGCTCGGTCGCGTCGACCGCGGGGTCGCCGTTTGGGGAGACGTCGCCCTCCGTGCCGTTGGTCCACGCGTTGACCGGTCGCTGCGTGGCGACGATCCCGCGACCGGCGGCGTCGCGCAGCATCTCCTCCTCGACGAGGCGCTCGGTCGTGGCCGCGTTGTCGCCCGAGAAGAGCAGGTTGTCGTCACCGAACGAGGTGGGGTGGACCGCGAAGTTCGACCAGGCGCCGAGCGGGGCGCCGTTCGCGGCGTCGACGCGCACGACCGTCACCCGCGGGTCGATCGCCGCGCTCGACTCCGCCTTCTCGTCGGCGGTCGCGTCGGGGTTCCGCTTGAACGGGTCGTGGCTGCGGTTGCGCGAGGCGCCGCGCAGGGTGGCGGTGCCCACCCCCACGCGCGCCGGCTGGAGCCGCTGGTTGGCGGTCAGGATCGCGTCGACCACGCCGCTCACGACGGCGTCGAAGACGCGCGGGTCGTAGAAGTCGCCGCCGAGCGCGGCGTACCCGCTGTTGTCGGCCGACCAGATCGCGCCGCTCGAGGAGTGCGTGTGCGTGGACGAGAGCAGCAGCCGGTCGCCGGCGATCCCGGTCGAGGCGATCCGCTTCAGCACCTCCTGCGTGAACGAGAACGGGTGGCCGCCGAGGTCGACCTGCACGAGGGCGTACTTCTTGCCGCCGGCCTCGATCACGATCGCCCGCGCGCGGATCCGGGTGTGGATGCCCTGGCTCGGCACGAACGTCTTCGCGTAGAGGTTCTCGTCCGGGTCGGCCAGGATCTGGAGCGGCCGGTCGGGGCTCGGGCCCGCGATGTTCGACCGCGCCGTGTACGCGAACATCGGCGTGCCGACCGGGGGCGTCGCGTCGCCGTCCGCGGCGCCGGCGCGGATCGCGATCGGGTCGGTCGGGACGGGCGGCGGCTCGCCGCCACCGCCGGGCGGGGTGCCGGGCGGCTCGAGGCCGGGCCCGCCGAGGCCGGGCGGCGCCCCGGCGGCGCCCGGGAGGCCGGCCCCGCCGGCGCCGGGCACGCCGGAGGTGCGGCAGTCCCCCCGGCCGTGGCCGAGCGTCTTCGAGTGGCGCACCAGCGTGGTCCGCGGCGAGTCGCGGCGCCCGTACTGCCGCGCCGAGGCGAACGCCGTCACGCGCACGTTGCGGCAGCCGGACTGCGCCAGCAGCATCGCGCCGCGCGCGAACTTCGTGAGCTTCACGCGCAGCTTCCGCACGGTCGCCCGGCGGAAGCGGATCTTGCGCTCGCTCGCCGCGTAGACCGGGCGGGGGGAGAGGTCCAGCCCCAGCACGCGCAGCCGCACCCGCGCGGTGGTGCCGACCCGCAGCCGCAGCAGCAGCCGGTTCGTCTTCAGCACCGAGCGCATGTCCTTGTTGAGGACCTTCACGCTCGGCTTCGCGCCCTTCGGCGAGCGGTAGGCGTCGGCCGGGCCGGCCGCGAGGGCGGCCGCCAGCGCCGCGAGCGCGAGCGCGGTGGCGAGGCGGGCCGGCATCAGCCGCCCCCGAGGAGCTTCCGCTTCTGCTCCTCGAACTCGGCGCCGGTCAGGGCGCCGCCGTCCTTCAGCGCCTTGAGCCGCTCAAGCTGGTCGATCAGCGTGGGGGGCGAGTCGTGGGCGGGCGAGGCGCCGGCGACCAGGCCCGGCGCCGCGGCGGCCGCCGTCGCCGCCATCTCCGGGGGCCGCGTCCTCAGGTAGACGGCGGGCGGCGTGGCCGCCCAGCTCGGCTCGGTCTCGAGGGCGACCTTCGACGGGTCGGCCGGGTCGTAGGCGACGTCGATCAGGTACCCCGGCTGCACGACCGAGCCGAACGGCAGCACGATCTTGCGCTGGTGCACGAACTCGGCGCCGCTCCGCGGCTGCACCCGCAGCGTGAGGTAGACCTGCGGGCAGTCGTTGATCGTCACGCCGGTGCCCTCGACGCCCTCGATCACGGCGGTCGCCCGCTGGCCGGTCTGGAACAGCCGCTCCTCCGCGGCCTGCCGCTGGCGCACGCGGCCGTACCAGCCGCCGACGCCGATCGCGACGAGCACCCAGATCACGCCGATCATCGCGAACGTGCCGCCCGTGATGGCGAGCCCCATGCTCGACGTGAGGTCGCCCGACATGGCGCCCAGGACCAGCAGGACGGCGCCGATGACCGCGAACGCGGCGCCCCCGACCTTGAAGAAGGACAGCGTCCCGCCGCGCGTCCGCGCCGCCGGGCTCACCACCTCACGTCGTGCCACTCCATCACTCCCCAGCCCTCGGCCAGGCGCAGTCCGCCCGGCAGCTCGCCGGTGAACGTACCGAACGGCTGGCGGTACGCGCTCCGCACGACCAGCAGGTTGGTCCGCTCGGCGCGCTCCGACCACGCGTCGAACCGCAGCTCGCCGCCCTCCGCGAACCCGACCCGGGACAGGTCGCCGGCGATCTCGACCGGGCCGGGCTCGAACTCGTCGCCGTCGACCCAGATCGCGCGCTCGGAGCCCTTCGGCGGGTCGTTCACGCCGGTCACCAGGTTCCATCCCACGCGCGCGCCGTCGTCGGTGCGCCCGGCGCCGGCGCACCAGCGCCAGGCGGTGCGGCGGGCGTGGTAGCCGGCCGTCTCGTCGATCGCGCCCAGGCAGTCGAGCGCGTGGCGGCGGCCGCCGACCTCGATCTCCCCCCGGATCGGGATGCCCGCCTGCTTGCGGGTCCACACGTAGCCGGCGCGGCCGTGCGGGTTGACCGACTCGACGCCGCCGTCCTCGTCGGCCGTCAGGTCGATCCGGACGCCGTCCGCCTCAACCCGCGCGCGCGAGCCGTCGAGGGAGACGCTGCCGCGGCCGAGCGAGGTCCGCGTCGCGATCGGCCGGTCCGGCTCGGCGACCGCCCAGAAGCTCTGCCGCAGCGGGCCGATCGCGACCTCGCAGACGCACGCCATGACCTCCGGCGAGTACGCCCCCACGTAGCGCCAGCGCTTGAGCGGCCGGGCCCCGCGCAGCCGCGGCATCCCGTCGGGCGGAAGCGGCACCCCTGCGAGCCGCACGGCGGATCCGCGCCTCGGGACGACGTCCACGCGGGAACCGTACCCGCGCCCGCGCCCGCGGGGGCCGCCCCCGGCTCCCGTCGCACCGCCGATAGACTTCGACCGACTGGTCAGTCAACCAACCGGCAGGGCGCGGGGCCGTCGAGACCGAGTGCCGACGCGCCGAGGCGGGAGGCGGGAGATGCGCGCAGCCGCAGTCCAGCTCAACTCCACGGAGGACACCGAGCGCAATCTCGCGATCGCCGACAGGCTGACGCGGGCCGCCGCGGCGGATCGTGCCACGCTCGTCGTACTGCCGGAGAAGTTCAACCTGCTCGGCACCGACGAGCAGATGCGCGAGGGAGCCGAGCCGCTCGACGGCCCCTCGATCGAGTGGGCGCGCTCGGTCGCGCGCGAGCTCGGCATCGACCTCGTGGCCGGCTCGATCGCCGAGCGCCGCCCCGGGCAGGACAAGCTCTCGAACACCTCGGTCCACGTCGGCCCCGACGGCGAGATCGCGGCGGTCTACCGCAAGATCCACATGTTCGACGTGGTGGTCGGCGGCATCCAGTACCGCGAGTCGGCCACCGAGGAGCCCGGCAGCGAGGTGGTGCTGTCGCAGGCGGCGGACGGCGTGCCGCTCGGGCTGACCGTCTGCTACGACCTCCGCTTCCCCGAGCTGTACCGGATCCTCGCCGTGAGGGGCGCTCGCGCGATCGCGCTCCCGGCGGCGTTCACCAAGGTCACCGGGCGCGCGCACTGGGAGGTCCTGATCCGCGCGCGGGCGATCGAGAACCAGACGTTCGTCGTGGCGGCCGACCAGTGCGGGACCCACCCGCCGGGCGACAAGGAGAGCTTCGGCTGCTCGCTGATCGCCGACCCGTGGGGCAGGATCCTCGCGCGGGCCGGCGACGAGCCGTGCTTCGTGGCCGCCGACCTCGACCTCGCCCGCCAGGACGACGTCCGCGAGCAGCTGCCGAGCCTCGCGAACCGGATGCCGGACGCCTACCGCTGGCCCGAGGCGGTGCACGCCTGATGGCGCAGCGCGCGAACGGCGTCGACAAGCGCCGACTGATCCTCGACGCGGCGATCCGCGTGTTCGCCCGCAAGGGCTTCCACCACTGCCGCGTGTCGGACGTGGCCGACGAGGCCGGCGTCGCCTACGGGCTCGTGTACCACTACTTCGACTCCAAGGAGGAGATCCTCAACACGCTCTTCACCGAGCGCTGGCAGGTGATGCTCGACGCGATCGTCGCCATTGACGCGCTCGACGATGTCCCGGTCCGCGACAAGCTGTACGCGGTCGCCTCGTTCATCATCGACTCCTACCGCCACGAGCCGGAGCTGATGAAGGTGATCATCGTGGAGGTCACGCGCGCGGCGAACAGCTTCGGCCGGCTGCACCTGGCGAAGATCACCGAGGCCTACGGCCTGATCGCCGAGATCGTCGAGAAGGCCCGTCGCGACGGCTCGTTCAAGTCCGACATCTCCGCCGAGTTCGCCGCGATGTGCTTCTACGGAGCGATCGAGCAGCTGCTCTCGGGGTGGATCTTCGACATCCTGCCGGGCAGCGAGGAGGAGTTCGAGCGGGCCAAGTCGCTGGTCGTCGAGGCCATCTGCGGCGGGCTCGAGCAGACCCCCGCCCCGGGGCTCTCCGCCGTCTCTGGTTAGATACGTCGCCCCCATGGGCAACGACCTCACCAAGCGCCTGATGTGGAGCGGCCTGCTCGCCGGAGTCGGCGCGCTCACGACGATCGTGGCGAACCGGGTCGCGACGCTCATCTGGGTGAAGGTGTTCGACGAGGATCCACCGGAGTAATGGCCAGGAAGGACAGGGACGAGGCCCGCGAGGAGACGCGGGAGAGTCCGGCGGTGGAGGTCGCCGACACGCGGGAGGGCGCGCCGGTAGAGGTCTCGACCCCGATGTCCGGCGCCGCGTCCGAGGAGGTCCGGTTCGGGAGCGGCGTGGAGGCGACGGGCGGCGACGCCGCGGCGACCGCCGTGGACGAGGCCGGCGGCGGCGAGGAGGAGCAGGCGGCGGCCTCGGCGACCGAGCCCGGCGACGCGCCGGTCGAGGCGCCGGGCGCGACCGACACGGCCGCGACCGCCACGACTGGCGAGCCCGAGCCCACCTACGCACCCGTCGACTCGGGCGACGGGCGGCCCGAGCTCCAGGTCCTTGCCGCGTTCGCGGGCGCGTTCGTGCTCGCGAAGCTCCTCAGACGGCTCAGGAAGGTGGACTGATGGCAGGCAACGGCGTCCGGCCGCCCGGGACGGCCGACAAGCAGCTCGGCGAGATCGTCTCGGAGATCACGCAGAAGGCGCAGCTCCTCGTCCGCGAGGAGATCGAGCTGGCGCGCACCGAGGTCCAGCAGAAGGTCTCCCGGATCGTGAAGGGGATCGTCGCGTTCTCGGTGGCCGGGTTCTTCGCGCTCCTGATGCTGATCTTCCTGCTCGACTCGCTGTCCTGGGGGTTCGTGGAGTGGTTCGACCTGAAGGTGTGGGTCGGCTTCGGGATCACCACGCTGATGCTGCTGCTGTTCACGCTGATCGCCGCGCTGATCGGCGTCCGGCTGTTCAAGCGGGGGACGCCGCCCACGCCGGAGCTGGCGATCGAGGAGGCCCAGAAGACGCTCGAGGCGCTCGAGGAGGCCCGCAGCTGATGGCGACCAGGACCCCGGAGGAGATCCGCGCCTCGGTCGTCGCCACGCGGCAGGAGCTCGAGTTCTCGCTCAACGACCTCCAGAGCAAGATCACCGAGCTCACGAACTGGCGGCGCCAGCTCGCCGCCCATCGCCAGCAGGTCGTGATCGGCGCCGCCGTCGCCGGCTTCGTGATCGGCGGCGGCGTGGCCGCGATCCTGCGGCGCCGCCGCGGCTGAGGCTCGCGCGGCGGCTCCGGTCGGCCGGGCCGGCCTACGCCAGGAACTCCTCGGGGATCGAGCCGACTCCGAGCAGCCCGGGGCCCGTGTGGGCGCCGAGCACGGGGCCGATCTCCGAGTGGAACACCGGGCCGCGGCCGAACACCTCGCGGCAGCGGTCGAGCAGGTCCTCCTCCTGGTCCGGCGACTGGATGTGCTGGGTGACCCAGGCCTTCGCGCCGGACGCCTCGCGCTGGCGCGCGTAGTCGACGAGCCGCTCGAACATCCGGCCGCTGGTCCGGACCCGCTCGACCGCCGTGATCTCCGATTCGAGCGAGAGGATCGGCTTGATCTTCAGCGTCGAGCCGATCCACGCGCTGGCGGCGCCGATGCGGCCGCTCCGCTTCAGGAACTCGAGCGTGTCGATCCCGAACCACATCTTCAGCTCCCGGCGGGCGCCGCGGATCGCCTCGACGACGGCGTCGGCGTCGCCCCCGTTCGCGGCGCGGCGCGCCCCGGCGAGCGTGACCAGGCCGAGCCCGCCCGCGGCCGTGGAGGAGTCGACCACGCGGACGCGCTCGCCGCCCCTGCCCTCGCGCTCGAGCGCCTCGGCGGCCTGGCGCGCGGCCTCGGTCGTGCCCGACAGGCCGGCGGAGAGGTGGACCGAGACCACGTCGCGGCCCTCGGCCAGGAGCGGCTCGTAGACCGACACGAAGTCGCCGACCGACGGCTGGGAGGTCGTCGGGAGCCGCTCGGCCGAGCGCATCTCGTCGTAGAAGGCGTCGAGGTCCGTTATGTCGGCCTCGCGCTCGGTCCGCTCGCCCCCGAAGTTCACGTAGAGCGAGACGAGCCGGACGTCGTGGGCCTCGACGATCTCCCGCGGGAGGTAGCCGGTGGTGTCCGAGACGACGGCGACCCGTGGCATCGGCGGCGCAGCGTACACGCACCCTCGACCACCTCGTAGACTGGCGGACCTTGCCGGACGTCGACAGACAGCAGGTCGAGGCGCGCCTCGACGAGCGGATGCGCGAGGTCGAGGAGCGCCGCCGCTCGCTCCATAGCGAGGACGGCCGCTCCGAGGAGCTCGCCGACTACGACCAGCACCCCGCCGACCAGGGCAGCGAGACCTTCCAGCAGGAGCTCGACGAGACGACCGACGTGATCCTCGAGGAGGAGGAGCGGCGGATCGCCGAGGCGCGCAAGGCGCTGGAGGAGGGCCGCTACGGGACCTGCGTCGACTGCGGCAAGGAGATCCCCGCGGCCCGGCTCGAGGCTCATCCCGAGAGCGTGCGCTGCGTCGAGGACCAGCGGCTGTACGAGGCCCGCCTGCGCCAGGGCGGCGGCGGGACCTCGCCCTCCGTGTAGCGGCGGGATCCGCCCGGCGGAGCGGCGCCCGCACCGCGCGGTCCAGCCGGGGCCGGGTTGTCCCCCAAAAGCGGTATTGCGCCACGTATGCGTGCCCGGTTAGGGTCGCGCACAGGGGCTCTGTGGTCGGAGGACAGCCGTGAGCGCGCAGGAGGGTCGTGGAGGTGGCGCCTCGCCCGAGTTGCCGGGCCAGGCGCTCGCGCGGCTCGCTTCGCGAGGGGCCGAGGACGCGTTCGAGGCCATCTTCGCCCGTCACGGTCAGGACCTGTTCCGGTTCTGCTGTGCGATGGCGGGGACGCGCGACGGGCAGCAGCTCTTCGAGCGCGCGACGCACCGGATCGTCGGTGAGCTGAGGAGGGGGGAGGCCCCGTCCGACCTCGAGACGTGGCTGTTCGAGCGGGCGGCCGCCGAGGGGCGCGAGCCCGGTGGCGAGCCGGCCGGCGGGCGCGCGGCGGCCGCGGGCGGCGCCGCGGCCGCGGCTGAGGCGCGCGACGCGGCGGCCATGGGCGGCGCGGCCGCGGGCGGCGCGCAGGCGACGGCGACGGGCGGGCTCGCCGAGCGCTTCGACGCGCTGCCGGAGCCGCAGCGCAGCGTGCTGGCACTCGCGCTGAGCGGCTTCGTCTACGACCGGATCGCCGGCGTGATGCACGTCTCGTCGGCGACCGTCCGCGAGGTCGCCGACGAGGCGCGCCGGGCGATCCACGCGAACCTGCCGGCGAGCGGGCCGCACTGCAAGATCGTCCGCGACCTGCTCGCGACCGAGCACCCGATGGTGCTGTCGTCGAGCGCGGTGCGGGAGCACCTCGCGACCTGCGCGTACTGCCGCGACGTGAAGGGGTCGCCGGCAAGGCTGAAGGAGGCGCTCGACGAGGCGCTCCCGAAGATCGCGTGGGCGGTGGTGGCGGCCATCCTGAAGGAGGCGCTCGCCCGTGCGGCCGAGCCGCCGCCGCGGCGACCGCTGCGCTCGACCCGAAGGGGGGCGGTCGTCCTCGCGGCGCTGGCCACGCTGCTGCTCGCCGCCGCGGCGATCGGGCTGCTGGCGCCGGCGGTCCACCGCGACGACACGTCGGGGATCCTCGACCAGGCGCAGCTCCTGCGGCCCCCCGCCGGGCTCGTGCTGGGCGGCGCGCCGGATCTGATCGACGACGACGACCGCGCCTGCGATCCGCCGACGGTTCCCTATCGCGGCCGCTGCGTCGAGCGCTGCCCGGACGGCACGGTGCGCGACGGCCGGGAGTGCGAGGAGGAGGAGCCGATCGACTGCTGCGACCCGGTCGTCGACGACTGCGGCCCGCCGAACGCCCTGGTCGACGGCAGGTGCTGCCCGCGCGACGGCCCGCTGGTCTGCCCGACGACCGACGACTGCGGGCCGCCGAACCGCCTCGTCGACGGCAGGTGCTGCCCGCGCGACGGCCCGCTCGTCTGCCGGCCTCAGCCCGACTGTGGGCCGCCAAACGACTTGGTCGACGGCAGGTGCTGCCCGCGCGACGGGCCGGTGGTCTGCACGCCGCGGCCCGACTGCGGCCCGCCGAACCGCCTCGTCGACGGCAGGTGCTGCCCGCGCGACGGCCCGCTCGTCTGCCGGCCGCAGTCCGGCTGCGGGCCGCCGAACGCCCTGGTCGACGACAGGTGCTGCCCGCGCGACGGGCCGCTCGTCTGCCCGACGACCGACGGCTGCGACCCGCCCCAGGTGATCGTCGAGGGCGAGTGCGTCGATCCCCCGTGCCCGGCGTGCGACCCCAACCCCTGCACGGCCGGCATCCGCTGGCCCCCGGGGCGCGGGGCCGCGCCGCACCCGCTCCCACCTGGGATCCGGTCGCGCCTGCGCGCGCTCCCGCCGGGCCTCGTCAGGCTGACCGACCCGTGCCTGCGCCGCCGGCAGGACGCCCTGCTCGGGTCCGAGCCGGGGCCGCCTTCACCTAGCCGCCGCGACGGGCTCGGGGCCGCGCGGCCGGGCGCCGACCGGCCAAGCCGCAGCGGGTCGGGCGCTCCGCCGGACGCCGCCCTGCGGGCGAGCCGCGCCGGCGTGGCCGGGACGCGTCCCCGAGGGAGCGTCGGCCGGGGACCGGCTCGGGGCGGCCCCGGTCGGGGGACGGGCGTCAAGCACTCCGCGCGGGACGCCGCCGGCGGTGACGGGCAGGCGGCCGCCGTCGGGCACCCGCGAGGCGCCAGCGGTCGGGGACCGGGCGACAACGGACGGGGCGGCGCCAACGGACGCGGACGGGGCGGCGCCGCCGGACCCGGCTCCGGTCGCGGATCGAACGGCGGCGCCGGACGCGGGCGTGGCTCGGGCAGAGGCAACGGTGCGGCGGCGAGGGGACCGGCCGGTGGCGGCGCGGCCGGGCGCGGCGGCCCGGCCGGCATCGCGCCGGGCCGCGGGACCGCCGACGGGGGTCGCGGCAACGGCGGCGGCCCCGGCCGCGACGACGACGCGCATGGACGCGGCGGCCGCGCCGCCGTCGACCTGGCGCGGCGCCTCCAGTACGCCTTCCTCGGCTGGCTCTGACCCGCCCCCTCATAGACTCGCCACCGTGCCGAAGACCCTCGTGACCGGCGGGAGCGGGTTCGTCGGCTCCGCGGTCGTGCGGCTGCTCGCCGAGCGCGGCGACGACCTCCGCCTGACCGTCCGCCGCCGGACGCGGCTCGACCACCTCTCGGGCGTCGACTTCGAGAAGGTCGAGTGCGACGTCCTCGACCGCCGCGCGGTTCGCCGCGCGATGAAGGGCGTGGACCGGGTGTTCCACCTCGCGGGCCTGATCTCGCTGCGGGAGGGCGACGCCGACGCGCTGTTCGACGTGAACGTCCGCGGCACGCGCATCGTGATGGAGGAGGCGCTGCGCGCCGGCGTCGAGCGGGCCGTGCACACCTCCAGCGTCGCCGCCGTCGGGCCCGCGCCGCCGGGCGGGACCGCCGACGAGCGCCAGCTGTTCACCGCCGGCGACCTCGGGATCCCGTACGTCAACTCGAAGCACGAGGGCGAGGCCGAGGCGCTGCGGCTCGCGGCCCAGGGCCTCCCGGTCGTGGTCGTGAACCCGTGCTACGTGTTCGGCGCCGGCGACGTGAGCGGCCGCGCGACCGGAATCGTGCGGCAGTTCATGCTCGGGCGGATCCCCGCGTACGTCGGCGGCGCGCTGAACGTGGTCGACGTCGGCGACGTCGCGCGCGGCCACCTGCTGGCCGACGAGCGCGGCGAGGTGGGCGAGCGCTACATCCTCGGCAACCGGAACTACACGCTGGACAGGCTGTTCGCCGACCTGGCCCGGCTGTCGGGAGTCGAGGCGCCGGCCCTGAAGCTCGCGCCGGGGGTCGCGCTGCGGCTGGCCCAGGCGCTCGAGGTGGCGGGCACCCGCGGGCGGCCGACCGTCAACGAGGTCAAGCTCGCCAGCCACTGGTGGTGCTACCGGAACGGCAAGGCGAAGCGCGAGCTCGGGTTCGCGACCACGCCGCACGAGGACGCGATCGAGGCCACGGTCGAGTGGTACCGGGAGCGCGAGCACGACCGCCTCGCGCGCGCCCGCCGGGTGCAGCCCGTGCAGTACAAGGTCGCCGCCGCGGCGCTCGGCGCGGTGGACGGGGTCGCGGGCGCGGCTCGCCGGCTGTGGCCGCTCGCCGTCGCTTGACCGGCGCGCGGCCCGGGTAACCTCAGCCGCGTGGCGATCCTCTACCGCTGCCCGACGCCCACCGACCGTCTCTGCCGCTGCGGGGTCGTCGCCCGGCGGCTGCGCCGGGCGGGGATCGACTTCGAGGAGGTGCGGGTGCCGGTCCGCCGCGGCCGCCGCGACGAGGTGCTCGAGCTGACCGGCCAGACCTGGGTGCCGGTGCTCGTGCTCGGCGACGAGGTCATCCACGACTCGCACCGGATCGTCGAGCACCTCGACCACCTCGAGTCGCTCGACTCCGAGCCGGCCGGGGCCGGCGCCTGATGGCCGCGCCGCTCGCGGTCGCGCGCGCGGCACGCGTCGCCCGCCGGGCGGCGCCGCTCGCGGCCGAGGCCTACCGCCGCTGGCAGGCGCTCTCGCCGGAGGAGAAGGAGCGCTACAAGCGGATCATGCGCGGCTACGCCGAGCGCGGCCGCGACGCCGGCCGCGGCGCCTACGCGCGCGTGCAGGAGCGCCGGCGGGGCGGTCGATAGCCACCGTCCTGCCCTCGGGTCGCCATGCGACCCGAATCCAGGACGGTGGAGTCAGCTCAGCCGGTTCTCGATGCCCAGCGGGGCGATCTGCTCGGGCGCCGGGGCGCTCGCGGTGGCGGGCGGCTGCGGCTCCGCGTCCGGCTGCGGCACGCCGAGCCGCTCGGCCAGCTCGCCGGTCTCGAACATCTCGGTGACGATGTCGCAGCCGCCGACCAGCTCGCCCTCGACGAACAGCTGGGGGATCGTGGGCCAGTTGGAGATGCCCGACAGCTCCTGGCGGATCCGCGGGTCGGGCAGGACGTCGAGCGCCGAGTACTCGACGCCGAGCGCGTTCAGGACGGCTGCGGTCCGCATCGAGAACCCGCAGGCGGGCTGCTCGGGCGTCCCCTTCATGAACAGCATCACCCGGTTCTCGCCGATCGCGTTCTGGATGAAGTCGCGGATCTCCTCGTTGGTCATCGGGCACCTCCCGGCGCTGACGTCTTGATCGAAAGTGCGTGGATGGGGCCGCCGACCTCGTTGCCGAAGACCTCGTAGACGAGCTTGTGCTGGTCGATGCGGGAGAGGCCCTCGAAGCGGTCGGACACAACCTCGGCGCGGAAGTGGTCCCCGCCTCCGGTCAGGTCTTCGACGTCGGCCATGGCGCCGGGCAGCGCCTGCTCGATCCGCTCCTTGAGCTCCTCCGCGGTGGGCACGATTCGAGGATAGCGCCGCTTCTGGCGACTACAATCGAGGACGTGGTCGCTCTCACGGAAGTCGCCGCAGCAAAGATCTCGACCCTGCTCTCGGACGAGGAGCACGCCAACGCCGGCCTGCGCGTGGCCGTCCGCGGCGGCGGCTGCTCGGGCTTCCAGTACCAGCTCGCGCTCGACGAGCAGCGCGACGGCGACCGCGTGTTCGAGCACGACGGCATCAGGATCATCGTCGACGAGCTGAGCCTCCGCTACGTGGACGGCTCGACGGTCGACTACACGGAGAGCCTGATGGGCGCCGGCTTCCAGGTGAACAACCCGAACGTCGTGGCGGCGTGCGGGTGCGGGTCCTCGTTCCGCGTGGCGGACGAGGAGCCCAGCTGCGGCGCCGAGGTCTAGCCCTCCGGCCGGCTCCCCCGCCGGGGGGTTGACAAGCCCGGTCATCCCGTAGAGGGTGGTCGCGAGGGACTCGCGATGGGAACGACCTGGCTCATCCTCGTGCGCGGAGGCGCGCTCCTCATGGCGGCGGCGCTGCTCGTCAACGTCGCCGGGCTGTGGCTGAGCGCCCGCGGGATGCCGCGGCCGTGCTTCCGCTCGATCGGGCGGTGCCGGTCGGGGAGGGTCCGGCACGAGCTGGCGAGGCCGGCTCCCGGGGCGAGGTCGCGCAGCCAGTGCAGCGTCTCGATCGCGGGCCTCACGCACGCGTACCACCGGCCGGCGTGCCGGGCGGGGCGGTCGCGGCGCTCCACGTCCGCGGCGCGGCGCGTTGTGGCTCGGCCCGTGGCGAGCAGCGCGCGCGTGCGGCGCGCGCTCGCGTCGCACCCGCTCTGAGCCGCGGGCGCGCCGCTCCGCGCCCTACGCCGGCGTGGCGTCCAGCGAGCGCCAGAGGTACAGCGACGCGAGCGAGCGGTGCGGCCGCCACGGCTCGCCGAGCTCCTCGAGCTCGAGCGAGGTCGGCATCGCCTCCAGCTCGTAGGCCAGCATGACGGCGCGGCGCACGCCGAGATCGCCGACCGGCAGCACGTCCGGCCGGCCCAGGTGGAAGATGAGGAACGTTTTCAGCGCGAGCGGAAGACGCGACGCCTCAGGGGAAATCCCTGCTTGTCGCGAAAACGGTTTACGCTGGGCCTGAGGTCGTGAAGACGGAGTTTGCGGAAGACGAAAGGGCGTTCCGATGCAAAACGCACACGCTGTGCACACCGCCGCTCCGTAGAGTCTGCTAGCCGTGCGCCCAAGAGTCTGCTGGCTTCCGTGAGTCCTCGGCCGAACGGCGGGACCGTCGCTCCGCCCGGTATCAGCCCCGAGATCGTGGCGAGGGGAACGCGCCACCTGCGGCGCAAGGACCCCGTGATGCGCGAGCTCATCAAGTCGCTCGGGCCGCTCGACATCGAGGCGCGCCGCCGCGGCCGCCCCGCCGACGCCTACGGCGCGCTCGTCCGCTCGATCGTGGGGCAGCAGCTCTCGACCAAGGCCGCCGCGACGATATACGGGCGGATGACGGAGCTCTGGCACGGCCGGACGCCGACGCCGCAGGAGTTGCTCGACGCCGACCCCGACGCGATCCGCGCCGCGGGCTTGTCGCGGCCGAAGATCGCATACCTGCGTAGCCTGGCCGAGCACGTCCTGAGCGGCGAGCTCGAGCTCGACCGGCTGAGCGAGCTGAGCGACGAGGAGATCGCGGCCGAGCTGACCGCGGTCAAGGGCCTCGGGCAATGGACCGCCGATATGTTCCTCGTGTTCTTCCTCGGTCGCCCCGATGTTCTACCGGTTGGCGACCTTGGGGTCCGCAAGGCGGTGCAGCAGGCTTACGAGCTTGAGGCGATGCCGACCGCGCCGGAGCTCGAGGAGCTGGGCGAGCCGTGGCGGCCGTACCGCTCCCTCGCGTCGCTGTACCTCTGGCGGTCCCTCGACGCGATCCCTGGATAGGAAGGATCGCGAGCCGGCCGAGTGACGCCGGCACCTCCGACGGGTCAGGTGTCGAGCGCCCCGGACGTTGCTCCTCTTCCCTCTAGCCTGTGTGCCGTGGAGGCGGACGCCTCGAGGACGACAGCCGGATCTGCGGCCGCGGCCGACAAGAAGAAGGTCTTGCAGGCCGCGTCGTTCGGCGAGCGCATCGCCGAGCAGGAGATCAGCAACCTTTCCGACTACTTCGTCGAGACGGATCAGTGGCGCAGGCTGCTTGCGGGCGAGGTGGACATCGTCTATGGGCCGAAGGGGTCTGGCAAGAGCGCGCTCTACTCACTACTGAGCACCAGGGCAGACGAGCTATTTGACCGCGGCATCCTCATCGTGCCGGCAGAGAACCCGAGCGGAGCGACGGCGTTTGCGGACGTCGTAACTGAGCCGCCAACCAGCGAGGGGGAGTTCGTCGGTTTATGGAAGCTGTACTTCCTCAGCCTGCTCGCTCAGATCTTGCAGGAGTACGGCGTGGAGACGCCGCAGGCGAAGTCGGTCTATAAGGCTCTTCAAGAGGCAGGTCTTCTTCAGGAGAAGGGCCCCCTTAAGGCGCTGCTGCGAGCAGCCCGCGAGTACGCTCGCGCGGTCACGAAGGCCGAGGCAGTTGAGGGCGGGATCGTGATCGAGCCCAATACGGGCATGCCAATTGGCGTCACCGGCAAGATCACGTTTCGAGAGCCGAGCGCGGAACTCCAAGCCGCGGGGCTCGTTTCGATTGACTCCCTCCTGGAGGCGGCGGATCGAGCGCTCGGTGATCTCCGATTCACGGTCTGGCTGGTCCTCGATCGCCTCGATGTTGCCTTCGAGCAGCACGAAGCGCTTGAGCAGAACGCGCTCCGGGCGCTCTTCAAGGCATACCTTGACATGCAGTCCCTCACTCAGATCGGGGTCAAGATCTTCCTGCGGACCGACATCTGGCGGCGCATCACGACGAGCGGGTTCCGCGAGGCGAGCCACATCACGCGCAATCTCACGATCGCGTGGGACCGCCAATCGCTCTGCAACGTCGTGATGCGCCGTGCCTTGAAGAATCGGGAGATCTGCGAGTACTACGGCGTCGACCCGGACGCCGTCGTCACGAGCGTGCAGGCGCAGGAAGACTTGCTGCGCCGCATGTTTCCCGATCAGGTCGATGCAGGGCGCAACCCCGCCACGTTCGACTGGATGCTGAGCCGAACGCAGGATGGGACCACGCAGACCGCCCCCCGCGAGTTGATCCATCTCCTTTCGAGCGTGAGAGACTCGCAGCTTCGCCGCTACGAGATCGGGCACTCAGAGCCGCCCAACGAGCAGCTCTTCGATCGGCCAGCATTCAAGGACGCGCTCAAGCAGGTGTCCGAAACGCGGCTCACACAGACGCTGTTCGCGGAGTACCCGAGCTTGAAGCAGTACATCGAGCAGCTCGACGGGGAGAAGACGCAGCAAACCCCCGAAACGCTTGGGAGGATTTGGGGGAAGACCACGGAGGAAGCCCGCGAACTCGCTGAGCAGCTCGTGGAGGTGGGGTTCTTTGAGAAGCGCGGGAGCAAGCAGAACCCCTCCTACTGGGTCCCGTTCCTGTACCGGGATGCGCTGAACCTAGTTCAGGGCGAAGCCCGCTAGCGATCGGCCGGCGACGGGGCTGCCGGCCCGCATCCCTCGCCGGACGAAACGCACACAGTCGCCACATGCGTGACCTAAAAGTCCCCCGCTTTGCAGGTCTTTTCAGTCAGGATGGAACGTGAGGAACATGTGCGCGGTCCAGACGCCGAGCCCCTTCACGGCCGTCAGCTCGGCGACGATCTCCTCGTCGGAGCGCTCGCCCAGGCGGTCGAGCTCCAGCTCGCCGCTCAGGACGTGCTCGGCGAGGTCGCGGAGGTAGGCCACCTTCGGCCGCGACATGCCGGCGGCGCGGATCGCGTCGGGGTCGGCGTCGACGATCTGGCGGGGCGTCGGCGTCTTCCCGTCCCACAGCTCGAGCATCCGCCCGTAGATCGTCTGCGCCGCCTTGGTGGAGAGCTGCTGGCCGACGATCGCCCGCAGCAGCGCGCCGTAGGCGTCCTTCGGACGGCCGCGGCGGCGCGCGTACTCGTCGAGCGGGCCGACCCGGTCGTCAGCGCCTTCATCGTCGGGTCGGCGCGGCGCAGGTGGCGGACCGCCGCCGCCCCGGCGTCCACGACGGCTCCGCCGGCCGGCTTCCGCTTCCCGCCCGCGGCGGCGGCCCGCGGGCTCACGCGGCCGGCCGCCGCGCCGGCGCGCGCGCCGCGAAGAACGCGGCCTCGGCCTCGCCCAGCTCGGTGGCCGGCGGGTCGCCGTAGACGAACTCGCGCGCGATGCGGTGGAAGTTGGCGGTGGTCTCGAGCTGCGCGAGCACCGCCAGCGTCAGCCCGGCCATCCGCTGCGCGAACACGTGGTCCGACGGCATGTTCGCCCGCCGCATGAAGTCCCAGTACTCGGAGCGCGGGTCGCTCGCGTCGATCATCAGCTCGGCGACGAACTCGCGCGTGACGGTGAACTCGCGGTCCTCGAAGTACCACCACGAGAGCGCCCAGATGTACTCGAGCAGGCGCTCGGCGGTGACCTTCTCGTCCGCCGGGTCGAAGAACCCGAGCTCGCCCATCTGCTCGCGCAGCGCCTCGGCGTCGCCCTCCATCGCCGCCCGCAGCCAGCGCCTCTCGAGCTCGACTCTCTCGCGGGGCAGCTTCTTGTTCATCCCGAAGTCGATGAACGCGACGCGGCCGTCGTCCATCAGCAGGTAGTTGCCCGGGTGGGGGTCCGCCGAGAAGTGCCCGTGCCGGTAGAGCGAGCCGATGAAGAACCGGTACAGGATCTCGCCGAAGCGGTCGCGCTCGGGCTGCGGCAGCCTCCTCACCTCGTCGAACGGCCGACCGTCGACCCACTCGGTCACGAGCACGCGGCTGCGCGACAGCGAGGTCACCACGTCCGGCACGTACACGAACGGGTGCCCGCGCCACTCGCGCGCGAACGAGCGGTGTGCGAGCGCCTCGGCCTCGTAGTCGCACTCGTCGAGGATCCGCTCGCGGATCTCGCCGGCCACGGACTTGGCGTCGAGCCCCGGCGCGATCCGCCGCGCCGCCCGCAGCAGCAGGCCGAGGTTCTGCATGTCGGCCCGGACCGCGGCGTCGACGCCGGGGTACTGGACCTTGACCGCCACGCGGCGGCCGTCGTGGAGCCGCGCGCGGTAGACCTGCCCGATCGACGCCGCCGCGAGGGCCTCCTCCTCGAACTCGGCGAACGCCTCCTCGAGCGGGCGCTCGAGGTCCTGCTCGACCACCTTGCGCATGTCCGCGAACGCGACCGTCGGCGCGGCGTTGCGGAGCTTGGCGAGGGCGTCCTGGACCACGTCGCGGTACGCGGGCGGCACGGCGCTCACGTCGAGGAACGAGATCACCTGGCCGACCTTCATCGCGGCGCCCTTCATGCTCCCGAGCACCTCGACCATCTGGGCGGCCGCCTCGGCGTAGCGGCGGTCGAGCGCCTCGGCGCGGCCCTCCTCCGAGCGGGTCAGGTTGGCCGCGCGCGTGGCCGCCGCCCGTGCGGCCTGGCCGCCGATCAGCCCGCCGACCTTCGCGGTCCTCCGGATCCGGCCGGTCGGTATCGCGTCCTTGGCCACGGGCCGGGAACTCTAGGGGGCGCCGGTTCTAGCGGATCAGGACCGGCGCGCCGACGGGCGTGCGCGAGGCGAGGTTGAGGGCGTCGCCCTCCCGCATCCGGATGCAGCCGTGCGAGGCGCGGCTGCCGATCGACCACGGCTCGGACGTGCCGTGGATGCCGAACCCCGCGCCGACCGCCATGTACACCCCGCGGAGCGGGTTGCGCGGGTCGCCCGGCGGGATCGTCTGGCCGCGCAGGCCGCCCGCCCACGCCGAGTTGGGCACGTGCCAGGCGGGGTTGTAGTCCTTCGAGCGGATCCGGAAGCGGCCGCCGGGCGTGCCGAAGCCGGCCCGGCCGACGGCGATGCCGTAGGTGCGGACGCGCCGGAGGCGCTTGAACAGGCGCAGCCGGAAGCTCGAGCGGTCGACCGAGACGTAGGTCCCGTAGATCGAGCGCAGCCTCGCGACCGTGACCGCCGGGTGCACGCGGACGAGCCGGACGGCGATCAGCCGGCGAGCGTGCGGCTCGAGCAGCTCGCCGACGAGCGCGCGGCGCAGCCGGACGCGGTGCACGGCGAGGCCGTTGCGGCCCCTCCGGATCGCCGGCCGGCGGATGCCGAGCCTGACGCTCGCGTTGCGCGCGGGCTTGTCGATCCGGCGGCCGACCAGCGTCACGGCGGCTCCGAGGGCGCGGCGGTCGAGCGAGCGGTCGAGGCGGACGGCCACCGGCTTGCCGGCTGCGGCCAGCTCGAACGCCTCCTTCACCATCCGGTCGTAGTGGACGACGTGCCCCGCCTGCCGGGCGCCGAGCACGACGCGCCGGTGGCGGCCGCGGACGAAGATCCGCCGCTCGTAGCGGGCGCCGAGCTCCCTCTCGAGCGCCGCCCTGGTCCGCGCCGGGCCGAGCTCGCCCACGGCCACGTCGGCGATCGTGGAGCCCGGCGGCAGCCGGCTCGGCGGCTTGGGCCTGGTCTCGCCCGACGCGGCGGCGGCGCCGACCGCCAGAGCGGCCCCGCCGGCGAGGATCGCGACGCCCCGGGCGATTCCCATGGATGAAGGATGCCCGCAGAAGGCGCGGATTTCCAGGGGGAACCGCTCGGCGCGCGCACGCGACGGCGAGCCGCGGCGCCGCGGCGCCGGCTGGCGAGCGCCGCGCCTAGCGCGCCGGAGCGACCTCGACCCGGCGCTCGATCGCGTTCCCGAGCAGGTCCGCGTTGCGCCGCGCCGACCAGATCGCCACGTCCGCGTCCCAGGCGGTGTCCGGCTCGAGCGCGACGTGGCCGTTCTCGCTCGCGACCACCCTGACCCCGGTGACGGATCGGTCGCGGCTCCGCTCGAGCTGCTCCGCCAGCCGGACGATGCCGGCGAGCAGGTTGAGCCGCTTCGAGTCGCACTTCTTCGCGAGCTTGCCGAGCGGCGAGGCGTCGGGCGTGCCCTTGCGGTGGTACTGCGCGACCAGCGCGATCAGCTGGACCTCGCGCGGCGTGAACCCGGGCAGCCCGGCGTTCAGGATCAGGTAGCGCGAGTGCTTGTGGTGGTCGTCGTAGTCGACGGCCGTGCCGATGTCGTGCAGCAGGGAGGCCGCCCACAGGAGCTCGCGCTCCCTGGCGCCGAGGTCGTGCAGCCCGGCGCGGCCCAGCTCGTCGAAGACCTGGAGCGAGAGCCCGGCGACGTGCCGCTCGTGGGCGAGGTCGGTCCGGTAGCGGAGCGCCAGGCTCTCCACCGCCGCACGGCGGACGTCGGGGAGGAGCGGCGGGTCGCGGTCGGAGAGGAAGCGCTCGAAGAAGACGCCCTCGCGCAGACCGGCCTCGGTCACGTCGAGCTCGTCGAAGTCGCCGGCCTCCATGACCGCGGACAGCACGGTCGCCCCGCCGAGGATGACGTCGCCGCGGTCGGGCTTGATCCCGGGCACCCGGCGGCGCTTGGCGACCGGCATCGAGGCGAGCTCGCCGATCAGCTCGTCGAGCGCCTCGCGGGCGAGGACGTAGCCCTGGGCGTCGGGGTAGTCCACGCCCGAGCGCCGCTCGACGGCCGAGGCGAGGTTGCGGATCGTGCCGCCGATCCCGACCAGCCGGTCGCCGTTCGTCCGGCCGAACCAGTCCGCCTCGCCGACCCGCTTGCGGACGTGCTTGCGCAGCGCCTTGAGCGCCTTGTCGCCGGACTCGTCGCCGGGCAGGAAGTGCTCGCTCATGCGGACGGCGCCGATCGGCCACGACGCGTCGGCCGCCAGCTCGCGCCCCGCCAGGTGCATCGCCTGCACGCTCCCGCCGCCGATGTCGACGCCGAACCCGTCCTCGAGCGTGGTCGAGTTGGCGATCGCCAGGTAGCCATAGCGGGCCTCCTCGTGGGTGGACACGACGCGGACGGGCAGCGAGGTCCGCTCGCCGAGCGCCTCGAGGAACTCGTCGCGGTTGGCCGCGTCCCGGATCGCGCTGGTGGCGACGGCCTCGACCTGCTCGATCCCGGTCGAGTGGCAGTAGGCGTCGAAGACCTCGGCCGTCCGGAGCGCGCGCTCCATCGGCTTCGCGCGCAGCCGGCCGTCCTCGCCCATCCCCTCGCTGATCCGCACCGCCTCGCGGATCTCGTCGGCGTGCTGCCACCAGCGGCCGGGCTCGTAGCCGTAGACGACGAGCCGGAACGAGTTCGAGCCGAGGTCGGCGACGGCGATCCGCTCCACACGGGAATGATGGCCGCGGCGGCGGCGGACGAATTCGGGCGGCCGCACGCGCCGAGCCCGGGCAGCCCGTAAGCTGCCGCCGCGATGCGGCTGGTCACCTACGACGCCGGCTCCGGCCCGCGGGCGGGCGTGCTCGCCGGCGGCGGCGTGGTCGACGTGGCCGCGGGCGGCGTCGGCGCGCTGCTGCGCGGCCCCGGGCTCGACGCCGCCGCCGAGGCGGCGGCCGGCGAGCCGACCGCCTCCCTCGACGACGTCCGGCTGCTGCCGCCGGTCCCCGACCCGGACAAGCTGATCTGCATCGGCCTGAACTACGCGACCCACGCGGCCGAGGCCGGCCTCGACCCGCCGGAGGCGCCGACCTTCTTCACGAAGTTCCGCAACGCCCTGGTGCCCGCCGGCGCGGAGGTGCCGCTGCCCGCGTACAGCGACAGGGTCGACTACGAGGCCGAGGTCGCCTTCGCGATCGGCCGCCGCTGCAAGGACGTCCCGGAGGCCGATGCCCTCGGCGCGATCGCCGGCTACACGCTCGTGAACGACCTCTCCGCGCGCGACTACCAGTTCCTGACGCCGCAGTGGGGGCCGGGGAAGGTCTTCGACGGCTCGGCCCCGTGCGGCCCGGCGCTGGTCACGCCCGACGAGGCCGGCGACCACGACGCCATCGAGATCTCGCTCACCCTGAACGGCGAGGAGATGCAGCGCGACACGACGGCGAGCCTGATCCACTCGATCCCCGCCCTGGTCGCGTTCCTCTCGAAGCTGATGACGCTCGAGCCGGGCGACCTCGTCTCGACGGGGACCCCCGCCGGCGTGGGAAGCACCCGCGACCCGCACGTCTGGCTGAAGCCCGGCGACGTCTGCGTGGTCGAGTCGCCGACCCTGGGCCGGCTCGAGACGCGCCTGGCCTGAGACGTCGGTCGGCGCCGTACGATCTCCACGTGGGCTCGATCTCGATCGACCAGCGCCTGCCGGGCGCGGAGATCGTCGCCAAGGGATGCGACGACCTGGCCGCGGGCGTGCTCAGCGAGGAGGCGCTCCTCGTCGCCGGTGCGGCGCCGCGCCTCCGCTCGCTCGGCCTCGAAGTAGCGGCGGTCGAGGTGGAGTCGCCCCTGCACCGCCTCTACGAGCTGCTCGCAGCCGATTCGGACGATCCGCACGCGCGCTACAACGCCCTCGTCCGCCGGGTCGTGAGCTTCGCCCGAGCGGCCGAGCATGCGGCCTCCGGTTGACCGTGACCGCATTCGCGCGCTCGCGCGGGAGCTGGGGCGCGAGGCGCGCCGCGACACCAGGCTCTACCTGACCGGCGGCGCGACGGCCGTCCTGCTCGGGTGGCGGGAGGCGACGCTCGACATCGACATCCGGTTCGAGCCCGAGGCCGACGAGCTGCTGCGCGCAGTCGCGCGGCTCAAGGACGAGCTCGGCGTGAACGTGGAGCTCGCGTCGCCGCCGGAGTTCGTACCCGAGCTGCCCGGCTGGCGCGAGCGAAGTCCTTTCGTGCTCGAGGAGGGCCGCATCGCCGTCCACCACTTCGATCTCTACTCCCAGTGGCTGTCGAAGGTCGAGCGGGGGTTCGCGCACGACCTCGAGGACGCGGACGCGATGGTCCGCGACGGCCTGGTCGACCCCGACCGGATGCGCGAGCTGTTCGAGCAGGTCGAGCCGGAGCTCTTCCGCTATCCGGCCATCGACGCGAGGGCCCTCCGGGCGAAGGTCGAGCGCGCGCTCGGCTGACCGCTCGGCGCTCGGTCCCCGCCGCTACGGCTGGCCCTCGACGGCCCCCGGCACGCCGGTGTTCGTCGAGTACTTCGGCTGGATCTTCATGTCCGGCCGGATGTGGTGGACCGCCTGGGCGACCGCTATCGCCGCCTCGGCGAAGCCGGTCGCGATCAGCTTCAGCTTGCCGTCGAAGGTCGTGATGTCGCCCGCGGCCCAGACGCCCTCCATCGAGGTCTTCATGACCGGGTCGACCTTGATCGCGCCCTTCTCGACCTCGAGCGGCCACTCCTTCAGCGGCCCGAGCGCGGTCTTGAAGCCGAGCTGGAGCAGGACGGCGTCGCAGCCCAGCTCGACGACCTCCTCCTCGTCCTCGGAGTTGAAGATCGTCACGAGCTCGATGCCGCCGTCGCCGGTCACGTCCTTGATCTGGTACGGCGTGCGGACGTCGACCCGGCCCGCGGCGCGCGCGTCCTCGATCTCCTTCACGGTCACCTCGTGCGCGCGGAAGCCCTCGCGGCGGTGGACCAGCGTGATCTCGGCCGCGGTGTCGAGCAGGTTCAGGACCCAGTCGCAGGCGGAGTCGCCGCCGCCGACGATGACGACGCGCTTGCCGGCGAACTCGGACTTCTCCTTGACCAGGTAGTGCGCCCCGCGGCCCTCCCACGGCGTCATGTCGTAGCCGGGCAGCTTCTTCGGCTCGAACGCCCCGTGGCCGCCGGCGATCACGATCGTCCGGGTCAGGAAGTCGCCCTTGTCGGTGACGAGCCGCAGGACCTGCTTCTCGGGGTCGTCCGGGTCGGGCTCGTACTCGACCCGGTCGGCGGTCGTCTCGAGGTGGACCGGGACGTCGAACTGGTCGATCGACTGCTCGCGGAGCTGGTCGACCAGGTCCTTGGCGAGCACCCGCGGGTAGCCGGGCACGTCGTAGATCCACTTCTCGGGGTAGAGCGTCGTGAGCTGGCCGCCCAGGTCGGGCAGCGAGTCGACGACCCTCGAGGTCGCCTCGCGCATCCCGGCCCAGAACGACGTGATCAGGCCGACCGGGCCGGCGCCGATCACCGTGATGTCGCGAATCTCTCCCTCCCGCTCGGTGGCGGGTCCGTCTCCGTTTTTGCTCATGTCACGCGATGGTTGCCTGTGCGACGACCGGCTCCCCGTCGAGCGCGTCGAGCGCGCGCTCCACGGTCGCCGAGATGCAGGTGAAGATTGGAGTCTCGCTCTCCGTGAAGGCGCTCGACTCCGTCCCCCTCAGCTCTTGCACGAGATCCAGGAACTCGCCGGGGTCGTCCGCGTTGAACGACACGACGAACTCCTGGTCGTCGAGGCCGAAAGAATACGCGGTGTTGATCTCGATCGCTCCATGTCGCCTCCCGACCTCGATGTGGCCGCGCATGATCCGCATCCGCTCCTCCTCCGGGAGCGTGTACCAGTCTCGCCGCTTCCACATCGGGTAGACGATCAGGAAGCGGCGCTCGCTGCCCTCCCGCGGCTGGAGCGGCTGGGGCTCGTCCGAGTAGACCGACTCCTTCGTCATCGCGAGGAACGAGTGGCTCACGTCGGCCCAGCCCATCAGCCCGCTCTGGTTGAGCAGCACGTGGAGCTCGTGGATCGGCTCGAGGCGGGGGCAGGCCGTGCGCAGCAGCAGGTCGGCGTCGCCGCGCGTGCCGACCAGCGAGTACGCCCGCAGGAAGTGGTCCTCGGCGAAGTCGTTGCAGGCGGCGGCGAACTCGCGCTTGTCGCGGGCCCGCTCGTCCGGCTCGCGGCGGCGCCAGGCCGGGTCCAGCTTGAGGAAGGTGAACTTGACGTAGTGTCGGCCCGGCACGCTTCCTAGAGTCTAGGAATGCGCTGGGCCGTCCTCCTCGGGGCCGTCGCCGCGTGCTGCGCGGCCCCCGTCGCGGCCCCGCCGAGCGCCGCCGCGCAGGGCCCGCGGGCGCTGGTCGCGTTCCTGCCGACCGAGCCGGCGCCCAGGTCGCCGCTCCTGTTCGACCTCGCCGAGCGCGACTTCTCGTTCGGCATGTTCAGCCCCACGCTCGGCGCGTACTCGAAGCGCCAGATGGTGCTCGACATGAGCCAGGGGTCGCGGATCGCGAACCGCGCGTACCCCGAGGCCCTGAAGCGGCTCGACCTGCGACCGAGCCAGGACGGCGGCGGCCGCATCCGCGGCTTCAGGCGGGCGCGGGAGCGCGCCGAGGACGCGCCCGGCGACGTGGTCCCGGGCCTCCTCGCCGACGCGGCCCGCCGGGCCGGCCGCCACGTGGCGTACGCCGGCGTCGTCGGCTTCCCGCAGACCGAGGCGGTCGTGGCCGCCGACCGCCGCGGCCGCGTCGAGCGGGTCTCCCTCGGGACGATCGGGACGTTCGCCGACCGCGTGCTCGCGGAGTGGGCGCGCAGCCAGCTGGTGGTGGCCCGGTTCCCGAGCGACGACGTGGGGCTCGCCCAGCTCGACCGGGTGGTGGCGGCGCGCCGGCCCGGCGACCTGGTGGTGGTCCTGCGGGCGCCGCCGGCCGGGCGGAGCCGGCTGCTGCCCGGCGGGATGGTCGGCGCCGGCTCGGCCGACCGCGTCCTCTACTCGCCGACGACCCGCCGCGTCGGCCTCGTCGCCGCCACGGACGTGGCCCCGACGGCGCTCGACCAACTCGGCGTAGACGTGCCGGACGAGATGGAGGGGCGCGCGATCGAGACCCGCAGCGACGGCGACGCCGAGGACGTGCGGCTCCGGATGGCGCGGCTCGACGTCGTGCTGGGCCGCCGGCCGCAGGTGCTCCGCTGGTGGCTCGTCGGGTTCCTCGGCCTGGCCGGCGCGCTCTGGTTCCGCGGCGGGCGCGCCGGGCTCGACGACGCGCTGCGGACGGGCTTCCTCGGCGCGATGTGGCTGCCGGGCGTCGCGCTCCTCACCGCCTGGCTCGAGCCGACGCGCCTCACCGAGACGATCGTCCTGGCCGGCGGGTCGCTCGCCCTCGGCCGCGCCACGGACCGCCTCGTCCGCTGGCCGCTCGCGCCGGCGGTGCCCGGGCTCGCCGTGTTCGCGGCCCACGCGATCGACCTCGCCCGCGGCTCGCCGCTGGTCGGGGCCTCGCTGGCCGGGCCGAACCCGAAGGGGGGCGCCCGGTTCTTCGGGATCGGCAACGAGCTCGAGATCCTGCTCAGCCTCGAGGTGCTGTTCGGCCTCGGCGCGCTGCTGGCGCTCGTGCCGCGCCGGCGGGTCCCGCTCGGGTTCGCCCTCGGCTGCCTGGTGGCGGCGGTCACGATCGGCTCGGGCCGGCTCGGCGCCGACGTCGGCGGCGTCATCACCCTCGGGGCGGGCGCGGCCGGCGCGGTGCTGGCCTCGCGCGGGCGGCCGCTCACCCGCCGGGCGGTCGCGGTCGCGGCCCTGGTGCCTGCGCTTGCGCTCGGCGGGCTCGTCGCGCTCGACCTCGCCACCGGCGGCGGGGCGCACCTGACTCGGACGGTCCTCGAGGGCGAGGGCGGGGAGGGGTTCCTCGACATCGTCCGCCGCCGCGCGCTGATCAGCGTGAGGGGCCTCGACGAGCCGACGATGGCGGTCCTGGTCGCCGCCGGCGTCGTGCTGTTCGCCTGGGGGGTGCGCCGGCGCGACGACCTGCTCCGGCCGCTCGGCGGCGAGCCGGCCTTCCTGGCGGGGATCTGGGGGGCGTTCGCGGCCACCGTCGTGGGGGCGCTCTCGAACGACTCCGGCCCCGTGATCTTCGTGCTCGGGATGTTCGGCCTGCTGCTCGCCACGGGCTACGCGCGCGGCGCTCCGGGCGCGTCTCCCCGCAGGGCTCCGCCCGGCCGCGCCGAAGGGGCTCGCGGACGCGATGTCAGACCGCAGACCGTCGTCTAGGATGCCCTGGTGCGCGTAGCGCTCGTCTCCCCGTACTCCTACACGTACCCGGGGGGAGTGGGCCGGCACGTAGAGGCTCTCGCGGAGGAGTTGATCCGCCGCGGACACGACACGCGCCTGTTCGCCCCCTACGACCCGGACGACCGGGTCGCACGCGCGACCCATCGCGGGGCGCGGCCCGAGCCGCGCGAGGCGCCTCCGCACCTGGTCTCGCTGGGGCGGACGGTCGGGATCCCCTCGAACGGCGCCGTCTCGAACCTCTCGTTCACGCCGTACGCGGTGGGCGCCGTCGGCCGGGCGCTCCGGCACGGCGGGTTCGACGTCGTCCACGTCCACGAGCCGAACGCGCCGGTCGCCAGCTGGTACGCGACCGAGCTCCAGGGCGTCCCGCTCGTCGGCACCTTCCACGCGTACTCGACCAGCCGCGGCGTGAACCGGTTCGTGGCGAGCGGGATGGGCGCCCGCCGCGTGTACCAGAAGCTCCACGCGCGGATCGCCGTGTCCGAGGCGGCGCGCTGGACCGCCGAGCGCTTCTACGGCGGCCACTACCGCGTGATCCCGAACGGGGTCGACCTGTCGGCGGCGCCGGCCGGCGAGCGGCCGCCGGCCGACCACCTCCGCCTGCTGTTCGTCGGCCGCGCCGAGGAGCGCAAGGGGCTGCCGGTGCTGCTCCGCGCGTTCGAGGCGCTGCGCGGCACCGGCGTGGCCGCGCGGCTGACGGTCGCCGGGGCCACCGAGGACGAGGTCGCGCCGTTCCTGCTCGACTCCGAGGGCGTCGAGGTCGCAGGCCGGGTGAGCGAGGCCGAGAAGTGGCGGCTCCTCCACGAGGCCGACCTCGTGTGCGCCCCGTCGGTCGGCGGCGAGAGCTTCGGGATGGTACTGACGGAGGCGTTCGCGGCGGGCACGCCGGTCGTCTGCTCGGACATCGCCGGCTACCGCGACGTGGTGCGCGACGGCGTCGACGGGGCCCTGGTGCCCGCCGGCGACCCGGCCGCGCTCGGCGTGACGCTGCACGACCTCGCGCTCGACCCCGCGCGCCGCGAGCGCATGGGCGCGGCCGCCCGCCAGGGCGCCGAGCGGTTCTCGTGGCCGACGGTGACCGACGAGATCGAGGAGGTCTACGGCGACGCGATCGAGCGCGCGGCCCGGGCGCCCGAGGGGCGCGTCGCCCAGGTGACGCTCCGCGCCGGGCTCCGCCCCGCCGACCTGATGCCGAAGAACCCGCCGCGCCACATCCGGCCCGTCGAGCCCGAGCTCCCCGGCTCCGGGCGGCGCCGCGCGGTCCGCGTGGCACGGCGGGTCGGCATCGCCGCCGCGGGGGCCGGTGCGGCCGGCCTCGCCTGGATGGCCCTCCAGCGGATCGGCTGGGAGTCGATCGGGCAGTCCCTGATCGCGGCCACCCCGTGGTGGGTGTTGGTCGGCTTCGCCCTCATGTGCTCCTCGATGCTGCTGCGCGCGGAGTCGTGGCACGCGATCCTCCGCGCGGCGCTGCCCGGCGTCCGCGTGCGCCGGCGCGACACCGCCCGCGGCGTGATGATCGGCGTCCTCATGTCGGCGACGCTCCCCGCCCGCCTCGGCGAGCCCTCGCGCGCGCTGATCGTGGCGCGGCGGCTCGGCCGGGTCCGCGAGCGGCTCCCGACGGTGCTGGGCACGCTCGTCTCGCAGACGATCCTCAACCTGCTCGCCCTGGCGGTCCTCGGCTCGATCATGTTCATGACGGTCGGGCTGTTCCAGGGCCGCGAGAAGGCGCTCGTGTTCGTGGGCGTGGCGCCGGTGGCGGCGCTCGCGCTGGTCGCCCTGGCCCCGGTCCTGCTGCGGAAGGGCAAGCCGTCGCGGTTCGTGCGCGTGCAGCAGATCGCCGCCACCGTCCGGCGGGCGATGGTCGACGCGCGGCGCGGCCTGCGCGTGTTCCGGCGGCCGAAGCTCGGCGGCTGGGCGGCGTTCACGCAGCTCCTTGCCTGGGCGGTCCAGTGGGTCGCCTGCTACGCGCTGCTCCTGGCGCTCGGACTCGACGACCGCGCCGGGATGGGCGCCGCCGCGGCGGTTCTGTTCGCGGTCAACGTGACCGCCGTGATCCCGGCCGTGCCGTCGAACATCGGCGTGTTCCAGGCCGCGTGCGTGGCGGTGCTGTCGGCCTACCACGTCGGCCACGCCGACGCGTTCGCCTACGGGATCATCCTCCAGGCCGTCGAGATCGCGACCGCGTTCGCACTCGGCATGCCCGCGCTGGTGCGCGAGGGGATGTCGTGGCGCGACCTGCGGCTCCGCGCGCTGCACGCCGCGCCGGTCGAGCTCGCGGTCGCCCGCCGCTCGGGCGACGCCGCCGAGGTCGAGGCCTAGCCGCGCCCGGCCGCCCGGCGGGGTGGCCTACCGTGTGCGGCCGTGCGCTGGCTCGTCGACGGCATGAACTTGATCGGGTCGCGGCCGGACGGCTGGTGGCGCGACCGCCGCGGCGCGATGCGGCGCCTGGTCGGCGAGCTCCGGGCATTCGCCGAGGCGACCGGCGACGAGGTCGCGGTCGTCTTCGACGGCCGCCCGTTCGACGTCGACGGCGGCGGCGGGGTCGAGGTCGGCTTCGCCCCGGGCGGCCCGAACGCCGCCGATCGCGCGATCGCCGACCGGGTCCGCGACGACGGCGGCGCGACGTCCCTGACCGTCGTCACCTCGGACCGCGAGCTCGAGTCCGCCGTCCGCGCGGCGGGCGCGGCCGTGGAGGGCTCCGGGACCTTCCGCCGCCGCCTGGACGGCTGAGTCGCCACTCGACGCGCGCTTGCACGCCGGTCGTCCGACGGGCTATGGTCAAGCATCCTCGACCGAACGCACAACGGGCACGGCGGCAGGTGAGCGACGGGAGCCGGATCGCCGCGGGTCGGCTGCTGGCGACCGAGACCGCGGCGGCGGGTGCACCGACCCGGCAGGTGGGCTGGTCGCCCGACGGCCGGTACCTCACCGCCGGATCCGCCGTCGGCGTCGCGATCTGGGACGTCGAGCGCGCGGACGAGCTTCACACCGTCAGCCACTACCACAGGTTCGCCTGGGCGCCGGACTGCCGAACCCTGATCGTCGCGAAGCAGTTCGAAGGCGACCTTCGCGAGATCCGGGTCGACGAGGGGTTCGCGGAGGCCGAATGGCCTGCCGGGGGGACCCACGAAGTCGGCGCCGACTTGGGGATAGCGGCGCTGAGCTGGCATCCGAGCGGCGACTCGATCGCGCTTCTCCGGCAGCACGGGACCGCGGGCTCGAAGGTCGGCGACATCGAGATTCGAGACGCCCGGACGGGCGCCCTCGCGTGGATCTACTCCTACTCGGGCAGGCGCGGGGGCGCGGGCAGCCCGTACGCCGTGGAATGGTCGCCCGACGGGTCGAGCCTGGCTTTCACCCCCGGTGGGGTCAACGCCGTCGTCGTCCTGGACGCGACGGGCGGCTCCGCACGAGTCCTCGAGGGTCACGCGAACCTCATCGCGGACTTCGACTGGTCGCCCGACGGCGCTCTGATCGCGACCGCGTCGAGCGATCGGACGATCCGGATCTGGAACGTCGAGTCGGGTCGGACCGAGTACGTGCTGGAGGGGCATCGGGAATACGTCGCGACCTGCTCGTTCTCGTCCGACGGCCGCTTCCTCGCGTCGCTGTCGGCGGACGGCGAATGCCGGATATGGGCGACCGACACGTGGGAGGTCGAGGCGAGCGTCGCGACGGAGTTCGCCGGCGAGGTCATCTTCTACATCTCCAAGATCGGCTTCCACCCGAACGACTCGACCCTCGCCGTCCCGGGACCGGAGACCTGGTCGGTGCAGCTGCTCGACGTCGAGTCCTCGGCCGCGAAGCCCGACGAGGCCGACGCGACTCATCGGTACGTGAACGCCACGGTCATCCTGGCCGGCGACTACGGCGTCGGCAAGTCGGGCCTCGGCCTGGTCCTCAGCGGTCAGGACTTCGAGGCGACCGACTCGACCCACGGGCGGCGGATCTGGCTCCTGGACTCGGACGAGGTCGAGGTGGGAGAGGGTCTGCGCGAGATCCGCGAGGTGTTCCTCTGGGACCTGGCCGGGCAGCCCGGCTACCGCCTCGTCCACCAGCTCCACCTGTCGCAGGCCGACATCGCGCTCGTCGTCTTCGACTCGCGCAGCGAGGTCGACGCGTTCGCCGGGGTCGGCTACTGGGCGCGCGCGCTCCGCCAGGCCGAGGAGCTTCGCCGCGAGGCCGACAGGCCGATGGCACGCTTCCTGGTGGCGGCCAGGGTCGACCGAAGCGGCCCCGCGGCGAGCCGGGACCGCATCGACGAGGTCACCAGCGCCTACGGGTTCGACGGCTACTTCGCGACGAGCGCGAGGAGGGGGGACGGGATCGACGAGCTCGCCGCTGCGATTCGCCGCTCGCTCGACTGGGCCGCTTTCCCGCGCGTGAGCTCGAGCGACCTGTTCCTCAGCATCAAGGCGTTCCTCGTCGCGGAGAAGGCGTCCGGCCGAGTGCTGGCGAGCCCGCGCGACCTCATGGCGGCGTATCGCGAGCATGCGATCGGCTCACGCGGCGTCGGCGACGGCCTCGCCCCCGAGGGACCGGTCTGGAAGCGCCTGGTCGAGCGGCTCTCGAGCGGCAGCCGCCGCGACGTCACCGGCGCGGTCCTGCTGGACCGCGCCGGGGGCGAGCCGGACGCCGTGTTCGCGACCTGCGTCGGCAGGCTCGAGTCGCAGGCGCTCATCCGACGGCTGAGCTTCGGCGACTACGTCCTGCTCCAGCCCGAGCTCCTCGACGTCTACGCGTCCTCGATCGTCAACGCGGCGCGAGCCGAGCCCGACGGGCTGGGGAGCATCGCCGAGGACGACGTGACCTCGGTTCGCTTCCCGATCGACGCTCCGGACCGACTGCACGGCGAGGAGGAGCGCCTGCTCGTCCTCGCGACCGTCGAGGAGCTGATCAGGAGCGAGCTGGCGCTGCGCGAGCCGACCGAGGAGGGGACGCAGCTCGTGTTCCCCTCGGCGCTGACGCGGGACTGGCCCGAGACGCCGGAGGTGCCGGACCTGAGCACCTCGTTCAGGTTCGAGGGGCCGCTCGAGAACGTCTACTCCACCCTGGTGGTCCGGCTCTCGCGAAGCGGCCGGTTCCGGATCACCGAGATCTGGCGCACCGCGGTGACGTTCGAGTCGAGCACCGGGGGGAGCTGCGGGCTGATCCTCCGCGGCCAGGAGGCGAAGGGCGAGCTCGGCCTGTTCTTCGACGACTCCACGACCGCCGAGACCAGGCTCCAGTTCGACGAGTACGTCGAGAGCCACCTCGCGCGGCGGGCGGTGCACGGGTCGATCGAGCGGCGGCGCGTCTTCGCCTGCGGGAACTGCGGCGAGCCGCTGAGCGACGGTCAGGTGAAGAAGCGTCGCGAGCGGGGCTTCACGACGATCGGCTGTCCGGTCTGCGAGCACGAGGTCTCGCTGCTCGACTGGCGCGAGCGGCTGCCCGCGGCCGCGAGCTCGCTGGCCGAGATGGACGAGGCGGCGGACTCGGCGCGCGACCTCGAGGTGAGCAGGACCGTGATCGCGGGCAAGCGCGAGGCGGGCACGTTCGACGTCTTCCTCTGCCACAACGTGGGCGACAAGGACGAGGTGAAGGAGGTCGCCGAGCGCCTGAAGGAGCGCGGGCTGCTGCCGTGGCTCGACGTGTGGGAGCTGCCGCCGGGCCAGTCCTGGATCCAGGGGCTCGAGAGCGCGATCGACTCGATCAAGTCGGCCGCCGTCTTCGTCGGCAGCAGCGGGATGGGGCCGTGGCAGCGGCAGGAGCTCAACGCGTTCCTGCTCAACTTCGTGGAGCGGGGCAGCCCGGTGATACCCGTGCTGCTGCCGACCGCCGCCGAGTCGCCGCAGCTCCCCGTCTTCCTCAGGGACAAGGGGTGGGTCGACTTCCGGGAGCCGCGGTCGAAGCCGCTCGCGCACCTGATCTGGGGCATAACCGGCGAGCGGTCGCCGGAGCTCGAGGAGATGGAGGAGTCGCCGGCGAGGTCCGGGTAGGACGCCGCCGTGTTCGATCCGTTCCGCTATGCGGAACGAATGTGACGCGGTGGCCGGGGTGAGGCCGCGGACCGGGCGTCGACGCGCCTCGCCGCGCGGGCGGCCGCGCCGCGGGTGACGAGGCGGCCGAGGACCGAGCGGCGGTCGGCGACCAGGCGGTAGGCCATCTCGCTCGCACGCGGCAGCGCCGCGGCGACCGCGGCGAGCGGCGCGCCGCCCGGCAGCAGGCGGAGCATCGGCGCGAGCGCGGCGCCGGCGGAGCGCACCTCGCCGCCGTCCGCGACGAGGTGCCACGAGCGAGGGCGCTCGTCCTCGGGCACGGAGGCCAGCAGCCGCGCTCCCTCGGCGCTCTCGATCGGCACCGGGTCGAGCCGCCGCCGGCGGTCCCAGGCCAGCAGCTTGGACAGCGTCCAGCGGCAGAAGCCGCAGTCGCGGTCGTAGAGGACGATCGCGCGGTCGGGCATCGCCAACGCGTTACCCGGCGGCGGGCCTACTGGTCGGCGACGGCCTCCGCGCGCGACTCGGCGTATGCCTCGCCGTCGGCGGAGCCGCCGCCGGCGGAGGCGCCGTCCGCGGAGCCGCCGTCCGCGGAGCCGCCCATGTCGCCCTCCTCGGCCGGCTCCTCGTCGGGGGTCTCGCCGAACACGACCTCGCCGTCCACGATCCGGTGCCCCGTCCGCCCCTCGGGGTCCGCGATGATCGCGTCGCCGCCCGGCTCGTCGGACAGGAACCCGCTCTTCATGCCGAAGTAGACCGCCTGCGGGTGGTGGGCCACGATCGCCAGCGTGGACTGCTCGGGCTCGACCGCGTAGCCGCCCGACAGCGACAGGCCGATCGACGGCGCGTCGAGCAGGCGGAACACCTTCTCGTGCTCGGACTGGTCCGGGCAGGCCGGGTAGCCCCACGAGTAGCGGCGGCCCTGCGCCGGGCCGATCCCGAGGTCGCGCCGCACGCGGGAGTGCAGCCACTCGGCCATGCCCTCGGCCACCTGCACGCCCAGGCCGTGGACGAAGAGCTGCTCGGAGAACTCGCCGTCGGCCTCCAGCCGAGCCATCAGCTCGGTGACCCGCGGGCCGGCGGTCACGGCCTGGATCGCGACCACGTCGCGCTCCCCCGAGCCGAGCGGCCGGTAGAAGTCCGCCAGGCAGATGCGGTCGTGCCCCGGCTGGCGCGGGAACACGAGCCGGTCGACCTCGCGCTCGCGGTCGGCCGGGTCGAAGACCACGAGCTCGTTGCCGTCGGACGCCGCCGGGAAGTAGCCGAGCAGCGCATGCGGCTCGAAGTAGTCCTGCTCGCGCCACATCCGGGCGAGCCGCGGCTGGAAGTCGTCGCGGAGCAGCTCGTCCCACGCCTCGCCCTTCACGCCGCGCCCGCCCCAGTGGAGCTTGAACAGGACGTGCAGGTCGAGGTGGGGGAACACCTCGTCGAGGTCGACGTCGATCTCGCGGACGCCCCAGAACGGCGGCTCGGGCACGGGCGTGTCCGTCCGCGCCGCGGAGCGCACCGACGAGTCGTCGGTCGGCAGCTCCTCCGGCTCGGGCCCGGCGTCGCGCAGCTTCTGCGCCTCCGCACGGACCTTCCGGACGAGCGCCTCGTGGGCGTCGCCGTCCACGAGCTGGTCCATCACGGACAGCCCCTCGAAGGCGTCCTTGCAGTAGAAGACGCCGGGCTCGTAGACCTCGTCGGACTCCGGCCCGCGCGGGTAGAGGATGCGCCGGCCGAAGTTGCGGTTGATCGCGGCGCCGCCGACGAGCACGGGGTACTCGAGGCCCTGCTCGTGCAGCTCGGCCACGCAGGCGGGCATCTGCTTCGAGGTCGAGACGAGCAGCGCGGAGAGCCCGATGGCGGAGGCGTCGTGCTCCTTGGCGGCGTCGACGATCGTCCCGATCGGGACCTGCTTGCCGAGGTCGACGACCGTGTAGCCGTTGTTGGTGAGGATCGTGTTGACGAGCGACTTGCCGATGTCGTGCACGTCGCCGAACACGGTCGCCAGCACGACCGTGCCCTTCGTGTAGCCCTCGATCTTGTCCAGGTACCTCTCGAGCTGGGCGACCGCGCGCTTCATCACCTCCGCCGACTGGAGCACGAACGGCAGGATCAGCTCGCCCGCGCCGAACTTGTCGCCGACCTCCTTCATGGCCGGCAGCAGCACGTCGTTCAGCGTCGGGACGGCGCCGATCTTCTCCACGCTGCGGTCGATGTCGCCCTCGACGCCGTCCTTCTTCCGCTTGAGGATGCGGAAGTGGAGCGCCTCCTCCGGCTCCATCTCGGCGGTCGGGTCGGCCGCCTCCTCGTCCGCCTCCTCGCCCTTCTCCTCGAAGTGCCCGATGAACCGCTCGAGGGCGTCCTCGCGGCGGTCGAAGACGAGGTCGTCGGCGAGCTCGCGCTCGTCGTCCGGGATCTCGGCGTACGGCCTGATGTGGTTCGGGTTGACCATCGCGAGGTCGAGGCCGGCCTCGACGGCGTGGTGCAGGAAGACGCTGTTCAGCACGGCGCGCGCGCCCGGCGAGACGCCGAACGAGACGTTCGACACGCCCAGCGAGGTCTTCACGCCCGGCAGCTCGGCCTTCACCCGCCGGATGCCCTCGATCGTCTCGACGGCCGACGGCCGCCACTCCTCGTCGCCGGTCGTCAGCGTGAAGGTGAGGACGTCGAAGATCAGGACCTCGGGGTCGAGTCCGTGCTCGTCGCAGGCGATGTCGCGGATCCGCCTCGCGATCTCGACCTTGCGGTCGGCCGTCTTGGCCATGCCCTCCTCGTCGATCGTCAGCGCGATCAGCGCCGCGCCGTGCGCCCTGGCGATCGGGATCACCCTGTCCGCCTTGTCGCGGCCGGCCTCGAGGTTGATCGAGTTGACGATAGCGCGGCCCGGGATCTGCTCGAGCGCGGTCTCGATCACCTCGGGCTCCGTCGAGTCGACCTGGATCGGCGCCGGCTGGGTCAGCGAGATCCGCTTGACCACCTGCCTCATCTGCTCGTCCTCGTCCTGGCGCTCGGTCAGGGCCACGCACACGTCCAGCACGTGGGCGCCGCCCTCGACCTGGTCCTCGGCGACCCGCACGATCCCGTCGTAGTCGTCGGCGAGCAGCAGCTCCTTCGCGGCGCGCGAGCCCTGCGAGTTGACGCGCTCGCCGACCATCGCCGGGCGCGGCTCCTGCTCGAGCGCGGTGGCGGTCATCATGCTCGACAGGTGCTGCGGCCAGGCGCCCTGCGGCCGCGCCGGCACGGACCGCCCCGCCAGCGGCTCGGCGATCGCGCGGATGTGCTCGGGCGTGGTGCCGCAGCAGCCGCCGACGATCCCGACGCCGTAGCGCTCGACGTACTCGTGGAGGGTCGCGGCGAGCGGCCCGGGCTCCTCCGGGAAGATCGTCTCGCCCTGCGGGCCCTGGATCGGGATGCCCGCGTTCGGGATGCAGTGGACCGGCAGCGGGCTGCTCTCGCCCAGGAAGCGGATCGCGTCGCGCATGTCCTCGGGGCCGGTCGAGCAGTTCAGCCCGATGACCTGGACGTCGAGCGCGAGCAGCGTGGTGAGGACGGCCTGGATGTCGGTCCCGAGCAGCATCTTGCCGCCCTGCGGGAGCAGCGAGACGGAGGCCTGGATCGGCAGCGCGCGGCCGGTCGCCTCGAACGCCTCGCGCGCGCCGAAGATCGAGGCTTTCACCTCGAGGATGTCCTGGGCGGTCTCGACGATGATCAGGTCGGCGCCGCCCTCGACCAGGCCGCGCGCCTGCTCGGCGAAGACCTCGACCAGCTCGCGGAACCGGATCTGCCCGAGCGAGGGGTCGTCGCTCGCGGGCAGGTAGCCGGTCGGCCCGATCGAGCCGGCCACGAAGCGGTCCTCGCCGGCCGCCTTGCGGGCGATCTGAGCGGCCTTCACGTTGATCTCGAGCGTGTGCTCGCCGAGCCCCCACTCCTCGAGCTTCAGCCGGCTGGCCTGGAAGGTGTCGGTCTCGACGACCTGCGCGCCGGCGTCGAGCATCGACTCGTGCACGCCCTGGATCACGTCGGGGCGGTGGAGCACGAGCGCCTCGTGGCACTTCCCGGGGAGCCCGCCGTAGTCTTCCGGCGTGAGGTCGAACATCTCGAGGGTCGCGCCCATGCCGCCGTCGAAGACGACGATCCCCGAGTTGACCGCCTCCAGGTAATCGCGCATGAACCGATCGATGCTAGCGAGCGGCGGGAAGCCGGCCGACGACCTCCGGACGCCGGTCGAGCGGCGGCTGGCGCGGAGCCTCGAGGACGACGCCGGCCACGGCAAGCCGCTCTCGCGGCGGACCCGTCAGACGAAGCGGACGGTCGAGGCGTACCTGCGGGCCGGGGTCGTGCCCCGCTACATGGAGCGCCTGCGCGAGATCGACGCCGGCCTGCGGAGCCACGCGCGCCGGCTGGAGCGCTCGCACGCCGTCCTCCGCGAGCAGTGCGCGGGCGACGCCGAGCTGTTCGCCGCCCGCTGGCGCGCCCGGGTAGCCGCCTGGCCGTTCGAGCCGCTCAACGAGCTGATCCGCGAGCACAACGAGTGGTACCCGATCGAGGCCGGCCTGCCGCTCGACCCGCGCACGGGCGACTACGTCCGCCGCGCCGGCCGCTCGTTCCGCCGGACCGAGATCGGCCCGGACTGGGCGCTCGAGCGCTTCCCGCCGTAGCGCCCGTCGTCAGCGCTGCGGTCCCGCCGGGCAGCGGGTGACCGTCTCGACCGCCCCGACGTGAGAGACGTCGTACGTCACCCCGCCACCTCGCGGGACGCACACCCTGGAGCCGTCCGAGCGCTCGATGAGGAGGTGCTTGGTCGGTCGATCGGCGAAGAACGAGATCGAGACCGCGCCGAGCAGGAGGGCGAGCGCCACCGCACCCAGCCGTTGCGATGCGGTTAGGCGATCCGCGATCCAGTCGAGGTCCCTCTTGGCGGCCAGGCGCACCTCGGCGGCGGCGCTCCTTCTCGTCGCGATCGGCCCTCTGGCCGCCAGCGACGCGAGCCAGACGGCCACGGCGGCTGCGGCGATCGCGGCGATGAAGGTCGCACCCGCGGCGGTGCGCGCGGCCGGCGCGAGATCGGTCACGTTGTCCGGCCCCTTCAATAGGGCGGCGAGGCCGATCGCCCCGGTTAGCGCGGCGAGTCCCGTCAACCACCGCTCCGCAGCCTCTCGCGTCCTCGTGCTGGCGGTACGCCGGAGCTCGTCCGCCTCCGCCTTCCACCAACGGTCCTCAGCTGTCAGCGGCCGGTCTGAGGGCGTCGCCCGCGCCATCGTCAGCCGTCGAGGTGCAGGTCGAAGCGCGCACCGCGCCCGCAGCCCTGCTTGCCGTCGGGCCGCGCGGGATGCGGCTGACCGCATTCGCAGACCACGACGAGGTCGACGGTGCCGCCGCCGGCCATGGCGGACCGGAACTCCTCGACCACGATCTCGGTCTCGTGCCCGCAGGTGGGGCACGGACCCCACATGCGGAACGTGCTGCCGGTCGTCTCCTGACTCCAGGTCTCGAATGCCTGCTGCGCCCAGCCGTCGGGACTCTCCTCACGGTACTCGAGACCTTCCACCGAGAAGCCATGATGACGGATCTCAGCTCAACGAACCGTTACCGGCAAGCGGCACGTTGAGCGGTTAACGTAGCCTGCGTGCGCGGTACGGTCGCCACCGGAACGGGGGATGGCGCGGATGGACCCCGCCTGGCGCTCCTGATCGGGATCGAGAAGTACACCTCGGACGACTTCGGTGACCTGCCGACCGTCCCACTCGACCTCGAGCGGCTGAAGGAGGTCCTCGAGATGTCTAGCTACGAGGTGGACGTCCGCACGGAGGGCCTGGGCCCGGACCAGATCGACGGCCACCTGACCGCGTTCCTCACGAGGCCGGAGGCCGAGGGGGCCACCGTCGTCATCTACCTGAGTGGCCACGGGCTGCACGTGGAGGGCAACGACTACCTCGTCCCCGCGAGTGCGTACTCGCGCATGCACGTCGAGAGCAACACCCAACTCCTGGTGAACACCGACCTACGCTCGAAGCTCCAGGGCTCGAAGGCGTCGCTGGTCGTGCTCTTCGTCGACGCCTGCCGCGAGAACGTCAAGAGCGACCGGAAGGCGGTCGCTACCCCTGCGTACGGCGCCCACCTCGCAGAGAAGCATCATCCGAGGCTCGTGACCGTGTTCGGCTGCGAGCCCCACGGCTACTGCCACTTCCGGGAGAAGGAGCTGAACGCGAGCATCTTCGCCGAGGCTCTCTGCAAGTCGTTCCACCCCGGCACCGACGCCCGAACGGTGCGCGGGGTGATCGAGGCGGCGGGGCGGCAGGTCGAGGAGCTGGTCGCCCACTACCTCCCTGGGCGCGAGCAGCGCGTGAACCGCTCCTACGAGACGTCGGTCTCCGCGGACGTCCTCGATCGCGAGATCTGCGCCGGAACGCCCGACCCGTGGGCAGCCGCGGTCGAGGAGAGCCCGCTGTGGAAGAGGTCGACCGAGGAGCCGGACCCCGAGCTCGTCAGGGCGGTGACGGACACGGCCCGATCCGCATGGCGGCTTCGCGACACGGCGCTCGAGGCGCGGGCAGACCCCTGGTCCGACCGCAACTTCCCCATCCGCTGCCTCGAGAACGCGACGCTGCTGCTCGGACCGGAGGTCCAGCTCCACCCAGCGGAGGTCGCGATGCTCGTGGCGGCGCCGTTCGTCCGCGAGGCGATGTTCGCCACGGGCATCCTGCACTTCCTCCCCGGGGACCGCGATGACACCTCGTCCGAGGTGCGCGAGCAAGTCGACGCCGCATGTCAGCTATTCCCCCGACTCGACGCGAAGCGCCGCCGCCTCCCGTCCGAGGAGAGCCACGCTGTCAAGTCGTGGCTGATTCACAGGGCGATCCTCCGTCGCGTGGAGCTCTGGGAGGATCCGAAGCTGGGCGCGCTGACGGAGAGGCTCGGTCGCACGGTCGACGTCCCGATCAAGGCCAAGACGACCGGCCGGCAGCTCCAGGCCCTCGCCATGCACGTCGCGGCCGGCAGGGACGAGCTCCAGCGCGAGTCCGACAGCGACCGGCCCGAGCTCGAGCCGAGCTACAAGATCGTCCGGACCGACGGCCGCCAGATCGTGCTCCGCTCGAAGGCACTAGCGGCGCTGCTCGCACTCGCCGGGCAGCTGGCGGTCGACCCCCGCCTCCTCAGCGACGTCGTGCCGAGTCACCTGGATCCTCAAGAGGACCTGCATCCGGAGGACCTCATGGAGGTCCTCGACCGGCAGGTCTTCTGGTCGCTGGACCCCGGAAGACGGACGCTCACACTCAACGCGGCCTGTCCGCACCCGGCCATACACCTTGCGCTCCAGGAGCAGCTCGGCGGGATCGAGGAGCTGCTCGACCAGGCACAGCGCCTGCGCGAGGAGTCGTCCGAGGACCTCGTGGAGCCGATCGCGGGCCTGCCCTATCGGATCGACGGCAGGGGGCTTCAACCGGTCGACAACGACGACGGGGGCAAGCGCTACGAGACGCCGCTCCTGACGTTCCGGCTGGCCCACAACGAGATCCGGGACCTGCTGATGGGCGTGCGGCTCTACGGCGACCCGGCGCTCGCGATCCGCGAGCTGTACCAGAACGCGCTCGACGCGTGCCGGTATCGCAAGGCGCGCTCCGCGTACAGGAACGTCGAGTACAGGGGCCTGATCCAGTTCCGTCAGGGCGAGGCCGGTGGCCGTCCCTTCATCGAATGCGAGGACAACGGGGTCGGCATGGGGAAGTACGAGCTGGAGCAGGTGTTCAGCCGTGCGGGCCGGCGCTTCGTGCACACCCCGGAGTTCCTCTGGGAGCGGGCGAAGTGGCGCCGGGAGCGCCCGGACATCGAGCTGTGGCCGAACAGCCAGTTCGGGATCGGCGTCTTCAGCTACTTCATGCTCGCCGACGAGATCGAGATCGCAACCGCACGCGTGAGCCGCCGATCCCTCGAGCCGTCCGAGGTGCTCGACGTCCACATCTCGTCGAGCGGCAGCCTCTTCCGGATCCGGCGGATTCCCCGCGAGGGGCATGGCGGGGGTACGACCGTGAGGCTGTACCTGCGTGCTCCCGAGGAGAGCGAGTCCGATGCCGACGCCGGGACGGTCTCCTGCATCGAGACCCTGCACAACCTGCTGCGGTACTCCGAGTTCGACGTCACCTGCGAAGAGGGGGGAAAGCGCGAGGAATGGATTGCCGGTCGGCTGAAGGTGCCCGACTTGATCGACCGCCAGATAGTGCCCGTTCGACCCGACACGTGGCTGGTGGAAAGAGGCGGTGGCCTCTTGGCCGACGGCCTTCGAACCGGGGTGGAACGCGCTGGCTACGTCGTCGATCTGAGGGGTCCCCACCAGCCCACGCTCTCCGTCGATCGAACGACCATGGAGTCGTGGGACGAGGAATGGGTGCAACGCGCTGTGCGCGAGGGGGTGCAGAGCTTTCCACGGGACGCCGAGATCGGATACCGCTGGCTCTGGCATCTCACCATCGGCAACCCGACGCTCGGCCAAAGCGTCTGGGAAGAGCTGGCTGAGCGCGGCTACGAGCTTGAGGCGCCTTCCCATACCGGGTTGCCGGCTCGCATCTCGGTCCGGATGCTCGGATGCTTCCCGTTGGATGAGCGGCTCCTGGACTGGCGGGACGGATCCGGGTTCGACGACTGGCAGAGCTTGCGCCTCCCCACCGAGGATCCGGAACGATTAGGGGCCGCTCGGCTCCGCGCGCTCGGGTCGCTCGGGCTGGTGCGCGAGTCCGCGGCGCGACACGAGGCCGCGAAGACGTCCAAGCCAGCCTGGGACCCGGTCCTCGAGCCCCTGCACTATCACTGGCTCGCCCGCCCGGAGGAGCAATCGAGCCGGGCGCGGCGGCTCCGGCTCGCCGGGATGCGGAATCTCGGCCTCGACGCTCCGCCATCCATCCCGGTGCCCGGTCCGTCGATTCGCATGGTCCACACGCCCCAGGGGACGCTCCTGTTCGAGTCTCACCGATTCGGCATCGGGGTTCGCGAGGTCGCGCGGCGACAGCGACCGATGATCGGGCTCGGCGTCGAAGTGCCACCTCCTCCCGACCCCTCTGTGCCGGATCTCGTCCCCCCCGATCCGGACGATGCCCTTCTGGTCGACCGACTCGTGGCCGCCGCCTCCGCGCCGGAACGTCGTCTGGCAATACTGAGTGCGGCGGTAAGGAGGCTGCAGGCGCCTGACGAGATCGTGCGGTCGCTCGAGGACTACGGCGCGCTCGGGCTGCTCTCGGTGAGCGAGCTCGAGCGTGACCTCGGGGACATGTTGCAGCGCCCACTCAGCCGCGACCAGCTCCAAGCGCTTCGCAGGATCCCGAGTCTGGGTGTCGGCTTCGTATGGCAGGGGCTTGCGGCGGCGATGAAAGACATCGAGATGGACATCCGGGACGGCGATGGTGAGGCACTGTTCGAACTGTGCGCCTGGGCGGCAGGGCTCAGCGAGGCGGAAGTCGAGGCGGCCCGACGTGCCGCGATCGACAGAGATGACCTGCGTGCTATCTCCAAGGACCTCGACGGCCAGTCCCCATGGCTGCAGGGTCGCGTGTCGGCAAGCCACGTCGAACACGTCGCGAGGGAGCTGCACGAGTCCGAACCCGAGGCAGTCGCGCGGATCATGCGCTATGCGGACGTTCTCGAACTGACGCTCGAGTCGGAGGGGGACGACGTCGATCGGGAGGACGACGCGCCGATGCTCGTGAGGCTTCTGGAGGAGCTGGTCGACATCGGCGAGGCGCTCGGTCGCGGCATTTCCGCCATCGACCTCGCGGGAGCTGCTGGAAGCCTGGGCCGGTCGTTCGACTCCCTCGCGGACGAGGTCCGCGCGTCGACGCGGTTCTCGCTGGCGTTTCCGTCCTCTGTCGTGGAAGCCCTGCGCGGCTGGACGCCGACGGCCGCCGACCTGATCCTCCTCTCTAGGGACCTGGACGGCGAGGATCCCTGGATCGAGGCCGAGGTCTCCGCACTGCACCTCGTCAGGGCGTCGCTGCAGCGGGGCGAGCCGGTCGGGGCCATCTACAGGCACATGGTCGGCCTGCGTCCCCTCGTCAGGCTCCCCGACGTCTCCGGCGACGACCTCGACGCTCTCGACGATGTCGTAGCGGAGCGTCGTGACGAGATCCTGCTCAGCTCCGGTGCGAAATCGAACGGCGACAGCATCGCCGGAACGGTCGAGCGCCTGCACGTGTTGAACGTCTCGATTCGCGAGCAGTGGGCGATCGGCGACGCAGTCGATCGGCTCGCGCTGTTCGCGCCGCTGGGCCTCGACCTGCCGCCGAGCGAGGCGGGCGAGTGGAGCGATCGCATCCCGGACTGGCAGGACCTGATCGTCCTCAGCGCCGAGCTGGACGGGAAGGAGGACCTCCAGGCCGGTCCGGTCTCGAAGCGGCATCTCGAGCGCGCCGCAGACGCGATCCAGGAGTCCGCCGCCGCCGTCGCCGAGCGGCTCCGCGCCTACACGGGGCTGCTCGGCTACCGCGCTGACTAGTCGAGCTGCGCGAACCGCGCGCGGGCTCGCTCCGCTCTGGCACGAACCGGGTGGCGGACGAGATCGATCATCGCGCTACCGTCGCCGGTGGACCGTGTTCGGACTCCCGATGCCGCAGCCCCGCCCAGCCCTCGCCACCGCGCTCGCGCTGCTCGCCTGCGCCGCGCCCGCCGCCGCCGCGCCGGACCCGCTGCGCGGCAGCCAGTGGGGGCTCGACGTGGTCGAGGCCGACGCCGCCCACGCCACCGCGACCGGCGCGGGCGCCGTGGTGGCGGTGATCGACTCGGGCGTGCTCGCGGGCCACCCGGACCTCCAGGGCCGGCTGCTGCCCGGCCGCGACTTCGTGCAGAACGACTCGACGCCCCAGGACGGCAACGGCCACGGCACGCACGTGACCGGCATCGTCGCGGCGAACGCCGGCAACGGGGTGGGGGTCGACAGCGTCGCTCCCGCCGCCGCCGTGCTCCCGCTGCGCGTGCTGGACGACGAGGGCAGCGGGGACGCGGGCGACGTGGCCGAGGCGGTCGACTACGCGGTCGCCCACGGCGCCCAGGTGATCAACATGAGCCTCGGCGGCGACGTGCCGCTGTTCGGGGCCGGCGGCACGCCCGAGCTGAACGCCGCGCTCGGCCGCGCCGCCGCCGCCGGCGTGGTGATCGTCGCCGCGGCGGGGAACAACTCGGTGCCCGTCTGCGAGCAGCCGGCCGTCGAGGGGCGGCTCCTGTGCGTGGGCGCCGTCGACCGCCGCGGCATCCGCAGCTTCTTCTCGAGCTTCCCCGGCGGGCGGGGCGTGATGGGCCCCGGCGGCTCGGGCCTCGGGATCGGCGACGAGGACGTCCTCTCGACCTGGAACGACGGCCGCTACGAGTACGTGGCCGGCACCTCGCAGGCCACGCCGCACGTGGCGGGGGTGGCGGCCCTGCTGGTCTCGCTCGGGCTGCGCGGCCAGGCGGTCGTCGACCGGATCCTCTCGACGGCGACCGACGCCGGGCCGCCGGGCCAGGACGACCAGTACGGCTCCGGCGTCGTGAACGCCCGCGCCGCGGTGGCCGGGCTCGCCCCGCCTCCCGGCGGCGGGGGCGGGGGCGCCAAGGGGTCGACCTCGATCCGCCGCTCCCACCGCATCAAGACGGTGCTGAAGCACGGCGTGAACGTCCGCTGCCGGCCGGCGAGGTCGGGCCGCTGCACCGCCCGGATCGTGGCCGGCTCGACCACGCTCGCCTACGGCTCGGCCAAGACGAGGGCCGGGCGGACGGCGACGGTCATCGCGCGCGTGACGAAGGCCGGCAGGCGGCGGCTCGAGAGGGTGAGGAAGAGCCTCTCGGCCAACGCCGAGATCGCGATGCCCGGATCGGCGACCCGGGTCGTGAAGCTGACGTTCAGGCGGTAGGCCCGCACCGGCGCGGACAAGGCGAAGGGGCGGCTCCACGCTCGTGAGTCCCGCCCTCTCAGTCGGCGGGTGTTTGGTTGGACCGCGGGCCGCCCCGCACGGAGGACAGTCCCACATCGCCGCCCCGGGGTCAAGTGGCCTGGGGCGAATGTCCCGTGCTGGCACGGATGCGGTAAGCGCGTCCGGCGGGCAGCCTTCCGCGCATGACACGAGTCGCCCACACGATCGCCGCCGCCTGCACCTGCGTCGTCCTGCTCGCCGGCGGCGCGAGCGGCCAGACCGGCACCTCCGACGGCACGCGCTGCGCGACCGAGCCGACGGGCCTGATCCTCGAGCGGTGGAAGCAGCTCGACGGCCAGTTCGGTCCGCTCGGCTGCCCGACCGGGCCGGAGGACCCGGTCCCCGGGCGCAACGGCACGCGGATGCCGTTCGAGCACGGCGAGGTAGCGACCTCGCCCGACCAGGGCGAGCGGATGGTCGTCGCGACCTACCAGCAGCAGGACGACCTGATCGTCAACTGGGGCGACACGAACCCGTTCAGCTACGACAAGTTCCAGATCCGCTGGGACCGCGACGGGAAGAACGTCGGCCAGGCGGAAGTCGATCGCTACGTCGGCAGCACGCGCGGGTTCTACGCGATCGAGTCGCCGCTGCCCGGCCGCTACACGGTGATCCTCGAGGGCTGCACCAAGCGCTCGCTCGGCCGCACGCGCTGCCGGCAGAAGTGGACCGTCCCGGTCAGCGCGCAGTACGACCTGCCCCCGGTGCCCGCGTACGAGAACTGCGGCGACGTACAGCGTCCGACCGGCTTCATCGGCGACCGCTGGGCGCGGACCGGCGGCGGCGCCGGGCCGATGGGCTGCCCCACCGGGCCCGAGCAGCCGCGCGCCGGCGGGACCGTCGTCCCGTTCCAGAACGGCGAGATCGTGCACTCTCCGGGTCAGGGCGAGGGCATGACCGTCGCCGTCTACCAGTCCGGCGAGCGGAAGGTCGTGACCGAGTGGGGGCCGACCACCCCGTACGACTACGGCCTCTTCCAGGTGCGGTTCTCGGGCGGCGGCTACCAGGACAGCCAGGCGGATCGCGACGGGGGGATCGATGGCCGTCTCGAGAGCTCGGTCGGCGCCGGGAGCTACAGCGTGATCGTCGAGGGCTGCAACAGGCGGTTCCCGCGCAGGACGCGGTGCCCCCAGAAGTGGACGGTCCCGGCCCGCGTGACGGTCGGGTTCCCGCCCCCGGCGCCGCTGCCGCCGCCGGGCAACCTCGACTTCGACGCCTTCCCGACGCCGCTGACGGGCGACGACGCCCTCGCCCGCAAGAGCGACCGCGCCGCGAAGGCCGCGCGCGTGGTGGCCTGCGGGCACCGCCTGGGGCGCGTCCGCGACGACGAGGACCGATTCATGTACACGGCGATCGCGAAGCTCTTCGTGGCGCGCGACGACCCCCGCGGCGACGGCTGGTTCCGGCGCTGCCCCGCCAGCCGGTTCGACCTCGCGGCCGAGGTGAGCGACGCGATCCGCCACCAGGAGGTCGAGAGCAACGCCGGGACCGAGACCGGCTTCCCGTGCAAGCGCGAGGGCGAGTACGACACCGCGCTCAAGGGCTACGTCACGCTGATCTACCGCTACCCGCAGCTGCTCGCCCCGGACGTCCGCTACCGGATCCTGCACCTGCTGAACAAGCGCGGCCCGCACGACCCTTCCGACGACCGGATCTGCGGCGTGCTCAGGATCCCGGAGACCGAGAACCACCGGATGCTGATCGAGTCGTCGCGCTACCTCACGAACCAGCTGCTCCACCGGTCGACCGGGCTGCGCAAGTTCGACAACGGGCGCAACCGCGAGTCGACCACGACCGGGCCGACCATGGACCAGTACGTGCTCAGGATGCTCCAGTCGTTCCTGAAGAACGACTTCGTCGAGTACAACTCGCGGCCGTACCAGCGCTACACGTTCGCGGGGATCCAGAACCTCTACGACTACGCCGAGAACCCCTACGTCAGGGAGGCGGCGCGGATGGTCCTCGACTACGTCTCCGCGAAGGTGGCCGTCTCGACGCTCGACGGCCGCCGCAACCCGCCGTACCGGCGCAAGGCCGAGCACCGGCAGAACGACACGCTCGGCCAGCACGCCGACCCGATCGCCGGCCGGTTCCAGCTCTACACCGCGCCGACGGCGCTCGGCGTGCTGCCTGACGGCACCGCGCAGGAGATGGTGATGGCGGCCGCCACCGGCTACGAGCCGCCGAAGCCGCTGCTCGACCTGATGGTCCACGGCTCGCAGCGGACGTTCTTCCAGCGCTTCTCCCACTACGCCGAGGAGGTCTACGCGTCGGAGCCGGACTTCCTGATCACCGCGAGCGGCACGCCGAGCGGCTACGCGTACCCGAAGGCCGGGTTCGGCTCGAGCGACGACCTCGGGATCACGCCGCCGACCTTCCTGATGCCCGCCGGCCGGTTCCGCGACGTGAGGAGGATGATCCGGTTCGACAACCCGCGCCCGAGCAACGGGTCGAAGGGCCGGCCGGGCCTGTGCGTCGCCCCCGGCTTCGCGTGCGGGATGAAGCCGATCGTCCCGGCCGACTACACGCCGGCGGACCGGCAGGGCTGCTGGTTCCGCAGCGGCGACGCCACGTTCGTGGACTTCATGACCGAGCAGTGCAGGGGCGTCGAGAACCGCGGGTTCTACGCGGCGGTCTTCGGAGCCGGCGGCAAGTTCGGCTTCGTCGAGGCGGTGCCGATGCGCAAGCTCGCGGGCGTGAGCCTGGCCGAGTTCGCCGACCGCGTCGGGCAGCAGAACGGCGGCCGGACGTTCGGGCCGCGGCGCGTCAACCGCTACCGGGCGTGGGACGGGAACGAGATCGTCTTCGACGTGCGGGAGGACAACCCGATCCGCTCGACCGGGCTGCCCGAGGTCGACGGCCTTCCCAAGGACCCGCTCTCCTGGCCGCTGGCCGACGGGACGATCGTGAACAGCGTCGGTCACACCGGGCTCGTGACGATCGGCAATCCGGCGACCGGCTCCGGGGTGACGCTCGACTTCCGCTCGGTCACCAGCCCGCAGCGGACCGCCTGGCCCTAGCCCGCTCGTACAAAGGCGCTTCGACACGCGGGCGAACCGCGCGGCCCGGATTTCCGACACTCGTCCAAAGACGGTCGCGCGAGCCCTCCTTACGGTGGCTGCAACGTCATCGAGATGCGTCCGCAACCGGTGCGGTGCGGGCCTGACTGGAGGAAGCGACTGATGAGACGACGGGCTCTGAGAGCGGCCTCGGTGCCGCTCGCCCTGCTCGCCGTGCTGGCCGTTCCGGGGGTCGCCTCCGCGGACACGCTGGACGCGGTGGGCAAGGAGGTCCTCGGCGACACCGTCCCCATCAACACGATGTGGGTCGTCTTCGCCGCGGTGCTGGTCCTGTTCATGCAGGCCGGGTTCGCCCTGCTCGAGATCGGCTTCTCGCGCGCGAAGAACGCCGGCACCGGCGTGGCGAAGATCCTCACGAACCTCTCGATCGCCGCGATGGCCTACTGGGCCGTCGGCTTCGCCCTCGCCTTCGGCAACGGCGACATCGCGGGGTCGGACGGGTTCTTCCTGCGCGGCTTCGGCGACCCGCAGGAGGCGTTCGGAGTGATGGGCCTGTCCGACGCCACGATCGAGGCCAAGTGGCTCTTCCAGTTCTCGTTCTGCGCCGTCTCGCTCGCGATCGTGTGGGGCACGACCCTCGAGCGGATCAAGTACTCGGCGTACGTGATCTACGCGATGGTCTTCGCGGCCGTCATCTACCCGATCGGCTCGCACTGGGTCTTCGGCGGCGGCTGGCTCCAGTCGAACGTCGGCATGCAGGACTTCGCCGGCTCGACGGCGGTCCACCTGATCGGGGCGACGGGCGCGTTCGCGGCGCTGCTCCTGCTCGGCCCGCGCAAGGGTAAGTACGGGCCCGACGGCCGCCCGCGGGCGATCCCGGGCCACTCCATGCCGCTGGTCGGCCTGGGCATCCTGATCCTGTTCATCGGCTGGTTCGGGTTCAACCCGGGCTCGACGCTGGGCGCGGGCGACGTCCGCTTCGCGGAGGTCGCGCTGGTCACGATCCTCGGCGGCGCCGGCGGCGTGATCGGCGCCTTCGTGGCCACGCAGCTCATGCAGCGGACGATCGACATCGGCATGGTCGGCAACGGCATGATCGCCGGCCTCGTCGCGATCACCGCGCCCTCGGGCTACATCGAGGCGTGGCCGGCCCCGATCATCGGCGCGGTCGCCGGCCTGATCGTGGTGGCGGGCGTCATCGCGATCGACCGGAAGCTCGACGACCCGGTCGGCGCCCTCTCGGCCCACGGGCTGGCGGGCATCTGGGGCACCCTCTCGTGCGGGCTCTTCACGAGCCCGGACCTGGCGAAGTACAACGCGTTCGGCGACCCGAACGGCGGCCTGGTCTACTCGGGCAGCTTCGAGCAGCTCGGCAACCAGGCGCTCGGCGTGGTCGTGGCGTTCGCGTTCGTCTTCACCCTCAGCTACGTCACGTTCTTCCTGATCAAGCAGACGATCGGGCTGCGCGTGAGCGAGGAGGAGGAGGACGCCGGCCTCGACATCGTCGAGCACGGGATGTACGGCTATCCGGAGCAGTTCATCCCGGCGCCGGAGATCGGCGCGGGCTCGACCGGGCCGGCGGCGCCGGCCTACGGGCCCGGCTCGCCCAGCCCGGTCACCGCGATGACCGCGAGCGAGGGGGCGACGGCATGAAGATGGTCGTCGCCTACATCCGGCACGAGGCGTTCGAGCCGATCCGCCAGGACCTGCTCGACGCCGGCTTCCCGAGCCTCTCGATCAGCGAGGTGAAGGGATCCGGGCGCCAGAAGGGCATCACCGAGCACTACCGCGGCGCCGAGATCGCCATCCACCTGCGGCCGAAGCTGAAGGTGGAGTGCGTGGTCGACGACTCCGCTGTGGGGCTCGTCACCGAGACGATCCTGAGGCACGCGCGGACGGGCTCCGTCGGGGACGGGAAGATCTTCCTGATCCCGGTGGAGGACGCCGTCCGGATCCGCACCGGCGAGTCCGGGGCGGAGGTGCTCCAGGCGCACGAGGAGGTGGCCGCCTGATGGAGGCCACCACCGTCACCAACGGTCGGGTCGACCCGGGGGAGGTGCTCTCCCGGGTCGAGTCCGAGAACATCGAGTTCGTCCGGTTCTGGTTCACGGACATCCTCGGCCAGCTCAAGTCCTTCGCCGTCGGCAAGGACGAGCTCGGGGACGCGTTCGAGAGCGGGATGGGGTTCGACGGCTCGTCGATCACCGGCTTCAACTCGATCGAGGAGTCGGACATGATCGCCATGCCCGACCCGACCACGTTCAAGCTCCTGCCGTGGCGGGGCCGCGGCGAGCACAAGGTCGGCCGCGTGTTCTGCGACGTGCTCACGCCCGACGGGGAGCCCTACGAGGGCGACCCGCGGCACGTGATGCGCCGAGCGCTCGCGCGGGCGAAGGACATGGGGTTCGACCACTACTACCTCGGGCCCGAGCTGGAGTTCTTCCTGTTCAGGGACGACCAGGGGACCGAGGTCCTCGACAAGGGCGGCTACTTCGACCTGACCACGCTCGACGTGGCGTCGGACTTCCGCCGCGACGTGGTGTTCACGCTCCGCGAGCTCGGCATCCCGGTCGAGTACACGCACCACGAGGTCGGGCCGTCGCAGCACGAGATCGACATGCGGTTCGCCGACGGCCTCGCGATGGCCGACAACACCATGACGTACCGGATCGCCGTCAAGGAGGTGGCGACCGAGCACGGCTGCTACGCCACGTTCATGCCGAAGCCGCTGTTCGGCGAGAACGGGTCGGGGATGCACACGCACCAGTCGCTCTTCCAGGGCGACCGGAACGCCTTCTTCGACGCGGACGACGAGTACTACCTGTCCGACGTCGCGAAGTCGTTCATCGCGGGCCAGCTCCGGCACGCCCGCGAGCTGGCGGCGCTGTTCGCGCCGTCGGTGAACTCGTACAAGCGGCTGGTGCCGGGGTACGAGGCGCCGGTGTACGTGGCGTGGTCGCGCCGCAACCGGTCGGCGCTCGTGCGGGTGCCGCTGTACCACCCGGGCAAGGAGCGGGCGACCCGCGCCGAGCTCCGCTGCCCGGACCCCTCGTGCAACCCCTACCTGACGTTCGCGGCGCTGCTGCACGCCGGGCTGGAGGGGATCGAGCGGGGGTACGAGCTGCCGCCGCCGGTCGAGCGCAACCTCTACGACCTGACGGAGGACGAGCGCCAGTCGATGGGCGTCGACCACCTGCCGGAGACGCTCGGCGAGTCGATCGAGGAGATGGCGGGGTCGGAGGTGGTCGAGAGGGCGCTGGGGAGCCACGTCTTCCCGCGCTACGTCGACCTCAAGCGGGCGGAGTGGCAGGACTACCGCGTGCAGGTCACGCCGTGGGAGCTCGAGCGGTACCTCGCGGTCACGTGACCGTCGACCCCGCTCGGACGTCGCGACCCGAGTCCCTTCCGACGCCGCGCGGCGCCCACCTGGAGATGGTGGGCGCCGTGCTGGCCGGGGAGGGGGTCGAGCGGATCGGCCAGATCGCCTCGGCGCACGCAGGGGCGCCGGTGGCCGTGGTGGTGCCGCGGCTCGGGCCGACGGCGGACCGCAACGCGCGGCTCGAGCGCTACGTGGCCGCCCAGCTCGAGGGCGCCGATCCCGACCGTCCGCCCGAGGTGACGGCCGAGGTGCCGATCGCCTCGGGCGGGCGGCAGCTCGGCGCCGTGCTGCTGCTCGGCCCGGGCCGGCCGGACGCGGGCGAGTACCTGCACATGGCGGCGGTGGCGTCGCTGACGGAGGTCGCCGTGGCGGAGGCGCGCGACGAGACCGAGCAGTCGCTCCGCGGATCGCTCCTCGAGGAGCTCCTGACGCGCGACGACCTCGCCGCCGAGGACGCCGTCCGCCGGGCGCGGCGGATGAGCTGCGACCTGTCCGAGGGCGCGGTCGCGCTGTGCGCCGACCCGGGCGAGCGCTCCGCCGGCCGGCTCCTCGCGGTGATCGCCGCCGAGCGCCCGGACGCGCTGGCGCAGGCCGTCGGCCGGCGGGTCTACGCCCTGATGCCGGGGTCGGTCGACGAGGCGCGGCGCGTGGCCGCGCGGCTCGGCCGCCAGGCGGTCGTCGGCCTCTCGTCGCGCTACTCGGACCCCGGCGACCTGCGGCGCGCGCTGGAGGAGGCGGAGCTCGTGCTCGACGTCACCTCGGACGGGCACGCGCCCGGGGAGGAGATCGGCGGCGGGACCTACCGGCTGCTGTTCCGCGTGCTCGCGAGCCACCCCGAGGAGGTGCGGAGCTTCTACGAGGACACCGTGGCTGCGGTCGTCCGCTACGACGAGCAGTACTCGACCGAGCTGCTCACGACGCTCGAGGCCTACCTGGCCGAGAACTGCAACATGAACGCGACCGCGTCCGCGATCTACGCGCACCGCCACACGGTGAGCTACCGGCTGGAGCGGGTCCGCGAGCTGACCGGGCTCGACCCGATGAGCTCGGAGGACCGCGAGCGGCTCGGGCTCGGGCTGAAGGCGTACCGGATCATCGCGCCGCGGCTGCCGCGCTGAAGCCGCGGCACCTCGCGCTCCGCTCGCGCGGGCGGACGAACGTCCATTTCACCCCCGTATAGGGTGGCGAAATGGACGTTCGATCCGCGGGAGGGGTCGGTGCCGGCCTCTGCGACTCCTGCCGCCACCAGCGGATCGTCCGCACGACGCGCGGGTCGAGCTTCTCCCTCTGCGAGCGCTCGCGGACCGAGCCGGAGTACCCGCGCTACCCGCGGCTGCCGGTCGCGCGGTGCAGGGGGTTCGAGCCGGGCGAGCGGGCGGGGTAGCGGGGCGCCGGCGGGGCTACTCGCCCGCCCGCGCCTCCTCCTCGACCACGGTGTGGCCGTCCTCGGCGATCCGCGCCTGCGGCGCGACGTCGGAGACGGTGCCCCTGAACTCGCCCGCGATCGGGCCTCCGCCCTGCGACGGGACGGCCTTCGCCTTGCCGTCGAGCCCCGCGTTCACGCGGTAGCAGATGTGGTACGGACCGGCCTTGACCGCGGTCACGTCCCAGATGAACGTGACGGTCCGGCCGGGGGCCAGCTTGCCGAGCGGGTACGTGTTCACGTACGCGGACGAGCGCTCGAGCGGGTCGAGGCGACCGCGGTCGTAGTTGCGCGGCGTGCGCGTGGGGATCGTGTTGAGGGCGAACTGGGGCCGGGCCGGGTCGCCGACCCCGCGGAACGTGGAGCGGTAGTCGAACCCGCTCGAGCTGGTCGTGCTGGACGACCCGCCCGAGCCGCTTCGCTGCCCGGGGCACTTCACCGTGACCGAGATCTGCGGGATCGTCTTCTGGCCGGCGTTGCGGACGACCACGCTCATCTTCGAGTTCTTCGCGAGCTTCTGCTGCTTCGGGAAGCTCGCGCTGACCACGTCGACCGGGAACTGGCCCTTCGGCTCGTCCTCGTCCTGACGCTCGCCGCTCCCGCAGCCCGCGACGGCGATCGCGGCGACGCAGAGCGGGGCAAGCGCGCTCGCCCTCGGACGCCGATGCGCTCCCGTCCTCCCCAAGGTGGCGGAAAGCTACCACGGGGACTGGGCCCGGAGACGCAGCCGCGGCCTAACCGGGCGGGCTCCCGAGCTCCTCGGCCAGGCACTGGAGCAGCGCCGGCTGCGCGGTCTCCAGGAAGAAGTGGCCGCCCCCGAACGTGCGCAGCCGGAAGTCCGCGCTCGTCTGCTCGCGCCAGCGCTCGACGTCCTCGACCGCCGCCTCCGAGTCGCGCGTGGCGGCGAGGGCGAGGATCGGGCAGGGGAGCGGCTCCTCGTCCGCGTACCGGTAGGTCTCGCAGACCTCGAAGTCGCCGCGCAGCGCGGGCAGGACGGCGTTCATGAGCGGCTCGCTCGCCAGCACCTCGTCCGGGGTGCCGCCCATCTCGCGCAGCGTCGCGAGCAGCTCGTCGTCGGGGAGAGCGTGAACGGGCTCGCCCTCGACGGGGAGCTGCGGCCCGCCCTGGCCGGCGACGGCGAGGAGGGTGGGCAGCGGTCCCCCGGTCCGGCGCAGCTCGCGGGCGGTCTCGAAGGCGATCAGCGCGCCCATGCTGTGGCCGAAGAACGCGAACGGCTCCTCGACGCCCCGGCGGACCGCTTCGGCCGCGGCGGCCGCGAGCTCGCCGGCGCTAGTGACCGGAGGATCGTCGAGGCGCGCCCCCCGCCCGGGGTACGCGACCGCCGCGACCTCGCACCCGTGCGGGAGCCCGAGCGACCAGTCGGCGAAGATCTCCCCGCGGCCGCCCGCGTAGGGGAAGCAGACGAGCCGCAGCTCGGCCCACGGCCGCGGGGCCGGGACGTGGATCCAGTCGGCGGGGTCGGCCGAGCGCGCGCCGTTCCGGCTCACGCCGCCACCCGGTCCCCACCGAGCCGCGCGCCGATCTCGGCGACGGTCGCGGCCGTGAACAGGACGTCCACCCCCACCTCCTCGCCCAGCTCGCGCTCGACCCGCCCGGCGATCCGGATCAGGTCGAGCGAGCTAGCGCCGAGCTCGAGCAGGCTCTTCGCCGGGTCGACCTCCGCTCGCCCGAGCGCCTCGGCGACGATCGCCGCGATCCGCT
>DASVQB010000007.1:0-6700 GCA_036389295.1 Thermoleophilaceae bacterium | reverse complement strand
GAGCGTCGGCGGCGGGACCACCCGCAGCTGCACGCCGACCGGCAAGGGCGGCTGCCCCGTCAGCGGTAGCTGGTAGTTCCCTGCCTGACCGCGTTTCGCCGAGAGGCGGGCCATTCGGCCCGCCTCTTTGCGTTGGTGGGGTCGGTTACCCTTCCCCGCCCCATGGCTCAGGCGGTGGCGCACGGAATAGACGGCCTCAGGGCCCTCATGGGCCAGGAGATCGGCCCGACCGAGTGGCGTGAGGTCACGCAGGACGACATCGACGGGTTCGCCCGGATCGTGGGCGACCACCAGTGGATCCACGTGGACGTGGAGCGGGCCGAGCGCGAGAGCCCGTTCGGTACGACCGTCGCGCATGGCAACCTGACGCTGTCGATGATCGACGGCCTGCGGAAGGACCTGATCGAGTCGCACGGCTTCAAGCTCGGCGTGAACTACGGCTGGAACCGGGTGCGCTTCCCGGCGCCGGTGCCGGCGGGGGCCCGCGTGAGGGCCAAGGCCGAGATCACCGAGATCGAGAACGCCGGCGGCGGCTGGTGGAACGTCGTGACCAAGTTCACCGTCGAGGTCGAGGGGTCGAAGAAGCCGGCCTGCGTCGCCGAGAGCGTCGGGCGCTCGCTGCCCGAGGAGCAGCCGGCGTGAACTCCCCGCCCGACGTCCTCGCCACGCTCGTCGCCCGGTTCGACTCCGGCCCGTTCGACGCCCCCGGCGGCCGCGCCCGGATCCGCCTCGGCGTCCGCGGCCACGGGACCTGGGACGCCACGGTGCGCGGCTCGCGCGTCCGGCTCTCCGACGCGCAGCCGGGCCGCCGCCCGGACGCCGAGATCATCGGCGACCCGCGGGCGTGGGAGCGGCTCGAGGCGGACGTCGGGTCGGCGCTCGAGGAGCGCGCCGCCGGCCGGCTCGTGTTCCGCGGGAGCCTCCACGTCGGCGTCGGCTTCCTCGCCGCGGTCGGCGGCATGCGGAACGGCCCGGAGAGCCGCCTGCGCCTCTCGCGCGTGCGCACCCGCAACGGCCGCCTCGCGATCGTCGAGGCCGGCCAGGGCCCGCCGGTCGTCATGCTCCACGGCCTCGGCGGCACGAAGGGCTCGTTCATGCCGACCATCTCCGCCCTCGCGCCGAGCCACCGCGCGATCGCCGTCGACCTGCCCGGCTTCGGCGACTCCGACAAGCCGCTCCCGGCCGCCTACGACGCGCCGTTCTTCGCGCGCTGGGTGGTCGGCCTGCTCGACGCCCTCGACATCGAGAGGGCCCACTTCCTCGGCCACAGCATGGGCGGGCGGGTCGCGCTCGAGCTCGGCATGTCGCACGCGGACCGCGTCGACAGCCTCACGCTGATGACGCCATCGCTCGCGTGGCTGCGCGAGCGGCGCTTCGCCGGCTACCTGCGCCTGCTCCGGCCGGAGCTCGGCCTGCTCCAGGTCGCCCCGCGCTCGGTGGTGGAGGCGTTCGTCCGGCGGGCCGTCCCGGGCGCCAACGACGGCTGGGCCGCCGTCGGCGTGGACGAGTTCCTGCGCGCGTACCTCACGCCCCGCGGCCGGGTCGCCTTCTACGCCGCCGCCCGCAACATCTACCTCGAGGAGAGCGAGGAGTTCTGGGACCGCCTCGCCGCCCTCTCCCACCGCACGCTCTTCCTCTGGGGCCGCCGCGACACCCTCGTCCCGATCGGCTTCGCCCGGCACGTCCGGAACGTGCTGCCGGCGGCCGAGCACGTGGAGCTCGACTGCGGCCACGTGCCGCAGTTCGAGCGGCCCGCCCAGGCCCACGCCGCCATCGCCGCCTTCCTCCGCGGCGCGCCCGTCCACGGCGGGCGAGCGCGCTCCCGCGCGGGCCGCTCCGCGCTGCGCGCGCAGTCCGGCCGCGGCTAGCGGCTTCGCTCGTGCGGGGCCGGGCCTGGCGCTACATCAAGGCCCTGTACCGCAAGGGGTACGAGGACAACGTCACCGGCCTCGCCGGGATGGTCGCGTACAACCTGCTGCTGTCGCTGTTCCCGCTGGCGCTCGTGGCGCTGTTCGTGGCCGGCAGCGTGCTCCAGAGCTCCGACGTCGAGGCCCGCTTCCTCTCGGACCTGCGCGACATCTTCCCCGACGCGACCGAGCAGACGATCAACGAGGCGCTCGTCCGCGTGCGGGACTCGGCGACCAGCTTCGGGATCATCGCGCTCGTCACGAGCATCTGGTTCGGTGCGTCGTTCTGGGGTGCGCTCGACACCGCCTTCTGCCGGATCTACCACGTCGAGTGCCGCAAGTGGGTCGAGCAGAAGCGCTTCTCGCTCCTGATGCTGGCCGTGACCATCCTGCTGATGGCGGCGACGGTCGCGCTGCCGACGATCCAGACCGCCCTCGTCCGCGGCGCCCGCAACCTGCCGTTCGGCCTGGCGGACCTCGGCGACGAGGTCTACCTCGTGACGCTCGGCGTCGGGCTGCTCCTGCTGTTCGCGATCCTCTGCGTGATCTACTGGGCCGTCCCGAAGGCGCTCGTGCCGTGGCGGGCGGTGTGGCCGGGCGCGCTCGGCGCGACCCTCGCGATCGGCGCCGTCGACTACGTGTTCCCGGCCTACCTCGACGAGTCGCCGGTCTCGCGCGTCGGCACCACGCTCGTCTTCGTGCTGATCGTGCTGCTGTGGTTCTACGCGATCGCGTTCCTGCTCCTGGGCGGCGCGCTCGTGAACGCGATCCGGTTCGAGAAGGCCGACACCGGGACCGTGGAGGTGACGGAGCGGGCCGGCTGAGGACTACCATCGCCCCGGTGGCCGCGCGCGGCGCGAACGAGATGCGCGAGGAGATCCTCGAGCTGGTCCGCCGGTATCACGAGGAGTCCACGCGGGACGGCGGCTTCGTGCCGGGGGAGAGCCCGATCCCGGTCTCGGGGCGCGTGTTCGACGCCGACGAGATGGTCCGGCTCGTCGACGCGGCGCTCGACTTCTGGCTGACCACCGGGCGGTTCGCGAAGCAGCTCGAGCGCGGCCTCGCCCGCTACGTGGGCGTCCGCCACGCGGTGCTGTGCAACTCGGGCTCGTCGGCGAACCTGCTGGCGGTCTCGGCGCTGACCTCCCCCAAGCTCGGCCGCCGGCGGCTGCGCGAGGGCGACGAGGTCCTGACCGTCGCTGCGGCGTTCCCGACGACGGTCAACCCGCTGCTCCAGAACCGGCTCGTGCCGGTGTTCGTGGACGTCGACCCGGCCACCGGGAACGTCGACCCGGCGGCGCTCGAGGCGGCGGTCGGCCCACGCACGCGCGCGGTGATCCTGGCCCACACGCTCGGCAACCCGTTCGACGTCGAGGCCGTGAAGCGGATCTGCGCCGAGCACGGGCTGTGGCTCGTCGAGGACAATTGCGACGCGCTCGGCTCGACCTACGACGGCGCGCGGACCGGCACGTTCGGCGACCTCGCGACGGTCTCGTTCTACCCCGCCCACCAGATGACGACGGGCGAGGGCGGCTGCGTGCTCGTGCGGAGCGGGCGGCTGCGGCGGATCGTCGAGTCGTTCCGCGACTGGGGGCGCGACTGCTGGTGCGACCCGGGCGCCGAGAACACCTGCGGCAAGCGCTTCGCCTGGCAGCTCGGCGACCTGCCGGCCGGCTACGACCACAAGTACACCTACTCGCACGTGGGCTACAACCTCAAGATGACCGACCTCCAGGCGGCGGTCGGCGTGGCCCAGCTGGAGAAGCTGCCGGCGTTCGTCGAGGCCCGGCGGCGCAACTGGCGGCGCCTGCGGGACGGGCTCGCAGCGCACGAGGACGTCCTGCTCCTCCCGGAGGCGACCCCGCGGAGCGAGCCGAGCTGGTTCGGCTTCGCGATGTGCGTGCGGCCCGGCGCGCCGTTCACGCGGTCCGAGCTCGTGAGCTGCCTCGAGGGCGCCGGGGTGGCGACCCGCCAGCCGTTCGCCGGCAACCTCACCCGCCAGCCGGCCTACCGCGACGCGGCCTACCGGGTGTCCGGCGACCTGCGGGGCGCGGACCTGCTGATGCGCGGGGGGCTCTGGATCGGGGTCTACCCCGGGCTGACGGACGAGATGCTCGACTACGTGGTGGAGACCCTGGAGGGCTTCCTCCGGGTGCGCGCGGCGGCGTAGCGCAGCCGTCCTCCATCGCTACACTCCCCGCACCCTCGCGCGCCCCCGGGCGGGGTCTTCGTTCGCTCGCGGGGGCCGCAGACCGAGACGCAGGGAGCCATGGCCCGCGGAGACGTCCGAATCGCAGTGACGCTCGCTTGCGAGGAGTGCAAGCGGCGCAACTACCAGACCGAGAAGTCCAAGCGCAACGACCCGAACCGGGTCGAGCTGCGCAAGTTCTGCCGCTGGTGCGGCCGGCACACGGATCACAAGGAGACGAGATGAGTCGCAATGCGCTCCCCGTCGGGGCCGGTCTCCGAGCAGCTCGGCGAGGAGCCGGCCCCCGATCCCGCTGAGTCCGTGGCGCGAGACCGTCAGAGGGCAAAGCAACGCCAGGCCGAGCGCCGCGAGGCGCGGCTGCGACAGCGGCGCGAGGGCGGGCAGCGCGACGGCGGCCAGGCCGACGGCGCGCCGGCGGCCGGCCCGGACGCGACCGGCGGCCCGGACGCCCCCGGCGCCGTCCCGGACGCCCCGCCGGAGAACCTCGGCCGCTCCGACGCGACGGCCGCCTCGCCGCCGCCGGAGCCGATCCTCGACGACGCCGAGGTCGACGAGCTGTTCCTCGACGAGGAGGACGAGCGGCCCGACCAGGAGGAGCTCTACGAGGCCGAGGCCGAGGCCGGCTTCGCCCCCCGCGGCCGGCGCGGCGACTCCGGCGAGACGGCCGCGGCCGGACCGCGCCGGGCCCCCGCGAAGACCGGCGAGCCGACGCACGGCGGCGCGGGCGGTAGGGTTGTCGGGTTCCTGCGCGCCTGCTGGGCCGAGCTCCAGCGCGTGCAGTGGCCGGACCGCCGGGCGCTCACCCAGCTGACGGCCATCGTCCTCGTCTTCATCCTGATCATGGGCAGCTACCTGGGCGCCCTGGACGCGATCTTCTCCCGGGTCATCCAAGAGATCATCTAAAGGACCGCCTCCGCCAATCGCATGTTCCGCTGGTATGCCGTCAACACCTACTCGGGTCACGAGAACAAGGTCAAGCAGAACCTGGAGCACCGGGTCGTCTCGCTCGGCCAGCAGCGCAACGTGCGCCAGATCGTCATCCCGACCGAGCAGGTCTCGGAGATGAAGGACGGCCAGAAGGTCCAGATCGAGCGCCGGACCATGCCCGGCTACGTGCTCGTGAACATGGACCTCAACGAGGACTCGTGGACGGTCGTGAAGGGCACGCCGGGGGTGACCGGCTTCGTCGGCGCCTCGCAGAAGCCGGTCCCGCTGAGCCAGCCCGAGGTCGACCGGCTGCTGAACCGCGAGACCGCCGAGCGGCCGCGCACCCGCGCGCAGTTCTCGATCGGCGAGTCGGTCAAGGTCGTGTCCGGCCCGCTGTCGGACTTCTCCGGCGAGATCTCGGAGATCAACGAGGACGCGGCCAAGCTCAAGGTGCTCGTCTCGATCTTCGGCCGCGAGACCCCGGTCGAGGTCGGCTTCGACCAGGTGAAGAAGATCTAGCGTGGGAGCCGGATCCCGGTAATGGCCCGCAAGGTCCTCACCCTCATCAAGCTCCAGGTCCCCGGCGGCGCGGCCAACCCGGCCCCGCCGGTCGGCCCCGCGCTCGGCCAGCACGGCGTGAACATCATGGAGTTCTGCAAGTCGTTCAACGCGCAGACCCAGGACCAGGCCGGTCGCATCATCCCGGTCGAGATCACCGTCTTCGAGGACCGCTCGTTCACCTTCATCACGAAGACGCCTCCCGCCGCCGTGCTGATCAAGCAGGCGATCGGGATCGACAAGGGCTCGGGCGAGCCCAACCGCACCAAGGTCGCGCGCATCACTCCTGACCAGGTGCGCGAGATCGCGGAGCGCAAGATGCCCGACCTGAACGCCAACGACATCGACCAGGCCGCCAAGATCATCGAGGGCACGGCGCGCTCGATGGGAGTCGACGTCGGATGAGCAGGGGCAAGCGCCACCGCGAGCTCTACGAGCGGGTCGATCGCGAGCGCGAGTACCCGCCAGCCGAGGCCGTCTCGCTCATCAAGGGCATGCAGAGCGCGAAGTTCACGGAGACCGTGGAGTGCCACATTCGCACCGGGCTCAACGTCCGGCATGCCGACGAGCAGCTGCGCGGCACGATCTCGCTGCCCCACGGGCTCGGCAAGGACGTCAAGGTCGCGGCCTTCGCGAAGGGCGACGCGGCCCGCGCGGCGGAGGAGGCCGGGGCCGACTTCGTCGGCGACGACGATCTCGCCCAGCGCGTCCAGGACGGGTTCACCGACTTCGACGTCGCAGTCGCGACGCCCGACATGATGCCCGTCGTGGGTCGGCTGGGCCGCGTGCTCGGACCGCAGGGCAAGATGCCGAACCCCAAGGTCGGCACGGTCACCGACGACATCGGCAAGGCCGTCGGTGAGGCCAAGGCCGGAAAGGTCGAGTACCGCACGGACCGCTCGGCGATCGTGCACGTCTCCCTCGGCAAGACCGACTTCGAGGAGCGCGCGCTGCTCGAGAACTACGCCGCGCTGATCGAGGAGATCCACCGGGCGAAGCCTGCGTCGGCGAAGGGCCGCTACCTGCGCACGATCACGCTGGCCACGACGCACGGACCGGGAGTGCGCGTCGACACGACCCGCACCCGCAACATCACCGA
>DASVQB010000006.1:0-47862 GCA_036389295.1 Thermoleophilaceae bacterium | reverse complement strand
ATCCTCGGGCTTGTGACTCCCTTCGGCCTAGGCGTAGCGTTGACCGGCTCGGTGATCGGCGGGCTAACCGGGCTGTTGTGGGGCGGAGCCATACGAATGTTCCTGCTCCACCACGCCACATTCAGCATCAACTCGCTCTGCCACTTCTTCGGTCGCCGTCGATACGTCACCGACGACGAGTCGCGAAATCTCGCCTGGCTCGCCCCACTGTCCCTGGGCGAGGCGTGGCACAACAACCACCACGCCTTCCCGACGTCCGCGCGGCACGGGCTCGGGCGCTGGCAGCTCGACGTCTCGGCCGGCGTCATCTGGGCGCTCGAGCGGCTGGGCCTCGCCTGGGACGTCGTGCGCGTCCGGCCGGACCGGCTCGGGGCGGCCGCCCCGGCCGAGGCGCGGCAGCCGGCCGGCTAGCCCCTAGTCGACCAGCCGACGCTGCATCGCCCAGCGGCTCAGCTCGTGGCGGCTCGAGAGCTGAAGCTTGCGCAGCACGGCCGCGACGTGCGCCTCGACGGTCTTCGCCGAGATGCCGAGCCGGTGCGCGACCTCCTTGTACATGTAGCCGCGGGCGATGTGCTGGAGCACCTCGCGCTCGCGCGGGGTGAGCTGGTCGAGGCCGGCGTCGCCCGCGGAGTCCGCCGGCGGGCCCGCCGCGCCCGCGAAGGCGTCGAGCACGAAGCCGGCGAGGCGCGGCGAGAACACGGCGTCGCCGTCGCGCACCCGCTCGACCGCCGCGGCCAGGTCGGGCCCGGAGATCGTCTTCGTGACGTAGCCGCGCGCGCCCGCGCGGATCACGGCGATCACGTCCTCGGGGGCGTCGCTCACCGACAGCGCCAGGAAGCGGACCGAGAGGCCGTGCTCCGCCACCCGGCGGATCGCCTCCACCCCGCCGCCGTCCGGCATGTGGACGTCGAGCAGGACCACCTCGGGCTCGGCCTCGCGGACGAGGGCGACCGCCTCCTCGACCGACCCGGCCTCGCCGACCACCTCCACGAGGCCGGCGAGCTCGCTCCGGACGCCCGACCGGAAGATCGCGTGGTCGTCCACGATCGCGACGCGAACCGGGGCGCCCCCGGTCATCGCGGGCCCCGCTCGATCGAGAGCTCGACCTCGGTCCCGGCGCCGGGGCTCGACCGGACCGCGGCCCGGCCGCCGTGCCGCTCCATCCTGCCGACGATCGACTCGCGCACGCCGTGCCGCTCGCCCGGGACGGCGTCCGGGTCGAAGCCGGGGCCGCGGTCGCGCACGAACACCTCGACCCGCTCCGGCGCGACCTCGGCGAACACGTCGACGGGCCCGGCGCCGCCCGCGAACTTCGCGGCGTTCAGCATCGCCTCGCGCGCCGCGGCGACGAGCGCCTCGGCGCCGTCGTCGACCGGACAGTCGCCCACGGTGACGACCTCGACCGCCCCGCCGTGCAGGTCCTCGACCTCGGCGGCCGCCGCCTCCAGCGCCGCCGCGAGGCTCGTGCCCGTCGGCGCGGCCGGCCGCTCGAGGAGCCAGGCCCGCAGCTCGCGCTCCTGGCGGCGGGCGAGCGACGCCACCTCGCGCGGGTCGCCGGAGCGGCGCTGCACGAGCGCGAGCGTCTGGAGCACGGAGTCGTGCAGGTGGGCGGCGAGCTCGGAGCGCTCCTGCGAGCGGATCCGCTCGGCGCGCTCCGCGGCCAGGCTGCTGCCGAGCCGCCACCAGAGCGGCGCGAGGATCAGCGCGAGCGCCAGCGTGACGACCACGGCGGCGAGCACCACGTCGCCCGCCGCGCTCAGGGTGCCGTTCGCCCAGAGGAACACGAGCGCGGCGCCCAGCACGAGGGCGGCGCCGAGGCCGACGTAGGTGATCGCGCGGCCGCCGATCGGCGGCGCCGCGCGCGCGCGCTCGTCCCGGCCGACGGGCTCGGCGGCGGCGTCCGCCGGCGCGCCGCCCGCCTGGCGCCAGATCAGCGCGCCGCCGACGGCGGCCGCGACGAGCGGCCACGCCACCGCGTCGCTCACCCACCACCCGAGCGCGCGGAGCAGGAGCAGGGCGGCGAGCGCGAGCAGGCCGGCGCCGGTCGCGAGCCGGACCCCGCCCCGCCTGCCGCGGGCGCGCGGGCTCGCGACGACGATCGCCCCCACGGTCGCGGTGACCGCGGGGGCGAGGTAGGCGAAGCCGAGGTGGACGGCGTCGCGGTCGTCGAGGAGCAGCAGCCCGCCGAGCGAGGCGACCGCGATCCCGGCGACCAGCGAGGTGCCGTCGGGCGACCGGCTCGTCGCCCTCGACCGGGCGGGCTGCCGCGGCCGCGTCACCGAACCTCGGCGGGCCGGCCGCGGCACGCGTCGTTCGTGCCGTAGCGGCCGGGCTCGAAGTCGCGGTCGTGCCTGCCGAGCGGCCGGTCGGAGATCGTCAGCGCCCCCATGCCCACGTCGGCGTCCACGACGAGCCGCGGCACGCCGCGCGGCGGGGTCGGCTGGTTGGTCCAGTCCAGGTCGAGGCCGCCGGCGTCGCGGTCGAGCGCGCCGACGTAGCCCGCGCCCACGCGCGCCCTCGTCGCCACGCACACCTCGCGCGGCACGATCAGCTCGGCGTGGCCGGTGCCGAGCCGCAGCTCGAGCGCGCGGTCGGCGGCCGGGAACCTCACGTCGCGCAGGTCGACCTCGAGGTGGCCCACGCCCAGCCGGTAGCTGTCGCGGACCTCCTGGAGCGTCGCCGGCCGGTAGGCCTTCTCGCCGACGCCGCCGTGGAAGTCCGCTCCGGCGGCCGACACGACGCCCGCGGGCAGCGCGACGGCCAGCGCCGGGAGGATCAGCCAGCGGGCGCCGCCGCGGAACGCGGCCACGACCAGCGCGAGGCCGAGCACGATCGCCGCTCCGGCGACGTACCCGCCGGAGCCCGTGCCGGTGGCCCACGCGCTCGCGACCGCGGCGAGGGCGCTGGCGACGAGGACCGCCGCGACCAGGCCGATGCGCTTCCACACCTCGCGGTCGCCGTGGAAGAAGCGGATGCCGAGCGGCTGCGCGGTGCTGCCCTCCACGGGCACGAACAGCACGATCGCGGCGTACACGAAGAACCCCGTGCCGCCGAAGAACGTGAGCGCCACGAGGCCGATCCGGAACAGGATCGGGTCGACGCCGAAGTAGCGGCCGAGGCCGCCCGCGACGCCGGCGATCATCCGGCGGCGCGAGCGCTCGAGGCGCCGCGGCTCGGTCGGCGGGGGCGGGGGTGGGGGCGAGGGCTGTGAGGTGGTCATCTGGTCGTCTCCTGGGTCTCGTGTTCGACGTGGCCCAGTGTCGCCCGGGAGCGCTCGCGTGCCAATCGGGAATGTCCCCTAGGGGCTCGCCCCGGCGCGGCCCGGGGCCGCCCGGTGTCCCTCCGGTCCCGCGGCCGGCCGGCCCGGCGGCGCCGCGAGCTCCTCCAGCGCGCGCCGGCTCGTCCGGTCGCGCCGGCCGAGCTCGAACTCCACGATCCCGGCCTCGGCCATCGCGGCGATCCAGAGCCGGGCGGCGCGGGCGGGGTCGCCCCAGCCGAGCGCCGCGAAGTCCTCGGCGATGATCGTCGCGCCGCGCGCGTTCCGCTCGGCGATCTCGGCGCGGATCGCCGGCTCCGCGCGCGCCTCGAGCAGCAGCGCGCGGACGCCGCGGCGGGCGAGGAAGGTGTCGAGGTACACGTCCGCGACGACGCGGAGCCGCTCCGCGCCGGGCGCCACGTCCGCCGTGAGCTCCCGCATCCGGCTCCACATCTCGTCGTGGAGGCGCCGGTGCAGCTCCACCAGGTAGCTGTCGCGGTCGGGGAAGTGGTGGAAGAACGCCCCCTTCGACCGCGACGCCTCGGCCACGATGGCGTTCACGCTGAGGCCGCGCACGCCGAGCTCGTCCGCCAGCCGCAGGCCGGCGTCGAGCAGGTCGCCGCGGGTGGTCTCGGAGCGCGCGACCGCCTGGTTGGTCCTCGCCACGGGGGGATTCTCCCATGCCGGCCGGCGGAGCACACCGACCGGTCGGTCTGCTAGTGTCCGGTGGGATGCGCAAGCTGCGCGCGATCGCGCTGGGGGGCGTGCTCGCGGCGCTGTCGGCCACGGCGGCGCCCGCGAGCGCGGCGCGGCTCGAGACGATCGACGCGCCGAGCCGGTACGTCGACCCCGCGACAGCGGCCTTCGCGAACGGCGGCCACGTCGAGGCGCTGCGCGCGAACGTCCTCCTGCCGGACGGCTACGACGCGAGCGGCCGCCGCCGCTACCCGGTGCTCTACCTGCTCCACGCGACCGGCAACGACTACCGCACCTGGGCCGAGCCCGAGGGCGGGCGAATCGAGGACGTCGCCCGCGGCCTCGACGCGATCGTCGTCATGCCCGAGGCCGGGCTCGGGTTCCTCACGAACTGGTGGAACGACGGGCGCCGCGGCGACCCGGCCTGGGAGCGCTACTACCTCGAGGAGCTCGTGCCGCTCGTCGAGCGCCGCTACCGGGTCCGCCCGGGCCGGCGCTGGCACGCGATCGCCGGCTGGTCGATGGGCGGGCTCGGCGCGACGTTCCTCGCCGGGCAGCGTCCGGGCTACTTCGGCACCGCCGTATCGCTGTCGGGCTTCGTGTCGATCCAGCGCCCGTACCTCCAATCGCTGTGGGAGCCGGCCACCGGGATCGACTACGGACGGCTCTGGGGGCCGAGCGACGCGTTCTACGCCGAGGGCCACAACCCGGCGGCCCTGGCCGGGAACCTCCGCCACACGCGCCTCGTCGTCACCGCGGGCGACGGGAGGCCCCGGCCCGGCGTCGCGTTCGGCCCGGGCGGACCGGGCGCGGCGCCGTTCCAGGGGATTCTCGAGGAGGAGGTGCGGTTCGAGAGCGACGACCTCGTCGCGGCGGCGCGCGCCGCGGACGTGGACGTCGCGTACCTCGCGCACGACGGCATCCACGACTGGCCCTACGCGCGGGAGGACCTGAGCGCGGCGATCGAGCGGGGGCTGTTCGAGCCCGTGCCGGAGGGACCGACGCGGTGGGCCTACCGCACCGTGGCCCGGACCGGCGAGGCCTGGGGCCTCGCGTACTCGTTCGCGAGGCCGCCCGAGGAGGTCGTGACGCTGCGCCGCGCCGGTCCGCTCCTGGCGGGCGAGGGCTCGGGCACCGTCACGGTCACGACGCCGGGCGGATGCGAGGTCGCGGCCGCGCTGCCGTTCGAGCGGCGGCTCCCGCGGGGGAGGTGCACCTCCGGGCGACTGCGGCTGACGGTCTCGCCGCACCGCGTGCGGGCCGGCGCCCGCAGGCGGCTCGCGTTCCGCGCCACCACGCTGCTCAGGGGACGCAGCGTGCCAGTGGCCGGCGCGCTCGTGACGGTGCGCGGCCGCTCGGTCACGACCGGCGCGGACGGGCGCGCGTCGGCCACCGTGCCGATGCCCGCGCGGCGGGCGCTCCTACGCGTGCGCGCGACGAAGCCCGGCCTGCGCGCCGCCGGCGCCGCCGTTCGAGTCCTCGCGCGCTGACCGGCGCGCGACCACCCGCACGGGGACGCCGTGTTTGGGCGCGAGCGTGATGCCGCGCAGCACGACCGGGTCGGGCTCGGGCCGGACCGGCGCGAGCTCCACCCGCGTGGCAACCACGCGGAGCACCTCGGACATCTCGGTCTGGGCCAGCGCGGCGCCGATGCAGCGCCGGATCCCGCCGCCGAACGGCAGCCACGAGTAGGACTCGACGCCCTCGTCGGTGAACCGCTCGGGCCGGAAGGCGCCGGGCTCGGGATAGAGGTCCGGGCGGTGGTGCACGAGCACGATCGCCGGGTAGACGTTGATGCCCGGCGGCAGCTCCCAGCCCGCCACCGTGCGCGGCGCGGTGAGCGTCCGCTCCGCCGCGTCGATCACGGGCCGAAGACGGAGCGTCTCCTTGCCGACCGCGGCGAGGTAGTCGTCGTCGCCCTCGTCCAGGCTCCGGCGGAGCCGGGCGAGCACGTCCGGGTTGCGGAGCAGCAGCTCGATCGCGAAGGCCAGCCCGGTCGCGGTCGTCTCGTGCCCTGCCGCGAGCATCGTGAACAGCTCGTCGCGCAGCTCGGAGTCGGTCATCGGCCGGCCGTCCTCGTCGCGCGCGCGGAGCAGCAGCGAGAGCACGTCGGTGCGCTCGTCGAGGTCGGTCGCCTCGCGGCGGCGCGCGATCTCCTCGTAGATCAGCGCGTCGGCCGCTCGCAGCCGGCGCGCCAGCCGGCCGCCGGGGCTGAGCGGGCCGAGGTCGGCTCGCATGAGGCGGAACGCCATCACCGCCGAGCTCGTGTCGAGCACCGCGGTGAGCGCGCCGCGCAGCCGCTCGACCCGCGCCGGCTCCGTCACGCCGAACACCGCCCGGCATATCACCTCGAAGGTGAGCGCCCGCATCCGCTCGCGGACGACCAGCTCCTGGCCCGGCCGCCAGCGGTCGACCTCGCGCTCGGCGACCTCGCGGACCGTCGAGCGGAACGCCGTCACCCGCGACCCCTGGAACGGGGGCAGGAGCAGGCGCCGCTGCCGCAGGTGCTCCGGCCCGTCCAGCACCAGGACCGAGTGCCTCCCGACGACGGGCTCGAGGATCGAGTTCGCCTCGCCCGCCAGGAGCTCCGACTGGTCGCCGGTGAACAGCTCGCGGATCGCGTCCGGGTCGGCGACGTACACGCCGTCGCCGAAGCCGACGTAGCGCACCGCGAACACGTCGCCGTAGCGGCGGTGCCAGCCGTGGAGCGTCTCGAGCGGACGGCGCGCGAACTGCGCCGTGAGGATCGAGGCCGGCAACCGCGGGCCGGGCGGCAGCGGTGCGGAGTTGCGGGAGCGCCTCATGCCCTTCGGACAATCTAGAGTGCCGGCCCCACGTCCGCGCCAAGGGAGGACGCCGTGACGCTTCGCCGATCGATCGTTGCCGCAGTGCTGACCGCAGCAGCAGCAGCAGCAGCGCTCCCCCCGGGGGCCTCCGCGGGCGGCCCCGGCAAGTGGACCCGCGTGACCGCCGCGGACGGCCGCAACATCGAGCAGGTCGCCCACGCGCGGACCGCCGACGGCACGCTCCACACGGCCTGGGCGCGGACGATCGGCCGGCAGAGCCTCTTCCACGCGCCGATCGCGCCGAACGGCCAGGTCGGGACGGCCACCGCGATCCAGGACGACTGGGCGAGCATCAACTCGGTGCCGGACCTCGTGCTCGACGCCGACGGGAGCCTGCGCGTCTTCTTCGGCGGCCTCCGGACGACCAACTCGGACGAGACGAACGACGAGCTGAACACGGCGACCGCGCCCGCGGCGGGCGACCCGTGGACGCTCCAGGTCGGCAACGTGACCGACGGCGGGGCCGCCGCGTACGGGAGCGACACCGGCGCGACCACGCTCGCGGACGGCACGTCGATGCAGTCCTGGGGCGGGACCGGCGCGGGCGTGTTCGTCCACCGCGGCCTCTCGCCGACGTCCCCCAACTTCGCGTACCAGTCGCAGCTCGGCGGCTGCTGCGGATACAGCCCGGACCTCGCGGCCGACTCCGCGTCGGGCGCGCTGTTCATCGCCTGGTTCTCGAACGTCACCGGCAACGAGGGCGTGTTCGTGCAGGCCGTCGACCCGGCCAGCGGCGCGCCGGTGGCCACGCCGCAGGTCATGCCGGGCACCGTCACGAACTTCAACGGGACGCCGGCGAGCTCCCAGCAGCTCGCCCGCACGCCGATCACGGGCCGGCCCGGGCAGCCGGGCGTGTTCGTCGCCTACCCCGGCGGCTACCCGACGACCACCAAGGTGCTCGTCTGGCAGGTCGGCGGCAAGCTCCGCGTCCTCGACAGCTCGTCGACGAACCACGTCGTGGGCATCTCGGCGGCGCCCGACGGCCGGCTCTGGGTCGTCTGGGCGTCGAGCGGCGGCGCGAAGCCGCGCGTGTTCGCGCGGCGCTCGAACGTCGCCGCGACGGCGTGGGGCCCGGCCGTCTCCGCCGGCGCGCCGTCCGGGGCCGACTCGGCCTACAAGATCGACGCGGACGCGCAGGCCGCCAAGCTCGACGTGCTCGGCCTGTTCTCGACGCCCGGCTCGGTCGCGACCTGGCACACCCAGCTGCGGCCGGGGCTCGACCTGCGCGCCAAGCCGTCGAAGGTGAAGCACGCGGGGACGAGCGTGACGTTCACGGTCCTCGACCCGGACCCGGTCAAGGGCGTGAAGGTCAAGGCCGGCGGCGACAGCGGCACGACCGACACGAAGGGCAAGGTCACCCTCGACCTCGGCCCGTTCTCGAAGAAGACCAAGAAGACCACGGCGACGGCCACGAAGTCCGGCTACGCGTCGGACAAGCTGACGCTGAAGGTCTCCGGCTGAGGAGCGCGACCAAAAAGCCGGCCGCGCGTTAGGGGCTCGGGCGTTCGGGTAGCCCAGCGGTATGAAAGTCGTGGTCACGGGCGCCACCGGCAACGTCGGGACGAGCCTGCTCCAGGCGCTCGTCGACGAGCCGCGCGTGAACGAGGTCGTGGGCATCGCGCGGCGGGTACCGAGGCGGCTCTGGCCGAAGACCTCGTGGGTGGCCGCCGACGTGACGCGCGACGACCTCGTGCCGCTGTTCCGGGGAGCCGACGCCGTGGTCCACCTCGCCTGGCTGATCCAGCCCTCGCGCGACCAGGCGGCGCTGCGCGCCACGAACGTCGACGGCAGCCGGCGCGTCTTCCAGGCGGCCGGCGAGGCCGGTGCGGGCGCGCTCGTGTACGCGTCGTCGGTCGGCGCCTACTCGCCGGGCCCCAAGGACCGGCTGGTCGACGAGGGCTGGCCGACCGAGGGGATCCGGTCGTCGTTCTACTCGCGCCACAAGGCGGAGGTCGAGCGCGAGCTCGACCTGTTCGAGCGCGCCTTCCCGCAGGTCCGCACGGTCCGGCTGCGGCCCGGGCTGATCTTCAAGCGCGAGGCCGCGTCCGAGATCAGGCGCTACTTCGCGGGGCCGTTCCTGCCGGGCACCGTCCTTCGCCGGTCGCTGATCCCGATCGTGCCGGACGTCGACGGCCTGCGCTTCCAGGCGGTGCACTCGCACGACGTGGGGGCGGCCTACCGGCTCGCGGTCACCGGCGACGCGCGCGGCGCGTTCAACGTCGCGGCCGACCCGGTCCTCGACCCGGCCGAGCTGGCCGACCTGCTCGGCGCGCGGCGCGTGCGGCTGTCGCCGCGGGTGCTCCGGATCGGCGCGGACCTGACCTGGCGCATGCGGCTCCAGCCGACGCCGCCCGGCTGGGTCGACATGGCTCTGAACGTCCCGCTGCTCGACTCGAGCCGCGCGCGGCAGGAGCTCGGCTGGACGCCGCGGCGAAGCTCCCGCGAGGCCCTGCTCGACCTGCTCGACGGGCTTCGCGAGGGCGACGGCGTGGACACCCCGCCGCTCTCCCCGAGCGCCGGCGGGCCGCTGCGGGTCCGCGAGGTGCTGACGGGCGTCGGCGGACGCAACTGAACGCAGGTACCCGAACGAAGGAGGAGTCACATGGAGGGCAGCGCAACGCAGGAGACCGGCCAGGTCACCGGGACCAAGGACAAGGACTACAACGTGATCTGGTTCGTGGAGCAGTGCCTCAGCAACGTGCTGCGGCTCGAGGGCTACATCCAGGACGCGGAGCGGGACGGCGACTCGGACCTCGCCGACTTCTTCCGCCGCGCCCAGGAGGCGAGCAAGAAGGGCGCCGAGCAGGGCAAGGAGCAGCTACGCAAGCGGCTCGGGAGCTGAGCCGGCCCGCCGTCGCCGGCGGCGCTGAGCCGCCGGCGGCGACGGGCTAGCGGCGGCTGCGCGGGTCGACGTAGACGTCGTCGACCCGCCACTCGGCCCCGCCGACCGAGCGGAACCTGAACGCCACGGCGGTACGGGAGCCGGGCAGGAGCGGCAGCAGGCTGGCGACCACGGGCATCGGGAGCGTCGGCGCCCACTTCGACCTGACCGTGACCACGCCGGTCTGGAGCGACCGGACGGCGCCCGTCGAGTCCTCGAAGAGCACGTCCACGGCGAGGGTGGACAGCGCGGTGCCGCCCTTGCTCACCGCGAGGAAGCGGAGCGTGGGCCGGTCCAGCCCGACGCAGATCGAGCTGCTCGTGGCCGACCCGCCCGGCTTGACGAGCAGCGAGTAGCGGTCGCGCGAGCCGTGAACGTAGAAGGTCTCGTTGCCGGACGCCACCGAGGCGCTCGACAGCGTCCAGTTCTTCGAGCCCGCCTCGAAGCCCCCGTTCCGGAGCAGCGTGTAGCTCGAGTAGTCGAGCCAGCGGCGGAACGGCTGCTCGAGCACCGCGGAGTCGCAGCTCGTCGCGGTGCTGACGAGGAGGCCGGCGCTCGCCGGCGGCGCAGCGGCGGCCAGCGCGATCGCGACGGCGATCGGGGCGAGCAGTCGGGCGGGGCGGATGCTTGGGGCCATTCGTGCGTCTGGACCTCGCCTCAAGCGTGCGCCCCCGCGCGTCCGCGCGCCATCGGACATTCGTCGAGCTTCCGCGACTCTCGGCCGCCGGCGATCTATGAAGTTGCGAGTGGCGCGACTCGGAATCGACACGCGATCCGACCTGAGCCCGGCGGTCCAGGAGGTGCTCGAGGGCTTTGCGGCGGCGGCCCCGCGCCCGCTGACCGACCGCGAGCGCCGGGTCGAGGCGGCCGGCGCCGTCGCGTTCGTCGCGGCGGCCGTCGCGATGGTCGCCCTGCTCCCGTTCGAGCGCCCGTTCGACCTTCCCGTGGCGGTCGCGCTCGTGCTCGCCTACGCGCTCACCAAGCGCGTGAAGTTCGAGATCGGCGTCGGCTTCGCGGTCGCCACGCAGCTCGTCTTCGTGCCGATGCTGTTCCTGCTTCCCGCCGCCGCCGTGCCGCTCGTGGTCCTCGCCGGCGTCGTGCTCGGGAACCTGCCCGAGTACCTGAGCCGGCGAGCGCATCCCGAGAGCGTCGTGCTCGCGCCGGGCGACTGCTGGTACGCGGTGGCGCCCTCGCTGGTGCTGGCGGTGGCCGGGCTCGGCGAGCCGGCGCTGTCCGACTGGCCGATCCTGACGCTGGCGCTCGCCGCGCAGCTCGGCTTCGACTTCCTCGCCGTCACGCTCCAGGACTCGCTCGGGCTCGGAATACCGCCGTCGATGCAGCCGCGGCTGATGGGCTGGGTGCTGGCCGTGGACCTGACGCTCAGCCCGATCGGCTTCCTGGGGGCGTACGTCGCCGCCGACTCGCCGTACGCCTTCGCCCTGGTCCTGCCTGCGGCGGCGCTGCTCGGCGTGTTCGCCCGGGAGCGCAGCTCGCGCATCGCCCACGCCGTCGAGCTCGGCCGCGCCTACCGCGGGACGACGGTCCTGCTGGCCGAGATGATCGAGGCCGACGACATGTACACGGGGCAGCACAGCCACGGGGTCGTCGAGCTGGCGGCGGCGGTGGCCGCCGCCATGGGGCTCGAGGCGCGCCGGCGGCGCAACGTCGAGTTCGGCGCGCTCCTGCACGACGTCGGCAAGATCGCCGTCCCCAAGGAGATCGTGAACAAGCGCGGCCCGCTGAGCGACGCCGAGTGGCGGTTGATGGCGACCCACACCATCGCGGGCCAGCGGATGCTCGACCGGGTGGGCGGCGTGCTCGGGGAGGTCGGCGGGATCGTCCGCTCCTCGCACGAGAGCTGGGACGGGACGGGCTATCCGGACGGGCTCGCCGGCGAAGCGATCCCGCTCGAGGCGCGGATCGTCGCCTGCTGCGACGCGTTCAACGCCATGACCACCGACCGCTCCTACCGGCGCGCGATGCCGCGTGCGGCGGCGCTGGCCGAGCTGCGCGCCTGCGCCGGCACTCAGTTCGACCCGGCGGTGGTGGCCGCGGTAGCCGCGCTCGTGGAGAACCCCGCCGTGGAGGCCGAGCGTCCCACGGGGCGGGCCGTGCCGGAGTGGACGGTGCCGGACTGGGCCCCGCAGCCTGAGGCGACCTAGCCGGTCGCGCCGAGCCCTAGCGCAGCGGTCGCTTGACCGCGATCGGCACGCGCGCCGGGGTCGGGCCGCCGACGGCGCCGTTCGTCGCGGTGAGCTGGAGCGTCCTGAACTTCGACCGCCGCAGCGAGCGCAGCGTCTTCGCGGCGAGCCTGAAGCGCAGCGTCGTCATCCGGCCGGCCGGCAGGTCGTACGCGAGGGCGCGCGTCGCGCCGGCGAGGCGAGCGGTGCCGGTGCACGCCTGCCCCTCGTGCCCCGGCCACGTGCCGGGGCAGGCGAACCCGATCGAGACCACGCCGCCGCCGGTCGCGCGCTTGGCCGCCAGCCAGAGCTGCGCTGCCCGGGCGCGCTGGGGGCCGGGCGGCGGCAGCGGGTCCTGGAGCAGTCCCTTGCCGTACTGGTCAGGCTCGCGGATCGCCGTCTGGAAGCCGTAGTCGGCCTCCGGCTGGGCCGGGCCGCGGGGCGGCGGGCCGGGCCGCTCGACCTTCTGGTCCACCACCGCGGCGAGCAGCCGCGTGTACAGGCCGTGCTCCCACTCGGTGTCGCCGGCGAACACGAGGCCGGGGTCCTGGCCGGTGCGGACGAAGACGATCCCGAGCGAGGGGAACTGCGTCACGCGCTGGCCGAACAGGCCCGAGAACTGGTACATGTCGGCCGGCAGGTCGGGGAAGTCGCGGTCGTCCTCGACGGGGCGCTCGGTGATTGTCGGCCCGACGCACGGCGCCGCGGCGTTCAGCCAGTGGAGCCAGCCGTAGCAGCCGTTCGTCCTCGACGGCGCGATCGACTGCCGCATGTACGCCTTCGCCAGCAGGCGGCGGCCGCGCCACTTCCCGCCGCGCCTCATCAGCTCGCCGAGCCGGCCGAAGTCGTCGGGCCGCATGTTCACGCCCCAGAACCCCTGGACGTGCCCGGCGCGGTCGCGCTCCCAGCGCCACGAGCCCGCCGGGATCCCGAGCGGGTCCATCAGCTCGCGCTGGGCCCACTCCTGCACGTCCTCGCCGGCCGACCTCGAGATCGCCTCGGCCAGCAGCGCCACCGTGCTCTGCGCGTACTCGAAGTACGTGCCCGGGGGGTGGGCGACCGGGAGCGTGAGCGCGTCGTGCACGCGGTCCGGCTGGGTGAAGATGTTGTAGTCGCGGAAGCCGTTCCAGTAGAGGCCCGAGGTCATCGTCAGCAGGTCGCGCATCGTGATCGCGCCGTGCGGGCCGTCGGCCTCCGGCAGCAGCGACCCGACCGGGTCGTCGGGCGAGATCAGCCGCTTCGCCATCGCCCGGCCGAAGATCAGCGAGACGACCGACTTCGCCATCGACCAGCTCTCGAACGTCGTGTTCGAGTTCGCCGCCGCGGCGCGGTCCTCGCCGACGAGGCAGCCGTGCCGGTAGACGCGGATCGCGAACGACTCCTGCGTCGAGCCGTAGTCGATCGCCTCCTGGAGCTTCGCCGCGTCGAGGCCCGCCTCGGCCGGCGTGGCGCGGTCCCACGTCGCTCCCGGCTCGGCGCACGACTTCGCGGCGTGCGCGGCCGGCGCCGCGGAGAGCGCGGCGACCAGCACGGCCGCCGCCACGGTCAGCCGGCGCGAGGTCAGGGGGACCAGGGCGTGTTGGTCAGCGAGTCGAGCACCTCGCGGCGCGTGCGCGCGCCAGGCGCCACGTGCGAGGCGAGCGGCGCCGACTCGCGCTCGGTTCCGACGGCCGACAGGTAGCCGTGCTGGCGCAGGCCGTTCACCTGGTCGCACGAGATCTCGTTGAACCGCCGGTCGGGGTCGAAGTTGTACGCGTGCGCCGCGTTGCGGCCGAGGATCCCGTTGCGGATCGTGCGCGACCTCCGCTTCGCCTTCCGCGTCGGGTCCTCGACGTCGCCGTCCAGCCCATACGGGAGACCGTACATCTCCTTGCCCTCGTTGGTGAACTCGAACCGGCGCAGGGCGACGATCTCGGCCTGCGGCGACCCGTACCAGAGGCTGTCGGTGCCCCAGCAGATCCGCTTCGGCCCGACGTACGTGATCAGCTTGCCGAGCAGGTGCGCGGCCTGGTCCGGGTCGTTCATCACGCTGCGCCACACCGAGCCGAGCTCGGCGTACACGTTCGGCACGTTGCCGAACCGCTTGCCGTGCTTGCGGTGGCGCGTGGCGTCGTACTCGTTCTCGCGCAGGCTCTTGATCAGCCCGTCGACCGTGTTCGAGTCCGCCCGCGCCGCCTCGTCGCCGCGGTACGGTTTCTGCCGGTCGCCGGTGTCGTAGCCGGAGTGGTAGACGAGGAAGCGCACGCCGCGGTTCGCCTTCGCGGCCGGGCCGATGTCGCGCGGCGTGGCCGCCCGCTGGTCGAACCCCGGCAGCGCGAAGCCCTTGTGCGTGGCCACGACCGGCGGGATCTCCTTGTACTTCGCGCTCACCCTCTGCACCTGCTCGAGGAACGCCATGCCGGTGTCCGAGTCGAGGAACCAGCCGCTCGCGTACGGCACGTCGCCCCACGCGCAGTAGGTCTTCCAGCCGCGCAGGATCCGCCGGTGGGCCGCCGCGCGCTCCATCATCATCTCGAGCTCCTCGTCGAGGTAGAGCGGCTTCATCCCCGGGCTGCTCATGCCGGCCGAGCCGCGGTTCGGCATGACGAACGCGTGCATGACCGACCGCTTGGAGCGCGCCAGCTCGTTCACGGTGTTCACGGTCAGGGCGGCCTCGGCCAGCGGCAGCGGGTTGTTCGTGTCGGGCGAGGTCGGGACGCAGGACAGGACCGTCGCCGTGGTGGCCGAGTCGAGGAACAGCTCCTTCATGTAGTGGTAGCGCGAGAGGTTCTGGATCGGGTCGACCTCGCCGGCGCCGCCGCCGCGGACGGAGCCGTCCTCGCGCACGCCCGGCTGGTCGCCGAGCGCGGCCGACGACTGCGGCCAGACCGCGGCGAAGAACGCGTGGATCGCCGGGTTGGTCACGCGCCACATCCCGTCCGGGTCGACGTGGTGCGACTGCACGTCGAATATGAACTCGCCGGGCAGGTTGTTCAGGCTCTCGGCGCCCTTCTTGCCGTCCCACTCGAGGTCGCAGGCGTCGGTGGTCGCGGTGTTGTGCGCGAAGCCGTAGTTGCCGAAGCGGCCCATGCGGACGGCGTCGATCGCCCAGAAGCCGATCGCGGTGGCCGCCGCCGTGCGCACGAAGCGGCGCCGGCTCATGTTGAAACGGCGCCGGATCCGCTCGGTCTCGCGGTCGGCGAGGCGCATGATCTCGATCTGCTCGCGCGTCGGCGGGGGCGGGAAGTACTCGTCGTTCGAGCACGGCATGACGTCGACCGGCAGCGCCTCGGACATGTCCGGCCACGAGTGCCGGTACGGCTTCGACGTCATCGACGGCCAGTTGCGGTCGACCCAGCTCACTCCATCACCCCCCGCCGCCCAGGGGCGGCTACTCCGCGGACACCTCGAATGCTCCTCGCATCCCCGGGTGGATGCGGCAGTAGTACGTGACGATCTCGCCCGGCTTGAACCCGGCCTGGGGCGTCACGTCGATCTGGTAGTCGAGCCGCTCCTTGGTCGGCCCGATGTACGGCACGCCCACGCCCATCTCGGACGAGTCGAAGTCGAGCTGCCGGCCGGTGCTGGTCGCGCCGTCGGCGATCGGGAAGTCGGTGCCGGTCGGGCCGAGGCAGGGGAACCTGCACGAGGTGGCCGTGTGGTAGACCAGCGGCCCCTCGAGGTCGGTGAAGCGCAGCGTGCTGCCGAGCTTCACCGTCGGCACGCCGGTCATCGAGATCATCGACAGGTCGCCGGGCACGTACAGGAAGTCGACCACGCCGACCTCGGAGGTCGGCGATCCCGTGCGCGCGTCCCAGGTGCCCTCGGGACCGCTGAAGTTGCCGTTCTCCCTGTAGTGGCCGTGGGTGACGAGCCCCTCCTGGCACAGGCGAGGGCGCTTGGCCCGGATGCCCGCGCTCGAGGCGCAGGCCTCCGACCCGTCCTTCGGGGTGGACAGCGGGTTCACCCCGGGCGCCTGCGGCTGGCCGTCGGGCGTGTCCGGCACGAGCAGGCCGACGACGATGCCCATGTTCTCGTACGTCGACTGGCGGGTCGTGTCGTAGGTCGCGTTGCTGCGCAGCACGTCGCCGGGCTTCACGCGGACGCCCCACCGCGGCAGGCCGACGACCTCCATCGAGAAGTCCCACGAGGTCGGCGGGCCGCCGGGCTTCAGCGGGTCCTTGCGGTCCCAGTAGACGGCCTCCCCGTTGTAGATCCGAGCCGTGTCGACCCGCTTCTTCACGAGCCGGTAGCGCGGCTTGGCCCTGCGGCGGCCGCTCCGCTTCCCGGCCGGAACGCGCTCGCGCACCTTCACCAGCTCGCCGCCGGGCCTGATCAGGTCGATCTCGTTCCGGATCCCGCCGGGGTGGAGGTGGCCGCCGAGGCCGATCAGCGTGCCGCCGGTGAACGACTCGACCGTGCCGAGCCGCTCGCCGAACTTGGGCAGCTCGAGGTCGGTGCCCTTGCCGTTGCCGAGCTCGCCCTGGCCCTCGAGCACCTTCCCGAACGGGTCGTGCGCCGCGCACTGCTCGCGCGGCCAGGTGCAGCGACCGTCGGCACCGCCGAAGCTGCGCTGCACGTTGAAGACCGGATAGCCGCCGGGCCGCACGTCGAGCCACACCGGCAGGGCCGGCTTCATCCCGATCTCCTCGGCGTCCGCCTGCGGGACGAAGTCGACGTCGTAGGTGATGAACAGCTCCATCGGCGTCTGCACGGCCGAGTGGACCATGTAGAGGAGCAGCCACTGGTCGGTCGCCTTGATGGGCATGCCGTAGCCGCGCGGCCACGGGAACGTCGTCTTCTCCTCGCCCGACGCCGCGAACGGGCCGTCGCCGTACTCCGGCACCGACAGCCACGTGCCGTGGTGGAGGTGGACCTGCTCGACCGGCGGCACCGAGCCGTCCGCGCGGACGAGGTTGGGCTTGAAGCGGGTCACGAAGCCGTCCCGCATCGGCTTCTCGATCTTCACCGGCTCGACCAGCACGTCGTTCTGGCCGGGCTTCACGTGGATCGGGCCGTACGAGAACCGCAGCCGCCGGCAGTGGCCGGGGTAGCGCTCGTAGTCCGGCGCCCCCCAGCCCTCCATCTCGGCTGCGATGCGGCGCTCGTACGGGTCGTTCCCCTCGAGCGCGCACGGGCGCGGCAGGGCGTCGACCGCGAAGGTGACCTCGGGAGTCGGCTCGTGGCCGCCGCTCTGGGCGGCGGCCGGCGCCGGGACGGCCAGCGCGGCGGCGGCGAGCAGCAGCGCCGCGACCGGTGTGCGCCCGCCCGGCCCTGCTCTGCCCGCCAACGGCGACATGCCAGCTCCCCTGCTCGGCCTCGCCCCCCCGTCGACACCGAATGGTGTCACATGGGACGGCGCCGTGTGTCGCGCGTGCGGCGCCGGCTCGGGCCGCGGCTCAGGCCGGCGCTGGCGCTTCCCCTAGCGGGTGCCGCGGCTCCAGGACACGCGCTCGCGGTGGTCCTTGCCGGACACGTCGGCGGGGCCGATGGCGCCGGGCGCGCCGCCGTAGACCTTCCCGTACGGCCGCGGGTTGATCCCGCTCCCGGTGCGCGTGTAGTAGCCGAGCACCACGCCGAAGAACATGAAGATCATCACGCCGAGCATGATCCAGCTGCCCCCGGCGAGGGCGGCGAGCGGGAGGGCGCCGATTGCGAAGAGGCTCGTGGGGCTGTCGGTCGGGTTCATGCGATCCCCCTTTGGAAGTGGCCGGACCTGTGCCGGCCTCGACACCGAAGCTACGCGCGCGCGGCGGCAGCGAGGGTGAGTTCGGCACGTCGGTGACCGCGGGCACACGGGTGAGCGCGGGCACAGAGGCGCGCGCCGGCACGGCGGCGGCCCGGCCTGCAACGGCGCTGGCGAGCCGTCCGGCGGCCGTCGTAGGACTCGGGCCTTGGACGCCGCCGCCACCGACCTGCGCACCGCCGAGTTCGTCGCCGTCGACGTCGAGACGAACGGGCTCGCCGGCGACGACTGCGAGGTCACCGAGGTGGCCGCGGTGCTCGTCGGCGGCGGCGAGCTGCACGACGAGCTCGAGTCGCTCGTGCGGGTGCGGCGCCCGCTCTCGCGCGGGATCGAGCGCCTCACCGGCATAACGCAGGCGATGGTCGACTCGGCGCCCGAGCCGGCCGAGGTGCTGCCGCGCGTCGAGCGGATGCTGGCCGGCCGAGTGCTGGTGGCGCACAGCGCGTCGTTCGACCGGAACGCCCTGCGCCAGGCGTTCGACCGCGAGGGCCTCGACTGGCCGGAGCCGCCGGTGCTCTGCACGGTCGCGCTGGCGAGGCGGTTCGCGCCGCTCGCGCGCAAGCGGTCGCTCGTGCCGCTGGCGGGGACGCTGGGGGTCGAGGCCGAGGGCGCCCACCGGGCGCTCGTCGACGCGCGCACGTGCGCGCGTGTGTTCTGCGCGCTCTTCCCGAAGCTGTGCGCGAGCGCGAGCACCGTCGCCGACGCGCTGGAGCTCGCCTCGCCCGGGCGGTCGCGGCGCAGGCCGGCGCGCCGGCGCCGGCAGGGGGGGCCGGTCCCGCGGGACGAGCGCCCGGACCTCAGCACGCTGCCCGACGACCCCGGCGTGTACGTGTTCCGCGACGAGCGCGGGCGCCCGCTGTACGTCGGCAAGTCGGTGTCGGTGCGGAGCCGGGCACGCGCCCACTTCTGCGCGCCGTCGGGGTGGACCGAGCGCGCCGAGGTGGTCGACTACAGGCCGACCGCGTCGGAGCTCGGCGCGCTCGTCCTCGAGAACCGGCTGATCAAGCGCTGGCGGCCGCCGGGCAACAAGAGCCTCAAGCGGACCGGCGGCTACGTGTACGTGCGCTGCCGGCTCGACATCCCGTTCCCGGTCCTGGAGGTCGCCCCCGAGCCCGCCCCGGGGCACGCCGTCAACGTCGGGCCGGTGCGGGGCCGCGCCGCGGCGCGGGAGCTTGTGGACCAGCTCGAGTCGCTGTTCGAGCTGCGCCACTGCGGGCGGCGGCTCGTCCTGCGCGAGCACCCGTCCGTGTACGGCCAGATGGGCCGCTGCCTGTCGCCCTGCCTCGGCGACCTCGACCCGAACCTCTACCGCCGCCGGCTCGACGACGCCCTCGCCCCGTTCGTCCGGCCGGGCGAGGGCGGCGCGCGGCTGCTCGAGCTGATCGAGGAGCGGATGCGGGAGGCCGCCGCCGCCCGGCGCTACGAGCGCGCCGCCGTGCTGCGGCGCCGCCGCGAGCGGCTCGAGCTCCTGGTCGAGCGGCTCGGCGGGCTGCTCCAGGCCACCCACGCGCGCACCCGGCTGGTGCTCGCGCAGCATCCGGCCAAGCCGGCGTGGGACGCGTTCTGGATCGTGGCCGGCCGCGTGGCCGACTGGGGGCCGCTGGCGGACGCGGGGTCGCTCGCGCGGCGGACGGAGGCGGCCCTGGCGCGCCGGCCGAGCCGCGGGCGGCCGCCCGTCACGCCTGTCGAGGAGGTCGACGAGATCCGCATCGTCCACTCGTGGATCGCCGCCCACGAGCCGCCCCAGCTCGACCTCGAGGAGCCCGTGGACCCCGTCCGGCTGCGGTCCTGGGTCGAATCGGCGACCGGGCTCGTTTGGTCCCCGGATGCGTCGGGCACAGCCTCGGTTGCCACCATAGGAGGTGACAAATGAGCATCCTGGACAAGATCACGGGCAGGGCCAAGAAGACCGCCGGCGACGTAGTAGGCGACGCCGGCCTCAAGCGCGAAGGCGCCCGCGAGGAGCGCAAGGGCGAGGCGAAGGACGATCTCGCGCGCGCGGAGGAGAAGGCCGATCGGAAGGCCGACGAGGTCGCCGACCTCGAGCGGAAGACCTAGCGCTCGCCGCGCCGGGCCCGGCCGCTCCGTGCGGCCGGCGCTCCGGCCCCTAGAGCTTCACCACGACGATCACCGCCGAGATCAGGACGAGGATCACGATCGCGACCTGCATCGCGATCCAGGTCGGCGGGACGTCGCCCATTGGCGGCTAGTCGATCAGCGCGCGGCGCAGGGCGATCGCGACCGCGTGCGTGCGGGTGTCGGCCTGGAGCTTCGCGATCACCCGCTTGGTGTCGGACTTGACAGTCTCGACGGAGAGGCCGATGCGGCGCGCGACCTCCTCGGTGTGGAAGCCCTCGGCGAGGAGCTGGAGGATCTCCCGCTCGCGCTCGCTGAGCGACTGCGCCGCGGCGCCGGCGTCGCTGATCAGGAGCGCCGGCGACAGCGACGGGTCCACGAACGCCTTGCCGCCGGCGACCGTGCGGATCGCCCGGATCAGGTCCTCGGCCGGCGACCCCTTCATCACGTAGCCGCGCGCACCCGCGGCGAGCGCGTCCGACAGCAGCCGCTTGTCGCCGTACGCCGAGAACATCACGAACTGGACGCTCGGCGCGGCCTGCTGGATCCGCTTGACCGTCGAGACGCCGTCGATCCCCGGCAGGCGAACGTCCATCAGGACCACCTGGGGCTGCAGCCGCTCGACCGCGTCGAGGGCCTCCTCTCCCGTCTGCACCACGCCGACCAGCTCGAGGTCGTCGAGGTCGCCGAATAGGAGCTGAAGGCCTTGCTGAACTACCGAGTGGTCGTCCACGACGAGGCACCGCGTGGAAGCCATATGTCAACCATCCTACGAATCGGGTCGCCAGTCAAGGACCGAATGGGGCATGGCGCGCCGCCGTGCCCGCTCGGCGGGAGCGTGCGGCCGCCGCGAGCCGGCGCGGCGCACCCCCCGCTCGGCGGGTTCGGCATATGATCCGCGCGGCAGACGGCCGGCTGGGAGAGGAGAGACATGTTCGGCTCGATCGTGGTGGGAACGGATGGCTCCGAGACGGCGACCGAGGCGGTGCGCCAGGCCACCGAGCTCGCCAAGTCGGTTGGCGGGCGGATCAACCTCGTCAGCGCGTTCGAGCCGGTCGGCAACCAGCGGCTGCGCGAGGAGCGCACGCAGGTGCCCGACGACATGCAGTGGATGGTCAACGAGCGCGAGGACGTGGAGGCGACGCTCCGCGCCGCGGCCGAGCAGATCGCGGAGACCGGGGTCGACGTCGAGACGTTCTCGCGCCAGGGCGACCCGGCCGACGCGATCCTCGACGTGGCCGAGGAGCAGAACGCGGACCTGATCGTCGTCGGCAACAAGGGCATGACCGGCGCGAAGCGGTTCCTGCTCGGGAGCGTGCCGAACAAGGTCTCCCATCACGCTCCGTGCAGCGTGATGATCATCCGCACCACGGGGTAGCGGCGTCCCCGCTGCCGGCTACGGAGCTATCGCCGCCGCCGCGTCGACCAGGCCGAACCCGTAGCGCTTGTCGTACCCGGGCGTGCCGATGTCGCGCGCCGTCTGCTGGATGCGCCGCTGGACGTCCTCCGGACCGGCGCCACCGCCCGCGCGCCTCGTGGCGATGACGAGCGCGGCGATCGCCGCCACGTGCGGCGTTGCCTCCGACGTGCCCTCGAAGCCGAGCAGCTGGAAGTCGCGCGGGTTGCGGTAGGTCGTCTGCTGGTAGATGAAGCGCGCGCGGCGGGTGGGGTCGCAGTGCTCGCGGTCCCAGTCGTTGTCGGCCGGGGCCGAGTCGACGCCGCCGCCGGGCGCGACCACGTCGAGCCCGGTCCCCTCGTTCGAGTACTCGGCTAGGCAGCCGCCGCCGGTCGTTGCGCCGACGGCGATCGCGTGCCCGTTCCGCGCCGGGTACGCGACCGACGCCGCGCTGTCGTTGCCCGAGGCGCCCACCAGCACCGCTCCCTTGGAATGCGCGTAGCGCATGGCCGCGATCACGTCGGGGATGTCCGCGGCGCGCAGCTCGCTGTCGAACTCGACGCTCATGTTGATCACGTCCGCGCCGTGGCGGGCGGCGTACCGGAGCGCGCGGACGAAGTTGCTGCCGTCGCCGTTGCCGTTCTCGTCGAGCACGCGGAGCGGCATGATCGTGACGCCGTAGGCGAGGCCGGTCACGCCGCGGCCGTTGTTGGTCGCCTGGGCGATCGTGCCGGTCACGTGGGTGCCGTGCCCGTCCTCGTCGAGCGGCACGCGGTCCTCGTCCACGAAGTCGTACGGCGAGGTCCAGCGCTTGGAGTAGAGGTCGGGGGCGCGGCGGAAGCCGCCGCGGTCGCGGTAGGCGACGCCCGAGTCGATCACCGCGACGACGGCGCCGCGGCCGCCGGGCGCGGGCGTCTGCCGGGAGAGCGCCCACGCCTGCGGGGCGTTCACCCCGAACGGCCCGGTGAAGTTCCACTGGAGGTCCTGCCAGCCCCCGGGCCCGCCGCGCCCGGGGTCGTTCGGGATGAACGGGGGCGGGAGCTGCGCGGCGGTCAGGCGGTGGTCGGGGACCGCGTAGTCCACGTGCGGGTTGGCGCGCAGCTCGGCGACCGTCTCCCCGACCGTCTCGCCGTCCTCGATCTCGAGCGTCCGCGTGCCGCCGGGGAGCCGCCGCTCGAAGCCGGTGCCGGTCGCCCGCTGGACGTCGCGGCGCGCGGCGCGCGAGGTGCCGTCGTCGTAGCGGACGACCACGCGGTCGGGAGCGAAGCCCTGGCCGGCGGCGGCGGACGGTGCGGCGAGCGTGAGGGCGAGGGCAGCCGCCGGGAGGATGAGGCGAGGTCGCATTGGGCTACGGTGGGCTTTCGAGTGTACGTCGGACCGAACAGCCGCAGGTGCAGGAAGTTGCTTCCGGAACCGACGCATTCCGGAGGCCGCTGAGTGGCGGTCGTCTGCGTCACCGGCGCGACGGGCTTCGTCGGCGGCCACGTGGCTCGCCAGCTGGCCGAGCGCGGCGACGAGGTCCGGATCACGTTCCGCGACCGCGACCGCCTCCGGCACGTCGATCGGCTCGAGGTCGAGGCGGTGCGGGCGGACGTGCTCGACCGGGCGTCGGTCCGCCGCGCGGTGCGTGGGTGCGAGGTCGTGTTCCACACCGCGGGCTTCGTCGGCACGCGGCCGCGCGACCGGCTCTGGCAGGTCAACGCCCTCGCCCCGCGCGTGGTCGTCGAGGCCGCCGCGATGGAGGGCGTGCGGCGGGTCGTGCACACCTCGTCGGTGGCGGCGATCGGCACGGCGCCGCCGGGCGAGGTCGCCGACGAGACGTGCGTGTACCGCCCGGGCGAGTTCGGGCTCGCGTACGGCGACGCGAAGCACGAGGGGGAGGTCGAGGCGCTGGCCGCGGGCGCGCGGACCGGCGTGGAGGTGGTGGTCGTCAACCCGGCGTACGTGCTCGGCGTGCCGGTCGACCCGAGCCAGCCCGGCGAGACGTCCACCCGCGTGATCGGCAACTTCATGCTCGGGCGGCTGCCGGCGGTGGTCGACGGGGCCACCAACGTCGTCGACGTCGAGGACGTCGCCGCCGGGCACCTGCTCGCGGCCGAGCGGGGCGAGCCTGGGCAGCGGTACGTGCTCGGCGGCTACAACCTCACGTGGGTCGACCTGATCGACCGGCTCGCGGTCGCGGCCGACATGCGCCGCCCGCTCGCCGTGCTGCCGCGCGAGGTGGGCGCGCTCGCCCGAGCCCAGGCCGGGCTCGGCGTGCGCTGGCCGGTCGCGCCGGAGGCGTTCGGGCTGATGGCGCAGAGCTGGCGCTACTCGTCGCGCAAGGCGAAGCGCGAGCTCGGATACAGGACGAGGCCGCTCGACGCCACGATCCGCCGGACCGTCAAGTGGTACGCCGAGCTGATGAGCGACGGCGTGTTCGACGGCCGCGGCACGTCGGCGATGTCGCTCGCGGCGACCGGGATGAGGGTCGCCGACGGCCTCGGGCTCGTGGCCGGGCTGCGCGCCGCCGAGCGCTACGTCGGGCGGCGGCTCGTGACCGGCACGTGAGCCAGCACTTCTTCCCGCGCGACGAGTACTTCATGCGGCTCGCGCTCCGCGAGGCCGAGCGCGCGCTGGAGCACGACGACGTCCCGATCGGCTGCGTGATCGCCCACGACGGCGAGGTGCTCGCCGCGGCCGGCAACGAGCGCGAGCTGCGCTCCGACCCCACCGCCCACGCCGAGGTGCTCGCGATGCGCGAGGCCGGCCGGTCGCTGGGGACCTGGCGGCTGACCGGGGCGGTGATGTACGTGACCCTCGAGCCGTGCGCGATGTGCGCCGGAGCGATCGTGCTCGGGCGCGTGCCGCGGGTCGTCTACGGGGCGCCGGACCCGAAGGCGGGCGCGGCGGGGAGCGTGCTGGACGTTCTCGCCGAGCCGCGCCTCAACCACCGCCCGGACGTGGCCGGCGGGCTGCTCGCCGAGGAGTCGGCCGAGCTGCTGCGCCGGTTCTTCGCGGCGCGGCGGTGAGGGGCGGGGGCGGAGGGCTGCGGCGCGTCCGGCCGGACGGCTCCGCGCGTGTTCGGCCGGGACGGCTCCGCCCCGCGTCCGGCCGGACGGCTCCGCCCGCGTCCGGCCGGGACGGCTCCGCGCGTCCGGCTACCCTTCGATCCGTCCCCCGGGCCAGCGCGCCCAGGGCACCTCGGAGGGGTGCCGGAGTGGTTGAACGGGGCGGTCTCGAAAACCGTTAGGGGCGGTTTCGTCCCTCGAGGGTTCGAATCCCTCCCCCTCCGCTTGTTGTAGGCGTTTCTTTTGCGTTTGCAGGGAGAACGCTCGGTCGTTGGCGGCCGGGTCGCGGTGGACTTTGTGCCGCTTGATACCGCCTGACACCGCCTGAAACTGGAGTGGACTGGCGCGCAACTGTCGCACATCCCCGGTTTTCGGCGCACCGATTCATGCGCCGGGCAGGACGCATGATGCGCCGAGTCGGCGCATTCCTCGATGGGCCCACGTCCGCAGCCTCGAGCTAGGACTGGATCGACGCGCGTAGCAGAGCTACCGGCGCGGAGCAATCGTTAAGCGGCCGGGCGGCGCTTGGAACGCCCCCGGCCCGGCACAGGAGAGAGACCCTCCCATGCCAGGAAACCGTATCGCTGGCGAGGCGTCGTGACACCGTCTCGCTGATCGGGACCTCGTCGAGGATCCCGATTTACGCGAGAACGGTGTTGATCGCGTCCGCTGCAAGATGCGGCTCGCGGTTCCGCGGCGGGACCATGGAGGACATCAACTCCCCGGCGTCGTCTACGTCGAGGCCGCGATCTTCGGTCTTCAGGCACGCGATTGCGCCGAGTGTCTTCAGCGTGGGGACCGCATCGGCTTGACCGGACGGCTCGAGCAGGATCAGTGCCGTGGCGAAGACGGGGAGTGGTTAGTCGAGCAGGCCGTCCTGATCGATCAACTCGATCTCCTACGCGAACCGCGCGCTGGCTGAGTGACGAATCGGCGCTAGCGGGTCGGGCGCTTGAAGCGGCTCAGCGTGGCTAGACGCGCCTAGGTTACAGGATCAAATCTACACCCTGCATCGGACGGAAACCGCACCAGAAAGCGGAAAACAGGGGGGTCAGAGGGGTCTAGACTGCCCTCTTTGGCACGGACGAACACTCTCAGAAGCGTCACCTTCCCGCCCGTCGCGCCGAGGACCAACCCGGGCCACTGGAGCGCCTAGATCGCGTCGTTCTCAGCCCTTGGGTGTCGCGTGCAGGTAACGCGGTCTTCATCGTCGCCGTGGTGCAAACCGCTGTCCGGGTCGTCGCCGGGACGAATGCGGTCACGTTGCTCACATTCGTGCTGTTCGCCATCGGCGTCGCCCTGATGGCAGCACCGCCTGCCGCTCGGCTGTTGGAACGCCGCCGCAAGCGGTCGCCCCCGCCGCCCGCCCCGCCTCTGACCGTGGCCTCGCCCGTTGCGCTGTCGCCAAGGCCTGCCGTAGGACCCCAGCCCCCGCCCGCGTCGCTTGAGAGGGAGGTTGCCGAGCGACGCGCTCGACACGCTGAGGTACGTAAGTGGCTCCACGAGCGCGGCCCGGACCCGGAGCCGATCGAGCGGCACGAGTACCCCTATCGTGAGCCGTTCCCCACGCCGGCCGAGCGATCCCAAGCCGATCCGATCGCGGGCACGAGACTGGCGCAGGCGATCTTCGAGTGCGTCGAGGACGCCATCCAAATCAAGGCTCAGGCTCGGGTTAGCGGTGCCGACTGGCTAGAGCGAGCGGTGATCACATGGGCGGGGAACACTGATACCCGCCTCGAAAGGTCGGGTGCCGGACAGCTTCGAGACGAGTTCCGCGACGACGGCGTGTGGCCGCCCTCTCACGCCAACACGATCCCCATCCGCGGTATGGCCATTTCATTGACCCGAGGTGAATCTATTTCACTGACGCTATCGGCGTCGCAGTGCTGAGCCGAACAGTCCAGCCAGACTTGCTGCGAGACGCGCGCCCGGGATCAGACTCACCACACTGAGGGCCGCAGCCTCGCGGGCCGCGACTGCGACCAGCGCTGCGGTGCCCACCGCATCGTCATCGAAACGCTCCAGCTCGGCGATACCGGCGATCCGGCCGTCGACGGTGACCGAATCCACGGAACCGTCGTGGCCATCGACGATCGTTTCGATGCTAATGCTGTCGCGGCTGTTCAGCAGCAGCGGCGTGATCTCGACGGAGCGTCGAGCCGCAGATTCCTGCTCATTGCCGTCGACGGGAAGGCTCAGCTCAGGACTTAAGCTTGCCGGTTCTACGGAGATGACATCTGCGTCCAGCACCTCTGCATGGTCGCCGTACTGAATGCGAAGTGGGCCGTCGAAGTCCTCACGGCGAATTGGCTGGCTCCCGACGTTGACGAGCGTCACCGTGATCAGCGCGACGCTCGACACCTCGCGATCCGCAAAGAAGATGGTGAGTCGCCCACGAGCGGTGTCCCGTATTAGGGAAGCCGCAGCGACCCTGTATCCAAGCGCCTTGCGCCCAGTCTGCCATCGGGCAGCGAGAAACGGGACCGCGATGCCGACCGGGAGGGCGACCATAGCGACGATCACCGCAACCCATGCTGGGTCTTCGAAGATGGTTGCTACGAGAGGGCTCAGCGGGTCGCTCCCTAACCGGGCTTCGGGACGCGTCTGGAGACTCCTCGATGGCTAGCGCTCATTGCGGGGACCCTCCCCACCGAGGACGATCTCTCGAATGTCACTGCGGGTCATGTCGGTGTCGGTCACACCGATGTCGCGCAGATGCTGATCCGCGACGGCGGACATTTGTTGCTGAAGTTCCCGGAACTCACGTTCGACTTCTATGAGCCCTTCGACTACTTCCCGATCGTCACACAGCTCAAGGTTTCGTTCGAAGCGCCATCGCACGAGCATGTCATGAGCCAGATGGTTCCGGATGCGCTTGAGCTCGGGAAACCGTGTCGTTAGCCCCTCGGGAAGAGCGTCCTTCAGATGGCCCATCGGACGGCGGAGAATTTTCTCCACCCGGTTCCACGCTGTGTCGAAATCGATGCCCTCTGGCAGATCCTCTCGTTGCACAGCGAGATTCTTGAGAGCCAGCTCGAATTGCTGTACGGCTTCCATAGTCGCGGCGTACCCGGCGAGCACCAGTGCTTCGCTCTCGTCATCGCGGACCTGGCAATCGCGAGACTGCCGAGACTCGGTCACGCGAACATCCTTACGCGATCTCGCGCTTGATTTGCTGCGCTGAGAACACTTCGCCGCGCGCGACCTGCTCACGCGCCTCGCGCGTGCCCTCGTCCTCCTCACGACTCATCGACTCGTCGACGGGAGCTCGGTCGAGGAGTTCGCCAAGCGCGTCATCCCCGGCGCCTCGCGAGCGGGCGCGATGGTTGAGCGCTTCCCCGGCCTCGGTCAGTCCGCCAACGGCTCGATGCGGCTGCCCCTTGGCGGTCATCGTGCACGAGACGGTAGCGCCACCAGTAGCCACGGCGGGCGCCGTTTTCTTCATGCGAAACGCGCGAAGTGGCGCGCACGCGGAAAAGCCCCTGCGCGACAGCGACGACCCATCGCGACTGCGGTGTGCGGAGGTTGTGCTCGGCCCGCACCCGGGAACAGTGTTCTTGAGTGGACGAGGGGAAAGCGCGCGCGGGCAAGCTCCAGATCGACAAGTCGTTGCTGGCGAACGTAGGGTTGGCGCAACTCCCGCAGGAAGAGGTCGACCCGCTGCTCCGCTACGTCTACGAGACGCTCGAGCGGCGTGTTGGCGTCGAGCTGGCTGACCTCATGAGTGATACCCAGCTCGAGGAGTTCGAGCGCTACTTCCAAGCGAAAGACGACGCTGGCGCCTTTCGCTGGCTACAGACGAACTTCCCTAACTATCGAGAGATCGTGCGCCGCCAGTACGACGCCCTAGTCAGCGAACTTCGCGAGAACGCTCCGCTGCTGCTCGGGCTCTCGGGCGGTGATTCATGACCGATTGGGACTGGCCGTTCGTCGGGCGAGTCGACGAGCAGGAGCGCTACGTCACGCTGCTGCGTGCGGCCACTGCGGCCGCGGCTGACGACGTGCCGTCGGACGTAGTGCTGATCGAGGGACTCGGTGGCTACGGAAAGACAGAGCTGATCCACCGCTTCGCCGATCTTGCGCGCGGCGATTTACCGGTCGAGGGCGAGCCAATTGACCGGTCGCTCGTCGTTTCGATTGACTGGCAGGAGCAGCGGGATCGCCGGCCGGACGCGTACCCCGGCGCCACCGGCCCACGGCTCCTCACCGTCATCGGCGCCCTGCACGGCGCGATCCTCGACGAGGCCCAGCGGACCTCGCAGCGCTCCGGCTGGCGCGCGACGCTGATGCGCAACCGCGTCGACCCGCGCCGGGCGTTCGAGCAGTTCACGAACGTAGCGGCCCGCACCCGTGAACTCGCTGAGTTGCGGGAGCAGGCCGAGCGCGCTGCGGCGCTCGCCGATCAGGCGCGTCAACACCACGCAGGGGCTGTCGGCGGACTCGCAAAGGCCGGCGCAATCGCGTTGGGAGGCCCGCCAGCGGGCGCGGCAACCGAACTCGCCCTTCGCCTCGTGCCGGAAGCAGCTGGCGCGGCAGCGAAGGCCGATATCACGAGCGCGGCGGTCGACGAGGCCCTGCGTCCAGAGGAAGCGCTCGTTCGTGCGTTCGCCGCGGGCGTTCGCGAGCTGAGCTGCGAGCGTCCGGTAGTGCTACTGCTCGACACCTACGAGATCGTCCAGTCCACGGGACGCTGGCTCAGAGAGGCCGCGCGTCACACCGGCGGGCGGGTCGTTTGGGTCATAGCTGGCCGCGTCGAGCCCGCCGCAGCGGCCGCGGAGTCGAGCGACTCCGCGGCTTTCCGGCGCGAGGTGTCCGATGGGAAGCTTCGCGCGATGCGCATGACGATGCTCGCCGACGAGAACGTTCGGCGGCTGCTAGTCGCGAAGCTCGGCAGCGAGCGCGCCACGCCCGAGCTCGAGGCGGCGGTGGTCGCCGTGACGCGTGGGATCCCGATGGCCGTTCGGCTCGTGGTCGGCCTCGTGGCGGAAGGTCAGGACATCGAAGAAGCGCTTCGACCCGTCACCGACACGGGGGACGGCTCCGAGATCGTCCGCCGCCTCGCAGAGCGCTACCTCAAGCACGTCCATGACGACGAGACGCTGCGGCCCGATGCGCCGCTGCTCTACGGCCTCGCACTTGGGTACGGCGACCGCTCGGACCCCGAGGTGCTCCAAGCGCTCTGGGGGAGCGACGAGGCTCCCACTGACACTCTCGTTGAACTCGCCAGACGGCACGACTTCGTACTGACCGCGTCGCGCCGGCTCCACCAAGAGATCCGCGACACGATGCGTGCGTATCTGCTTGACGCGATGCGCCGGGCTGAGGTGAAGCCGGCGAACGAACGAGCGCGGGCCGTGCTGCTGCAGCGGCTCAAGCGATCGTCGACGGCCACGGTCGATGAGCAGTTCGCCAACGAGGAGTGGCGCGCCGCGGCCGCGGCGCTGCTCTGGCACACGTTCTGGAGCGACAACGAGGTGGGTCTCGAATCGATCGCCGAGCTGTTTCCCGCGGCGTCTCTGATGCGGCCTGCCTTCGCGCGTGAGTTGGTCGGCATCGGCGGTAACTTCGCCGACACCTTCAGCGATCGTCAGCGTCAGCTTCTGCGCGGACTTGGCTCGCTGCTCACCTTCGGGCCGCTCGTCGACGGCTGGCTCGAGCGCCGGAGGTCAATTCCGAGCGTGGCGCGACCACGTGAGGCGATCGCGCGGCTACGCGAGGACGCAACGCCTGCGGATCGGGCGACCGCGCTGCGCTTCGTGATCGCACAGAGCGCTGACGCGCCTGCGGTTCTCGCGCCAGTGCCGCCTCGCGCAGGTATCGCGGCGCTCCTCGCGGCGAAGATGGGGTCGGATGACCCGCCCGAGCGGGGTCGCTACGTGGAGGAGGCGGCGCGGACGATAGAGCCCGAGAGCCCGCTCGGGCGCGAGTTAGCGGAGATCGCCCTGCGCGCGCGACGGGAGCTCAGCCAGCAGCCTCACTACACGGACGAGGGTCCGCTCTACGACGAGATGGCCCGCGTGACGGCTGAGTACCGCCGGGACGCACCGGCGTGGGTGGCCTTCGGCCAATCTCAGTTCCGCAAGGAGGACTGGGACGGCGCCATCGCGGCGTTCGAGCGGGCCCTCGAGCTCGATCCCGAGTCGGCCGAGGCGTACGCAGGCCGTGCCGGGGCGCGGACGAAGCGTGAGGAGTGGGATCTTGCGCTCGCGGACTGGGACGCAGCAATCGCGCGTGAGCCTGAGAACGTGGGCAGAAAGGCAGGCCGCGGGCAGACCCTCGCCGCGATGGGTCGGGTCGCAGAGGCGCTGGCGATTCACCGAGCGCCGGAACTCAACGACCACTACCACGCGTGGTACCGCCTATCGCGGGTTCTGGCTGACCTTGACGACTCGGAGGCCGCGCTCGAAGCAGCCGATCGCCTTGTCGCGCTCAAGCCGGACGTGGCTGAGTTTCACGGTCATCGCGGCCGTGTCCTCGTCGACTTAGACCTGTACGACGACGCGCTGTCCGAGTTCGATCGGGCGATCGAACTGAAGCCGGGGGAGGAGAGCTACCACCACAATCGCGGGCTGACGCTTGGGTACCTCGGGCGCATGGCGGAGGCGCGGAACGCCTTCGAGCGAGCGATCGAACTCAATCCCACCGACGCGCTGATTCCGAGCGTGGTAGTCGGCCTGATGGATCGCTTGCGTCAATCGACTGCGGCAGAGGCTCGCTTTCGTGCCGCACTCCAGCACACGGGCGAGTCGTTTCCCGAATTCATTCGGCACGCGTGGCACGCCGTCGCTCTTGCCGCACTTGGGGAGCGTGACCGGTTCCTCGAGGAGTGCGCGCTCGCTCACCGCACGCGTGCGCAGGACCACTGGGGGCTGCCCCTATGGTGCGGGCCGTTACTCAGCGAGCTGCCGGGTGGAGAGGCTGACGAACTGGCAGAGCTGGTCGGGCCCAAGTGCGAGGTGACGGAAGCGAGGTAGACCGGCTGCCCCCGAGCAAGGAGGTCGCCGAGCGCGTCATCTTCCGGCGCTACGCCGGGCGGCCTAAGTAGCCGAGCGTTCCGCAGCCTCATTCTCGCGCAGCTCTCAAAGCCCTACGCAGCGACGCGACCCTGCGCAAGCTGGCGCGCATAGTGGCGCGCACGCGACGAAGCCCCTGCACACGCCAACAACCCCAACAGTCTCGAAAACCGTTAGGGGCGGTTTCGTCCCTCGAGGGTTCGAATCCCTCCCCCTCCGCTTTAGGTCGGCGTTTCCTGCGCGTTTGCAGGAGAACGCTTGGCTGCTCTGCTCGGTTGGGCGGCGGACTTTGTGCCGCTTGATACCGCTTGAGACCGTCTGAAACTGGAATGGACTGGCGCGCAACTGGCGCGCACCCCGGCGTTTCAGGTCCCCATCAAGCGCCGGACGGCGCATGATGCGCCGAGTTCGGCGCATCGCTCGATGCGCTCACGTCCGCTGTCTCGAGCTAAGACTGGATCGACGCGCGGAGCAGAGCTAAAGTCGCCGAGCAAATCGTTAAGCGGCCGGGCGGCGCTTGGAACGCCCCCGGCCCGGCACAGGAGACAGGGCCTCCCATGCCAGAAAACCGTATCGCCGGCGAGGCGCCGTGAACAGCGTCTCGCTGATCGGGACCCTCGTCGAGGATCCGGACCTGCGAGAGAACGGCGACGAGCCCGTCCGCTGCACCATGAGGGTCGCGGTTCCACGGCGCGACCACTCCGGTCTCCAGCTCCCCGGCGTCGTGTACGTCGACGCCGCGATCTTCGGCCTACGGGCACGCGACTGCGCCGAGCGTCTTCACCGCGGCGATCGCATTGGCCTGACCGGCCGGCTCGAGCAGGACAGGTCCCGCAGTCCCAATGGGCAGTTGGTCGTCGAGAACGCGATCCTCGTCGATCAACTCGATCTACTTACCAAACCCACGAGCGCTTGATCACTTGCGGCTAGTAGTCGGACATGCCGATGAGCCCAGGCCATTCGTAGTTCGGGTTCTCGGCTGTATTACGTCCGGCTGTCGTGTGACGCTTACGGCATCAAGTAGGTAGGGCCGGGTTCGCTCCCGGAGGTACAGCCCGCAAAGTACGGTCGGGTGTGCGACGGCAAGGTTCCGTCCGCTGATGTGGGCATCCTGTTCGCCATGGCACTCGATCATGAGATCGCGCGGACCGAGAGCGAGATCGAAGCCATGCGGCCGCGCATGCAGCAGGCGTGTGACCATTGGCTCGAGGTGGTCGCCGCCTGGGGCGGCTCGTTCTTTCTCGAGACCGCCCGTGACGTCTTCGTCACGCGCGAGCCCGGGTTTGCGAAAGCGATGCCGCCAGATGAGAGCCGCCGCTTCAGGGGGTCCGTCAACCAGCTCACAGCGAACGCGAAGCAACTCGCCGCGGAGACGATCATTGAGGCGAACGCGCACCTGTGGCCGCACACCTTTGAGGACATGTCGGTTCGACCCCCCGATATGCCTGGCGGGGCTGGTCCGCGGTTCTCGTACTTCCGCTCCCACGACGCTAAGCCGCCCCCAGTGGTGGTGGAGCTCACGCGGACGTACCTCAACCTGGTCATCGACGTGCTCCACGAATTCGGCTTTCGAGGCCAAGGCGGATATCGCTTCATGGCGTACCACCACAAGTGGTCCAACAACATGCTGCTGGCCATGCGTGCATACGGCCAGCTCGATTCCGTCCTGATTGAGCTGCAGGACCAACTCGCGGCGCTGCGGCGGCAGAAGGAGCAGGGCGAGGCCGCTGCCCTGTGGGACGCGGCATGAGCACCACTACAGCCGTCGAGGAGATCGCGGCCAACCTCAGCCAGCTCGTCGGGCAGCCCGTCGCGTGGGGCATCCACGATGAGCCGGAGTCGGTCACGCTGGAGCTTTTCATCAAGGGGCGTAGCACGTTCGAAGCCTGCGAGCTCCACGGAGACAGGCTGCTCATCTTCATCGGCCGGGGTGGGGACTACACCCGTGTGACGATCCCGACCGCGGATCTGCGGCTGGGCGAGCATCCGGGGCATCTGCTGTGGAAGCACTACGAGCTGAACATCGGGGTGCACTGATGGTCACAGAGGAAGCGAGCGCTAAGTACTTCGCGGTGCTGACGCGCCTGCCGCGTTGGGAGCCTGACTTTCGGGATGTCTTGATCGCAGCGGGGATCGACCCATTCCGCGTGCCAGCTGGACCTCGCCAAGAGGCGGTTGAGATTTGCATGCTCCTGTACGCGAACAACGGACCAGACGCTAAGGCGCGCATCTGGCACGCGCTCGACCCGTTCTTTCGCTTGCACCCACTTGAGGATTTCCCACTACCGCCGGAGCCCTGTGCTCCGCCGGGCGCTGACCGCTTCGCTGCGCGCCCGCCACTACTCCCAGACCGACCCAGCACCCTCTGGGGTACACCGCTTCCGCCACCGGAGCTTCCGGAGGCATTGGGAGATAACGGGTAACCCGAGCCGGTTCCGGTTCGTACTGAAAGTGACCGGCTCCCGTAAGAGTCGGTCATGGCGATGGGAGCGCATCGCGCCGCTACCCTCGGCGCGCTGACGGTGGAGTGTTAGGTTTTCCAGCAGGAAAACTTGTCATCTATCGGAGATTGCGCCTATCCTCCGCGGCGTGAGCAGACGGGGCAGCGCGCGTGGCGGGCGAAGGTCGGACAGCGTGGCCAACCAGGTTCGCCAACGCATCGAGCGCCGGGGAGAGCGCTTCTGGCGGCACGAGGACTTCGACGACCTCCCGCCGACCGCTGTCGCGATGGCGTTGTCGCGGCTCGCACGCGACGGCGCGCTGCGCCGTGTGCGCAAGGGCGTTTATTACCGGCCGCGGCAGACGGCCTTCGGGCCGAGTGTCCCCGCCGCGAGCGCGGCTGCCGCGCAGACGCTGCGGGCTCCGCTTCACCCGCGGGGCTGACCGCCGCCAACGTGCTCAGGCTCACGACGCAAAACCCGGCGCGGCTTGAGTACGCCACCACCGCTCACGATCCGCCTAGCGCGCTCGCCGGCGTCGATGTCCGCACCCGCCGGCCCGCGAGCCGCAAGCGGCTGCCGGAGGAGGACGGCGCCCTGCTGGAGCTATTGCGCGACCGCGGACACACCAGCGATCTTTCCCCGGAGCGCACCTACCACCGCCTCTACGAGCTGCTGCGGGAGCCGCACCGGTTCGCGCGGCTCGCGCGTGCCGCGCTCGACGAACCACCGCGGGTGCGGGCGATGCTGGGCGCGCTCGGGACTGAGGTGGGAGCGGACGCCGCGGCATTGCGTCGCTTGCGAAAGAGCCTCAACCCGCTGTCGCGCTTCGACTTCGGCGTCTTCCGCGAGCTGCCGCACGCGCGCGAGTGGCAGGCCAAGTGAGGGCAAAGACGTACTTGGCTCACCTGGGCCCCCTGCCAGCACGTGCTCGCCGCGTTGACCAACCGCTGCCGGACCGCTGTGAGCAACGCCCTGAACGCAGCAATCGAAATCGTCATTTTCTTCCCTCCGTTGTAAACCCCGACGATCTACATAGGCAGTGCGTGCGGGGATCCGCGCCGATTCGATGATCGACGCTCGTCACTGCTGACAGTTCGCTCGACCGCCACGCGGCTATCGGCCCGAGCCGGCCAGAATTAGGCACGTTCGCTGTCCCCACGTGCGGCTCTAAAGCCGCGAGGACGCCCCGCGTCAGCGTCAGCGGGGACCAGTGACGTGTTAACGAGCACAGCGTACCGAAGCGGTGCGGCTCGGGAAAGTTCGATCCGCGCTCGACCGGTTCGCCCGCCCGTCGGTGGATAAGCGGCGTCAGCCCCGCCGACGATGATCCGCGCGGCGCGGCCTGCCAAGCCGACCAACATCGCCAGCCGACCACTCGCGGGCGCGGGCCAACGCGCGCGGCAACCTGCGGACATGCGATGTCGAACCGGTCGACAACCTCGGCGCTGCGGTGCTCTCGCCGCGGCCGGCATCAGCTACCCGCGCTGATCGGTTGGGTGCAGGCGCCCAACGCCACCTTCGGTGGACGGCGTCCGCGGATGCCTGGTGGGAACACCCGCGCGTCGTCGAGGGCATCGCGCGGCTAGCGATCCGCGGACAACTTCTGTGAGCCACACCAGCCGTAGCCGGCCGCACGTTGTCCTTCGGGTCCGGTAGCGCCGTCACATTGCGCTCCCCTTATGGACGAGAAGCGGCCGGGACAGTCCGTTGGTTGCTGCTGCCTCGCTTGGGAAGGGAGCAGCCGATCAGGGCGAGTCGATCACTTCACCCGAAATTCCACTGCCGCACGACCTCGTCGGGCCGGGCCTCACCAAGCAGTAATCCATGGGCCATGAGCATGGCTCGGTCGCGCTCGAGGCTGTAGGTGAACCTTCGCGTCGCGAGGTCCTCGTCCGAGGCCGCAGGGCTCTCGGCAGCGGCGAAAAAACGTCCGGCGAGGTCGGTCACCCACATCAGAAGCTGCACGGTGTCCTCGCCGAGCACTTGGATCTCGGCACGAGCGAGTGCTCTGAGTTCGCTCCGCACACGAGCGCCTGTTTCCGAGTAATGCCGACGCCCGTCATCGGTCCTAGGACTGGAGAGGTGCATGATGCAGTGGTCCAACTCGGCAATGTGACCTGTAATGCCTCGAAGAGCCTCATACAGATCGAGGGAACGTTTCCGCTCGACCTCGAGTCGCCCGGCATCACGAAGCGCTCGGCGCTGTTCGGACCGCTTAAGTAGGTAGCCGGTTACGAAGCTCCCGGCCGCCGCGCACGCGGCGCCTACGCCCGCCGTCAGCACAGGGTCCAAGTCGGCGATGATACGTCCATGGCCGCCGTGCAGTCCCACTCGTGCGCGCTCCGCCTGACACGAACGAACTTGCGCGTAGCGGGATAGCTGGCTCAGCGCCTCAGAGGGTCCCGGCCGGCGCCAGCCAGACGCTGTCGAAGCGCAGGTCGGTCTTCTCATCGAGGACGTCGTAGTCGCGGTCGTAGTGCAGGACGCCGACGCCGTGTCGCTCGGCCACCGCCGCGACGATCAGGTCCACGGGCGGCAGGCGGTGATGGCCAGCGCGAGCGAGCTGACCCTGCGCGTCGAGCGCGCGGTGCTCGATCTCCTCGTCGATGCGAAGTAGCGGCAGCGCGAGCAGCTCTTCGATCAGCTCGGCGTGGTCGCGGGCATTCCGTGCCGAGTATCCGGCTTCGAGGAGGAAGGGAAGGCAGGTCGCGATGCGGCGCTCCTCCAGAGCGTCCGCGATCTCGTCGGCTCGGCGCTGCGGAAGCGACTTGTGGCCGAGCCGAGCCCAGGCTGAGTTGTCGAGGAGAAGCTCCGGGCTCAACCGCGTGCCCAGCCGGACGCGCGGACCTCGTCGGCCGCTTCGAGGTCGACGGGTACGGCGCGTGCCCGCACGCGGGCGGCCAAGCGTCGGCGCAAGGCTGCATCGCCCTCCTGCTCGGCGCGAAGGGCGGCCAGCTTGGCGCCCGCACCGAGGACGACGAGCTCTCCGAGCTCGACGCGATCCGTCCCGAGCTCACGGCGCAGCTCGTCTAGCGCGGCCTGGACGGGCGGCGTCTCGGTGATGGCGTGTCGGCGACGGTTCGTCGGCACGGTGCGATGAGTGTAGCACCGGTGTTACACCGACGCCTCGAGGGCGCAGGGCTCAGGCGTTGCGAAGCAGCGCGGCGACGACCTCGCTAGGTCGCTGACGCCGCGCCGCGGCGAGTCGCTCGAGCCGGATGGCGTCGTCGCCTTCCACCTTCACCAGGATCGCCACCTTCGTACCGGCGCCTGCCTCGACGACCTGGACGTCGCGCGGATCGATCGCGGCCAGCTCGGCGTCGAAGTCGCCGGGCTGGGGCTCGCGAGCTGTCCAGGGATCGTTCGCCATCGATCGACGACGGATCCTACGCGTGGGCGGGCGAGCTGTACGGTGGCGTCATGGCATCACGGCAGGCGGTTGGCGAAGATCCAGAAGCGCCCGACGCGCTGATCGAGGAGTTCGCCGACAGGACGCTGTCCGAAGCGGAGATGGAGGCCGCATTCGCGCGACTCGACGCCGCCCTGGATACCACGCGGCGCGAGGACCGCGAGCGCCCGGACGCGGCGCCGTAATGCCGCGGACCGGCGCGCATCGTGGCGCGCACGCCGCAAACCCCCTGCACACGCCCACAACCAAAACCGTCTCGAAAACCGTTAGGGGCGGTTTCGTCCCTCGAGGGTTCGAATCCCTCCCCCTCCGCTGACGAGCCGCGACCTCAGCGGCAGAGCGACATTAGCCGGGTCGGCCGGTCGCAGACTGTTCTGGTTCGTGTCTCAGGCCGCGGTTCGCGCCGGGACCTCGAGCACGACGACGCGATCGGGAGCTGCGAGCGCGGACTGGGCAGCGGCGGTAAGCGCTTCGAGATCGAGCTCATAGCGGTCGACCACGGCCGCCAGCGGTTCGCTGATACCCATGTCGGGGTAGAGCAGCTGGACCTCGACCGGCTTGTCATCCGCGAGCGCGACGATCGCCCGTGAATGAACCTCGTCGCTCTTGTCGGCGCGCGCCGCGTCGGTTATCGCGATCGAGATCGCGTTGGCGGTGCTGTCGTAGTCGGCTCGCATCCTCAGGTTCGCAGGAAGGCCGTGATCACGAAGTCCGGGTCATCCTGAGCAACCACGACAAGGATAGGCCGACCGTCCCCGGTCTCGCCGCTGAGGCGAGCGTTGCCTCGGTCGTCGCGGTCGCGGTTGGTTGCGCTGGCGATCACCAACTCGACGTCGTCCTGGCTGATGCCGTAGAGCCGCATCGCGTTCCTGGCGTGCGACTGAGTCGCATGCGCGCGCGTGCATCTTGACGCTGGAAATGGGGGAACGGCTGATGCGACCGTGGCCGCGTCCCGATGAGGCGCGTGGCTAGTCGAACGGCGCGCGGTCAGATCGCCAGCTCCCACTCGTGGACGCGCACGACGCCCCCCTGCTCGTCGTCGTCGTCCATCTCCCGCGCCACCGTGAAGCCGGCCTTCTCGAGTACGCGCCCGCTCTGCGGGCGCTCGAGCGGCGTGTGCCCTATGACGCGACGCGCGTCGAACGCATCGCGCGCCATCGCCACGAACGCCTCGACCGCCGCCGTCGCGTACCCGCGGTTCCGCTGCGACTCGACGACGGCGTAGCCGATCTCGATCGTCCCCTCGTCGACGAACGCGCCACCGAGCTCGCCGACGACGAGGTCGTCCTCGGCCCGGTGGACGAAGAAGGGCCCCAGCTGGCCCTTTGCGCCGACGGCCTGCGCCACGCCCGCGGAGAACTCCGTGGGGTAGTCGTCTGCCACCCGGACGTCGTCCGGCCGCCGGCCGGCGAGGATCGCGTCGGCCGCTTCGCGTGTCATCTCGCGGAGCACGATCGCCACGGCGCGATCCTACGGCCGCAGCCCTTCACCCCGCTCGGGCCGGGACATCCGCGGAGCGCGCAGACCGCCGGCGGGAGGCTCGCGCAGGGTCGGCCCGCGCCGAGCCGATGAATCTCGCCGACGCCGCCGGTCTGGTTAGGTGTGGACACGCTTACGAGAAGGGAGATCCATGCCTGAGCACAAGATCGGGACGCGGGAGGAATGGCAGGCGGCGCGCGACGAGCTGGCAAGGCTCGAAGCCGAGCAGGCCGAGCGCGACGAGGAGATCAGGCGCCGGCGGCGCGAGCTGCCCTGGGTCCCGGTGGAGAAGGAGTACGTGTTCGAGACCCAGGACGGCAGGAAGACGCTCGCCGAGCTGTTCGAGGGGCGCTCGCAGCTTCTGGCCTACAACGTCATGTACGGGCCCGACTACACGATCGGCGCCTGTCCCGGATGCACGAACCTCGCCGACGGCTTCGACGCTACGACGCTGCTTCACCTCAACAAGCGCGACGTGACCATGATCTGCTTCTCGCGGGCGCCGATCGACCGGCTCACCGCCTACAGGGAGCGCATGGGCTGGGAGTTCCCGTACGTCTCGACCTACGACACGGACTTCCCCTGGGACTTCGGGCTCGCGCTGACCGAGGAGCAGGCCCAGCAGATCCCCGAGGTCAGGGAGATGATCGACGACCCGCCCGAGTGGCTCAGGTTCTGGGCGTCGCAGGTCGGCGCCGAGCTCGAGGACGGCCTCCGCGAAAACCCGAGCTACATCGCCTTCGCGAGGGACAACGGGACCGTCTACCACACCTACACGGTGTCGGCGCCCGACCCGTTCGTCGCGCCGTATTTCAGCCTCCTGCTCGACCGGACGCCGAAGAAGCAGTCGGAGGAGCCGCACAACTACCGGAAGGACGAGTACCCGGACTAGCGGCGGGCGATGAACCCCGCGGAGCTTCGCGACCACTGCCTCTCGTTCACCGGAGCGGAGGAGACGTTTCCATTCGGTCCCAGGACCTCGGTGTTCAAGGTCGAGGGGAAGATGTTCGCCCTGTCCCAGCTCGGCGCGGACTCGCTTCGGGTCAGCCTCAAGTGCGAGCCCGAGCTCGCCGAGGCGCTGCGCGGGGCGCACGCGGCCGTGCTCCCGGGGTACCACCTCGACAAGCGTCACTGGAACACCGTGATCGTGGACGGCTCGCTGCCCGACGACGCCATCCGCGACATGATCGAAGACTCGTACGACCTCGTCGTGAGCAAGCTGTCGAAGGCCCGCCGCCGCGCTCTCGGCTGGAGCGGCGAGGCCTAGCCATGTCCCGACGCCCGGCTCGAGCCGGGTACGGCTAGAGGTCCTCGGAGCTCCGATCGAGACGCTCGTAGAGCTCGGTGAGTCGATCGAGCACCGCCGCCGTCGTGTGCAGCTCCTTCGCCGTGAAGTCCGCGAGCATCTCTCGCCAGAGGGGCTCGAGGGCCGCGCGGCGCTCCTCGCACGCCTCCCGGCCGGACTCCGTCAGTCGCGCCCCGACCACCCGCCGATCGCTCTCCGAGCGCACGCGCTCGACGAGTCCCGCGTCGGCAAGCCGGTCGAGCATCTGCGTCATGCTCGCGGGCGAGACGTCGGCCACCGTCGCCAGGCCGCCGGCCGGCAGCTCGCCCCTTCGCAGCAGCTCGAACAGGACCTGGTACTGCGCGTGGCTGAGCGCACCGGGCCTGTGCGTGTCCCGTCCGCGCAGCCGCCGCATCGCCGCCGTGGCGCCCTTGAACGACTGGGCGAGCGCCTCCATGGCCTGCGCCTTCCCGCGCGGGCGTGCGCTGGACGCGGTCATCAGGCTCCGATCGGCTCCGGGGGCGGTGCCTCGGCGAGGGGAGCGAGCCGGCGCATCCTGGCTCGGCGCTCGGACCGCATCAGCACGATCGAGGGAACGACCGCCAGCGCGGTGATCCCGAGCGACCACCAGAACGCGGTCGAGTACGCGCCGGCGACGCCCTCGGGCGTGAGCGGGCGATCCGCCGAGACGAGCGACCGCTCCAGGACGACCGCGAGCAGGGCGGTCCCGATCGAGCCGCCGAGCCGCTGCAGGATGTTCATCTGCGGCGTCGCGTCGCTGAGCTCGTGCGGCTCCAGCGCGGCGAACGCGGCGGCGATCGCCGGCATGAACGCGAAGCCGATGCCGATTCCCCGCAGGAACATCCAGAGCGACAGCGACACGAGCGAGGTGCGCGCGCCGATCAGCCCGAACGGGATCGTGGTCAGAGCCGTGACGATCACGCCGCCGAGCGCGAGCGGACCTCCGCCGATGCGATCCGTCAGGCGGCCCGAGATCGGCATCGCGAGCGCTGCGCCGAGCCCCTGCGGGCCGACGAGCAGCCCCGTCGCCAGCACGCTCTCGTGGCGCACCTGCTGGTAGTAGAGCGGCATCAGGATCATCGCGCCGAACAGCGCGGCGGCGAGGCAGAAGGTCGTGATCGAGGCGGACGCGAAGGTTCGGCGCGCGTACAGGTGAACGTCGAGGAGCGGCCGCCTCGCGCGCCGGGCGTGAGCTATGAAGAGCCCCACCAGCGCGAGCCCGCCGAGGATCGGGGCGATCACCTTGGCGGACGAGAGGCCGCCCGTCGAGCCGATCTCGGCCAGCCCGTAGGTGATCAGCGGCATCCCGGTGACGACCAGCAGCAGGCCGAGCACGTCGAGCCGTCCGGCGTCCTGCGGCTCGCCGCGGGGCAGCCCGCGCAGCGCCGCGAGGAAGGCGACCACCCCGATCGGCGCGTTCACGAAGAAGATCCAGCGCCAGCTCGCGCTGTCGAGGATCAAGCCTCCCAGCGCGGGCCCGAGGATCGGCGCCAGCATGGCCGGCACCGCGACGACGCTCATCACCCGTCCCATGCGCCGCGGGCCGGCCGCCGAGGCCATCAGCAGCTGGCCGACCGGCAAGATCAGACCGCCGCCGACGCCCTGGACGACGCGGAACACGATCAGCTCGGTGGCCGAGGTCGCGACGCCGCAGAGCACGGACCCGATGGTGAACAGCACCAGGGAGGTCAGGTAGACCCGCTTGGCGCCGAAGCGCCGGCCCGCCCAGCCGGAGACCGGGATCACGGCCGCCAGCGAGAGCAGGTAGCCGGTGACCACCCATTGGACGTGCGCGATCGAGGTGTCGAGCTCGCGGCTGAGCCGATCCAGGGCGACGTTGACGATCGTCGTGTCGAGGATCGACATGATCGAGCCGAGGATCACGATCCCGGCGATGCGCCAGACCCATGGCTCGATGCGCTCTCCCGCCTCCGGATTCATTCGGATCCCGAAGATTAGGAACCTAATCTATATGCGTCAAGTCCGCGGCGCCGGTCAATCCGCGCGCGGGTAATCCGCACGGGTCGATCCACCGCACGGCCCGGCGGATCGAGCCTCACATGGGCACGCGCAGTTCCTCGAGCGCCGCGTCGTCCGGGCTGCGCTGGGCCGTTCGCTGCACCGCGAGCACCGCGATGTCGTCGCGCTGGGGGCCGATCTGGAAGTCGGCCAGCGCTCGGCGGACGCGCTCCAGCCGGGTGTCCGGGGTCGCCGCATCGCCGCCGACCGCCTCCAGGAGGCGGTCCTCGCCGAACCGCTCCGTCTCGCCGGCGGCATCGAGGACGCCGTCGGTGTAGAGGACGAGGCAGTCGCCGGGCTCGATCTCGATCCGGTCCTCGACGTAGTCGGCGTCGTCGACCACGCCCAGCACGAGCGAGGTGGTCCCGACCAGTCGCGGCTCGCCGTCCCGAATCAGGACCGGCCGCGGGTGTCCTGCGACCGCGATGCGTGCGGTCGCGACGCCGTCCGGGCCGTCGTTCAGGAGCACGCCCACCGCCGACAGCAGCGCGAGGCGGCCGTCCTGGCGCAGCTGGTCGTTCAGGTGCTGGAGCGCCGGGCGAGGGCTGCCCGTGAGGGTTCCGGCGGCGCGGATGCTGTAGCGCGCGAGCGACGTCAGCGCGGCCGCCGACGGACCATGCCCCACGACGTCGCCGATGACGAGCATCCAACCCCGGCCGGTGGCGAAGACGTCGTAGAAGTCGCCGCCGACCTCGTCGGTCCGGCCCGCCGGCTCGTAGAGCGTGGCGGTCCTCCAGCCCGGCAGGTCGGGGATCGTCGGCGGCCGCAGGCTCGCCATGAGCGTCGCGGCGGTGCTCGCCCGCTCCTCGTAGAGGCGCGCGTTCTCTATCGCGGCGCCGGCTCGCTGTCCGGTCTCCCCGGCGAGCTCCAGGTCCGCGCGCGAGTAGCGACGGGCGGCGTCGGTCGACGTGAGCACCATCGCACCGAGCACCCGCCGGCCGGCCTTGAGCGGGACTGCCATCAGCGACCTCACGCCGAGCTCCCGCATCCGATCGAGATGCGCCCGGTCTTGGGCGTAGGCGGAGAGGATCTCGCCTGTCGCCTCGGCCTCGAGCGCGCAAGCTCCCGTGTCGATCACCCGCCGCACCGCCGGAGCGCGCTCGGCCGAGGAGGGCGGAGACTGGCGCAGGGGCCTCGGCCGCATCGTCGAGTCGGCGGCGACGACGATCCTGTCGCCGGCGCTCGGCATGACGATCCAGCACCAGTCCGCCAGCTCCGGGACCGGCAGCTTCGCGACCTGCAGCAGCGTCCCCTGGTGGTCGGCGCCCTTCTCCAGCAGCTCCGTGGTGCGAGCGCGCAGCCGGTGAGCCAGCTCGGCGCGCTTCTCGTCGGTCACGTCGCGCACGAAGCCCGCGAACGCGGGGCCTCCCGCGCCGGGCAGTCGCGTGATCGTCAGCGCCGCGGGGAACTCGCCGCCGTCCGCGCGGAGGGCCGGCATGTCGATGCGGCGGCCGAGCAGCCGCGACTCGCCGGTGCTGCGCACGCGGGCGAGGCCGGCGCGGTGCGCGTCGCGCAGCCTCGCCGGGACGACGAGCGCGGCGAGCTCGCGACCCAGCGCCTCCTCGGAGCGGATCCCGAACATCGTCTCGGCTGCCGGGTTGAAGAGCGTCACGGTCCCGGAGGCGTCGATGCCGATCACCGCCGTCGGCGTGACTTCGACCACCTCGCCCACGGCCGCCTGCGCCTCCAGGGTCAGCGCCGCGGCCTCGCTGCGGCGTCGATCGCGAGCGGCGTAGTAGGCCAGTCCCGCCCCGAGGACGACGATCGCCAGCCGGATCCAATAGGGACCGCTCCCGAGGTTGTCGTTCCAGAGGCCACTCGCCGCCGCGAGCCCCACGGAGGCGATCGAGCCGAGCACGACCGTCCGCGGCGCCGCGACGAGCGCGAGGAAGAACGGAGTCAGGACGAACGTCCCCGCGAGCGGCCCGACCCTGTCGTCGGCGACTACGAGGAGCGCGTCGACCGCGAGGGCGACCGCGAGCCAGCGGAGATCCTGCCGGTCATGGCGCCGCCGGTCGTCGATCCGCGAGCGGAGCTGCGTGCCTGCTGCGTCGTGATCGATCTGGCGATCTAATCCGCGGCGCAACCGACGCACTCGAACCACACGCACGTAGAGCAGTTGCGCCGGATCCCCCAGCGCTCGGCCAGCGTGTCGACCAGCATCAGGCCGAGTCCGCCGGGCTCGCTGAGATCCGGCTCGTGCTGCTCCCAGTCGAAGCCGGCCCCCGGATCGCAGACCTCGCCGCGCACGTTCTCCGACTCGCATCTCAGCCGGAGCGCCAGCTTGCGATCCGAGCCGTCGCCGCCGTGGACGACCGAGTTCGTGACGAGCTCGCTCACGATGAGCTCCAGCGTCCTCCGCACTTGGTCGTCGACGTCGAGCGTGCGGACGCGATCGCGCGCGGTCGCAGGCGCCTGCGGATCGGCGTCCAGCGTGTCGTCGATGATCCGGGCCACGGCGGTGCTGTACCCGGACCGCCGGATTTGACCTCCTACCGGCAGGACGGGCCGTCGAACGGCGGCTTCCTGTCGATCCAGACCTCGACTCGGCGATTGCGGCGGCGGCCGGTCGGGTTGTCCGAGCCGTCGCGCCTCCGGTTGGCGTCGGTGGGTCGCTCCTCGCCGAACCCGCGCGTCTCGACGTCGGGGGCGTCGCGGCCGAGCCGGCCCTCGATCGCGTGCTGGACGGCGGCCGCGCGCCGGCACGAGAGCACGCGGTTCGAGGCGCGGCTGCCTCGGTCGTCGGTGTGGCCGTCGACCACGACGGCCTCGGCGCGCTTCTCGCGGATCTGCACCTCGACCCTCTCCAGCTCCCGGCGTGCGTCGCCGGACAGGCTCGCCTCGCCGAACTCGAACAGGACCCTGAGGACGACGTCGGGCTTGGGATCGGGGTTCGGGTCCGGGTCCGGGTCCGGGTCCGGCTTGGGGTTTGGATCGGGGTCCGGGTTCGGATCGGGGTCCGGCTCGGGGTCCGGCTCGGGATCGCTCGTCGTCTTGCCCGCCGCCGCCTCGTCGCCGACGCACGGGTCGCTCGCCCCCTCCGGCTCGAACTCGCGCGGGTCCGTGTCGAGCCTGAGCTTCCCGCGCACCACCTTCTCCGGCCCCGCGAGCAGCACGCACCGGACGTCCTCGTCCCGGACGGTGAGCACCCGCCGGCAGCGACCCGGATCGCTGCACGTCGCGTTCACGAGGTACACGTGCTTCGCGGTGCGCCCCACGTAGTAGCCCTGGAGCACGACCGGCGACGTCCTCTGCTTGACGACCGCGACCTCGAGCGTGCGCCGGTCGTCCTTGAGGCCCGTCTCCTTCAGGAACGAGAGGGCGCCGCTCCAGAAGGCGATCGCCGCGAACAGGATCCAGGCGAGGGCGGCGGCGCCGCGCCAGCGGTTCATCGCCCCGAGCGTGAGCCAGATCGTCAGCAGCGTCAGCAGGACCGCGTAGACGACGTAGCGGGGCTGGAGCACCCTCCAGAGCCCGGCGATCGCCGGCAGGGGGACCGCGCTCGCCAGCAGGAGGGCGGCCAGCCACCGCGGGCCCCACGCCGCCGCCGCCAGGCCCAGCACGACGACGACGGCGCCGGAGACGATCACGACCGCCCACTCGGCGTCGACGATCGTGAGGGCGATGCCCTCGAACCCCGCCACCAGCAGGATCACCGTCCCCCCGGCGCCGACCGCCCCGAACCGCTCGTGCAGCGCCTGGAGCCAGAGCCTGAGGCTGATCAGGGGCGCCAGGCCCGCCAGGGCCCTCCAGAGCGGCACGACCCCGCCCGCGCGGCGCTCGGCCGGTCGCCCTGCCAGCGCGGCCGCCCTGCTCGCCGCCTTGGCGGCGTCGTCCTGCACCGCCCGGCGGACGCGCGCGAGGCGGGCGGGACTGCCGGCGGCCGCGCGGCGCTGCTCGGGCGATCCCGGCTTCTCGCTGGCGATGTCCGCCACCAGCCGGTCGAGCTCCACACGCTCGTCGTTCAGCCGGTCGGCGGCGCGATCCAGGCCGCCGATGACGTCGCGCACGTCGGGCAGCCGGTCCTGAGGACGGGCGACCTCCTCGGCCGCACGCGCGGCGTCCACCGTCGCACGGGCGCTCGCGCGCAGGCGGATGGTGGCGACGCGCAGCGCGTCGCGCGCACGCCGCATCGCTCGCAGGAGCTCGGGGACGCCGCCGCCGGAGGGGTCGTCGGGGTCGCCGAGCCGCTCCGCGATCTCGGCCGCGCGGGAGACCTCCCGTGCCGCGCTCTCGACGCCGGCGATCGCCGCGTCGGCCGCCTCGCGCGCCCTGCGCGCCGCCGCGTCCGCCCGCTCGCCCGGCCCGGGGCCGCCGTCCGCTCCGGGGCCGTCCCCCTCCGACCCGCCGTCACCGTCGCCGTCACCGTCGACCGACCCCGCGCGCGACAGGTACATGAACGCGGCGATCGTCGCCGCGAGCAGCAGCGGAACGAGCAGCGTCCTGAGGCCCTCGGCGACGAGGAGCTCGCGCGGCAGCCCCGACACGACGTGGGCGGCAGGCAGGTCGAGCGCCTCCATCCGCGCCCAGACGCGGGCACCTCCGACGACCGCGATCCAGGCGCCGATCCCGGCGCCGGCCCCAAGAACCTGCACGGCGAGCTCGCCGCGCGAGAACCTGCCCTCGGTGGGCCTGTCTCCCTCGATCGGCCGAGCCTAACGCCCGACGCCCGCGCGACGGCGGCGCAGGCCCCGAACGCAGCGGCTGCTGCCGCCGCCGCCGGCCCGGCCCGCGGCCGGCCGTCCCGGGCCGCGCTAGCGTGTCCCCTCCATGGCGGACACGGCGACGGCGAGACCCCGCGGGCGGCCCCCGGCCGCGAGCCGGGAGGACGTCCTGGCCGCCGCGATGCACCGCTACCTGCGCGGCGGGCGCGTGGACGTGCAGGCGATCGCCGCCGAGGTCGGCGTCGGCCGGGCGACGATCTACCGCTGGTTCGGATCGCGCGAGGGGCTGATCGGCGAGGTGCTGGTGCTGGCCGCGGCGCCGCTGCTCGATGCCGCGCGCTCGGAGGCGAGGGGCCGCGGCGGCAAGGCCCTGCTCGACACCTTCGACCGCTTCAACCGCAAGCTCGCCTCGGCGCCCGCGCTGCTGCGGTTCGTCGAGCAGGAGCGCGACGCCGCCCTGCGCGTGATCACGTCGGGCGGCGGCGGGGTGCAGCCGCGCATCGTCGCGATGATCGCCGCGGTGATCGACGAGGAGGTCGGCTCGGGCCGCTACGACCCGCCGGTCGACGTCGACACGCTCGCCTACGCGATCGTCAGGCTCGCCGAGGCGTTCCTGTTCAACGACGCAGCGGCCGGCATGCGCGGCGACGTCGACCGCCTGCGCGAGGTGGAGGCCGCTCTGCTTGGCGTGCCGGCCTGACGGCGCCCCCCAGCACCGTCAGGCCGCGCGCCGCCGGGGTCACCCGTACAGCGTGGTGACCGTTTCGAGCTGCTGGTGGGTGATGCCCACGTACTTCAGGCCCTCGGACGAGAGGCAGTCGTCGATCTCGTCCGGGCCGGGCGAGAGGTCGAGCTTCCCCACCGCGTGCCCGTTGTAGGCGCCGTCGAGGTGGTAGAAGAGCTCGGTGATCCCCCTAGCCTCGGTCTGGTACACGTCGACCTGCTTGGCGCTCGTGGAGCTCGGGTCGCTGCCGAGGGTGAGGCTTCCCGGCACGTCGTTCGAGGTGCCGAAGCCGCACGACATCGGCTTGTGCATGCGCCCGTCGATGTGGTAGTGGGCCGGCCCCTTGTAGGGCGCGCCGTCGAGCGTGCCCGTGCAGGTGCCGTCCGTGACGATCTCGTAGTCCCTGGCCTCGAGGTACCAGTGGTACGGCTGGTGGAGCACGATCTGGCCGGTCATCTCGCAGCTCCCGTTCCACGTCGTCGCCGACGCGCTCGCCGGGGCGACGGCGAGCGCCGCCCCGACCGTCGCGAGAATCAGGACCGTCCTGTGCAGGCCGGCGCGCCTCACTGCCCCGCCCCCGGCTTGCCGGCCGGGCAGATCCCCGGCGGGCAGACCCAGACCATCGAGTGCGGCTTGTAGAAGCCGGCACCGGGGTTGCCGGGCCAGTCGGTGCGGTTGAAGTCCGTCCCGAGCCGCCCGGT
>DASVQB010000005.1:0-48196 GCA_036389295.1 Thermoleophilaceae bacterium | reverse complement strand
CGGCGCCGCTCGGGATTCGCCATGCGGATAGCAGCCCGCTCCAGATCCTGTCCACAGGGCCAATGACTCTGCGCCCCTCCGGGCCGACACTGCGCTAGCCGCCCCCCGTGCGGCCGCCCTCGCGCGGCCTCGCAGCGGCGGCCGCGACCCGCAAACAGCGAGAAAGGACCGCCGTGGAGCCGACCCTCAAAGACGTAGTTCCGGCTGTCGAGACCACCTGGGTCGTCGTCGCCGCGATTCTCGTCCTCTTCATGCAGGCCGGCTTCCTGCTGCTCGAGATCGGCTTCTCGCGGCAGAAGAACGTCGGGACGATCGTCCCGAAGGTCCTCGCCAACCTCTCGATTGCCGCGCTCTGCTACTGGGCCGTCGGCTTCGCGCTCGCGTTCGGCGGCTCTGGCTGGTTCGCGGGCACCGAGGGGACCTTCCTCGGGACTAGCAACGGCGACCTGTTCCCGGCCATGGCGTTCTCGTCGGCCGTCGTGCCCGCCAAGTTCTTCTTCCAGTTCGTCTTCTGCGCGGTCTCGCTCGCGATCGTCTGGGGCACCACGCTCGAGCGGATCAAGTTCGGCGCCTACCTGATCTACGCGGTGATCTTCTCGAGCGTGATCTACCCGATCGTCAGCCACTGGATCTTCGGCGGCGGCTGGCTGTCGGCCAACTTCGGCATGCAGGACTTCGCCGGCTCGACGGTGGTCCACCTGATCGGGGCGACCGGCGCGCTGGCGGCGCTGCTCCTGCTCGGCCCGCGCCAGGGCAAGTACGGGCGCGACGGCAAGCCGAACGTCATCCCCGGCCACAACATGCCGCTCGTCGGCCTCGCGGTGCTGATCCTGTGGTTCGGCTGGTTCGGGTTCAACCCGGGCTCGACGCTCGGCGCGCTCGACGGCCGCTTCGCCGAGGTGGCGGTGGTGACGAACCTGGCGGCGGGGGCCGGCGTGATCGGCGCGATGCTCACGATCTGGCTGCTCACGCGCACGTTCGACATCGGCATGACCGGCAACGGCGCGATCGCGGCGCTCGTCGCCATCACGGCGCCGTCGGGCTACGTCGAGTTCTGGGCGGCTCCGATCATCGGCTTCGTGGCGGGCGTGATCGTGGTCGCCTGCGTGATCGCGATCGACAAGGTGCTGGACGACCCGGTCGGCGCCCTCTCCGCGCACGGCGTGGCCGGCATCTGGGGCACGCTCTCGTGCGGGATCTTCACGGCGCCCCGCCTGGCGGAGCTGAACGCGATCGGCAAGGGCGGCCTCTGGTACACGGGCGACTTCGAGCAGCTCGGCGTCCAGGCGCTGGGCGTCGCGGCCGCCTTCGGGACGGTGTTCACGATCTCGTTCCTCGTCTTCTTCGTGATCAAGGCCACCTACGGGCTGCGGGTCGAGCCGGAGGAGGAGCGCTACGGCCTCGACATCGTCGAGCACGGCATGTGGGGCTACCCCGAGCAGTTCATGCCGGTGCCGGGCTCCGAGTACCACCCGCCCGCGCCGCCGGCGCAGCGCCCGCGGCCGAGACCGGTGCCGATCGGGATGGCGGCGAGGGGCCAGGAGTCCTGACATGAAGAAGATCGAGGCGATCATCCGCTCCGAGCGGCTCCAGGACGTGCAGGACGCGCTCGACCAGCTCGGCGTCTCCGGGCTCACCGTGACCGAGGTGATGGGCTGCGGGCGGCAGAAGGGCTACACCGAGCAGTACCGCGGCTCGCGGGCCAACATCTCGCTGCTGCCGAAGCTGAAGATCGAGTCGGTGGTGCCGAACGAGGTCGTCGACGGGGCGGTCGAGGCGATCGTGGCCGCGGCGTGGACGGGCGAGCTGGGCGACGGCAGGGTGTTCGTCTACGACGTCGAGCAGTCGGTCCGCATCCGGACCGGCGAGCGCGGCGAGGAGACGGTCAGCCACGAGCAGAGGATCGGCTGGGGCTACTAGCCCCGGCGCCGCGGCAATGGGGCTCTGGAGCTGGACCAGGGAGGTGATCGCCGACCGCGGCGAGCACGCCCCGGTCCCGATCCGCCTCGAGCGCGAGCCGGACGGCGGGTACGCCTTCCGGCTCGGCGTGCGGGCGGGGTTCGGCGGCGGCGAGGTCGCGCGGCTGCCGATCCACCACCGCGTCAACCCGGCCCCCCACCCGGTGCTCAAGGAGATCTTCTCCTGCGAGGTCGCCGGCCGGACGCTCGAGGCGGCGAACCTGTTCGCGCTTCGCGAGAAGGTCGGCCGCTCGCTCGAGACGATCGCCCCCGGCCGGGTCCTGCCGCTCGCCTACTTCCGCGTGGTCGAGATGGACTACGAGCTGCCCGTCTACGAGGACGACGGCCGGATCGTGGCGCCGGTCATCGCCGGGCCGAGGCTCAGGGCGCCGGACCTGGCCGGCATCCGCCGCGACGTCTGCCGCTACCTCACCTCCGCGGGCTACGTCGAGGAGCCGGACCAGGTGAGCGTGGGCGTCCTCCGCCCGCGCGACCTGCGGCTGGTCGAGCCCGCCGCGGTCTTCCGCTCCCAGGACGACGCCCAGCTCTGGATCCCGAGCGTCGAGGGCGTCTCCGCCGAGGGACCGGTGATCGGGGTGCTCGGCGCCGCAGCGCGGCTGTCGGAGCCGGAGCGCCGCCGGGCGGGCGGCGGGCCCGCCCCCCAGGACTCGGCCCCGGCCGCGCCCGACGTGATCTCGCTGCTCCGCATGGTCCGCTCCGAGCTCGGCCAGCGCCGGCGCAGCCCGGTGAACGGCGCGGCGATCTACGCCGCGGGCGTCCGGCCGGAGATCTGGGCGGGAGCGGAGCTGCGCACCGACGAGGCGGGCGTCAGGCTCGTCGCCTACATGACCGACGACGACGGCACGCGGCTCGAGCTGGCCGTCCGCCGCACCGCGTCCGGCGACGTGGCGGCGGCGCTGGCCGACGTGGGCATCAACGTCTTCCTGGCCGACGACCCCGACCTGCTCGCGTCGGCGGTCGGCCGCCACCTGCACGACAGCGGCTTCCTCCGGTTCGCCGAGGAGGTCGAGATACAGGCCGTCGAGGAGCCGCGAGCCGAGCGGCTCGAGGCGGAGGAGATCTGGACGCACGGCGACGGCGTCGCCCCGGGCGGCGCCGCGCCGGACACCGAGCCCGAGGAGGTTCACACCTGATGGCAACCGCCCTGATCATCGCCGGGTCCGTGCTGGTCGGACTGGCCGTCATCGCGTTCGCGGTGTGGGCCAACCAGTACACCAAGGTAGGCCCGAACGAGGTCCTGATCATCTCGGGCCGCAAGGGCCGCAAGAAGGGGCCCGGCTACCGCATCGTGCGCGGCGGCGGCACCTACGTGCGGCCGTTCCGCGAGAAGGTGCAGCGCCTGTCGCTCGAGCTGCTCCAGTTCGACGTCCGGAGCGCGGAGACGTACACGATGCACGGGGTGCCGGTGCAGGTCGACGGCGTCTGCATGGTCAAGATCGACAGCTCCGACGAGGGCATCGAGCACGCCGCCGAGCAGTTCCTCTCGCGCGGGCGCGAGGACATCGTCCGCACCGCCATGCAGGCGGTCGAGGGCCACATGCGGTCGGCGATCGGCGCCCTGTCGATCGAGGACATCTACCGCGAGCGCCAGAGGCTCGTGGGCGCGGTCCGGACGCTCGCCGGGCCGGACCTCGACCGCATGGGCCTCGAGATCGTCTCGTTCACGATCCGCAACATCGCGGACAAGCAGGGCTACCTCGAGGCGCTCGGCCGGCCGCGCACCGCGCAGGTCAAGCGCGACGCCATCCGCGGCGAGGCCGAGGCCGAGCAGGAGGCCAAGGCCGCCCGCTACCAGGCCGACCTCGCGATCGAGGCCTCGCGCCGCGACTTCGAGACCCGCCGCGCCTCCTACAAGGCCGAGGGCCTGCGGGCATCCGCCGAGGCGGACCTCTCCTACGAGCTCCAGCGGGCGATCACCCGCCAGCAGGTCCGGGCCGAGGAGCTGAAGGTCGAGATCGTCGAGCGCCAGAAGGCGATCGAGCTGATGCAGGCGGAGGTCGAGCGGCGCAAGCGCGAGCTCGAGGCCGAGATCGTCGAGCCGGCCCTCGCGCGGGCGCGCGAGATCACCGCGGTCGCCGAGGCGCACCGCGAGGAGGTCGCCGCCACGGGCGCCGGCGAGGCCGACGCGCTGCGGCTCCGCGGCCTCGCCGAGGCCGAGGCGATGGCCGCCAAGGCCCGCAGCTGGGGCGACTACAACGAGGCCGCGATCACCGACCGCGTGCTGGAGATCCTGCCCGAGCTCGCGGCCGCCGTGTCCGCGCCGCTCGCGCAGACCGACAAGATCGTGATGATCGGCGGGAGCAACGGAGGCTCGCCGGGCGCCTCGCGGATCACGAAGGACGTCACCCAGGTCGTCGCCGAGCTGCCCGAGGTGCTCGAGGCGCTCACCGGCCTGCGGCTCGAGGACCTCGCGAAGCGGGTCCCGGGCGTGCGCGGCCGCGAGAGCGACGGCGGGGACGCCGGCGGCGACGCGGTCGACGGCGACGCCGAGGAGCTGCGATGACGCCGCTGACCGTCGAGCGGTTCGCGGCGGGCCGCCAGGCCCAGCCCGCCGACGTCCTCGCCCTGGCGCAGGAGCACGGGGTCCGGATGGTGGACTTCAAGTTCACCGACCTCCCCGGCACCTGGCAGCACCTCGGCCTCTCGATCCACGCGCTCGAGGAGGACGCGTTCACCGAGGGGCTCGGCTTCGACGGGTCGTCGATCCGCGGCTTCCAGGAGATCGCCGAGTCGGACATGGTGCTCGTGCCCGACGCGTCGACCGCGCTGATCGACCCCTTCCACGAGCACAAGACGCTGTCGATCGTGTGCGACGTGATCGACCCGATCACGCGCGAGCGCTACTCGCGCGACCCGCGCTACGTGGCCGAGAAGGCCGAGCGGCACCTGGTCGAGACCGGCATCGCGGACACCTGCTGGATGGGCCCCGAGGCGGAGTTCTTCATCTTCGACCACGTGGCGTTCGACCAGCGCTCGCACACCGCGTTCTACGAGGTCGACTCCGACCAGGGCTACTGGCGGATGGGCGAGGGCTTCGGCCAGGGCCGGCGGAACGGCGACGCCAACCTCGGCTACAAGATCCGATCGCAGCAGGGCTACTTCCCGACCGCGCCGTCGGACACCCACGGCGACCTGCGCGCGCGGATGGTCGTGGAGATGGAGCGGATGGGGATCCGCTGCGAGTTCCAGCACCACGAGGTCGGCTCGGCCGGCCAGGCCGAGATCAACGTGCGGTTCAACACCCTGCGGAGGATGGCCGACCAGCTCCAGCTCCAGAAGTACGTGGTGCGCAACGTCGCCCACCGCGCCGGCAAGACCGCCACGTTCATGCCGAAGCCGCTGTTCGAGGAGAACGGGTCGGGCATGCACGTCCACCAGTCGCTGTCGCTGGGCGGGGAGAACGTGATGTACGACTTCAACGGCTACGCCCAGCTCTCGCGCGAGGCGCTCCACTACATCGGCGGGATCCTGCGGCACGGCCGGGCGCTGATGGCGTTCTGCGCGCCGACCACCAACTCCTACCGCCGGCTCGTGCCCGGCTACGAGGCGCCGGTGAACCTCGTCTACTCGATGCGGAACCGGTCGGCGGCCTGCCGGATCCCGGTCTACTCGGCGTCGCCGAAGGCGAAGCGGGTCGAGTTCCGGCCGCCGGACCCGACCGCGAACCCGTACCTGGCGTTCTCGGCGCTCCTGATGGCGGGGCTCGACGGGATCGAGAGCAGGATCGACCCCGGCAGCCCGGTGGACACCGACCTGTTCGAGCTGCCCGCGGAGGAGCTGGCGAAGATCAACCACGTCCCCGGCTCGCTCGAGGAGGCGCTCGACGCGCTCGAGCAGGACCACGACTTCCTGCTGAAGGGCGGCGTGTTCACCGAGGACCTGATCCGGACCTGGATCGACTACAAGCGGGTCGAGGAGGCGGACGCCGTGCGGCTGCGCCCGCATCCGTGGGAGTTCGCGCTGTACTACGACGCCTGAGGGATGGCGCGCCGCGACGGCGCCGGCTCAGCCGACCTCGACCCGCCCGGGCGCCGCGCGCAGGGCGGCCGTCGCGGGGTGCGGCGGGAAGTCGGTCGACAGGCACTCGACGAGGACCGCGTCCTGCCAGCCGCCGAAGGCCCACTCCGCCTCGCGCTCGACGCCCACCACGCGGCCGCCCAGCGACCCGGCGGCCCGCTCGATCGCGCGGGCGACCGCCTCGTTCATCGCCAGGTAGCGCATCGCCACGCGGTGCAGGCCGAGGCCGTCGAACGCGTAGGCCGCCATCAGCGTGACCGCCTCGGTGCCGAGCCCTCGGCCGCGGTCCTCGGGGTCGAAGATCGCGAGCGCGATCTCCGCGGAGGCCCGCGGCCACGTGATCCGGCTCAGCGAGCCCTCGCCCAGCAGCCGGCCGTCGTCCGTCGCGCGGACGTCGAAGGCGAGGAGGCTGCGGGCGACCAGCGTCTCCCAGACCGCCTCGCGGTGCTCCCGCAGGACCGGGGGCCGGAGGAGGACGCCGTCCGGCGTCCCGCTGGTCGGGTAGCCGAACAGCATCGCCATCCCGGCGTCGTTGTAGACGTCCCAGCGGGCCACGAACTCCTCCCGCTCGGGCGCGGTCAGCCCGACCCCGTCGCCCGCCACGATCCAAGTCCGTTGCATCCGTCTCCTCCTCCGAGCCTGCGCGGCCCGCGCGCGTCGACCGGCGGACGGCGCGTTCGTCCGAGCGCCATGCTTTACTCAACTGTGCTTGAGCGTAGTGGATCGGGCAGTTACCCCTTCTATGCACCCTGGGAATGACCAACAGAGGGGGGGCCGGCGCTTCGGCAGCCGCACCCGCCATGCCGTCGTGGTCGGCCGCTGGGGCGACGACACCGTCCTCCTGCGGCTCGACGACGGCGACCACGTCGAGGCGGCGGTCCCGGATCACCTCCGCAAGCGGTTCGAGGTCGGCGACGAGGCGGAGGTCCGCTACGAGGGCGACCGGCTCGCGGGCTGGAGGCTGCTCCGGAGGGCCTAGCGGGCGGCGCCCCGGGCGCCCCGGCGCGGCCTGGGCGGCCCCTTGCAGGACGGCGCGCGCCCCGTGGGCGCGGCGCGCCCGGCGGCATACTGGACGGCATGGCCGGACCGGTCGAGCCGCTCACGATCGCGCTCGCGCAGATCGACGCCGTCGTCGGCGACATCGAGGGCAACGCGGAGAAGGTCGCCGCGGCGATCGCCCGCGCGCGCGACGAGGGCGCCCAGCTCGTCCTCACCCCCGAGCTCGTCCTGACCGGCTACCCGCCCGAGGACCTCCTGCTCAAGACCCGCTTCGCCGACGCCGCGGCGGCGGCGCTCGAGCGGCTGGCGGCCGACGTCCGCGACGTGGTCGCGATCGTCGGCTTCCCCGAGCGCGCCGGCGACGTCCACAACGCCGCCGCGGTGCTCGCCGACGGCCGGGTCGCGTCGGTGTACCGCAAGATGTACCTGCCGAACTACGGCGTCTTCGACGAGCAGCGCTACTTCCAGGCCGGCACCGAGCCGGCGACGATCGAGCTGAACGGCGTGCTGGTCGGGCTCACGATCTGCGAGGACATCTGGGAGCCGGGGCCGCCGGCCACCGCCGAGGCGCTCGCGGGCGCGCAGGTGATCGTGAACCTGTCGTCGTCGCCGTACCACGCCGGCAAGCCGCTCGAGCGCGAGCGGATGCTCGTCCAGCGGGCGCGCGACAACCTGGCCGTGGTCGCCCTGTGCAACATGGTCGGCGGTCAGGACGAGCTGGTGTTCGACGGCCACAGCGTCGTGGTCGACCAGAACGGCGTGGTGGTCGCGCGCGCCCCCCAGTTCGAGGAGTCGCTCACGGTCTGCTCGGTCGACCCGGCGGCGGTCGACGCGGCCCGCCTGCGCGACGCCCGGCACCGCCCCGCGGTCCGCCGCGCGCAGGAGCGCCGGGACCCGCCGGTGCCCACGATCGCGTCGCTGTCGGTCCCCGCCCGCGGCGAGGCGGCGGCGGCCGTGGGCGGGCCCGTCGCCGAGCCGCTCGACCCGGTCGAGGAGGTCTACTCGGCCCTCGTCACCGGGCTGCGCGACTACGTGGACAAGAACGGCTTCGAGCGGGTCGTCCTCGCCCTGTCCGGCGGGATCGACTCGGCGCTCGCGGCCCTGCTCGCCGTCGACGCGCTCGGCGCGGACCGGGTCACCTGCGTGACGATGCCCTCGCCGTACTCCTCCGAGGGCACGCGCGCCGACGCCCGCGCGATCGCGGACAACCTCGGCACCGACCTGGTCGAGGTCCCGATCGAGGAGCTGATGGGGGCCTACGACCGCGCCCTAGCGGACTCGTTCGACGGCCGCGAGCCCGACATCGCGGAGGAGAACCTCCAGGCGCGGATCCGCGGCAACCTCGTGATGGCGCTCTCGAACAAGTTCGGCTGGCTGGTGCTCACCACCGGGAACAAGTCGGAGCTGTCGGTCGGGTACGCGACCCTCTACGGCGACATGGCCGGCGGCTTCGCCGTGCTCAAGGACGTGTTCAAGGGCTGGGTCTACCGCCTCGTCCGCTGGCGCAACGAGCGCGCGGGCCGCGAGCTGGTGCCCGAATCGGTGCTGGACCGCCCGCCCTCGGCCGAGCTCCGCCACGAGCAGCGCGACGAGGAGTCGCTGCCCCCCTACGAGGTGCTCGACGCGATCCTGCTCGGCTACGTGGAGGGCGACCTCGACGCGGACGAGCTCGTCCGCCGCGGGCTCCCGCGCGAGGACGTCGAGCGCGTGATCCGCATGGTCGACCTGGCCGAGTACAAGCGCCGCCAGGCGCCGCCCGGCATCCGGATCTCCACGCGCGCGTTCGGCCGCGACCGGCGGCTGCCGATCACGAACCGCTTCGGGCGCTGAGCGCCTCGCGCAGCTCGTCCGGCATCGGGCGGACGGCCATCGTCACGCGGGACACCGCGCACAGCCGGCCCTCGCCGTCGGTGAAGTCGACCTCCCACACCCAGGTGGTCCGGCCGCGGTGGCGGCGGCGGGCCTCCGCCGTCACGGTCCCGCTCAGCACCGGCCGCAGGAAGCTCGTGTGGTTCGACATGCCCTGCGCGAGCATCCCGTCGTCGAACACCGCCATCGCGGTGGCGCTCGACGCGAGCGACTCCGCGAGCGCCGCGTAGACGCCGCCGTGCACGAGCCCGTACGGCTGGCGGTGGCCGTCGGTCACCTCGAACCGCCCGCGGGCCAGCTCTCCCGACGACTCGATCGCCTCGAAGCCGAGCACCCCGTCGAGGGTCCGCTCGTGGGGGACCGGCAGCGGCGGCTCGGCGGGCACGGCGAGCAGGTTAACCTTTCGCCCCTCAGTGCCGACCTTCGACCAGCTCCCCGCCGAGCAGCGGGCCATCATCGAGCTCGTCGTCCAGCGGGGCCGTTCGTACGACGACCTCGCGGACGCGCTCGGGATCACCTCTGCCCGGGTGCGGGACCTGGCCCGCGACGCCCTCGTCGAGCTGGCGCCGGTCACGGCGGCCCGCGTGGACTCCGAGCGGCGCGCCCAGCTCGCCGACTACGTCCTCGGCCAGCAGTCGTCGGCCGAGCAGACCGCCACCCGGGCCCACCTCCGGCGCTCCGAGCCGTCGCGGGCCTGGGCGCTCTCGCTGGCCGACTCCCTCGACGGCATGTACGGCGACGGGCTCGCCCCCGACGTGCCGGCCGGCGACGACCGCGGCGGCCGCCGGCCCGACGCGCTCGCGGGCCGCGAGCGCGACCGTGTCCGCGAGCGCGACCGCGACCGGCCGCGCGACCGGGTCCGCCGCGACGAGCCGGTCCGCCGCGGCGACCTCTCCCCCGAGGCGCGGGTCGCGGTCCGCAACCGCCGCGTGGCGGCGGCGATCGGCGGCCTGCTGATCGTCGGCGCGCTGACGGTCGGGATCGTCGCGATCGCAGGCGGGGACGACGAGAAGAAGGAGTCGAAGCCCGCCGCCGCCCAGCCGCGCGTGGTGGGCCAGCTCCTCCTGAACGCGACGAAGGACGGCAGCAAGGACCAGGGCATCGCGCTGATCGCCGACCGCGGCAAGGAGCGCGACCTGATCGTCCAGGCCCGCCTCACCCCCACGAAGCGCGGCCAGGCCTACGAGGTCTGGCTCTACAACAGCCCGAAGGACGCCGTCTCGCTCGGCGCCCAGGTCACCGACCAGCAGGGCGCCTACCAGGGCGCCGGCGCCCTCCCCGCTCCGCTCGAGCGCTACCGCTACATCGACGTCTCCCTCGAGAAGATCGACCGCAACGCCGCCCACAGCGGCAACTCGGTCCTGCGCGGCGCGATCGCCGACATGCGCGCGCCCGCCCAGGAGCCGCAGGCGCCGGGCGGCGCCACCGGCCCGAGCGGCGCCACCGGCTCCGGCACGCCGTAGGCGCCTCTTCGCGCGCCACCGTGTCGCTTTTCCATCGCTATGCGATGGAAAGTCGACGCAGCGCCCCTCGGGGGAGATGTCGACGGTGGGTCAGGGGAGCAGCTTGCCGGGGTTCATGATCCCGGCGGGGTCGAGGCGCTCCTTGACGGCGCGGAGGGCCTCGACGCCCAGCTCGCCGGACTCGGCGGCCATCCACTCCGCGTGGTCGCGGCCGACGGCGTGGTGGTGGGTGAGCGTGGCGCCCTGGGCGACGATTGCGTCGCACGCCGCGCGCTTGGCGGCGCGCCACTGGTCGAGCTCCGACCCCTCCTCCGCCCGCGCGAGGAAGGTGAAGTAGAGCGAGGCGCCCGCGGGGTAGAGGTGGGAGACGTGGCAGCCGACGAGCGGCGGGGTGCCGCGCGCGGCGAGCGAGTCGCGGAGCGCGGAGCCGACGGCGCGGTGCAGGTCGCCGATCCGGCTCCACGTGGTGGCGGTCTCGAGCGTCTCGGTGAGCAGGCCGCGGCCGAGCAGCTCGTCGCGCAGGTAGGGGCCGTCGTAGCGGCCGCGGAGCCACGCCCGGCCGGGGCGCTCGCCGAGCGGCCGCCCGCCGGCGGCGCGCAGCAGCCGCCGGCCCTCGGCGGCGCGGCGGGCCACGGTCGCCTCGTCGCCCTCCCAGCCCACGATCGCGAGGCACCAGGAGCCGCCCGCGCGGGCGCTCAGGTAGCGGCGCGCGAGGCGCTCGACAGGCGAGCCGGAGCCGGACAGGGCCAGCGCGAGGCGCGTCTCCTCCTCGTCCGAGAGCCGGGCGACGTCCGGGGACGCGTGGCCCTGCTCGAGCGAGCGGAACGCCTCGACGCCCTCGCCGAAGCTGCCGAGCTGCCAGCCCTCGTAGCGGCGCGCGCTCGGAAGCGGCCGCACCGTGAGCGCGGCGTCGACGATGACGCCGAGCACGCCCTCGGAGCCGACGATCAGCTCGCGCAGCGGCGGCCCGGCCGCCGAGGCGGGCACGGTGCGCGTCTCGACCGGGCCGGCCGGCGCGATCATCCGGACGCCCACGACCTTCTCGTCGATCCGGCCGTAGCCGGTCGACGCCTGCCCGGCGGAGCGCGTGGCCACGTACCCCCCGATCGACGCGAACTCGAACGACTGCGGGAAGTGGCCCAGGGTCAGGCCCCGCGCCTGGAGCCGCGCCTCGGCGCGCGGAGCCGGCAGACCGGCGCCGAAGGAGGCCACCAGCGACGTCCGGTCCACCGAGAGCGAGTCGAGCCGCCGCAGGTCGAGCGACACGGCCCCCCGGTGCGACCCCCTGAGCGCCTCGACCCCTCCGACGACGCTGGTCCCTCCTCCGAAGGGCACCACCGCCACGCCCTCGGCGCCACAGACGGCGAGCACCGAGGACACCTCCTCGGCCGATCCCGGCCACACCACCGCGTCCGGCGCCCCGCTGCCGTCGCCGGAGCGCAGACGCACGAGGTCCGGATAGCTGCGCCCCGCCGCGTGCCGCACGAGCGCCTCGCGGTCCTCCCTCAGGTGCTCCTCACCCACCACCGAGCGAAGCCCGCGGGCCGCGCCCTCGGGCAGCGAGGCCGCGGGAAGCCGTACGTCCTCGAGCCGGACGGGCGGCGTCAGGCGGTCGCCGAGACCGAGCTCGTCGCGGAGGAGGTCGAGGCCGCGGATCTCCACCGGATGGTGAGGCTCCCCCCACCCCCACCACCGCATCCGGCGCTCGGCGCTCACGAGTCGCCCCCGAACGCCCGCCGCAGCCCCTCCAGGGCGCCGTCGAGCTGGCGCCTGGTCGCCCGCCGCACCATCCTGGTGCCGAACCGCGACTTGCCGGTGAGCCGCTGCTCGGCGGTCAGCCGCACACGGGTCGCGTCCTCGCCGTCCGGCTCGAGCTCGAGCTCGAACGTCGACTCGGCGAACACGCCCTCGAACGGCGACTCGGCCACCTCGTGCCGCCACCGCAGCACCCGCGGCGGCTCGGCGTCGATCCGCGTGTAGTCGGCCCGCACCGCCTTCCCCCGCGAGGAGTGCATCACTGTCGTCCAGGCCTCGGGCGAGGCCTCCTCGACGCGGTCGACCCGCGGCCACCAGCGCGGCAGGTGGTAGGGGTCCGAGACGACCTCCCAGACCCGCGAGCGCTCGGCCGGCACCGTTCCTCTGCGCGAGACGGTCGGCATCTCACTCCGAGTCGTACACGACCAGGCTGTGGACCTCGCGCTCCCCGAGCCGCTCGCGGCCGCCGAGGAACCCGAGCTCGACCAGGAATGCGCACCCGACGACCTCGCCGCCGGCGGCCTCGACCAGCCGGCAGCAGGCCTCGGCCGTCCCGCCGGTGGCCAGCAGGTCGTCGTGCACGAGCACGCGCGAGCCGCCGCCGATCGCGTCGCGGTGGACCTCGAGCGCGTCCACCCCGTACTCGAGCGCGTACTCCACCGACTGCACCTCGCGCGGCAGCCTGCCGGGCTTGCGGGCCGGCACGAACCCGGCCCCGATCCGCGACGCGACCGCCCCGCCGAGGACGAACCCGCGCGCCTCGGCGGCCACCACGTACTCCGCCTCGCGCTCGCCGGCCCACGCCGCGAGCAGCGAGATCGAGTGGTCGAGCGCCTCCGGGTCGAGGAACAGCGGGGTCAGGTCGCGGAAGACGATCCCCGGCCGCGGGTAGTCCGGCACGTCGCGGATCCGGCTCCGCAGGTCCACGCCGCGGCGCGCCCTAGGAGGCGATCTTGCGGAGGTCGCGGACCAGCAGCAGGTACTTCAGGTGGGACGCGATCGCGGCCAGGTTCTCGAGCGCCTCGACCGCCTCCTTGCGGCGCTCCGGGTTCCGCGACCGGAGCGACGGCGCGAGGATCTGCTCGAGCAGCGCGGCCTCGCGGTCGGCGGAGGTCCGGAACACGCGCAGGTTCCGGCCGCCGACGCCGAACCGCGCCAGCTCCGTCACCGCGCGGACGATCTCGCGCTCGGTGTCGTCGTAGAACGTCTCGCCGTCGCGCTGGCGCCCCTTCACGACGCCGTAGTCCTCGAGCTCCTTGACCAGCTTCGCGTCCGCGCCGGTGTCCTCGAGCACGTCGCTCAGCCGGTACAGCGCGCCCTTGCCGGTGACCGCCACGCTGGCCCGCCGCAGCGCGCGCGGGTCGGGCGAGCGGCCGCGCGAGACGTCGGGGTCCGCCCGGCCGGCGGCCAGCTCCTGCCTGATCACGCGGAGCGGCAGGAACTCGTCCCGCTGGAGCTGGAGGATCGTGCGCAGCCGGGCCACGTCGGCCGGGCTGTACAGCCGGTAGCCGCCCTGCGTGCGCCGCGGGGCGAGCAGCTTCTGGTCCTCCAGGTAGCGGATCTTCGATATCGAGATCTCGGGGAACTCGCGCTCGAGCTGCTTGCAGACGGCGCCGATCGTCAGCGACTTCTGGGCCGTCCGCTCGCGCAGCCGCCTGGCCTCCTCGTCGCGGTCCGCCGGCCTTCCCGTCCCGACTTCCATCCCCGTGCCCACAGCTCCCCCCGTCCTCGTCAAGCCAGGTAGGTCAGCTTGTACTTGCCGATCTGGAGCTCGTCCCCGTCGACGAGCTTGTGCGACTCGATGCGCCGCCGGTTCACGTAGGTCCCGTTCAGCGAGCCGAGGTCGTCGATGTAGAGCCCGTCGCGCCGGCGCACGAGCAGCGCGTGGTTCCGCGAGACGGTGACGTCGTCGAGGAAGACCTCGGCGTCCGGGCTGCGCCCGATCCGCGCGCGCTCGCCCTCGATCCGGAACGCCTCACCGGCCCGCCCGCCCCCGGAGCGGATCACGAGCGTGGCCTCCTCGAGCACCTGCTCGGGGTCGACCGCGTGGATCTCGCCGGTGTCGTCGAGCTGCCAGGCCGCGGTGGTGTTCTCGTGCTCGCCCGTGACGTCCCCGAGGAACGCCCCGCACTTCTGGCAGTAGTTCGCGCCCTCGGTGTTGACGAAGCCGCATTCCGGGCAGTGCATCGAGCCGCGCCCTTGGCGCTACTGCCCGTCGCCGGCCGGAGGCTCGGTCTCCGCCGCGTCCCGGGGCACTCCCTTGCCGGCGAGGATGTCCGTGAGCTGCTGGACGTCCGCGCCGCTGATCACGGCCTCGCCCTGCTCGCGCTTCTTGCGCAGGCGGTTGACCAGCTCGGCGCGCAGGATGTCGATCTTGCCGTGGAGGATCCGCCGCTCGTAAGAGACCTCCTGCTCCTGCTGCGTGAGGTCCTCGATCAGCGACTTCAGCTCCTCGTCGGACAGGGCGCCGAGGTCGGGGAAGGTGTCCATGGGTCGTCCTTCGTTGGGGACGGGAGGCGCGCAGTATAACCCCGCACGCCCGTCAAGGGTCAAGCGGAGCTTGAGGGTGCCGCGCGCAGGGCGGCGATCCCGTCGCGCAGGTACTTGACGGTCGCGGCGAGCGTCATCGCGAGGCCGAGGAGGAGCAGCGCCTCGGCGACCCAGGTGACCGAGACCATCGCGAGCCAGAGGGAGAACATCGTCGGCCAGACCCCGATGCGGCCGATCCAGTTGACCTCGATCTCGACCCCGCGCCGCAGCGCCGCCTGGCTGAGCGCGAGCATGACCAGCTCGCGGGCGGCGAGCACGGCGAGCGCCCAGCGCGGCAGGAGCTCGAAGCGCCAGCAGACGATCGTGCCCGAGACCACCAGCAGGCGGTCGGTGAACGGGTCGAGCAGCACGCCCAGGCGGCTGTACTGGCCGGTGACGCGGGCGGCGATCCCGTCCAGGTAGTCGCTGCCGCCCACCACCGCGTAGATCGCGACCGGCGCGGCCGCCCGGCCGTCGCCGGACTCGAGCCCGAGCACGAGGAAGACGGGGATCGCCGCCAGGCGCGCGAAGCCGATCGCGTTCGGGATCGTCCACGGCCGCAGCGGCGCGCCGCTGCGCGTCTCGGGCGGCGGCGGCCCGGAGCGGTCGATGCCGAGCAGCCGGCGGGTCGTCAGGGGAGCTCGCGCCACAGCTCCGCCGCCGCGGTCGCGGCGCCGTCGAGCGGGAGCGAGCGGCGCTCGGTGCCGCGCCGGACCTGCGCCTCCACCTCCCCGGCCTCGACGCCCTTGCGCCCGACCGTCAGCCGCAGCGGACAGCCGAGCAGCTCGGCGTCGGCGAACTTCTCGCCCGGGCTCGCGTCGCGGTCGTCGTAGAGCACGTCGAGCCCGGTCTCGCGCAGCTCGTCGTAGAGGCGCTCGGCGACCTCGCGCGCCTCCTCGCCCTCCTTGCCCAGCCCGACCAGCTCGACGTCGAACGGCGCGACCGAGCGCGGCCACGAGATCCCGTGCTCGTCCGCGTGCTGCTCGACCGCGGCCGCCATGAGCCGCGCGGGCCCGATGCCGTACGACCCCATCCAGATCAGCCGCTCGCCGCCCTGCTCGTCGAGGTAGGTGGCCCCGAGCGGCTCCGAGTAGCGCGTGCCGAGCTTGAAGATGTTGCCGACCTCGATCGCGGGCTCGATCCTGATCGTCCCGCCGCCGGGCGCGCGGTCGCCCGCCTCGACCGTCCGCACGTCGGCCCAGGTCGGGTCGAAGTCGCGGCCGGGCTCCACGCCGCGCAGGTGGCGGTCCGGCTCGTTGGCGCCGGCCACCAGCCCGCGGAGGCCGCGCAGCGCCTCGTCGGCGACCACCTCCACGCGGGCGCCGGTCGGGCCGATGAAGCCGCCGACCGTCCCGAAGTCGTCGCGCACCTCGTCCTCGTGCGCCGGCCGGAAGTCCGCCCTCAGGGCGCTCCGCAGCTTCACGTCGTTGAGGCGGTGGTCGCCGCGAACCACCACGAGCACCGGGCCCCGGCCGTCCACCACCACCGGCATCGCCTTCACGAGCGCGCCCGGCGGCACCCCGAGCGACCCGGCCACGGCCTCGATCGTGGCGGCGCCGGGGGTGTCGACCGGCTCGGGCGCGTCGAGCGCCTCCGGCAGGCCGTCGACCGGCCGCGCCTCCGCGCTCGCCACCTCCACGTTCGCCGCGTAGCCGCCGTCGGAGAGCGCCACGTCGTTCTCGCCGGCCGCGCACGGGGCCATGTACTCGTGCGCGCCGAGCCCTCCCATCATCCCGACGTCCGACTCGACCCGGTACCACTCGAGGCCGCAGCGGTCGCAGATGCGGTCGTACGCCCTCACGTGCAGCTCGTACGAGCCGTCGAGCCCCTCGGCGTCGCGGTCGAACGAGTACGAGTCCTTCATGATGAACTCGCGCGTGCGCAGGAGGCCGGCGCGCGGGCGCGGCTCGTCGCGCTCCTTGACCTGGAAGTGGTAGAGGATCAGCGGGAGGTCGCGGTACGAGCGGACCTCGCGCCCGACGTGCCAGGTGACCGACTCCTCGTGGGTCATCGCGAGCACGTAGTCGGTGCCCTTGCGGTCCTGGAGCCGGAACTGCTCGGGGAGGCCGTAGCGGCCGGTCCGGCGCCACAGCTCGGCGGGGTGCATGACGGGCATGAGCAGCTCCTGCGCCCCGATCGCGTCGAGCTCCTCGCGCACGATCTGCTCGGCGCGCCGGTGCGAGCGCCAGCCGGCCGGCAGGAACGTCCACAGGCCGGCCCCGAGCTGGCGCACCAGGCCGGCCCGCACCATCAGCCGGTGGGAGGCGGCCTCGGCGTCGGCCGGGTCGTCCTTCAGCGTGGGCAGGAAGTACGAGCTGAGGCGCGTCATCCCGGAGAGCCTATTTGGCCCGGGCGGGTGCGACCGGTGTGCAGTTTTCGAGCGGGATTGCCGATGAGTCCCGGAGGTGGGGTCCCTGCTTCCAGAGCTCCATGCGGTGCCCCGCGCGGCGCGAGCCGCCGTGCGCGCTCTGTGGATCCTGATCCTGGCCGCGCTGGCGGTCCACCTGGCCCACGCGATCGCCGGCTTCGGCGGCCCCGCCGTCGACCGCGCGATCTCCGCCTGGCTCTACGACGGCGTGCTGGTCGGCGCCGCGGCCGTCTGCGCCGCCCGCGCGGCGCTCGTGCCGCGCCGGCGGGTACCGTGGACCCTGCTGGCGGCCGGCATGGCGCTGTGGTCGACCGCCGACGTCTACTGGACCCTCGCCGTCGAGGGGACGCCCGCCGAGTCGGGCGTGACGGTCGCCGACGCCGGCTGGCTCTCCTTCTACCCGGCCTGCTACGTGGCCGTGGCCCTGCTGGTCCGCGCGCGGGTGCCGCGGCTGCCGCGCAGCGTCTGGCTCGACGGCCTGATCGCCGCCCTGGCGTCCGGAGCGGTGGGCGCCGCGCTGGTGCTGCCGCCGCTCCGCGCCGCGGCCGCCGGCGCGAGCCCCGGCACGCTCGCCGTGAACCTCGCCTACCCCGTCGGCGACGTGATGCTGCTCGGGATCGTCATGGGCGTCTTCACGCTCACCGCGTGGCGGCCCGACCGCATGTGGGTCCTGCTGGGCGCCGGCGTCGCCGCGAGCGGGGTGGCCGACGCCGTCTACCTGAGCCAGCTCTCGGCCGACACGTACGTGACCGGCGGCGTGATCGACTCGCTCTGGCTCGCGTCGTCCGTCCTGATCGCCGCGTCGGCCTGGCAGCGCGCTCCCCGGATGCGCGAGGCGCGGCGCGGCCTGCGCACGCTCGGCATCCCGATCGGGTTCGCGCTCGCCGCCCTGGCGCTCGAGACCTACGACCACGTCGACCGGATCGACCACGCGGCCATGGCTCTCGCCACCGCCACGCTCGTGCTGGTCCTCGCCCGGCTGTTCCTCGCATTCCGCGACAACGAGGCGATGCTGGAGCGGACGCACGCGGAGGCGATGAGCGACGCGCTCACCGGCCTCGGCAACCGGCGGCGCCTGCTCATCGACCTCGAGGCCGCGCTCGAGCCCGGGAGGGACGCGAGCCTGCTCGCCGTCTTCGACCTCGACGGGTTCAAGTCGTACAACGACGGCTTCGGCCACCCGGCCGGCGACGCGCTCCTCACCCGCCTCGGCGGCAAGCTGGGCGAGTCGGTGACGTCCCGGGGCGAGGCCTACCGGATGGGCGGCGACGAGTTCTGCATCCTGCTCGACGACCGTGACGGCGAGGCGGAGTCGGTCCGCGCCCGCGCCGCGCAGGCGCTGGCCGACCACGGCCTCGGGTTCGACGTCTCCGCCTCCCACGGCGCCGTGAGGCTGCCGGCCGAGGCGAAGACCCCGGCCGAGGCGCTCCAGGTCGCCGACCAGCGGCTCTACCGGCAGAAGTCGGGCCGCGCGGGCTCGCCGCGGATCCAGGCCCGCGACGTCCTCATGCGCGTGCTGCACGAGCGCGAGCCGGAGCTGCACGAGCACCTGCGGTCGGTCGCGCGGCTGGCGGTGGCGGTGGCCCGCCGGCTCGGGATGACGCCCGAGGAGGTCGACGAGGTCGCGCGCGGCGCCGAGCTACACGACATCGGCAAGATGGCCATCCCCGACGGCATCCTCGGCAAGCCTGGCGAGCTGGACGACCGCGAGTGGCTCTTCATCCGCCGCCACACGCTGATCGGGGAGAGCATCCTCGCGGCGGCCCCCGCCCTCGTGCCGGTCGCCCGGCTCGTGCGGTCGAGCCACGAGCGCTTCGACGGCCGCGGCTACCCGGACGGGCTGAGCGGCGAGGAGATCCCGCTCGGATCGCGGATCGTGTTCGCCTGCGACGCCTACGACGCGATGATCTCCGACCGCCCCTACGCGGCCGCGATGGCTCGCGACGACGCGCTCGACCAGATCCGCCGCGGCCGCGGCGCCCAGTTCGACCCCGCGGTGGTCGCGGCGCTCTGCGACGCGGTCCACGCGGGCGACACCGAGCGCTGCGACCCGCTGCCCGGCGTGCCGGCGGACCTCGACCTCTGGTCGCCCGCCGTGCCGGACGGACGCCCCGCCTACTAGGCGCGGGTGAAGCGGCGGCCCTCGACGGGCGAGTCCGCCTCGTCGAGCTCGACCCGGGTCGCCTGGGGCAGCTCGATCCCGCCGTCGCCGTCGCCGTTCGAGTCGCCCTCGGCGCGGGCCGCCTCCGCCTCGAGCTTCGCGAGCCGCTCCGGGGTCAGCTCGCCGGCGTTCTCCTGCTCGATCCGCTCGAGCCAGGCGGCGCCCTCGGCGGCCCGTTCGGGGTCGAGCTCGGTCCGGCCACGCGCGAGCGACCTGTCGATCTCGACGAACAGCTCGTCGACGAGCCGCTCCTGAGGGACCTTCCGGAGCGGCTTGCCCTGCGCGAAGATCAGGCCCTCGTTCTTCGCCCCGGTGATGCCGAAGTCCGCGTGCGAGGCCTCGCCGATGCCGTTCACGGCGCAGCCGAGCACCGCCACCTCGATCGGCTCCTCGTAGCCCTCGAGCCGGCGCTCGATCTCAGCGACCACCGTGTCCATGTCGAACTGGAGCCGCCCGCAGGTGGGGCAGGCGATCAGCTCGGGGCCGCGCTGGCGCAGCTTCAGCGCCTTGAGGATCTCCCAGGCGACCTTGACCTCCTCCTCCGCGTGGAAGGTGGAGAGCGAGATGCGGATCGTGTCGCCCACGCCGTCGGCCAGCAGCGTGCCGAGGCCGACCGCGGACTTGAGCGAGCCGGACCACTTGGTCCCGGCCTCGGTGATGCCGAGGTGGAGCGGGTAGTCGATCCGCTCGGCCAGGAGCCGGTTCGACGCGATCGTGTTCGGCACGCTCGTGGACTTGATCGAGACCTTGAAGTCGGTGAAGTCGAGGCTCTCCATCAGCTCCACGAACTCGACCGCGGCGCTGACCAGCGCCTCGACCGGGCTCTCGCGCTCGAGCGCGTGGAGGTGCTTGGGGAGCGACCCGGAGTTGACCCCGATCCGCATCGGCACGCCGGCCGCCTTCGCCCGCTCGGCGACCTCGGCGACCTTGTCGCGGCCGCCGATGTTGCCGGGGTTGAGGCGGACGCAGTGGGCGCCGGCGTCGATCGCCTTCAGCGCCAGGGTGTGGTTGAAGTGGACGTCGGCGATCACCGGGATCGGCGAGTCGACCGCGATCCGCCGCAGCGCCTCGACGTCCTTGTCGCGCGGGACCGCGCAGCGGACCAGGTCGCCGCCCGCCGCCGCGACCGCCCGGATCTGCCGCATGGTGGCCTCGTAGTCGGCAGTCTCGGTCTTCGTCATCGACTGCACGGCGACCGGCGCGCCGCCGCCGATCGGCACGCCGCCGACGACTATCTGCCGCTTGGAGGCCACTGAGAAAGGGTAGCCGCGGCGCGTGATCGGTTTTACCGCCCATGGCCGGTAAAAGGCATCACACGCGATGCCTCAGCGATCGCGCGCCGCGATCGTCCAGCTCACCGGGCCGGCGGCCGGGGCGGCGATCTCGCCCGTCACCGGCCGCACGTCGAACGCGCAGCAGCCCGAGTAGCGGTCGCCGACCGACCAGACGAGTGGCGCCGGGTCGAGCAGGTGCCGGGCGGCGCCGACCTCGATCCCGCCCGCGACCTGGCGGAAGGCGCCCGCCCGCGCCCAGGCGAGGACCTGGAACCGGTCGCCGGGGCGCGCATCCCAGGTGACCGTGAGCGACCGGCCTCGCGGGCGGTAGCGGAAGACCACCCCGCGGCGCAGCCAGCGGCCGGGCCGGGAGAGCCGGTGCGGGCGGCGCTCGCGGGCGCGGAAGCCGCCGACCACGTCCACCCCGCCGCCGCGCAGCTCGATCCGCTCGCCCCACGGGAAGCCGACCTCGCCGCCGGGCCCGAGCAGGACCGGCCCGCTCGAGTGCACGCCGTTCATCGTCCGCGGCCGCGGCTCGACCAGGTCGCGCCAGCCGCCGGCCGTCCGCTCCTTGAGGTTCACCACGCCGAAGTCGAAGCGCTGGTCGGGGTCGCGCCGCGGGTCGACCGGGAACCGCGGCCGGGCGCGGACCGCGAACCAAAGCTCCGGCGTGCGGCGGACCGCGATGCGCGCGTGGACGGGGTCGACGAACGAGTGGCCCGGGCGGTCGACGGGCAGCGCCGGGGCGGCCGGCCCGGCGGGGATCAGCGAGGCCTCGCGGAGGAACAGGAGCGAGAGGCCGTTGGCCGGCACGAGCGCGCCGTCGATCCCGGAGTAGCTCCGCTGGAGCGGGCGGGTCACGACGCGCAGCCCGGTCGCCTCCAGCGGGTGCGCGCGGCGGAGCCTGCCGAGCGCGCGCCGCGCGATCGCCTCGTAGCGGCGGCCGTCCGCGGTCTCGGGCCCGACCACGCTCGCCGCGGCCCGGCCGGCGTACGTCGCCGCCGCCAGCACCCAGACCTGCTCGTGCCGCGCGCCCACGTACGCGAGGTCGCCGTCGGGGCCCATGAAGCCGGCCAGCGTCTCCATCGAGCGCCGGAGCGCCGCGCGCGTCGGCTCCGGCACGTCGTCGCCGAGGTCGCGGGCGATCATCGCGAGGAACGCCGTGGAGAGCACGTGGTAGCCGAGCGGGTACGGCCCGGTGTCGGACAGCAGCCCGAGGCCGGTCCGGGAGTCCGTGTACGCGGCCGTCCCGGCGGCCCGCTCGGCCAGCTCGCCCGCCGTCCGCAGCGCCCGGCGGCGCAGCGCCTCGCGGTCGGCGAGCTTCGCGCGCGGGCCGCGCCCCTCGACGCCGGTGGCCAGCAGGTCCACGTCGGCCGCGGCCTCGACCATCTCGTGGTTCGAGTAGCAGTCGTCCGACTTGAAGCAGTCGACCCAGGCCCCCGCGCGGAAGAAGAACACGTCCGCGGTGGCGGCGAGGTCCCGCCGCCAGCGGTCGCGGAGGTCCTCGAAGGCGTCGTCGCCGGAGAGGTACCGGCTCGCGAACCGGTACGCGCGGGCGAGGATCAGCTGGTCGAACACGCCGCGCGCGCCCTGCGGCTCGGAGAGCTGGAACCTGATCGCCCGGAAACCCTGCCGGCGGGCGTCCTCGTCGTCGCTCATCAGCTGCGCGTAGCCGATCATCGCGCTCCCGTAGCCGCTCGCCGCGATCCCGTTGACCGGGTCGAGGTAGCGGCCGTCGCGCGCCTGGTAGCGCGTCCAGCGCTGCGCTATCCGCTCGGACAGCGCGCCGAGCTCGCCGTCCGCGGGGTCGGGCGGGCCGCCCCCGCCGCCGATCCCGACGGCGAGCGCGAGCCCGATCCCCGCGACGAGCGCGAGGAGCGTCGCGGCGAGCCTACGACGCGTAGAGGGTCTCGATCTCGTCCCGATACTTCTCGGCGATCGGCTTGCGCTTGAGCTTCATCGTCGGCGTCAGCTCCTCGCCGCCGGGCTCCCAGTCGGTCGGCAGCACCTTGAACCTCTTGATCTGCTCCACGCGGGCGAGCTGCTCGTTCGCGCGCGCGATCTCCGCCTCGACCGCCTCGACCACGGCGGGCTCCTCCGCCAGCTCGTCGACGGACTTGCCCTCGAGGCCGTGCTCGCGCGCCCAGCCGGGCACGGCGTCCGGGTCGAGCGTGACCAGCGCGACGTTGTACGGGCGCGAGTCTCCGATCGCGATCGCCTGGCCGATCAGCGGCCCGGCGGTCTTGAGCTTGGCCTCGATGTTCGCCGGCGACATGTTCTTGCCGCCCGCGTTGATGATCAGCTCCTTCTTGCGGTCGACGATCCGCAGGAACCCGTCCTCGTCGATCTCGCCGATGTCGCCGGTCTTGAGCCAGCCGTCTTCGGTGAACGTCTCCCTGGTCTTCTCGGGGTCGTTCCGGTAGCCCTTCATGACCACCTTGCCCTTGACCAGCACCTCGCCGTCGTCGGCGAGCTTGACCTCGACCGTGGGCACCGCCGGCCCGACCGTCCCGATCTTGATGTTGTCGCTGAGGTTGCAGGTGCCGGCGCCGCAGGTCTCGGACATCCCCCACAGCTCGGCCAGCGGGAGGCCGATCGCGTGGAAGAACTCGATGACCTCGCGCGGCGTCGGGGCCGCGCCCACGTTCAGCGACTGGATCTCGTCGAAGCCGAGGGCGGACCGGATCTTCGAGAACATCTGCTCGTCGGCCTGCTCGTAGGCGCGCCGGAGCTCCTCGGGGACCTCCTTGCCGGCCTGCTCGAGGCGCACCTTCTCGAGCCCGACCTCGAGCGCCCTGCGCCGCTGCTCCCGCAGCTCCGGGTCCTGCTCGTTCTCGATCCCCGCCTCCATCGCGGCCTTGAGCTTCTCGTAGATCCGCGGGACCGCGAAGAACCACGCGGGCCGCACCTCCGGCAGGTACGAGACGACCTCGCGCGCCTCCGGGCAGCAGGTGACCGAGAAGCCGAACGGCATCGGCAGGTAGTGCGTGCAGGAGCGCTCGGCGATGTGCGCCATCGGCAGGTAGGACACGAGCCGCGCGCCGTCGGGGAACTGGATGACCTCGTCGAAGATCTTCAGCGCGGCCAGCTCGTTCTCGTGGGTGATCTGGACGCCCTTGGGAGGGCCGGTGGTGCCCGACGTGTAGATCAGCGTGAGCACGTCGTCCGGCTGGACCGCCCGCCACGAGGCCTCGAAGTCGAAGCCGTCGTCGGCCCCGGCCTCGACCTCCTCGGGCGTGAGGCAGCCCTCGACCTCGCCGTCCACGCAGATCACGTGCTCGAGCGACTCGCAGGAGCCCTTCACGGCGAGGATCCGCTCGACGAACGCCTTCTCGGTCACGACGACCCGACACTCGGCGTCGCTCGCCAGGTACTCGACCTGCTCCGGCGAGTAGGTGTTGTAGACCGAGAACGGCGTGGCGCCGAGGTGCATCGCCGCGGTGTCGAACCAGTGGAAGTCGGGACGGTTGACGAGCATCAGGCCCATCGTGTCCCCGCGCCCGAGGCCGAGCGCGGCGAGGCCGGCCGCCACGCGCTCGACCTTGCGGCCGTAGTCGGCCCAGCTCAGGGTGAACTCGTCGCCCTTGGTCCGCAGGGCGACGCGGTCCGGGAACTCGGCCGCGGTCACCTGGAACGCGCCGCACAGCGTCGGCTCCTCGAGTGCCTTGAACCGCGTCCGCCCGCCACGCTCCGCGACGGTGCTCTCCATGAGGGTCTCCTCCAGGGTCGAAGTGCCGAGAGGATAGTTGCGCGGCCGTCCGGGGAGGCCGTCAGCGGACCTGGAAGCCCTCCCCGGACAGGCGGTCGATGTCGTTCGAGAGCCCGATCAGGAAGAACCCGATCACGAGCAGGAACCCGAACGCGCTGGCCCGCTCCATGGTGGCGAGCGTCACCGGCCGGCGCCGGACCTTCTCCACGAGCGCCCAGAAGATGTGGCCGCCGTCGAGCGGCAGGAACGGGAACAGGTTGATGATCGCGAGCGAGAGCGAGATGATCGCCAGCACCCCCACCACGTCGCCCGTCCGCGACAGGATCGTCTGCCGCGTGACCTCGTAGCCGCCGACGGCGCTGCCGATCTCCTTGCGCCGCTCGGAGTCGAACAGCCGCAGCGGCAGCTTGACCGTCTCGCGCGTGACGATCCAGAAGCGGTCGACCGACTCGCCCGCCGCGTCGCCGATCGGCAGCGGCTCGCGCGGGCCGGTGTCGCCGTACACGAAGCCGATCCGGGTCCGCTCGACCTGCGGGTCGTAGATCGGCGTGATCGCCAGCCGCATCCGGCGGCCGTCGCGCTCGACCACGAGCCGCGCGGGGGTCGTCGCCCGGCAGCGCGGCTTCGGCGGCCGCTCGGCGCAGCGGTGGGCCGCGATCAGGTTCGACAGCCGCTGCCGGTCGCCCCCGTGGCCGTCGACGGACACGAGCACGTCGCCGCGCTTCAGCGTCTCGGCCGCCGGGAAGCCCTTCTGGATCCGGTCGACCGCGAAGTCGCGCGGTCCGATCTGCCAGAAGAACACGAGCAGCAGGACGAACGCGAGGACGAGGTTCACGCCGGGGCCGGCCGCGATCACGACCACCCGCTTCCAGACCGGCTGGGCGTGGTAGGCGCGGTCGCGCACGTCCTCCGGCAGCTCCTGGTCCGGGTTCATCCCGGTGATCTTCACGTAGCCCCCGATCGGCAGCGCCCCGATCGCGTACTCGGTCTCGCCGATCTTCTTGCGGAGCAGGAGCGGCGGGAAGAACAGCGAGAAGCGCTCCACCCGCATGCCGACCGCCTTGGCCGCCGCGAAGTGGCCCGCCTCGTGCAGGATGACCAGCGCCGCGAAGCCGGCGAAGGCGAGGAACCAGCTCACGCCCGCACCGCCGCGGCCAGCTCGCGCGCGGTCTCGCGCGCCGCCGCGTCGGCCCGGTACAGGTCCGAGAAGTGGCGGACCGGCTCGACCGGGATCGCCTCGAGCGCGCGCGCCACGACCTCGGCGATCCCCGTGAACGGCAGCTCGCCGCCGAGGAACGCCCCCACGGCCACCTCGTCGGCGGCGTTCAGGACGCAGGGCGCCGTGCCGCCGGCGGCCGCGGCCTCGCGCGCGAGGCGCAGGCAGGGGAACGCGTCCACGTCAGGCCGCTCGAAGGTGAGCCGGCCGACCTCGGCGAGGTCGAGCGTCGGGACCGGCACGTCGGCGCGCTCGGGCCGGTGGAGCGCGTAGGAGATCGGCACGCGCATGTCGGGCAGCCCGAGGTGCGCGAGCGACGCGCCGTCGTTGAGGTGCACGAGCGCGTGGACGATCGACTGCGGGTGCACGAGCACGTCGATGCGGTCGAGCGGCACGCCGAACAGGTGCATGGCCTCGATCGCCTCGAAGCCCTTGTTCATCAGCGTGGCCGAGTCGACCGTGATGCGCCCGCCCATGTCCCAGGTCGGGTGCGCGAGGGCCTCCCGGGGCGTGACCGCGGCCAGGTCGTCGGCGCTCCTGCCGCGGAACGGGCCCCCGGAGGCCGTCAGGACCAGCCGGTCGATCGTGCCCGGCCGCTCGGACTCCACGAGCTGGAGGAGCGCGGAGTGCTCGGAGTCGACCGGGATCACGCTGGCGCCGGTCGCCTCGCTGAGCGCCATGACCAGCTCGCCGCCGACCACCAGGCTCTCCTTGTTGGCGAGCGCGAGGTCGATGCCCTCGCCCAGCGCGGCCACGGTGGGCCCGAGCCCGGCCGAGCCGACCAGCGCGTTCAGCACCATGTCGCAGGCGGTCCCCGTGACCATCTCGACGAGCCCCTCCGCCCCCGCGAGGACCTCGCCCCCGGTCCACGCCTCGGCGGCGCGCGCGGCGGCGTCCTCGTCGGCGAGCGCGATCCGGCCGACGCCGTGGCGGCGCGCCTGCTCGACGAGCGGCTCCCAGCTCCGCGACGCGGCCAGGCCGACGGCCTCGAGCTCGCCGCTCCGCTCGACCACGTCGAGCGCCTGCGTGCCGATCGAGCCGGTCGAGCCGAGGATCACGACCCTGCGCATCTGCGGCTGAGTGTATGAGCGCGGGCGCGGCTCGCCGGAGCGGCGGCTACCCGGCGGGCCCGAACGCCGGGTCCTCCTCGTGCTGCCTGAAGAACGACACCATCGGGGCGACGTACTCCTCGAGCCGCGGGCAGCGCAGGCCGTGGCGCGACAGCAGGTCGGACGCCCGGCGGGTGTCGAACCGGACCGGGTGGTTCAGGTACACGGCCGACTCCCACGGCGCGCCGTGGAACGCCTTCCGTATGCGCTTGCTGCGCAGGAACAGCTCGACGAGCTTCGGCGGCACGCTGTAGCTCGGCTCGCGCCCGGCGTACTCGCGGGACAGCGTCGCGATCAGGTCGGCGCCGCTGATCGGCTCGGGGTCCACGAGGTGGAGCGTCTCGCCGACCGTGGCCGGGTCGCTCGCCGCGGCGGTCAGGGCGTCAACCACGAAGTCGACCGGGACGACGTTGAACGGGGTGTCCGGCCGGCCGAGCTGCGGCAGCGGCGTGCCCATCCTCACCACGCGCGCGATCGTGCGGAGCATGTAGTAGGGGCCGTCGAACTTCTGCGTCTCGCCGGTCCGCGAGTCCCCCACGACGATCGCCGGGCGGTAGACGGTGGTCGGCACCTTGTCCATCGCCTCGCGCACCCAGACCTCGGCCTGGAACTTGGTCGACTCGTAGTGGTTCTTGAACCCCTGCCCGAGCGCCAGCTCGTGCTCGTAGACGACGCCCTTGCGCTTCCCGGCCACGTACGCGGTGCTGACGTAGTTGAGCCGCTCGAGCCGCTCGCAGCCCGCGCACAGGTCGAGCACGTTGCCGGTGCCGTCGACGTTCACGCGCTGGGCGACCTCGAGCGGGACCGCCAGGTCGTAGATCGCCGCCAGGTGGTACGCGAGCGTGACCTTCGAGCGCAGGCGCCTCAGGTCGTCGTCGGGCAGCCCGAGCCCGCGCTCGCCGATGTCGCCGGGGAGCACCTCGATCCGGTCGCCCCCCTCGATCCGCCCGGCCGCCTCGCGGGCGCGCTCGGCCATCCGCGGCTCGACCACCGCCGCGACCCTCAGCTTCGAGTCGCCCGCGAGCAGCGCCCTCACGACGCGCGTGCCGATGAAGCCCGGGAACCCGGTGAAGAGGACGAGCCCGCCTGCCACGGCGCGCGAGGCTACAGCACCGCGACGCTCGCGTAGTACGCCGCGACGATCGAGAACAGGACCGCGTCGAGCCGGTCGAGCACGCCGCCGTGCGCGCCGAAGAAGCGGCCGGTGTCCTTCACCCCGAGGTCGCGCTTCATGAGCGACTCGAACAGGTCGCCGACCGGGGCGGTGAGGGTGACGGCCAGGCCGATCACGAGCCGGTCGCCGCCGCCGAACCACTCGTGGTGGTAGGCGAGGCCGAACAGCCAGAAGATGAACGTGCCGCCGAGGATCCCCGCGACCAGCCCCTCGACGGTCTTGTTGGGCGACAGGCGCGGGGCGAGCGGGGTCCGGCCCCAGCGGCGGCCGCCGAAGTACGCGGCGGTGTCGCCGACGAACGTGCCGATCAGCGTGTGGACCACCAGGGCGCCGCCGTGCGGGAGCTCGCGCAGGAACACGGCGTGGACCATGGCGAGGCCGATCCACATCACCCCCAGGAGCGTGGCGGCCACGCCCCAGGAGACGTCCTTGCGGCGCCTGCGGACCAGCGCGAGCAGGAAGACGAGCGGCATCGACAGCACGAGCACCAGCAGGATCTGGCGCTTCTCGCCGTAGAGGGCGGTCAGGCACATCGCCGCGAGGGTCAGGAAGCCCGCGAGGTTGACCGGCCGCGCGCGGTGCATCATCCGGTACAGCTCGGTCATCGCGAGGATCCCGAGCGCGAGGACCCCCAGAGTGAACACGAGCCCGCCCTGCGCGACGATGAAGATCGCGAAGGCGATGGCGGGCAGCGCCGCCGCCACCCGCCGGCCGGTCTCGGGCCCCTCGCGCGGCTCGGGCTCGCGGGCGGCCGGCCGCCCCCTGCGCGCCGCCATCAGCGCGCCCCGAAGCGGCGCTCGCGGGCCTCGTACTCGGCGAGCGCGCCGGCCAGGTCGGCCTCGTCGAAGTCCGGCCAGAGCGCGTCGGAGAACACGAGCTCCGAGTACGCGCACTGCCAGAGCAGGAAGTTCGAGAGCCGGCGCTCGCCGCTCGTCCTGATCAGGAGGTCGGGGTCGGTCATGTCGGGCGCGTACAGGTGCTTCGCGAAGTCGGCCTCGTCGCCTCCCTCGAACCCGGCCGCGGCGTCGAGGATCTCGGCCCGGCCGCCGTAGTTGAACGCCACGAACAGCGACAGCACGTCGTTCCCCTCGGTCTGCTCCTCCGACCACGCCATTCGGCGGAGGAGGTCGTCGGAGATGCCGTCGCGGCGGCCCACGTAGCGGATCCGCACGCCCTCCTCGTCGAGCTCCGGGGTCTCGGACTCGATCCGCTCGGCGAAGATCGCCATCAACCCGCTCACCTCGTCGTCCGGGCGGGTCCAGTTCTCGGTCGAGAAGGCGTAGACGGTCAGCTCGCGGACGTCGAGCCTCACGGCGTTGCGGACGGTCCGCTTCAGCGCCTCGACCCCGGCCTGGTGCCCGGCGAGCGTCGGCAGCCCGCGCTCGGCGGCCCAGCGCGCGTTGCCGTCCATGATGATCGCGACGTTGCGCGCGGGCATGGGCGGGCGCGCACCCGGCGGTCCCGCCGAGCGCTAGACCTCGAGGATCTCCTTCTCCTTGCTCGCGAGCGCCTCGTCGAGCTCGTGGACGCGCTGGTCGGTCAGCTTCTGGAGCTCCTGCTCCGCGCGGTGCTCGTCGTCCTGGCCGACCTCGCCGGCCTCCTTCAGCTCGCGCAGGTCGTGCATGACGTCGCGGCGGACGTTGCGGATCGCCACGCGGCCGTCCTCGGCGATCCGCCGCACGACCTTCACGAGGTCCTTGCGGCGCTCCTCGGTCAGCTCGGGGATCGTGAGCCTGATGAGGTTCCCGTCGTTCGACGGCGTGAGGCCCACGTCGGACTCGAGTATCGCCTTCTCGATCGACTTGATCGACGACTTGTCGTAGGGCGTGATCGAGAGCAGCCGCGCCTCCGGGGCGGAGATCCCGGCGAGCTGCTTGAGCGGCGTCTTCGTGCCGTAGTAGTCGACCTCGATCCGGTCGAGGAGGTGCGGGGAGGCGCGGCCCGTGCGGACGGTCGCGAACTCGTGCCGCGTGGAGTCGACCGACTTCTTCATGCGCTCCCCGGCGTCCGCGAGGAACTCTCCGATGATGCCTTCGGTCATGTCGTGACGAGCGTTCCCACCCGCTCGCCGCACACTATCCGGTCGATGTTCGCCTCGTCGTCCATGTTGAAGACGTAGATCGGCAGCGTGTTGTCCATGCACAGCGCCAGCGCGGTCGAGTCCATGACCTCGAGGCCGCGCTCGATCGCTTGCCGGTGGGTCAGCTCGGGGATGAAGCTCGCGTCGGGCGAGGTGCGCGGGTCCGCGTCGTAGACGCCCTCGACGCCGTTCTTCGCCATCAGCAGAGCCTCGGCGTGGATCTCGAGCGCCCGCAGGGCGGCGGCGGTGTCGGTGGTGAAGAACGGGTTGCCGGTGCCGGCGGCGAAGATCACGATCCGGCCGTGCTCCAGGTGGCGCATCGCGCGGCGCCGGATGTACGGCTCGGCGACCTCGGAGATCTCGATCGCGGACTGGACGCGGGTGACGGCGCCCGTCTTCTCGAGCGCGTCCTGGAGGGCGAGCGCGTTGAGGACGGTGGCGAGCATCCCCATGTAGTCGCCGGTCGCGCGGTCCATGCCCTCGGCCGCCCCCTTCAGGCCGCGGTAGATGTTGCCGCCGCCGACGACGACCGCGACCTCCACCCCGCGCTCGACGACCCGCTTGACCTGGCTCGCGATCGCCGCGATCCGGTCCTTGTCGGCGCCGTACTCGAGCGGGCCCATCAGGGCCTCGCCTGAGAGCTTCAGGAGGATCCGGCGGAACGCGGGGGTGCGTGCGCGGCCGTCCTCCATCCGGCTATCGCTCGCGCTCGCGGAAGGGGGCCTCCGGCTCTCGCGGTGCCACTAGCTCTCGCCCACCTGGAACCGGGCGAAGCGGCGGATCACCACGTTCTCGCCCGTCTTCGCGGCCAGCTCGGCGCGCAGCTCCTCGATCGTCCGCCCGCCGTAGCGGTCCTGGTTCACGTGCGGCTGGCGGAGCAGGACGACCTCGTCGAGCCACTTGCGGAGGCGGCCCTCGGCGATCTTCGGCCGGACCTCCTCCGGCTTGTCCTGGGCCTGCTCCTCGTAGATGCGCAGCTCGGCGGCGCGGGTCTCCTCGGGGACCTCGTCCTCGCTCACGTAGAGCGGGGCGGCGGCGGCCACGTGGAGGGCGATGTCGCGCGCGAACGCCTGGAAGTCGTCGTTGCGGGCGACGAAGTCGGTCTCGCAGTCGACCTCCACGATCACGCCGATCTTCCCGCCGGCGTGGATGTAGCTCTGGACCGCGCCCTCTGAGGCCGTGCGCTCGCCGCGCTTGGCGGCCTGGGCCTGGCCCTTCACCCGCAGGACCTCGACCGCCTTGTCTACGTCGCCCTCCGACTCCTCGAGCGCGCGCTTGCAGTCCATCATGCCGGCGCCGGTGCGGTCGCGGAGCACCTTGACGTCGGCGGCGGTGAACGCGGGCATCAGCCGACCTCCTGGTCCGGTCGCGGGGCGTCCTCGCGCTGCTCGGCGGCCTTGGCGTCCGCCTCCTCGCGGCTGCGCGGCCGCTTGGGCTCGTCCAGCGGCGCCTTGTCGTCGCGCTCGGCCCGCTCGACCGGCTCGCGGGTGACCTGCTCGCCCGACGCCTCGATCCGCTCGCGGGCCTCGGCCCCGCCGGACGGGTCCGGCTCGGCGGGCGCCTCCCCGGCGGCGGCCGGCGGCTCGCTGGCCCCGGCGGCCGAAGCGCCGCCCGGCTGAGCGGCGACGGCGCCCGCCGGCTGCGCTCCGCCGGGGGCCGGCGGCTCCTCGGCGGCGGGGGCCGGCGGCTGCGCTCCCGGTGCGCCGCCCGGCTGCGCTCCCGGTGCGCCCGCGGGCTGGGCCGCCGCCGCCTGCGCCTCCGCGGCCGCTCGGGCCGCCTCCGCCTCCTCGGCCTCGCGGCGCGCCTTCTCCTCGGCCTCCAGCCGGGCCCGCTCCTCGGCCTCGCGCCTGGCCTGCTCCTCGGCCTCCCGACGCGCCTTCTCCTCCTCCTCGCGGAAGCGGGCGTACTGCTCGCCGACCACGCTGCCGATCGCGTCGATCACGACCTTGCAGGAGCGGATCGCGTCGTCGTTGCCGGGGATCACGTAGGTCACCGGCGAGGGGTCGCAGTTCGAGTCCACGAGCCCGATGATCGGGATCTTGAGCCGCGCGGCCTCGCGGACGCCGATGTCCTCGGTCTTCAGGTCGACGACGAACACGGCGTCCGGCGGGCGCTGCATGTCGCGCACCCCGCCGAGGTTGGTCATCAGCTTCTCGCGCTCGCCCTCGGCCGCGATCCGCTCGCGGGTCGGGAGCAGCTCGAGGGTGCCGTTCTCGGTCCAGTCGAGCAGGTCGTGGAGCCGCTTGATCCGGCGCGAGATCGTCTGGAAGTTCGTGAGCAGGCCGCCGAGCCAGCGGAGGTGCACGTAGGGCATCCCGGCCGCCTCGGCGGCCTCCTTGATCGAGTCGCGGGCCTGCTTCTTGGTCCCGACGAACAGGATCGTCCCGCCGCGCCCGGCCAGGTTCGCGGCGAACTCCTGCGCCTCCGCCAGCAGCGCCTCGGTCTGCTGGAGGTCGATGATGTGGATCCCGTCGCGCTCGCCGAAGATGTAGCGCCGCATCTTCGGGTTCCAGCGACGGGTCTGGTGCCCGAAGTGGACCCCCGCCTCGAGCAGGTCCCTCAGGCCGACCTGGGTTGCCACAGCGATTCCCCTTTTTGAGTTGCGGTGCCCGCCGGGCGGTTCCGCGGGACCCGGCTCGCGCCGGGCAGGACCGCCTCCGTCCCACCGGGGTAGTTGACTGAAGCCCAGAGAATAGAGACGCACGACCCCTGAGCGCAGACGCCCCACGCGCGGGTGGCGCGCGGAGCGGGGGGTCCCCGCCCCACGCGCGGGTGGCGCGCGGAGCCGTTCCGGACGCGGCGGCTGCTGCCGCCGCGGGCCGGGACGGCGGAGCAGCGACAGGACCCGCGCCCGAGGCGCTCCGTCCCTCGACGGTTGAGGAGAGAGAGGCCCACCCCGGGCGCGGCTCCCGCGCCGCGCCCGGCGGGCCAAGGGCGCGTACCGAGGCTCGTGGCCGCGCCCGAAATAGGAAGAGGCGCCCCGAAGGGCGCCCCTGCCATTCTTTTATCAGCCTCCGTCTGGCCCTTCGGAGACTGGCTCCCGTGTAGCTGCTTCGAGCGCGCGAAGCAGGTCCACGGGCAGTTTGGACTCGCAGCCGAGCGGTACCCTCGTTTCGGGGTGCGTAAACCGGATGCGCGCGCTGTGGAGAAATTGGCGCGTTAGCCCAAGTCGTGCGCCGGCCTCCGATCCGCCGTAGTCGGGGTCGCCGCAGACCGGGTGCTCGATCGCCGCGAGGTGCACCCGGATCTGGTGGGTGCGCCCGGTCTCGAGCCGGACGCGGAGCAGCGTGGTGCGCGGCAGGGCGCGCTCGACCTCGAAGTGGGTGCGCGCCTCGCGGGGCGCGTCCGTGCGGGTGGAGTGCGCGGTGCGGCGACGGCGGTCGCGGCCGATCGGCGCGTCGATGGTGCCGCTCCGCGCGTCCGGCCGGCCGTCGACGAGCGCCAGGTAGTCGCGCTCGACCTCGCGCCTGCGGATCTGCTCCTGGAGCGCCCGGTGGACCCGGTCCGACTTCGCCACCACCATCAGGCCGGAGGTGTCGCGGTCGAGCCGGTGGACGATCCCCGGCCGCCACGGGTCGGGCCCTCCGGCGGCGCGGCCCGCGAGGGCCTGGGCGAGCGTCCCGGTCCGGTGCCCCGGGGCCGGGTGGACCACGACGCCCGCCGGCTTGTCCACGACCAGCAGGCAGTCGTCCTCGAAGACGACCTCGTGGGGAGCCGGCTCGCCCGCGCCGGGGTGGGCCTCGGGCTCGGCGGGGCGCGCCTCGACCCGCTCGCCGGCCCGCAGCCGATGCCGCTTCGGGCGCGGCCGGCCGTCGACGGTGACCCGGCCGGCGTCGATCAGGCGCTGCGCGGCCGCCCGGGAGCCGACCGCAGGATGGCGCGCGAGCGCGACGTCGAGGCGCTCGCCGTCGTCGCCGCCGGCGGCGACCAGCTCGACCGCCTCGCCCGCGGCGCTCACGGACCGGCCTCCGCCGCCGGGCCGCCGCCGCGCTCGCGGGACCCGTTCCCGCCCGCCGCGGGGTCGCCGTCCGGCCGGCCCCCCTCCACCAGGTACAGGAGCCCCAGCACCCCCAGCACGATCGCCGCGTCGGCGAGGTTGAACGCCGGCCACGCGATCGGGTCGAGGAAGTCGGTCACCGCGCCGTCGCGCGCGCGGTCGGCGAGGTTGCCGAGCGCGCCGCCCGCGACGGCGCCGACCGGCAGCCAGAGCCTCGGGCGCGCCGCGTTCAGGGCGAAGTAGGCCGCGAGCAGGGCGAGCGCGGCGACCGTCAGCGCCGTGACCAGCGCCCCGCCGTCGCCGAGCGCTCCGAACGCGACGCCCTTGTTGCGCACGTGGGTGAGGTCGACGCCCAGGAAGACGTTCCTCCGCTCGCCGCGCTCGAGCGAGGCGATCGCCATCTGCTTGGTCGCCTGGTCGGCGGCGACCACCAGCCCGGCCGCCGCCCCGGCGAGCCGCCACCCGCGCCCGGCGGAGCCCATTCAGCTGCCCGCGATCAGCCCCGCGACGATCTGCCCGACGAGCACCAGGACGATCGTGGCCACGATCGGGCTGAGGTCGAGCGCGCCGGGGCCGAGCCGCACGAGCGGTATGAAGCGGCGGAAGAAGTTGAGGTAGGGGTCGACGGTCTCCCGGACGAACGTGAGGACGACGTCCAGCCAGCGGTAGTACGGGATCCGCGGCATCCAGCTCATCAGCACGCGGACGAAGATCAGGACGACGTAGACGATCACGAGCGTGCCGACGTAGCCGGCCACGTCGTCGCGCGTCACCGCCGCGAGGACCGAGCTCACCGGCCCACCACCGCGGCGACCGCCCGGTCGAACGCCGCCCGTACGCCGCCGTGCTCGAGCGCCGCCAGCCCGCGGGCCGTCATCCCGCCCGGCGAGGTCACGCGGGTGCGGAGCGCGCGGGTGTCGTCGCCGCCCTCGCGCAGCACGGTCGCGGTGCCGGCCATCGTCTCGACCGCCATGCGGCCCGCCAGCTCGGCCGGCAGCCCCTGGCGGACCCCCGCGTCCACGAGCGCCTCGACCACGAGCGCGAGGAAGGCCGGCCCGCAGCTCATCACGGCGGTGGCGGCGTCGACCAGCCGCTCCGGCACGTCGACCACGGTCCCGAGCCGGTCGAGCAGCGCGCGCAGCTCGACCTCGGGGCCGTCCGCGGCCAGCCTGCCGGGCGTGTAGCAGACCACGCCCTGGCCGACCTCGACCGGGATGCTCGGCATCAGCCGGTAGACGGGCCGGTCGGGGTAGGCCGCCTCGACCTCCGCGACCGGAACGCCGCCGAGGATCGAGACCACCACGCGGGCGTCCCCGCGGATCTCGTCGGCGACCTCGCCGAGCTGGGGCGGCTTGTGGCAGAGGAACACGGCGTCGGAGTCGCGCGCCGCCTCGGCGTTCGACCCGGCCGCCCGGCCGCCGAGCTCCGCGGCCAGCGCCTCCGCCCGGCCGCGGTCGACGTCGGACACGACCGCGGGCTCGCCCAGGCCGCGCGCGAGGGCGCTCGCCATGTTCCCGGCGCCGATCAGGCCGAGGCGCAAGGCTACGACTGGTTGAAGAAGCCCTTCTCGATCAGCCTGGCCCGCTCCTCCGCCGACACCTCGACGTTCCGCGGCGTGAGCAGGAAGACCTTGTCGGCGATGCGCTGCATGCCGCCGTCGAGGGCGTAGGTGAGGCCGGATGCGAAGTCGATCAGGCGCTTCGAGAGGTCGGTCTCCGTGCCCTGGAGGTTCAGGATCACGGGCACGTCGTCCTTGAACTGGTCCGCCACCTGCTGGGCGTCGTTGAAGCTCTTGGGCACCACGAGGTGGACCTGGACCGACTCGGCGCGGCCGTTGCCGACGGGCCGCAGGACGCGGGTGTCGCGGGCCGATCGCGGAGCCTGCTCGTCGGCGAAGATGTCGTCGAAGTCGGCGTCGCGGCGGCGGCGCTGAAGCCGGCGGACGTTCGGGCGCTCGCGGTAGCGATCCTCGATCTCCGCCTCGGGCTCCGGCTCGACGTCGTCGCGGTAGCGGTCCTCCTCCTCCTCGAGGCCGAAGTAGACGAGCGTGCGGTGCCAGGTGTCCCTCAGGGCCATGTCGCGGCGTCTTTCGCTTGTACGTGCGAAAACCCTTTCGTTTACAAGTTATCGGGTGCCCAGCGAGTTCGAGGCCACAGGCGCCGCCGGAGCGCTGCGCGGCGACGTGACCGGCGACGGCCCGCCGATCGTGCTGCTGCACGGGCTGACCGCCACGCGGCGCTACGTCACGATGGGCTCGAAGGGGCTCCCGCGGGCGGGCTACCGCACGATCGCCTACGACGCGCGCGGGCACGGCGAGTCGCACCGCGCCGAGGACCGCTCGGCGTACGGGTACGGCGAGCTGGTCGCCGACCTGGAGGCCGTGCTCGACGACTTCTCGATCGAGCGCGCGGCGCTGGCCGGCGTCTCGATGGGAGCCCACACGGCCGCCTCGTTCGCGCTGCTGCGCCCCGATCGCGTGGCCGCGCTCGTCCTGATCACCCCCGCCTACAACGGCCACCCGCACACCGACGTCGGCTCCTGGGACCGCCTGGCGGACGGGCTGGAGCGCGACGGCGTCGACGGCTTCCTCGAGGCGTGGGGAGCGCGCGACGTGGCCGATCGCTGGCGCGAGGCGGCGCTCGAGAACGCCCGCCAGCGGCTCGAGCGCCACCGCGACCCGGCCGCCGTGGCCGACGCCCTGCGCGTCGTGCCGCGCTCGACGGCGTTCGAGGGGCTCGACGCGCTGCGCGAGGTCGAGGCCCCCGCCCTGGTCGTCGGCTCGCGCGACGACGCCGACCCCACCCACCGCCTCGGCGTGGCCGAGCGCTGGGTCGAGCGCATGCCGCGCGCGGAGCTACTGGTCGAGGACGAGGGCTCCTCGCCGCTCGCCTGGCAGGGCGCGCGGCTGTCGAGGGCGATGGCCGGCTTCCTCGGCCGCTCGGGCTGGGGCGGCGGCTAGACCGCGAGAGGCCGGCGCGCGTCGAGCCGCTCGGCCGAGCCGGGGTCGTGGCACGAGAGGAAGACCGTGGGGCGGTCGGAGGCGAGCGCCCGGATCCGCTCGAGCGAGTCGGAGGCCGCCCTGTCGTCGGGGCAGATCCCGTCGACGGCGCCCTCGAGCAGGAGCTCCTCCGAGTAGGAGGCGTCGCCGCCGACCAGCACGAGCCGCTCGCCCTCGTCGATCACGACGGAGAGGTGGCCGGGCGTGTGGCCGGGCGTCGGGACGAGCCGCACGTCGCCCGCCTCGGTGAGCGGCAGGCTCGACTCGAACGGGCCGAACGGCTCGGGCGGCAGGTCCACGAGGCGCGGCCGGAGCCAGTCCGGCCAGCGATGCGGGAGGTAGCCGGCCAGGCGGCCGCCGACGCCCGTGGCCGCCTCGTGCTCGTCCCGCGCGACCACGACCTCGCTCCTCGGGAAGTGGTCGAGGCCGCCGGAGTGGTCGGTGTGCAGGTGGGTCAGCACGACCCAGCGGACGTCCGACGGCTCGATCCCGACGCGCCGGAGCCCGGGGCCGACCTCCTCCTCGGGCCGCACCCGCAGCTCCACGCAGCGGCGGTAGTAGGGGTGCCAGCGCGGCAGCCAGCCGGGCTCGCTCGTCCTGGCCGTGTCGCCGGTGTCGACGACGATCGCGCCCTCCGGGTGCTCGATCGCCCACGCCTGGATCGGCAGCGGGTCGGCCCACTCGCGGTCGGCGAGCGTGCGCAGCTGGCGCATCGTGCCGCGGCCGCGTCCGCGCGGCTGGAGCGAGCGGACCCGCACCGTGCCGGTCTGGATCGTGTGGACCCTCACCGGGCCGCCGCCATCGCCTCGACCACCCTCCGCTTCAGACCGGCCGGGAAGTCGCGGCCCATCTCGACGTGCAGCGGGAGCAGCTCGCGCTGCGCGCCGGCGTCGCCCTCGAAGGCGCGGGCGCACAGCTCCGGGTCGGTGTTCGCCAGCCCGAGGATCGCGCCCGTGGCGCCGACCGGTCCGGCCAGGGCGAGGTAGGCGCTCGAGCCGACGTACAGCGCGCCGTCGAAGGCGTCCAGCTCGGCGGCGAGCCGGTCGGCGTCGCCGGAGGAGTCCTTCAGGCCGTCGACCGGGAGCTCGGCCAGGAGCTCGACCGCGATCCCCGGCGGCGAGACGGCCGGGAAGTGGTAGGCGAGCAGCGGGGTGTCGCAGGCCGCCCGGCGGACCGCCTCGTAGTACGGCCGCGGGTCCTCGTCGCCCGGCCGCGAGAGGACCAGCACGGCGTCCGCGCCGGCGTCGCGCGCCGCGGCGGTCATGCGCACGGCCGCGGTCTGGTCGGGGTTGCCGGTCCCGACGACCACCGGCACGTCCACGGCGTCGCGCACGGCCCGGCACAGCTCCACCCGGTCGTCGCCGGTGAGCTTCCACGACTCGCCGGTCGTGCCCGCGACCACGACGGCCCGGACGCCGCGCTCGACCACCGCCGCCGCGTGCTCGGCGGTCGCGCCGGCCAGCGGCCGCCCGTCGTCGTCGAACAGCGTGACCAGGGCGACGCCGACGCCGGCGAAGGGGACGGTCACCGCGGCCCCGCCGAGCCGCCGGCGCGGCGCAGGACGATCACCGGGATCTCGCGGTCGGTCTTCCGCTGGTAGCTCGCGTAGTCGGGGTTCTCCTCGACCAGGCGCGGCCAGAGGCGGGCGCGCTCCTGGGCGTCCACCTCCGAGGCGACGACCGTGTAGCGCTCGCTCCCCACCTGGACCTCGACCTCCGGGTTCGCGCGGAGGTTGTGGAGCCAGGCCGGGTTGCTGTCGGAGCCGCCGCGGGAGGCGACCACCACCAGGTCGTCGCCGTCGCGCATGTAGGCGAGCGGCGCCGTCCGGACCTTGCCGCTGCGGGCGCCGCGGTGGTCGAGCAGCAGGATCGGGTTGCGCATCTTCCAGCGCCCGCCGAGCCGGCCGCCGGTGAGCCGGTAGGCGGTGACGTTCGCGCCCGTCAGCGCGTTCCACAGCCTCATCCCGGCCGACCCGGGTCGCGGAAGCGTCGCCACGGCGGGAACTCTACGCGGAGATCCCCGCGCATCCGGGTAAGGGAGGCTCGACATGGCGAAGCTGACCTACTCGGCGATCGCGTCGCTCGACGGCTACGTGGCGGACGTGGACGGCAACTTCGACTGGGCCGCGCCGGACGCGGAGGTGCACGCGTTCGTCAACGACCTCGAGCGCGGGGTCGGCATCTACCTCTACGGGCGCCGCATGTACGAGGTGATGGCGTTCTGGGAGACGGCGAGCGCCGTCGACGACCAGCCGCCCGTCATGCGCGACTACGCGGAGATCTGGCGGGCGGCGGACAAGGTCGTGTACTCGAGGACGCTCGAGCGGGCGTCGACCGCGCGGACGCGCGTCGAGCGCGACTTCGACCCCGAGGCGGTCCGCCGCGCTAAGGCGTCGGCGGAGCGCGACCTCTCGATCGGCGGCTCCCACCTGGCCGCCCAGGCGCTCGCGGCCGGGCTGGTCGACGAGTGCCACCTGCTCCTCTCGCCGGTCGTGGTGGGGGGCGGGACCCGCGCCCTCCCCGACGGCCTCCGCCTGGAGCTCGAGCTGCTGGACGAGCGCCGCTTCGCCGGCGGCACGGTCCACCTCCACTACCGCGTGGGCGGCGCCCCTCAGACGTAGAGCACGGTGCCGAGGCGGACGATCGTCGCGCCCTCGGCCACCGCGACCTCGAAGTCCTGGGTCGTCCCCATCGAGAGGCGGCTCAGGCCGTGCTCGGCGGCGAGCGACGCGAGCGCCGCGAAGTGGCGGCGGTTGTCCTCGGCGCGCTCGACGAACGGCGGCATCGTCATCAGGCCGCCGACCGGGACCGGACAGCGCTCCAGGTAGGCGGGCAGCTCGGCCGGCTGGATGCCCGCCTTGCCCTCCTCGCCGGCCACGTCGACCTCGATCAGGACCTCGCGGGCGGGCGTCTGCTCGAGCCGCCGGAGCGCGGACTCCGAGGCGACCGAGTGGATCAACCGAACGTTCGGCGCCACGTCGCGGACCTTCCGGCTCTGGAGGGCGCCGATGAAGTCCCACTCGAACAGGTCGCGATGCTCGGCCTGCTTGGCGAGCAGCTCCTGCGCGCGGTTCTCGCCGACCAGCTCGATCCCGGCCTCGGCCAGCGCCGGCAGCTCCGCGGCCGGCACGTACTTCACCGCCGCGCAGACCTCGACCCGTGCGGGGTCGCCCCCGGCCGCGGCGATGCGCTCGCGCACCCGGTCCAGGTTGGCCCGCACCCGGGCGGGGTCGAGGCCGGTGAAGGTCCGCGTCACGCGCGCACCGCGATCCCGCACTGGCGGCCGGTCGTCCCGCCGTCGCGGCGGTGGGAGAAGAACAGGTCGGGGCGGCAGCTCGTGCACAGGTGCACGTGCGCGACCGACTCGACGCCGGCGCCGCGCAGCCGGCGCTCCGCGACCGCGCGCAGGTCGAGCATGCGGCCGCCGTCCGCCTCGCCTCCCGCGTCGAGCGCCTCGACCACCTCCGGCCCGACCTCGTAGCAGCAGCGGCCGATCCCGGGCCCGACCGCCGCCGCCGGCGGCTCGCCGAACGTCGCCACCGCCCGCTCCACGATCCCCGCGGCGAGGCCGCGCCAGCCGCAGTGGAGCATGGCGACGCGGCCGGGCGCGGCGAGGGCGACCGGCAGGCAGTCCGCGACCAGCACGAGCAGGCCGACGCCGGCGAGCGCGGTGCCGTGCCCGTCGACCCTCGCGAGCTCGGCGCCGGGCTCGGCGTAGCCGCCGCGGTCCGGCGGCGCGTCCCACTCGAGCAGGTCGGCGCCGTGCACCTGCCAGCCCATCGCGACCGCATCCGGGGCGAGCCCGGCGCGGGCGGCGGCGCGGCCGCGGTTCTCCGCGACGAGCGACTGGTCGTCGTCGGTGAGGATGCCGAGGTTCAGCGACTCGTAGGGGCCGCGGCTGACGCCGCCGAGCCGCGTGGTGAAGAGGGCGCGCGCGCCGGGGAGGGCGACCTCGAAGGCGGGCGGGTCGCCCGTCGCGCCCGCGCTCACGGCCCCGCCTCCCCCCGCGCCAGCTCGAGCGCCAGCCGCAGCTCGTCCTCCCGTCCCGCGACCTCGCCGTCCAGCTTGCGCCGCAGCGTCTCGTCGAGCGCGCGGCCGATCGCCGGGGACCTCGGCACCCCCGCCTCGACCAGGTCGTCGCCGGTGATCTCCAGGTGGACGTCGCGGAGGTCCGCCAGGAAGCGCAGGACCGGTCCCGCCGGCGCGCCGGACGCCAGCGCGAGCGCCAGCGTCTCCGGCGGCTCGCAGCGCAGGAGCGCGTGGACGGCGGACGGCGGCGGGTCGGCCCGCAGCGGCGCCGCGAGGCCCGCCCCGCGGCGCGCGGCGCGCAGGACGCGGTCGCGGTCGCTGCGGCCGAGCCCGAGCCGCTCCACGAACGGCGCCAGCCCGTCGACGTCGCGCGACACGAGCGCCGCGAGCGCCGCCAGCGCCCGCTCGGCGCCGGTCTCGGAGCACGCGAGGGCCGCCGAGACCGCCGGCTCGGCGTCCGCGCGCAGCGAGGGGTCGAGCGCGCGGTCGAGGCCGAGGTCCGCGAGCCGCTCGACCGCCCGGCCGACCTCGACCTCGCCCAGCAGGTCCATCAGCTCGTCCCGGACCCGCGGCCCGGAGACGGTGTCCAGGGCGCCCGCGGCGATCGCCTCGCGCGCGAGCGCCTCGGTGTCGGAGTCCATCCGGAACCCGAGCCGCGACTCGTAGCGCACGGCCCGCAGGAGCCGCGTGGGGTCGTCCACGAAGCTCCGCTCGTGGAGGACCCTGACGACCCCGGCGTCGAGGTCCGCGCGGCCGTCGTGCGGGTCGACCAGGCTCCCCAGCGCGTCGCCCGACAGCGCCACCGCCATCGCGTTTACCGCGAAGTCGCGCCGCGCCAGGTCCTCGCCGAGCGGGGCGGGCTCGACGACCGGCAGCGCGCCGGGCCGCTCGTAGCGCTCGCGCCGCGCCGTGGCCAGGTCGACCGTCGCGGACGGCGCCCGCACGGTCGCGGTGCCGAACCGCTCGTGGATCACGGCGTCGCCGCCGAGGCGCTCGGCCACGTCGCGCGCGACCGCCGTGGCGTCGCCCTCCACGGTCACGTCTAGGTCGACCGACCGGGCGCCGCGCAGGAGGTCCCGCACGGCCCCGCCGACCAGGTACGCCGGGGCGAGCCCGCGGAGCGCGGGCAGGAGCGCGTCCATCCCGGGCAGGGCGCGGACCGGCTCGGCGAGCCGCTCCATCGGCTAGACGTCCCGCACCGGGATCCCGGCGGCCCGCATGCGCTCCTTCGCCTCGCCCACGGTGAACGTCCCGTAGTGGAAGATCGACGCGCACAGCACGGCGTCGGCGCGGCCCTCCTCGACCGCGTCGACGAGGTGGTCGAGCTCGCCCGCCCCGCCCGACGCGATCACCGGCACCTCGACCGCGTCGGCGACCGCCCTGGTCAGCGTCAGCTCGTAGCCGTCCTCGGTGCCGTCGCGGTCCATGCTCGTGAGCAGGATCTCCCCCGCACCACGCTCGACGCCCTCGCGCGCCCACCGCACCGCGTCGACCCCGGTGCCGCGGCGGCCGCCGTTCACGAAGACCTCGTAGCCCTCGCCCACCCGCTTCGCGTCGATCGCCAGGACCACGCACTGCGCGCCGAACACCTCGGCCAGCTCGCCCACCAGCTCGGGCCGCGCCACCGCCGCCGAGTTGACCGACACCTTGTCAGCGCCGGCGTCCAGCACCGCCTGCGCGTCCTCGGCGGAGCGGATCCCGCCCCCGATCGTGAACGGGATGAACACGTCGTCGGCGGTCCGGCGCGCGAGCTCGACGATCGTGTCGCGCCTCTCGTGCGACGCTGTGATGTCCAGGAAGACCAGCTCGTCGCCGCCCTCCTCCTCGTAGCGGACGGCCAGCTCGACCGGGTCGCCGGCGTCGCGGATGTCCACGAACTCGGTCCCCTTCACGACGCGGCCCTTGTCCACGTCGAGGCACGGGATCACGCGCTTCAGGAGCACGGCCGTCAGCCCGCCTCGAGCGCCTCGATCGCCTCCGCGACCGTGAACCGCCCCTCGTAGAGCGCCTTCCCCGATATGACCCCCGCCAGGTTCACGAGCCGCAGCGACCGCAGCGCGCGCAGGTCGTCGAGCGACGCGATCCCGCCGGAGTAGAGGAACCGGCCGCGGACCGCCTCGGAGACGCGGCGCACCTCGTCGAGGTCGGGGCCCTCGAGCATCCCGTCGCGGTCGACGTTGGTGTACACGACCTGCCGCACGCCGCGCCGCTGGAGGCGGTCGATCAGCTCGGCGGGGAGCATCTGGGTCGACTTCGTCCATCCGGAGACCGAGACGTGCCCCTCGCGCACGTCGATCGCCACGCAGACCCGGCGGCCGAAGGCGTGCAGGATCTCGTCGAGGAACTCGGGGTCGCCGTAGGCCGCCGTGCCGACCACGACGCGGTCGGCGCCGGCCGCGAGCGCGTCGCGCACCGCGACCAGCGAGCGCAGGCCGCCGCCGTACTGGACCGGCACCCGCAGCTCCGACGCGATCCGGCGCAGGTGCTCGAGGTTGACCGGCCGGCCCTCGCGGGCGCCGTCGAGGTCGACCACGTGGAGCTGCCGCGCGCCGGCCTCGACCCAGCGGCGCGCCGCGTCGACCGGCTCGTCGTCGTAGACGGTCTCGCGGTCGAAGTCGCCGCGCTCCAGTCGGACCGCACGCCCGCCGCGGACGTCGATCGCCGGCAGCAGGATCATGCGGCCGCGGGTGCCCGCCGCCCCGCGCAGATCCGCGCGAAGTTCGCGAGCAGGCGCAGCCCGTGCCGGCCCGACTTCTCCGGGTGGAACTGCACGCCGTACAGCGGGGGGCGCTCGACCGCGGTCGCGAACTCGGCCCCGTAGGTCGCGGTCCCGAGCACGTCCACGTCGCGCGCGGGCCGCGGCGCGAACGTGTGCACGTGGTACATCGCCGACGCGGGCGGCAGCTCGTCGCAGAGCGCGGACGCTCGCCGCCAGGCGACGGCGTTCCAGCCGATCTGCGGCAGCTTCAGGCCGCCGGAGTCGAGCCGGTCGACCTGGCCCGGCAGGAACCCGAGCCCGTCCGCGCCGCCGAGCTCGGTCGACGACTCGAACAGGAGCTGGAGGCCGAGGCAGATGCCGAGCACCGGCACGCCGGCGTCGAGCCGGTCCGCGATCGCGGCGTCGAGGCCCAGCTCGCGGATCCGCCCCATCGCCTTCGGGAACGCGCCGACGCCGGGCAGGACCACGCCGTCCGCCGCCGCGATCCGCTGGCCGTCGCTCGTCACCTCGGCCGCGGCGCCCACGTGCTCGAACGCCTTCTCGACCGAGCGGAGGTTGCCCATCCCGTAGTCGAGGATCGCCACCGACGCGGTCACAGCAGCCCCTTCGTGGACGGGACGCCCGACGCGGTCGGGTCGACCGCCACGGCGCGGCGGAGCGCCAGCGCGAACGCCTTGAACGCGGCCTCGACCACGTGGTGGTCGTTGCCGCCGGCCTCGACGCGCACGTGCAGCGTCAGCCTCGCGGTGGACGCGACCGCGCGCAGCATCTCCTCGGGGAGCCCGGCCTCGAGGTCGCCCACCGCGCGGTCGGGGAACGGGCCCTCGAACACGGCCAGCGGCCGGCCGGAGAGGTCGATCACCGCGGTCGCGCGCGACTCGTCCATCGGGACCGTGGCCTCGCCGTAGCGGGCTATGCCCGACCGGTCGCCGAGCGCCGCGTCGAGCGCCTGCCCGAGCACGATCCCGACGTCCTCGACGGTGTGGTGCGGACCGGTCTCGAGGTCGCCGCGCGCGCGCACGTCGAGGTCGAGCCGGCCGTGGCGGGCGATCGCGTCGAGCATGTGGTCGAGGAAGCCGATGCCGGTCTCGCGGGTGCCCTCGCCGCTCCCGTCGAGGGCGAGGGTGAGCGCAATCTCGGTCTCGCGCGTGGTTCGGGTGATCTCGGCGGTGCGGCTCATCCTGCGCGGCGCTCCATCGACTCGCCGTGGACGGGGAAGCCCTCGGCTCGGGCCAGCGCGGCGGCGGGGGGCGCGAGCCGCGCGGCCGCGCTCCGCGGCAACGATACCCGCGCCATCCGGCGCCGGAAGGTGGCCACCGACAGCCCGCCCTGGAACCGGGCGGCTCCGCCGGTGGGAAGCACGTGGTTCGAGCCGGCCACGTAGTCGCCGAACGCGGTCCCCGCCTCGCGGCCGACGAACACGGCGCCGGCGGAGCGCACCCGGCCGGACAGCGCCTCGGCGTCCGCCCCGGCGAGCTGGAGGTGCTCGGGCGCGATCGCGTCGGCCAGCCGCAGGCCCGCCGCGGCGTCGCGGACCTCGACGAGGGCGAGCGCCTCGGCCGCCGCGCTGGGCCGCTCGGGCGCGAGCGCCCGGACCGCGGCGCCGATCTCGTCGAGCAGGCCCGGGTCGGGCGAGACGGCGGCGAGCAGGGCGTCGCCGCCGTGCTCGGCCTGCGCGAGCAGGTCGAGGGCGAGCAGCTCGGGGTCGGCGCCGGCGCTCGCCAGCACCACCAGCTCGCTCGGCCCGGCGAGGCCGTCGATCCCCACCAGGCCGACCACCTGCCGCTTCGCCTCGACGACCCAGCGGTTGCCGGGCCCGACGATCACGTCGACCGGCCGGACCGACTCGGTCCCGTGGGCCAGCGCGCCGATCGCCTGAGCGCCGCCCATCCGGTACACCTCGGTCACGCCGCAGAGCGCGCACGCGGCGAGGATCGCCGGGTGCGCGCGCCCCCCGGGGCCCGGCGGCGCGCAGACCGCGAGCTCGTCGACCCCGGCCTCGCGCGCGGTGACCGCGCACATCACGACCGTCGAGGGGTACGGCGCCCGCCCGCCCGGCACGTAGGCCGCCGCGCGGCGCACCGGGACCTCCCCCACCTCCACCGAGTGGCCGGCCTCGAGCTCGACCCGCACCGGGTCGCGGAGCTGCGCCCGCGCCACCGCGCGCACGTTCGCGATCGCCTCCCGCAGCCCGGCGAGGACCGCGGGCTCGAGCGTGCCCGCGGCGGCGTCGAGCTCCGCCGGCGGCACGGCCAGCTCGTCCGGCGCGAGCCCGGCGCGGTCGAAGCGCTCGGTCAGGCGGCGGACGGCCGCGTCGCCGCCGTCGCGGACCTCGGCGAGGATCGCGCGGACGTCGTCCTCCACGTCGGCCGCCGGGGCGGTGCCGCGGACGTCGGCCGCCGTCGCGTCGGGCCCGAGCCGCTCGACCCTCACGCCGCCAGCTCCCTGATCCGCGCCACCATCGCGTCCACCTCGGCGGCCCGCAGCTTGTGCGCGACCGGGTTCGCGATCAGCCGCGCGGTCGACTCCACGATCGGCTCGCGCTCCACGAGGCCGTTCTCGGCGAGCGTCCTCCCGCTGGCCGTGAGGTCCACGATGGCGTCGGCCAGGCCGGTGACGGGCGCCAGCTCCACGGAGCCCTTCACCTCCACGATCTCCGCCTGGCGGCCGGTGTCCGCGAAGTGCCGCTTGGCGATCCGCGGGTACTTGGTCGCCACGCGGACCACCCCGCGGCGGCGCATCGGCTCGCCCAGCGGGTCGTCGCCGTCGCGCGTCGCGACGATCATCCGGCAGCCGCCGTAGCCGAGGTCGAGCAGCTCGTAGACGTCGCGCTCGGACTGCTCGAGCAGCACGTCCTTGCCGGTGATGCCGACGGCCGCCGAGCCGTGCTCGACGTACGCCGGAACGTCGCTCGGCCGCACCGTCAGGACGCCGATCTCGGGGAACACGAGCCGCCGGTCGTTCGTCCTCACCGGCTCGGTGTCGATCCCCAGCCGGTCGAGCAGGTCGAGGGTCTCCGCGAACAGGGCGCCGCGGGGTATGGCGACGACCAGCCGGTCGCCCGCTCCGGCGGTCCCGCTCACGCCGACCCCTCCTCCTCCAGGTGGGCCACGTGCACGCGCGAGACGTCGAGCGCCGCTCCGCAGGCGGGCCGGTCGCGCCCGAAGCGGCCGAGCAGGCCGTCGTAGCGCCCCCCGCCGCCGAGGGCGAACGCGACGGCCGGGTCGTAGACCTCGAAGATCGTGCCGGTGTAGTAGCCGAGCTCGCGCAGCATCCCGAGGTCGAAGATCACGCGGTCGGCGACGCCGCGCTCGGCCAGCAGCTCGTGGCAGGCGCGGAGGTTCTCCGCGGCGGGGGCGAGCGGCCCGTCCAGGGCGTCGAGCACCTCGGGGCCGCCGCGGAGCGTGGGCAGCCTGACAAGCGACTCGCGCGCGGCCGGCGGCAGGCCGAGCCGGTCGACCAGGTCCTCGAGCCCGACGAGGTCGCGGCGCCAGAGCGACTCGAGCAGCGGCGGGCGGGCGGGCTCGGGCACGTCCGCGGCGGCGAGCAGGGCGCGGTAGAGCATCCCGTCGCCCAGGCCGATCCGGTGGCGGCGCAGGCCGGCCCCCTCGAGCGCGGACACGACCAGCGCGATCACCTCGGCGTCGCCCTCCGCGCCGGGCACGCCGATCAGCTCGATCCCGCCCTGGAGGAACTCGCGCGACTGGCCGCTGCCGCTCGCGACCGCCCGGTAGGCGTGCGCGAAGTACGAGAGGCGCAGCGGATCCTCGACGCCCTCGTAGCGGCTGGCGACGAGCCGCGCGATCGGAATCGTCGGGTCGGAGCGCAGCGCGAGCACGTGCCCGCGCTCGTCGAACAGCCGGAAGGCGGCGCCGCCGGCCGACTCGTCGCCCAGGCGGAGCACGTCCTCGTACTCGATCGCGGGCGTCCAGACCTCGCCGTAGCCGGCGCGGCCGAACGCGTCCGACAGGCTGAGCGTGATCGCGCGCAGCTCGCGCATCTCCTCGGGCAGCACGTCGCGCGTGCCCGGCGGCAGCGGGTGGATCATCGGAGCCTCCGCACGTCCGCGGACGCGCTACGGCGTGGCGCCGACGGCGACACCCCTCGCGGGGACCCGCTCGATCCGCGCGCCCAGCGCCCGGAGGCGCTCGTCGATCCGCTCGTAGCCGCGGTCGATCTGGCGGATGTTGCCGATCTCCGACCGTCCCTCCGCGCACAGCGCCGCGATGAGCATCGCCATGCCGGCGCGGATGTCGGGGCTCTCCATTCGCTCGCCGTGAAGCCGGCTCGGGCCGCTTACCACCGCGCGATGGGGATCGCACAGCAGGACCCGAGCGCCCATGGAGACGAGCTTGTCCACGAAGAACAGCCGGTTCTCGAACATCTTCTCGAAGATCAGCACGGTGCCGCCGGCCTGGGTCGCCACCGCGATCGCGATCGAGGTCAGGTCGGCGGGGAACGCCGGCCAGGGCCCGTCGTCGATCTTGGGGATCGCCTGGCCCAGGTCGTCCTGGACGGCCAGCTGCTGGTCGCGGGGGAGCCGCAGGCGGCCGCCGGCCAGCTCCCAGCGGACCCCGAGCCGGCTGAAGCCGACCTCGACCGGGCGCAGGTCGTCCTCGATCACGCCGTCGACGACCAGCTCGCCGCCGGTGACCGCGGCCAGCCCGATGAAGCTGGCCACCTCGATGTAGTCCACCCCGATGGTGTGCTCGCCGCCGCCGAGCCGTTCCACTCCCTGGACGCGGAGCACGT
>DASVQB010000004.1:0-87868 GCA_036389295.1 Thermoleophilaceae bacterium | reverse complement strand
GCCCTGCTCGACCCACTCGGGCGTCATGTACTGCGGGTAGACGCAGAGACGCTCGGTGAGCGCGTAGCCGCGCGGCGCCAGCTCCTTGCGCATCCGGTGCGGCGACGGGAAGGGGTGCTCGGGCGAGATGTGGTCGCCGTTGGCCGAGAGCCCACCCAGGTCGGTCGCCCCGGCCGCCACGAGCTCGGGCCACCACTCCGCGAGGTTCGGCGGGATCTGCACCGCGACGTCGGGCAACAGGCGCCGGCATTCCGCGACGAGCCGGCGCATGTCGTCGATCGCGACCGGCGTCGCCCAGCGCGGGAGGTCCCGGCGCGGTCCGTCGCCGATGCCCGTCCGCCACAGCTCGCGCGCGGCCGCGTCCGCGATCTGCGCCGGCTCGCGGCCGTAGTAGCTGGCGTGCGGGACGAAGTTCTGCAGGATGACCTCCTGCAGATGGCCGTGCTCGGCGTGGACGGCCGCGAGCGCCTCGAGCGCCGCGATGCGCTCCTCCTCGCGCTCGCCGATGCCGACGAGGATCCCGCTCGTGAACGGGATCCGCAGCTCGCCGGCGGTCCTGATCGTCTCCAGGCGCCGCTGGGGGTGCTTGGACGGCGAGCCCTGGTGGGCGACGAGGTCGGGGTTGACGGACTCGAGCATGAGCCCCTGCGAGGCGGTGACCTCGCGCAGCCGGGCGAGGTCCTCGCGGTCGAGCACGCCGAGGTTCGTGTGCGGCAGCAGCCCGCGCTCGAGCGCGCGCTCGCAGGCCCAGACGACGTAGCCGACGAAGTCCTCGTGGCCGTGCTCGGCGAGGCGCGCCCGGACTCCGGCGTCGACCTCCGGCCGCTCTCCCGTGAGCACGAGCAGCTCCTTGACGTTGCGCCGCGCGGCGCCGTCGAGCAGCGCCAGCACCTCCTGCGGCGCGTGCAGGTGCGTGCGGTGGGTGGCGAACGCGCAGTACTTGCAGTAGCAGCGGCACGTCCGCGACAGCGACAGCGTGAAGTTGCGCGAGAACGTGACCCGCCGCATCGCGCCGGAGTCTACGCGCGTCGGCCGGCGTCCCCGAGCCACCCGGAACATCCCTGAGCGTTCCAGGCCGAGCAGGTCAAGGACGCAGGGGCGAAGCCGTACTAGGTACGGCGAGCCCCGAGGACGCCGAGCTGCGACGGCATGGTGCGCTCAGGGGCCTCAGCCGACGGGTTCGGCGCCTTGTGGCCCCTTTTTCCCAGACGTCACCGCGAGCCACTGGTAGAGGAACACCGCGATCACGGCCCCGAGCGCGGGTGCGAGCACGTAGATCAGGAGCCACTTGCCGACGCCGTTGAAGGCCTCGCCGATGATCGCCGGGCCCAGCGCGCGCGCCGGGTTGAAGCCCGCGCCGGTCAGCGGGGCGATGATCATCACGGCCATGCCGAGCGTGGCGCCGATGACCAGGCCCGACCAGTCCTTGACGGCCGACGGGTTGACGGCGACGCCCATGATCGCCCACACGAGGAAGAACGTGCCGATCGCCTCGGCGCCCATCCCCTCGACGGTCTTGTCGACGCTCGACGCCAGCCCGACCGCGCCCCAGTTGGCGGGGTCGCCCACGTCGTCCGCGACCAGCGCCTGGGTGGTCAGCGCGCCCAGCACGCCGCCCACGAGCTGCATCAGGACGTAGATCACGGAGTCGATCGGCTTGATCTGCCGGGCCGCCGTCATGGCGAGCGTGACGGCCGGGTTGAAGTGGGCGCCCGACATGAACGCGAGCGTCTGGATCAGGAAGAACAGCGCGAACGCGTGCACGAGGCCGACGACCGCGAAGTCCTGGAACGCCTGGATCGGCGGAGCGCCCGGCGTGGTCGCGGGAGTGGGCGGCGGCACGAAGTTGACGACCACCATGGTGATCGCGAAGACGAGCGCGAACGTGCCGACGAGCTCGGCGACGTAGGCCGCGGGGCCTCGGTCTGGGATCTGCTGCACTTGCTTCGCCTCCTGATCCGGGTTCGGACCGGCCCTGGGCGGGCCGCTGAAGTTCGGGGCAGCCCTTGGGCGGACCGCTGAAAGCGGGCGCAGTCTAGCTCGGGCGCCGGTCGGCCAGCCCCTCGACCAGGGCGGCGGCCTCGCGCGCCATGCGCGAGCGCGGCACCACGAGGTCGAACCCGGCCTCCTGCGCGCGGCGCCGCGTCTCCACGTCCACGTGCGCGTAGAAGCCGAGCGCGGGCACCCCGCCGAGCTCGCCGCCCGTCCTCATCGACTCGACGAGCATCGCCCCGTCGTAGCCGTCGGCGGTCAGATCGACGACCAGGACGTCGGCCTCGGACGCCGCGGCGCGCGCCGCGTCATCGCCGTCGTACCGGGTCACCTCGTGGCCCGCCGCGCCCAGCGCGCCCTCGAGCCGCGAGCCGAAGAGCAGGTCCGGGCAGAGCAGCGCTACCCGGGCCACGGCGTCACTGGGCGCGCCGGCGGCGGAACTCCTGGCGCACGGACTCCGGACGGCCCCACATCTGCGTCACCTCGACCCGCCCGACCCGCGCCTCGGCCGGGCCGAGCTCGCCCTCGATGCCCTGCTCGTCCAGCAGGGCCAGCGTCCCGCGGACCGTCTCCGGGGCCGCGGCGTGGCCGAACTCGCGGGCGCTCCGGAGCCGCCAGTCCCACTCGTGGCGCGAGTACGGCTGGGCGTTCACCTGCACCAGCAGCGTCGCCGCCTCCACGTAGCGCTCCTCGTCGAGGATCCGCAGGTCGAGGTCGAGGTGCGTCCAGTCCGGGGGGAGCGACGCGACGACCCGCTCGAAGTCCTCCGCCAGTGCCACGGACCGAAGGCTATAGGGGGCGGCGCCGCCCGCGGCGGGCCCGGCCGCGCCGAGCGCGCCCGCCGCTACGATCGGCCTGCGGTGATCAGCGCGACCGAGTACGACCTGCTTCGCGACGCCGCCGGGCTGGTGGACCGCTCCTCGCGCGCGAAGCTCCTGCTGCGCGGCGCCGAGGCCGCCGACTTCCTCCAGGGCCAGGTGACGAACGACGTCGAGTCGCTCGCGCCCGGAACCGGCTGCTACGCCGCCCTGCTGAGCCACAAGGGCAAGGTCCGGGCCGACATGCGCGTGCTGCGCGGGGCGGACTGGATCTGGCTCGACACCGAGCCGGCCGCGGGGCCGGTGCTCGACCACACGATCCGCACGTACGGGATCGGGCGCGACGTGGCCGCCGAGGACGCGACCGCCTCGCGCGCGATCCTCTCGCTCGTCGGGCCGGCCGCGCGGGCCGCCCTCGACGTCGAGCCGCCGGCCGCCGAGCACTCGTTCGTCGAGGGCGAGCACGGGGTCTACGTCGCCACCGACCTAGGCGTGGACGTGATCTGCGCGGCGGACGAGGCCGCCGCGGCTCGCCAGGCGCTTGGCGTCGAGGAGGTCTCGCACGAGGCCGCCGAGTGCCTGCGCGTCGAGTCCGGCCGCCCCCGCCTCGGCCTCGACTTCGGCTCGGAGACGATCCCGGAGGAGGCCGGCCTGAACGAGCGGGCGGTGAGCTTCACCAAGGGCTGCTACGTCGGCCAGGAGACCGTCGCGCGCCTGCACTACAAGGGCAGGCCGAACCGCCGCCTGCGCGGTCTGCGCCTGTCGGGGCCGGCCGCGCGCGGCGAGGAGCTCAGGCTGGGCGACCGGCCGGTGGGCGCGCTCGGGTCGGTGGTCGACTCGCCGGTCCACGGTCCGATCGCGCTCGCGGTCGTGCGGCGCGAGGCGTCGCCCGGCGACGTCCTGGAGGTCGGCTCCGCCGGGACGACCGCCGAGGTCGTGGACCTTCCGTTCGAGCGGGCGGCGCCTTGACGAGCCTCAAGTCGCGCCTTTCGACCGCCGACGCTGTTATCCGAAGGAGTCCATTGCCCCTGCTCGCGATCCTGATCCTGCTGGTGCCGCTGTCGCTGGCCGCGCCGGCGGCGGCGGACGAGGGCGCTCGCGGCGGCGACGTGCACTCCGCGTCGGCGCAGCGGGAGGCTCGCGCGGCGCTCGCCGAGGCGCGGTCGCTCCTGCGCGGCCGCGGCGTCGAGACCGGCCGCGAGCCCACGCCGGCCCTGCGCGAGCTGGCCATCCGCATGAGGTCGCTGCCGGAGGGCGACCGCCGGACGGCGCGCCGGCTGCTCGCCCGGCCGTCGCAGGGCGAGACCCAGCCCGGCGAGGACGGCTACTCGGTCCCCGAGCACTCGCCGCCGCTGTGCTCGGCGCACTTCTGCATCCACTGGGTCGACTCCTCGCCCGACGCCCCGTCGCTCGCCTCGACCGACGGCGACGCGATCCCCGACTACGTCCAGGCGATGAGCCAGGTCTTCGAGGAGGTCTTCGCGGTCGAGAACGTCCAGCTCGGCTGGCGCGAGCCGACCGGCGACGGCACCCGCGGCGGCGACTTCAACAAGGTCGACGTGTACGTCAAGCAGCTCGGCGACCAGGGGATCTTCGGCTACTCCACGCCGGACCCCGGCCAGGAGACGAACTCGCAGGCGGCGTACCTGGTCATGGACAACGACTTCAGCCACGCCGAGTACCCGCGCTACACGAGCTTCCTGCCGCCGATGCAGGTCACGGCGGCGCACGAGTACAACCACGTGATCCAGTTCGGCTACGACGTGCTCCAGGACTCGTGGATGTTCGAGTCGACCGCGGTCTGGATGGAGGACCGCGTCTACGACGACATCAACGACTACGTCTCCTACCTCGGGCCGTGGACGCAGCTCAGCCAGGTCTCGCTGACCCGCTTCAACCAGAGCGACCTCACCGACCCGCTGAACGTCAAGGTCTACGGCGACGCGGTCTGGAACCGCTGGCTCGACGAGCGCTACGGCCCCGAGACGATCCGCACCGCCTGGGAGAAGTCGCTCGAGACGCGCCCGCCGTCGTTCGCGCCGGACGCCTACGACGCCGCGCTGCTCGCAAAGGGGACGACGTTCTTCGACGCCTTCACGCGGTTCGCGGTGGACACGGCCGAGTGGCGGTCGTCCGCCGGCCAGTTCGAGGAGGGGCCGACGTGGCCCGACGTCCAGCGCGTCCCGCGCGCGAACATGGCTCCCGGCGGGACCGGCGTGCGCGGCCGGCTCGACCACGCCGCCTACGCGCTCGCGAACGTCACCCCGACGCAGGACCAGCGCGTCAAGCTGGTCGGGTCGCTGCCGCGCGACGTGCGCGGGGCGTTCGCGCTGGTGGGGCTCGAGGGGGCCGCGGACAGCGGCATCCCCCCGACGGTCGTGATGCGCCGCCTGCCGCGCGGCGGGCAGACGAGCATCGAGCTCGCCGCCCCGTCGCGCTTCTCGCGCATCACGGCGGTCCTCGTGAACGCGGACATGACGCAGAACGGGTTCTCGCAGGCGTTCGGCGACTGGGACTTCAAGTACGACGGCCAGGCGGTCGCCGTCCACGTGTCGAACGACTACAAGCGGCCGCGGGTGCGCAGGCGCTCGCCCGGGCCGGGCGCCAAGGTGAGCCGCAAGGCGCAGGTAGTCGTCACGTTCTCCGAGGCGATGGACAACGTGAGCTCGCGGACGCTCGACCTGCTCGCGCCCGGCGGCGGTCAGGTGTCGGCGCGCGTGACCTACAGCAAGAGCAAGCGCCAGGCGCGGCTCGTCCCCAAGCGGCCGCTCCGCGCGCGGACGCGGTACGTCGTCAAGATCGGCCGGACGATCGTCGACATGGGCGACAACGAGCTCGCGTCGTCCGACCGAACCTGGCGCTTCTCCACTCGCAGCAGGTAGCCGCGGCCGGCTCCGGTGTAGCCGCCGCGATCCGGGGTACCATGGCCACACTCGCCGAGAACGCCGGGCGAGGCTGCGAATGACCACCTACATCTCGGACCAGAGGGCACGGAGGCTCGCCGACATCGACGCCCGAGAGCGTCAGGCCTGGGAGACGTACAGCCACAGCATTCGCGGGCTCGAGGGTCGGGACTACGAGGAGACGGAGGGTAAGTCGTGGGACCGGTTGCAGAGCAGGCTTCGGGAGCTCGAGGACGAGCGCCAGCTCGTCGCGGGCGGCTGAGGCCGGACAGCCCGCTTCTCGGAGGATCGCTCGACAGCGGCGCCGGCGCGGAGGAGCCGCGGCCGACCACGGTCGAGTACGACCCGACCGAGGACGCTCTCGCGCTGCCCTCGTCCGCGCCCCGGGGCGGCGGCCTCGAGGACGTCGACGCGCGCCTGCTGCGCGAGCTGATCCCGCCGCCCGAGACCGGGCGCGAGCTCGACGACTGGGGTCGCTCCGAGCGCGTCTTCTCGCTGCTCGAGCCGCTGCTCGACTTCTACTACCGGTACTGGTTCCGGGTCGAGCACGAGGGGATCGAGAACGTGCCGTCGGAGGGCGGCGCGCTGCTCGTCTCGAACCACTCGGGGGCGCTGCCGCCCGACGCGCCGATGATCATGCACGCGCTGCGCGTCGAGCACCCCGCGTCGCGGCCGCTCTACATGCTTGGCGAGAACTGGTTCAAGGGCTACCCGGGGATCGGCATGCTCGCGAACAAGGCGGGGCTCGTGCCGGCGCACCCGGCGAACGCGCAGCGGCTGCTCGGCGACGAGGGCCGGCTCGTGCTCGTGTTCCCCGAGGGGCAGAAGGGCTCGCGCAAGCTGTTCTGGCAGCGCTACCGGCTGCGGCGCTTCGGCCGCGGCGGGTTCGTGAAGACCGCGCTGCGCGCCGGCGTGCCGATCGTCCCGATCGCCGTGGTCGGCGCCGAGGAGGCGATGCCGATCTTCGCCCACGTGCCGCTGCTCCAGCGGCTGACCGGACTGATCTACTTCCCGGTGAACCACGCGTTTCCGCACTTCGGGCTCGCCGCCGGCCTGCTCTACCTCCCCGCGAAGTTCAAGATCCGGTTCCTCGAGCCGGTGTCGCTCGACGGGTACGGACCCGACGACGCCGACGACCTCGAGCTCGTCCAGACGCTCGCCGAAGGGGTGCGGGAGCGCATCCAAACCGAGGTGGACGACCTGATTTCCTCGCGAACGTCCGTGTGGTTCGGATAGGGTTCGGCGGGGGGATGTGGGGGATGACCAGAGTCGGATGGATCCGTGCCGCGGTGCTCCTCGCGGGAGTGGCCGGTGCGACCGCGCTCGCCGGGTGCGGCGACGACGACGAGTTCAAGAACGATCCGCGGCCGCCGGTGACGCTCCAGCTCAGCGGCGCGATCACCGCGGCGAAGGTCTCGGTCGAGCCGAAGAAGCTCGGTGCGGGGCCGATCGTCCTGATCGTCTCGAACCTCACCCAGGAGGCGCACACGATCACGCTGGACGGGCCGAGCGGGCGCGAGGTGGTCGGGCCGATCAACCCGGGCGACACCGGACGGATCCAGGAGGACATGAAGCCCGGCAGCTACGAGGTCCGCGCCGGGTCCGACATCGTGCAGGGCGACGAGATCGAGCCGGCCAAGCTGACGGTCGGCCCGGAGCGCGCGTCCTCGTCCGACAAGGTGCTCCTGCCCTAGATCGTCGCCGGTCGCCCTAGATCGTCGCCGGTCGCCCTAGATCGTCGACGGCTGCCTAGATCGCGACGGTTGCAGGATTAGGTAGTCCCTGGACTCCCTAAGTCTGCAACCGTCGAGATTCCGCTAGGCGAGCCGCTGCTGAGCGGACGCCGGCTCCGGGTCCGGCGCGTCGGCCTCGTCCGCCACCGCGCCCGTCGCGTCCGGCGCCGTCAGGGCCGCCGGCTCCGCGTCAGTCGCCGGCTCCGCGTCCGGCACCGTCAGGGCCGCCGGCTCCGCGTCCGGCGCGGCGCCCTCGCTCGGCGCCGGCGGCTCCGCGCCGGCCGTCGCCAGGGCCTCGATCTCGCGGAGGTAGCCGCGGACGTGGTTCTCCATCTCCTCCAGCAGGGAGCGCGCGCCGTCGATGCTCGTCTTCGCGCCGGTGAGCTGCGACTTGACCTTGCGGGTGTCGTCGACGACCGCCAGGGCGCGGTCGACCACGTCGCGGATCGCCCCGGCGTCGACCTCGTCGCCGCCGCCGCGGGCCATCAGCACGCGGGCGCGGGCCAGCGAGTACGCGACCTCCAGCGCGATGTCGCCGCCGCCGTCCGGGTCCCACGCGACGAGCAGCTTGTCGCCGCCGTACTCGCGCAGCGCTCGCGTCCGGGCGGGGAGCTTCTCCTCGCTCGGCACGACCAGCACGGCGAAGTCGGCGTCGCGCTCCGCGCGCGCCGAATCGAGCTCCTGCCACGCCTTCGGCTTCGACAGCTTCTGCGTCTTCGCCTCGAACACGATCCGCCCCAGCGTCGGGCCCCGGCACGCGTCGATCGCGACGACGACGTCGCCGGACCGCCCGCTCGCGCCGCGCAGGTCCCCGACCGCCTCGCAGTCGTCGCCCTGCGCGAGCGCGACCTCCTCGATCGCCTCCGTGACGGCCTCCTCGAACGTGCGCCCCTTCGCCGTGCCGCGCTCGCGCTCGGCGTCGACCTCCTCGCGCTTGGCCCGCTCGTCGCGCAGCGCCTGGAGCTCGCGCTCGAACCGGGCGAGGCGCTCCTGGAGCGCGCGCTGGTGCGCGTCGTCGCGCTCGCGCGCCTCGCGCAGCGCGCTCTGCACGCCCGCCTTGAACTCGGCGAGCGGGTTGTGGCCGTCGGCCGAGGTGAACTGCTTCAGGAGGTCCTCGCGCAGGCGGGCCGTGGCCTCGCCGAGCAGCTCGCGGACGCGGTTCTGGACGGCCGCCGAGCTCTCGTCCGAGAAGTGGCGCTCCAGCGTCTTGGTGAGGTGCCCCGTCTCCGGGCCGAAGACCGCCTCGACCTGGCCCTCGAGCCGCTCGCTCACCTCGCGGGCGCGCTCGACGAACGCCGCCTCGACCTCGCGCGAGACCTTGTCGAACTCGCTCCGCACGAAGTCGGCGTTCGCGCCGGCCTGCTCGCGGTCGAGCACCCGGGCGCCGATCTCGATCGCGTCCGAGACCGCGCGCGCGGGGTCGTCGCCCGCCTCCTCGCGCTCGCGCACGAGCCGGACGGCGCACTCGTCCTGGACGACGAGCCCGTCGACGACCAGGCGGTCGCCCAGCGTGCGTACGTTCGGCGCGCGGAGTGGCGTGGCGGCTTCCATGGCAGCGTTCCACCGTAGGTCGGGGCGCGGACGGAACGGGCGCCGCGTGGCGCGGACCGGCGGGAGACGGGCGAGCCCGCTCACGTGACGCTTCTCACGTCCGGCGGGCGGGCGATCGCGTCCTCCCCTGCAATACTTGCATGCGTGCAAGCAACGGGTTCAGGCGGAGGCGGACCGGCGCCGGAAGGCCGGGCGGCCGGCCCCGGCGCCGCGGCGACCGACCCCGCCCTCGTCGACGACCTCGCGGCGTTCGTCAAGTACCTCATCCACGCCTACGGGACCGACTTCTTCCGGGCCGTCGGCGAGCTCGACCTGTCGTTCTCCCAGGTGCGCGCCCTCGGCGTCCTCGTCAGGGACGTCGAGGAGGCCACTCTCAAGGACCTCGGCGACCGGCTCGGCCTCTCCCTCCCCGCGGTCAGCCGCTCGGTCGAGGGCCTCGTGAAGCGCGGCCTCGTGACCCGCGCCGAGGACGCCGCCGACCGGCGGTTCAAGCAGGTCCGCGCGACCCCCGAGGGGCGCGCCCTGCTCGACCGGCTCGTCGAGCTGCGCGTCGCCGGCATCGACGACTTCCTCCGCACCGTCGCGCCGCGCGACCGCCGCCGGCTCGCCGCCGCGCTCGAGCCGATCGTGGCCCGCGAGGAGATCGCCGCGATGCGCCCGCCCGCGAGACGGAGGCGCAAGCGGGGGAAGGCGGCCTGATGCCCGAGCGCCTGCGCATGAACGAGGGCAACCGCAAGTGGTGGACGCTCGCCGCCATGTGCTTCGCCCTGTTCATGGTCATGCTCGACAACACCGTCGTGAACGTCGCGCTGCCGTCGATCCAGCGCGACCTCCACGCGTCGCTGTCGGCGCTCGAGTGGACCGTGAACGCCTACACGCTCGTGTTCGCCGTCCTGCTCGTCACCGGCGGACGGCTCGGCGACCTCTTCGGCCGCCGCCGGATGTTCCTGTTCGGCGTCGTCGTGTTCGCGCTCTCCAGCGCGACGATCGGCCTCGCGCCGACCCAGACCTGGCTCGTGGCCAGCCGCGCGACCCAGGGCATAGGGGCCGCGTTCATGATGCCCGGCACCCTCTCGATCATCTCGAACACCTTCCCGCCCGAGGAGCGCGGCCGGGCGATCGGCACCTGGGCCGGCGTCTCGGCCCTCGCGCTCGCGTTCGGGCCGGTGGTCGGCGGCGCGCTCGCCGAGCACGTCTCGTGGCGCGCGATCTTCTTCCTGAACCTCCCGGTCGCGGCCGGCGCGATCGCCATGACGCTGTTCGCCGCGCGCGAGTCGTACGACCGGACGGTCGAGCGGGCGATCGACTACCGCGGCATCGCGACGCTCTCGATCGGGCTGGCCACGCTCGTGCTCGCGCTCGTCGAGGGCAACCGGTGGGGCTGGGGCTCGCCCGCGATCGTCGCGCTGCTCGCGACGGCCGCCGTCGGGCTCGCCTCGTTCGCCCTGGTCGAGCTGCGCGGCCCGAACCCGATGGTCGAGCTCTCCTACTTCCGCTCCCGCTCGTTCCTCGGCGCGAACGCGGTCGCCTTCGTGCTGTCGTTCTCGATGCTCGCCATGTTCTTCTTCATGGCGCTGTACATGCAGAACATCCTCGGCTACGGGCCGCTCGAGGCCGGCGTCCGGTTCCTCCCGTCGACGATCGTGATCATGTTCACGGCGCCGATCGCGGGCCGGCTCGCCGACCGCATCGGCCCCCGCCCGCTGATGGCGATCGGCCTGGCGCTCACGGCCACCGCGCTCTACCTCCAGTCGCGCGTCACCGTCGACACGACCTACTCCGACATCCTGTGGTCGTTCTCGATCATGGGCCTCGGGATCGGGCTGACGATGTCGCCGATGTCGACCGCCGCGATGAACGCGGTCAGCGCCGACAAGGCGGGCGCGGCGTCCGGGATCCTGTCGACGTTCCGCATGGTCGGCGGCACGTTCGGGGTCGCGGCGATCGGCGCGCTGTTCCAGAGCCTCGCGTACGACCGGGTCGACGCCACCGCGACCACGCTGCACCTTTCGGGGTCGATGCGCGACGAGCTGGCCGACAACGTCGGCTCGGGGCGGCTCGACGCGATCTTCCACGACCTCGACCCGGCCACCGCCGAGCGGCTGGCGGCCGGGATGAGGGAGGCGTTCGTGCACGCCCTCTCGGGCGCGCTGACGCTGTCGGCGAGCGTCGCGGCGATCGGCGCCGTCCTCGCCCTCGTGCTCGTGGAGCCGAAGGCGAGGCGGCGGGTCGACCCGGCGCACCAGCCCGAGGTCGCCGAGCCGCTCGGCGCGCAGTAGAGGCGGCGCTCCCCGGGCGGTCGGTACGATCCGGCCCCCGACCGCGACCCCCCGGAGGTTCGAGAGACAGCATGGCCGTCGACCTGAAGAACGTGACCGACGTCGGCACCGAGCCCGGCGAGCTGCCCAAGACGATGGCCGCCTGGGTCATCAGGCAGGAGCGCGAGGGCGAGCCGACCGACGCGTTCCAGATCGAGGAGATCGAGGTGCCGGAGCCGGGCGCGCTCGAGGTCGTCGTGCGCGTCATGGCCGCGGGCGTCAACTACAACAACGTGTGGGCCGCGATGGGCAAGCCGGTGTCGGTGTTCCGGTCCCACCCCGACGAGGACCACCACATCGGCGGCTCGGACGCCTCGGGGATCGTGTGGAAGACCGGCCCCGGCGTCACCCGCTGGAAGCCCGGCGACGAGGTCATCATCCACTGCAACCAGGCCTCGTACGAGGACCCGGAGGTGCACGGCCTCGACCCGCTCGCGGCGCCGTCGCAGAAGATCTGGGGCTACGAGACGTCCTGGGGCTCGTTCGCGCAGTTCACGAAGGTCCAGGCGCAGCAGCTGATCCCGCGGCCGCAGAACCTCACCTGGGAGGAGGCGGCGTCGTACGGGCTGACCTACTTCACCGCCTACCGGATGCTGATCACGCGCTGCAACATCCAGGCCGGCGACCGCGTGCTGATCTGGGGCGCCGCCGGCGGCCTCGGCGTGTTCGCCACGCAGCTCTGCAAGCTGACCGGCGCGCTGTCGTGCGGCGTCGTCTCGTCGCCGGAGAAGGGGGCGCTGCTCGAGCAGCTCGGGATAACGGGCTGGATCGACCGCAACGAGCACGCCGGGATGATGCGCAGGGGCGGCGAGTCGCCCGAGGAGGAGAAGGAGCGGTTCAAGGCCATGCGCACCTTCGGCAAGGCCGTCCGCGAGGTCCTGGGCGACGACCCGAACATCGTCTTCGAGCACGTCGGCCAGGCCACGTTCCCGACCTCGGTGTTCGTCGTCAAGCCGTTCGGCAAGGTCGTGATCTGCGCCGGGACGACCGGCTACAACCTCGACTTCGACGTCCGCTACCTCTGGATGCGGCAGAAGGAGATCGTCGGCTCCCACTTCGCCAACGCGTGGGAGTGCACGAAGGCGAACCAGCTCATGGAGACCGGTGCGATCCGTCCGGTGCTGTGGCGGACGATGGGCTTCGACGGCGTGGCCGAGGCGCACCAGATCATGAAGGAGAACAGGCACCTCGGGAAGATCGCGATCCTGGTCGGCGCCGAGGAGACGGGCCAGGGCAAGACCGCCGAGGGCCCGGGCGCGATCTACGCGGAGGTCGGCGCGTGAGGGAGGGCGATCGCCTCGTCCTGATCCCCTGGCACGTCAACCCGTTCCGCGGCGACGCGTTCGAGGAGCGCTGGCGGCCGCTCGCCGAGGCCGTCCTGGACTACGGCGCGACCTCCTGGGCGCTCGTCCGCGCCCGCGAGGAGCCGCTCGCGTTCATGCAGCTCGCGACGTTCTCGTCCGAGGAGGACTTCGAGCGCTACTGGAACTCGGAGGAGGTCTCCGAGGCCCGCGTCGAGCTCGCCGGCTACTTCCAGGTGCCGCTCAACCCGGAGTGGCTGCGGGTGGTCGACGCCGGCGTCCTGACGCCCGCGCCGGTCGACGCGGACTGATCGACGGCCGGCCGCTTTGCTGCTTTTCCCTCGCATAGCGAGGGCTGGATGGGAAAGCGGCGGCGCGGCGGCGCCCGGCGCCGGTTAGCCTTGTGGGCGTGCGGAGGGGGGCCGCGAGACTCACGCTCGCGATCGCCGCGGCTGCGGCGCTGTCGCTCGGCGGGCTCACGGCTCCCGCCGCGGCCGACGTCGGCTCGCTGAAGGCGAGCTGCCAGCAGCGCGACGCCGCCGACGGCGACGCCGGCAACGGCGTGACGATCCCGATCGTCTTCTGCGACGACGGCGTCCCGCCGGTCGGCGGGCGCACCCCGAACGTCGGCGCGATCGCCGGGATCGCGGTGCCCCAGCGCTACGACGGCTTCCTGGGCCTGCCGCCGAAGGTCGCGCCCGACCCGAACGCCGGCGCCGACGCGAACGGCGACATCGCGATCGACGCCGACGTGACGATGCCGGACCCGTCGCGGTTCCCGCCCCCGCCCGGCGGCTACCCGCTCGTGGCGATGATGCACGGCTGCTGCGCCGGCGACAAGACCGGCTGGGAGGCGTCGAGCGTGGACGCCGGCGGCGAGCGCTGGCACTACTCGAACGCATGGTTCGCAGCGCGCGGCTACGTGGTCCTCAACTACACCTCGCGCGGGTTCGTGAACGGAGAGGGGCGCGGCTCGACCGGCGAGAGCTGGCTCGACCACCGCTCGTACGAGATCAACGACTTCCAGCACATGGCGGGCCAGCTCGCCGACGACCCGTTCTTCCACGTCGACCCGCAGCGGGTCGTGGCGACCGGCGGCTCGTACGGCGGCGGCTTCTCCTGGCTCGCGCTCACCGACCCCACGTGGCGCAGCCCCGGCGGCCGCGACATGCGGCTGGCCGCCGCCGCGCCCAAGTACGGCTGGAGCGACCTCCCCTACTCCCTGATCCCGAGCGGGACCCACTTCGACGGCGTGCCGCCATCGAGCGACGTCGAGCAGGCGCTGAAGACGTTCGGCATGCCCAAGACGAGCATCGTCTCCGGCCTGTTCCTGAGCGGCCGAACCGGCATCCCCAGCACGGGCCAGCCGGCCCCGAACCACGCCACGTTCCCGCCGGTCATCGACCAGGCGTTCGTCTGCCTCGGCTCGGGCGACCCGTTCGACGCGAACCCCGCGTGCCCCGCGCTGCTCGGCGACGTCGTGCCGAGCTTCTACGCGAACCGGTCGGCCTACTACCAGAACCACTTCTTCGAGCGGGTGGCGGGCGAGGCGGCCGCGCGCGTCCCCGTGTTCAGCGCCGGCACCTTCACCGACCAGCTCTTCACCACGATCGAGCACCGCCGGATGGTGGACCGGCTGAAGTCCGCCTTCCCCGGCTACCCGGTGCAGCAGTACCACGGCGACTACCAGCACTTCGTGCAGAACAAGGCGAAGGAGTGGGGCGACCTCTGCGGCGCCGACCGGCACGTCTGCAGGCTCGCGGACTTCCCGGCCGGCGACCTCGACGCCCTGGCCCCGAGCCGGGTGGCGATCGGCGTCACCTCGCGGCTGAACGCGTTCGTCGACCACTACGTGAGGCCGCAGGGCAACCCCGACGAGCCGCAGCCGGCCTTCGACGTGACCGCGTCGCTCCAGATCTGCCCCCAGAACGCCGACGACGCCCACCCGGCGGATGAGCCCGGCGACCGCTTCACCGCCGCGACCTTCGACGCCCTCGCGCCGAACACGCTGACCTTCAGCGCCGGGGGGCTCCAGGCCACGGCGAACGCGTCGGCGGGGACGCACTCCGGCAACGCGGACCCGATCTTCAACTCGGTCTCGAACGGCGGCCGCTGCGCGGTCGAGACCTCGCCGGCCGGCGCCGGCACCGCCGTCTACGAGTCGAACGAGCTGCCGTCCGACTTCACGATGGTCGGGATCGGCCGGATCGCGGCGGAGCACACCGGCAGCGGCCCGGCGCTCCAGCTCGACGCCCGGATGTACGACGTCATGCCGAACGGGACCGCGGTGCTCGTCGACCGCGGGGTGCGGCGCGTCGGGGCGGCGAACGAGACCACCACCTTCCCGCTCCACGGCAACGGCTGGCGGTTCCCGGGCGGGCACCGGATCCGCGTCGAGCTGACCCAGGACGACGCGCCGTTCGTCCGCCACTCGAACCAGCCGTCGTCGCTGCTCCTGTCGTCCGTGCGGATCGAGCTGCCGGTGCGCGAGGCGTCGGCCGTCGTGGGCGGCGAGGCGACGGGCGCGCCGCCGCCGACCGCCGAGCTCACGGCGCCGCGGCTCGCGAGCGACGCCGGCCGCGACCCGCGGTTCGCCCTGCGCGTGCGCGGGACGGGCGACGTCGACCACTACGAGGTCGAGGCCCGCAACCTGCGGCGGGAGAAGTGGAGCCGGCTCACCTCGACGATGCGGGGCTCCACGCAGCGCTTCGCCGCCTACTTCGGCTCCGCCTACCGCTTCCGCGCCCGCGCGGTCGGCCGGTTCGGCCAGCGCGGCCCGTGGGACTACGCGACCACGATCGTGCCGCTCGACGACAGCCGCTCGCGCAACCCGAGCTACGGGCGCGGCTGGCGCCACGTGAGGGCGCGCTCCGCGTGGGGCCTCGGGCTGACCCGCGCGAGCCGCCGCGGGCGCGTCGCCCGGTTCGCGTTCAGGGGCGCCGGCCGGATCTACCTGATCGGGCGCAGGACCCCGTCCGCCGGCAGCGCGCTAGTCACCCTCGACGGCCGGCGCAAGGTGGTCCGGTTCCGCTCGGCCAAGGCGGCCGACCGCGCCCTCGTGGCCACGCTCAAGGCGCGCGGCCGCGGTCGCCACGTGCTGCGCCTCGTGACCCGCGGCGGCGGACCGGTCGACCTGGACGCGTTCGGGATCGCGACGCGGTAGGGCGCGGCCGCGGCCCTCGCTTCGCTCGGGTGGTCTCGGCCACCTTGCTGTCCAAGGGTCGCTATGCGACCCGAAACCGGCACGGTGTCAGATCTGTTCCGCTATGCGGAACAAATCGGACACGGTGGCCGGGCGAGCGTCCACCGGGACGCCGCTTGCGCGGAGGGCGGAGCAGCGACGGGGCCCGGCGCAGTACGCCGGCTACCCCTGCTCCAGCGGGGCCATCGTCAGGCCGGCCTCGTTGAGCTGCTCCCAGTAGTGCTCGGCCGGCTCCTTCTGGCCGGACCAGACGATCGCCTGGCCGGTGTTGTGGATCTTGTTGGCGATCGCGTAGCCCTTCTCGAGCGTCACGCCGGGGATCACGCGGGCGAGCGCGGCGGCCACCCCGTCGAAGGTGTTGTGGTCGTCGTTCAGGACGATCACGCGCCACGCGCCGCCGAGGCCGGCGCCCGGGTCGCCCACGCGGGGCAGCTCGACCGTCGTCCCCCCCGTGCTCATGCCCGGCTCGCCTCCGGGCCCTGGGCGGTCGCGGCCTCCGCCCGCTTGGCGAGGTGGCGCTCGAGGCCGGCGCGGAGCTGGTCGGCCGGCGCCGCCTGCTCGAGCCGCAGCGCCTCCTCCTCGTCGAGCGCGCGGCGGATGGTCTCCGCGTGGCGCGCGGCGAACGTCTCCGGTCCCGCCTCGGCCCACTCGAGCTGGCGCCGCAGCGCCTCGCGCGCCCGGTCGAGGCCGGCGGACGCGTCGTCGACCGCCCCGAAGTGCGTGAGGCAGAGCGCAGCCGGCGACCACGACTCGACCAGGTCGATCGAGCGCAGCCACAGCTCGACGTCGATGTCCGGCGGCGGGGTCGGCGCGATCGTCAGGTCGGACGGCGGGACCCGCACGCCGCCGACGTCGCCGACGTAGGCGTCGCCCGTGGCCTCGTGCAGGTAGCTCACGTGGTGCGACGCGTGCCCGGGCGTGTACGCCACGCGGAAGCCCTCCACGGTCTCGCCGCCGGACAGCGCCACCACGTTCTCCTCCGGCACGGGCGCGACCTCGCCCCACAGCGTCTCCATCCGGTCGCCGTAGAGCCGCTCGGCGCTCCGCAGCAGCCTCGCCGGGTCGACCAGGTGCGGGGCGCCCCGCTCGTGCACGTAAACCCTCAGGCCCGGCCAGCGCCGCACGAGCACGCCGGTCGCGCCCGCGTGGTCGAGGTGGATGTGGGTCAGGAGCAGGGCCCGCGGCTCGATTCCGTCGAGCGCGGCCACGCTGGAGCTCGGGCCCGGGTCGACGATCGCGCCGTCGACCTCGTAGGCGCCGATCACGCGGTCGCGCCCCAGGTGCATCACGTCGATCAGCCGCCGCACCGGCATGACCATACAATTGAGTCCATGGAGCCCCGCCTCCCCGAGCGCGACCGTCCGTGGGTGATGCGCACCTACGCCGGTCACTCGAACGCCCGCGAGTCGAACGCGCTCTACCGCAAGAACATCGAGAAGGGCCAGACCGGGCTGTCGGTGGCCTTCGACCTCCCGACGCAGACCGGCTACGACCCCGACCACGAGCTCTCCCGCGGCGAGGTGGGCAAGGTCGGCGTCTCGATCGCCCACAAGGGCGACATGCACACGCTGCTCGACGGCATCCCACTCGACGAGATGAACACGTCGATGACGATCAACGCCACGGCCGCGTGGCTGCTCGCCCTCTACGTGACGGTCGCCGAGGAGAACGGGGTCGCCCGCGAGGCCCTCCAGGGCACCACCCAGAACGACATCATCAAGGAGTTCCTCTCGCGCGGGACCTACGCGTTCCCGCCCGGCCCGTCGATGCGGCTGATCGCCGACCTGATCGCCCACACGGTCGACGAGGTGCCGAAGTGGAACCCGATCAACGTCTGCTCGTACCACCTCCAGGAGGCGGGCGCGACGCCGGTGCAGGAGATCGCCTACGCGCTCTCGACCGCCCAGGCCGTGCTCGACCGCGTCCGCGAGCGGGTCGAGGAGGACACCTTCCCGCGCGTCTTCGGGCGGATCTCGTTCTTCGTCAACGCCGGCATCCGGTTCGTCGAGGAGCACGCCAAGCTGCGCGCGATGGCGCGGCTGTGGGAGCAGCTCGGCCGCGAGCGCTACGGGGTCGAGGACGAGCGCTACCTGCGGTTCCGCTACGGCGTGCAGGTGAACTCGCTCGGGCTGACCGAGGCGCAGCCCGAGAACAACGTCATCCGGATCGTGCTGGAGGCGCTGGCCGTCACGCTGGGCCGCGACGTCCGCGCCCGCGCGATCCAGCTCCCGGCCTGGAACGAGGCGCTCGGGCTGCCGCGGCCGTGGGACCAGCAGTGGTCGCTCCGCATCCAGCAGATCCTGGCCCTCGAGACCGACCTGCTCGAGTACCGCGACCTATTCGAGGGCTCGAAGGTCATGGACGCGCTGGTCGACGAGCTGGCCGAGGGCGCGCGCGAGGAGATGGCCGTCGTCGCCGAGCGCGGCGGGGCCGTCGAGGCAGTCGACTACATGAAGACCCAGCTCGTCGAGTCGCACCGCGAGCGGGTCGCGAGGATCGAGCGCGGCGAGCTCCAGGTGATCGGCCAGAACGCCTACACGTCCTCGGAGGCCTCCCCGCTCCAGCAGGGCGAGGACGGCGGCATCCTGACGGTGGACCCGAAGGTCGAGCAGGAGCAGGTCGAGGCGGTCCGCCGCTGGCGCGAGGAGCGCGACGAGCAGGAGGTCGCGGCGGCCCTGGAGGAGCTGCGGGCGGCCGCCGCCGACGAGGACGCGAACGTCATGCCCGCCACCCTGGCCTGCGCCCGCGCGGGCGTGACCACTGGCGAGTGGGGCGGCGCGCTGCGCGAGGTGTTCGGCGAGTACCGGGCGCCCACCGGCGTCGACCACGCGGCGGGCGCCGTCGAGGACGAGCGACTCGCCGAGCTGCGCGAGCGGGTCGACCGGGTGTCGGAGGCCCTCGGCCGCCGCGTCAAGGTCCTGGTCGGCAAGCCGGGGCTCGACGGCCACTCGAACGGCGCCGAGCAGATCGCCGTCCGCGCCCGCGACGCCGGCATGGACGTGGTTTACGAGGGCATCCGGCTGACGCCCGCGCGGATCGCGGCCACCGCGGTGCAGGAGGGCGTCCACGTGGTCGGCCTCTCGATCCTGTCCGGCTCGCACCGCGAGCTGATCCCGGACGTGCTGCGCGAGCTGTCGGAGGCCGGCGCCGACGTGCCGGTGGTCGTGGGCGGGATCATCCCGCCGGCCGACGAGGAGGAGCTGCGCGCGGCCGGCGTCGCCCGGGTGTACACGCCGAAGGACTTCGAGATCACGCGGATCATGGGCGACCTCGTGGACCTGGTCGCCGAGCACCACGGCGCCGCCGCCGCGGCGGCTTGACGGCCTCGCCAGCGCCGGCCCGCCCCGATCCTGCCGACGTCGGGCGCCGCCTGCGCGAGGGCGACCGCAGGGCGGCCCCCGCCGCGCTCAACCTGATCGAGGACCGCTCGCCGGGCGGCCGGGAGCGGGCGCGCGCGCTGCTCGCCGAGGTCTCCCCCGCCGCGCTCGGCGGCGAGGCGCCCGCCCACCTCGTCGGCGTCACCGGCCCGCCCGGCGCCGGCAAGTCGTCGCTGCTCTCGGCGCTCGTGCGCCGCTGGCGTGAGCTCGGCCGGACGGTGGCCGTGCTGGCGGTCGACCCGTCGTCGAAGCGCTCGGGCGGCTCGCTGCTCGGCGACCGCGCGCGGATCGAGCACGACCCGCGCGACGATGGCGTGCTGATCCGCTCGACGGCCGCCGGGACGCGGCTCGGCGGCCTCGCCCCGCCCACCCGCGAGGCCGCGCAGGCGCTGGCTCCCGCCTACGACGTGGTGGTGGTGGAGACGGTGGGCGTCGGCCAGTCCGAGACCGACGTGGAGGAGCTGTCCGACACGACGGCGGTCGTGGTCCAGCCGGCGTCCGGCGACACGCTCCAGTTCCTGAAGGCCGGGATCATGGAGGTGCCGGACGTGCTGGTCGTGACCAAGGCCGACCTGGGCGACGTCGCCGACCGCGCCCGCCGCGACCTCGAGTCCGCGCTGAGGTCGCTCGGCTCGGAGGGGACGCCGGTGGTCAGCGTGTCCTCGGTGCCGCCGCCGAGCGGGATCGACGAGCTGGTCGAGGCGCTCGACGCCCACCGCGCGGGGATCGACCTCGGGTCCGCGCGGCGGCGGGCGCGCGGCCTGGCCGCGCTGGCCGACTTCACGGCCGAGCGCGGCGAGGCGGGCGTGCGGGCGCTCGGCGGGCCGCGCCAGGCGAGGCGGCTGCTCGACGGGCTCGACCCGGGGCTCGACGTGCCGGCGCTGGTCGCCGAGCTCGAGCGCGCCGCGGCCGGCTGAGCCCTCCGGCGCGCCTCGGCGGCGCCGTCGCCGAGCTCGAGCGCGCCGCCCGGCGCTAGAGGTCCGGGTCGATCGCGCTCTCGCGCATCGCGATCGCCACGGCGTGCTCGCGGTTGCGGGCGCCGAGCTTCCGGAGGATCGTCTTCACGCGGCTGCGCACCGTGTGTGGGCTGAGGTGCAGGAGCTCCGCCACCTCGTCGGTCCGCCGACCCTCGGCCAGCCGGGCGAGCACGACGCGCTCGCGAACGGTCAGCGCGGCCGAGCGGGGCGAGCGGGGCCCCGGGAACGCCGCGCCCAGGTCGCCGACCGGGGTCGGGCGTGGGCGTCCGACGTCCGCGAGGTCCGAGGGATGGCTCGCCACGGCGCCGGAAGTTACTCGCGAACGCCGCCGGAAGCGACAGCCGCGGCCCGCTGCAAGCCTTCTTGCGGCGCGCCGCGGCCGGGCCCGGAGGCGCTCGCGCCTATCCTCGCCCGGTGCGGCTGGGCGCTCAGATCCTCGTGCTGGCCGGTGCGTTCGCGGCCGCGACCGGCGTCGCGGAGCTGGCCGGCGCGGCCAACCTGGGGACAGCGCTCGGCTTCGGGCAGATCGCCTTCGCGGTGGCGCTGGTCGCGCTGCTGCTCCGCGGCTAGCCGGAACCCAGCTCGCGCTCGGCCGCGGCCAGCTCCTCCGGCGTGTCTACGCTGCGCGCCTCGGCGGCCGGGACCTCGACCCGGCGCGGCCGCAGCGACTCGACCGTGCCGGTCAGCGGGGCGTCCGGCGCCGCCGCGCGGAGCGCTCCGAGGGCGGACGGCGCGTAGGCCGCGAGGAGCGGCTGGACGACGCCGCCGGCGACGGCGACGGCGACCTCGTCCGCGGGACCGAGCGCCGCGGCCACGCGCTCGCACGACGCCGCGGTGACGAACGGCATGTCGGCGGCGCACACGAGCACCGGGCCGCCGGCGCGCTCGAGGGCGTGGGCGATGCCGACGGCGGGGTGGCTGTGCCCGTCGGGCTCGTCCCAGCGCTCCACGCCGGGCAGGGCGGGCACGTCGGTGGACGGCTTGCAGACGATCGCGACGCGGTCGCAGACGGCCGCGAGCGCCTCGGCCGGCCGGGCCGCGAGGGGGCGGCCCGCGAGCGTGCGCGCGGGCTTGCCGCCGCCGATCCGCCGCCCGCGCCCGCCGGCGAGGACCACGCCGACCACGGTCAGGCGGCCCGCCGGGGCGCCGCGGCCCGCCGGGGCGCCGCGGCCCGCGGGGGCGCCGCGGCCCGCGGTGGCGCCGCAGCCCGCCGGGACGCCACGGCCCGCGCGGGCGCGGCGGCCCGCGCCGGGCTCGCCGGCCCGCCCCCCGGCCCGCCCCCGCCCGTCACCGCACGACCGCCGCCGGCGCCGCCGACGCGATCCGGAACCGGCCGCGCTGCCGGACGAGCCGGATCGTGTCGGTCGCCGGCCGGCCGCCGCGCACGGCGGCCTCCACCGTCACCGCCGCCGACCCGCCGGCCACCGTGAGGCTCGTGATCCGCACGCGCGGGTCGCGCAGCCGCGCCGTCTCGAGCGCCAGGATCGACTGGCAGTCGTCCCCGCCCGCGGCCGCTCGCGCCTCGGCCGAGTACAGCTCGTCGCAGATCCTCGCGAAGTCCCGCGCGACCAGCGCGCGGCGGAACCCCTCGACCGTCTCGACCGCCTCCTTCGGCGTCCCGCTCACGCGCCGCGGCCCCTCGTCGTCCGGGCCCAGGACGGCCACGAGGACCGCGGCCCCGACCCCGAGCGCCAGCACCGCCGCCGCGATCCTCAGCCGCCGCACGGCCGCCGCCCTCCCGTCGCTCATGCACGGATTGATACCGCCCCTGTTCGCTGCGGACGACGTTCGCCATAATCGGATCATGGAGGGATCGGCCGCGGACTCGCTCGGCACGGCGGCTAGCTGGCTTCGCTGCTACCGCTGCTGGTCGCAGAACCTCGAGGTGCAGGTCCACTACGAGGGCGTGCTCAAGGTCGACCCCGAGACCGGCGAGGCGGTCGAGCCCGTCGAGGAGGTCCAGGAGGCCGTGGTCCAGTGCCTCGACTGCCTCCACGACCAGCCCCACCTGAGCCTCGCGTTCTACGAGGAGAACGGCCGCCGGATCAGCCGCATCGAGGCGGTCGAGGACCGCTGGGAGCGGATGATCGCCGGCACCCCCTGGGTCGCCTCCTGCACGGTCACAGTCGACACCGACCAGGTCGAGAGCTGCTCGGGGCCGGAGGCGGCGGACTCGCTCGCCTTCGGCGCGTTCGGAGACCACGGCACCCGCGAGTTCTTCACCCACGTCCGCTTCCACAAGCACGACGCGGAGCAGATCGTGATCCACATGCTGGTCGAGCTCTACGCCCGCTCGGCCGAGGAGGCGAGCGAGGTCCTGGAGGACGCCGCCCGCGGCCCCCTGACGATCACCTCGCTGGCCGAGGAGTCCCGCCCGCCGCTGGCCTCCCCCGGCGACGAGGACACGCACTAGAGCGCCGAGCGCCGCGGCGCCGGGGGCCGCGGGACCCCCTCAGAGCAGCGCGATCGCCGCTATCCCGCCCGCCACCAGCGCCGCGCCCGCGATCCGCACCCGGGCCATCGGCTCGTCCAGGAACACGGCGGCGAGCACGGCCGCGACGACCACGCTCGACTCGCGGGCAGCCGCCACCGGCGCCGCGGCGGCGATGGCGAGCGCGCCCAGCGTGAGCGCGTACCCGCCGAAGACCCCCACCCCGGCCACGGCCGTCGCCGGGGACAGCGCCGCCCGCAGCGGCGCGAGCCCGCCGCGCGCCACGAGCCAGCCCGCGTAGGCGCCGACCGCCAGGATCAGGACCAGCTCGAGGTACGGGATCGGGGCAGCGTGCCGCAGGCCCTCGTTGTCGACCAGCGTGAAGCCGGCGATCGTCACCGCGACCCCCAGGGCGAGGGCGAGGTCGCGCCCGCTGCCCGGCCGGCGCGCGCCGCGCACGACCAGCACGCCGAGCGCGATCGCGATCACGCCGACCACCGCGCCCGCCGAGAGCCCCACGCCCAGCGCCCCCACGCTCACCGCGAGCACGATCACCGGGGCGGTCCCGCGGGCGATCGGGTAGACGAAGCTCAGCTCGGCCCGGCCGTAGGCGGCGGCGAGCAGCACGAGGTAGGCGAGCTCGAAGACCGCCGACGCGCCGATCCAGGGCAGCGCCTCCGACTCGACCCGCCACGTCAGGGCCGCGGCGGGCGCGAACGCCACCACGCCGACCCCCGCCAGCACCGCCGTGGCCGCGGCCGTGTCCTCCTCCCGCGCGAGCAGCAGGTTCCAGACCGCGTGGACGACCGCCGCCGCGAGCGCGAGGGCGAGCGCGGCGGCGCTCACGCGCGGTCAGCCTCCGCCGGCGCGGCGGCGACGGCGGCTACCGAACGGCGTCGACGATCTCCGTGGTCAGCGCCGGGAACTTCTGGAGGAACTCCACGCGCTCGGCCTTGAGCCGGTCGACGATCTTCGCGTACTCCTCGCCCCTGCCCTGCGACTCGTACAGCTCGCGCGGCCGCAGCACGGCGGAGTCGGAGTCCTCGATGCCCGGCACCCGGCTCGCCACCCGGTAGCCGAAGTCCGGGTCCTCCTGCCACTCGATCGTGCCCTCGGCGACCCCCTTCACGATCGCCGACGAGTGCGGGATCCGCACCTTCGCCGAGCGGTCGTCGTCGTCCGGCCCGCCGACCCGCCCGGTGTTCATCAGGTACACGTCGAGCTGGTGCTCGGCCATGAGCTCCAGGAAGCGGTTCCCCTGGTGGTCGTGGTCGTCCGGGAAGAACGGGTTGGTGCCCGGCACGCGGAGGAACTTGCCGGCCTCCTCGGCGCCGCCGGCGCTCGTGCCCTGCGTCTCGCCGAGCATGAAGTAGGCGGCGGCCTGCGCCGCGTCGAGCTTCGCGACCGCGGGGATGATGTTCTCGTTCCGGTTGAGGATCAGCAGGAAGTCGGCCGACTGGAGCTGCCGCGCGTCGGCGGCCTCGATCGTCGAGAACGAGAACGTGGCGCGGCCGTTCTGCGTGTAGCTCGTGTCGAAGAAGTCGAGCTCCCCCTGGTCGTCCTGCGAGACGTTCTCCAGGTAGGCCTCCGGCCGCGTGACGGCGCCGTGGATCGTGGGCTCGTCCTCGGACGAGAGGGCGAACGTCTTCGCGAAGCAGCCCGCCTCGGTCGCGTAGACCTTGCCGCCGGGCATCATCGCGACGAAGTCGTCCTGCACCGGGAGCGAGCCGTTCTGGCGCGTGAACGTCGTGGTGGTCTTGCCCGTGCCCGAGAGGCCCACGATCAGCCCGACCACGTCGCCGCGGTCGGTCGGGATCACCTTGCACCCGGCGTGGAGCGGGAGCCCGCCGCGGTCGTAGACCAGCTTGTTCCACATCCGCAGGCCGCCCTTCTTGGACTCGCCGAAGTAGTCCGAGTGGCAGACCCGCGTGACGCCGCGCTCGAGGTCGACCGAGATCACCCTGTCGTTGGGGAAGCCCTCGACCGCCAGGTTGGGCGTGTAGATGACGGTGAGCTCCGGCTCGAACGAGTCCGGGTCGTCGACGTCGAAGTAGAGCTGCTTCTGCATCCCGGCGATGTTGGCGTTCGACTCCTCGATGTAGAGCCGCGCCGGGGTGCGGAACTCGGGGTCGTTCCCGATGTAGCCGTCGACCACGACCATGTCCCGGCCGGCGATGTAATCGTCCTGGAGCTGGGCGACGCGCTCGCCCTCCTCGCGCGACATGGCCTGCTGCGAGCTGGACTCCGGGTCGTCGAGGATCAGGAACGTGGACGCCTTGGAGCGGGCGAGGACCTCCGTCTGGACGTTCAGGTTGTCGTACTTCGTGCGCCGGGCGTTCGGCATCCGCGCCGCCAGCTCCTTGAGCTCGGCCGCGGACGGGTTCACGCGCACGGACTTCGCGTCCGGGAGCGGGGTCATCTGCTTCGCCATCGGGTAGGGCTCAACTCCCTCGGTCGTGGTCGTGGGCCGCGCCTAGGGTACTGACCTCGCCGCCGGATCCCGCCGCCCGCGGCGCGTCCTAGACTGGCTCACGCTGTGCGTCCCAGCGGCGGATGGATCCGTGCCGTGCTGCGCTTCCTCGCGTCGGTGATGATCGTGAGCGGAGTGCTGATGCTCGCCGATGCGGGGGTCACCCTGGCCTGGCAGGAGCCGATCTCCGCCTACAGGGCGGCGCGCGACCAGGACCGGCTGGAGCGCGAGCTCGACGCGTCGACCGGCGCCGCGAAGCGCGACCGCGAGCTGACCGCCTCGATCCGCGACGTGAGGCGGCGGGTCGCCAGGCTCGCAGAGCTCTCGAAGCGCCGCGCCGGGAGCGGCGACGCCCTGGGAAGGATCGAGCTGCCGAGCCTCGACCGCCACTACGTGTTCGTGCAGGGGACCGGCACCGACGTGCTCCGGAAGGGCCCCGGCCACTACCCGGCCACCTCGTTCCCGGGCGAGACCGGGACGGTGGCCATCGCCGGCCACCGGACGACCTACGGGGCGCCGTTCCGCACCATCGACAAGCTGAGGCGCGGCGACCGGATCGTCCTGAGGATGACGTACGGGCGGTTCGAGTACCGGGTCGAGAAGACGCAGATCGTCGACAACGACGCGACCTGGATCACGAGGCGGGTGAAGGGGCCCGAGCGGCTCGTCCTGAGCGCCTGCCACCCGCTCTACAGCGCGTCGCAGCGGGTCGTGGCGTTCGCCCGGCTCGTGAACGTGCGGCTGTCCTAGCGGGCCGGCTAGACGACGAGCCCGGCGCTCCCGCCGTCGCCCCCGCCGTCCTCGACCGACGACTGGTCGCGCGACTCGATCAGCATCACGAGCGCCACGAGGAGCGCCACGGACACGACGAGCACAGCGACCCAGTAGACGACGGACAGGAGGACTCGCTGCCAGCGCCTCACTCGCCGATCTCCCGGTAGCGCTCGCGGTAGGCGTCGTTCATGGCGGCGATGTCTATCCGCTTCCCCCGGACGGCGCGGGCCAGGGCTCGCCGGGTCGCGCCGTCGCGCGGGTCGAGCCGCCGCGCCCGCCGGAGCAGGCGGACGCCCTCGGCGCGCCGGCCCTCGTTGACCGCGATCGCGCCGAGCTCCAGCCAGGCGTACGACACGCCCGGCTCGCGGTCGAGGGCCGCGCGGAAGCGAACGTCGGCGTCGCGCAGTCGGTCGAGCTGGAGCGCCATGCTGCCCGCGACCAGGTCCGGCCGCGGGCTGAGCGGGTTGAAGGCCGCCGCGCGGTCGAGCCGGTCGAACGCCGACTCCGGGTCGGTCGCCCAGACCTCGGCCGCCTGCTTCACGTACCGCTCGGACCAGAACGGCGCGAGGAAGACGAGCCCGAGCGCGACCGCCGCGAGCGACGCCAGCGCCGCGCCCGCGCCGCTCGCGTACGGGCGCCTCAGCCGCGCCGGCCGCAGGACCACCCGCCGCGGGGCCAGCCCGGCGGCGATCCCCAGGAGGGCGAACGCGGCGCCCCCGAGCGCGGGCTGCTCCCAGAACCAGTCCACCGAGCCGTGCACGAGCCAGTAGGCGAACGCGCCGAGGCAGCCCGCCGCCGCGGCCGGGGCGGCGCCTCCCCGGCGGGTCAGGGCCCGCCCGGCGGCGGCGAGCGCCGCGGCCAGGGCCACAGCCAGCAGCGCCGTCCCGACCAGCCCCGTCTGCGACAGCGCCCGCAGCTCGACGCTGTGCGGGTAGAGCGGCTCCTCGTCGCTGCGCGCCCGGGCGAGATACGCCTGCTGGAAGTTGTCGGCGCCGATCCCCCCGATCGGAGCGCTCTCGAACCGGTCCCAGGCGACGCGCCAGAAGTCGTAGCGGTTCGAGCCGAGCCGGCCGAGCCGGGCCGCCCCGGCGGCCGGGGTCGGCTTGGTCTTGAACTCGCTCCACGCGTCGGCCACGTCGGTGAACGGGCTGCCGCGCTCCGCGACGTACACGCCGGCGCCCCCGACGAGCGCGAGCGCGCCGGCGACGGCCAGCGCCGCCCCGGCCCGGCGCCCCGCCGCCCTCGACACCGAAACGCGGCGGTCGCCGACCGCCGCGGCCCACGCGACGGCCGCCACGACGGCCGCGGCGAGCAGGATGGCCGCCGCCGCGTCGTCCAGGGCCCCGGCCAGCCGCACGTCGCTCTGGTCGTACACGTCGAGGATCGCGGGCAGCGCGGCGCCGACGCCGGCGACGACCAGCAGGAGCGTGAGCGTCGTCCGGACGCGGCGGGGCGCGATCGCGACGAACACGACCACGACGATCGGCAGCGCGAACAGCCAGCCGCGGCTCTGCCCCATCAGCGCGAGCCCGCCGAGCAGCACGGCCGAGCCGGCGAACGCCGCCCGGGTCCACGGTCGCGAGTCGCGGCGGGCGGCGACGACCACGCACGGCCAGAAGGCGGACGACCAGAGCGCCGCGGCGCCGTTCGCGTAGCCGATCGGCGACGCGAAGCGGCCGTCGATGAAGTAGCCGGCGGGGTCGTCCGCCGCCACCGCCCCGAGCAGCTGGACGAGGCCGATCGCGGCCACGCCGAGCGCGAACGCGCCCACCAGCGCGAGCGCGGCCCGGGCGGGCACCCGCCAGACGGCGAACAGACCGAACAGCACCGCGTAGAGCGCCGTCCGGCTCGCCCCGTCGAGCGCGTCCGCGCGCTGGTCGGCCCAGGCGATCGACAGGTAGCTCCAGGCCGCGTAGCCCGCCAGCGCGGCGAGCGCGATCCAAACGGCGCGCGGCGGGCGCGGCCCCGCCGGCAGGGCGAGCACGCCGACCAGGCCGAGGGCGAGTAAGAACGCGGCAGCTGGGTACCAGTCCTTCCGGGCGAAGTCGGAGTCGACTATGCCCCCCAGTACAGCCAGGACGAAGAGGGGAATGAGCGCGAACGCGCCAAATAGCACAGCTGGAGCCGCCGCCAGCTCGCGCCGCTGCCTGTCTAGAGCGAGGCGCAGGGCCGGCACCTGCAAGATTCTAGGCTCCGGCCGGAGCGGATCCGGGCGCGCATCCTGCGCAAAGCCGCTCAGGCAGCGCGCATCACGTCCGCGTCCCTCGTACCATGCGGGCAGATCTTGAACGAAGCTGGACGAATGTCGATTTGCGAGACCGCCCGAGGGCGGCTATCGTGTTGACAGCCGTCAAGAGGGGTAAGTACGCCCTTCGCGAAAGACCGAGGCCATGGACCGGTCTCGGTACTGAGGCTCACGGCAAGGAGGCCAATTCAATGGTAGGGAGACCACCTATGCGATTTAGGAACCTGTTCGTCGGTGCGATTGTCTGCGCAAGCATGCTGATCGCCGCCCCGGCGTACGCCCAGAACTCCGCCCAGAGCGGCTACAGCAAGCCTGCGGGGAGCATCCAGGAGCAGATCTCCACTAGGAACGACCCGCAGAAGACGACCGCCAGCGCCAGGACGAGCACCGCGACCGCGGAGCCGGACAGCGGCGACCTGCCGTTCACCGGACTCGACGTCGGGCTGATCGTCGCGGCGGGTGGCGTGCTGCTGGCGATGGGTCTCGGGATCCGGCGTCTCAGCAGGACCGAGGCAGCCTGAGCCGAGTCGGTCTCCGCGCCCGACTAAACATTGCGCGGGCCCGCCCCGATACAGGGTGGGGAGAGTGATCGCTTGCCTCGACCGGGCACCTCTGGACGTGACGAGCTGGCGCTGGCGCAGCCGGCGGACGCCGTCGATCCGGCGGACGCCGCGCCGCGCGGCGCCGGCGATCGGCTAGAGGGCGCGATCGACGAGACGCCGCCGGGCTTCCCTACCGTCCGGCGGCGGTCTCGCGAGGGGCTCCTGGAGGGCCGCTCGTGGACGATCACGGCGCTCTGCACCGACGGGCTCATGCTGGTGCTGGCGGCCGCGGCGGCGCTCCTGGGCGCCCAGGCCGCGGACGTCCACGCGAGCGGCCTGCCGGTGCTCGCGTTCCCGCCCGTCGTGATCCTCCTGCTCGCGATCCGCGGGCTGTACCGGCCGAAGATCACGGTCGAGTTCCTCGACGAGGTCGGCCACGTCGTCGGCGCGTGCTCGGTGGCGGCCATGTCCGTCATCGCCGCCTCGGTCTTCACGGCCGGCGCCGCGGAGCAGGCCGAGCTGATGGCCCGCGTCTGGGCGTTCGGGGTGATCTACGTGGCGGGCAGCCGCTACGTGCTCGCGCTGACCCAGCGACGGGCGCGCGTCGAGCGCTCGATCGCGACCCCCACCCTCATCTTCGGCGCCGGCCGGGTCGGCGCGCAGGTCGAGCGGCGGCTCGACGAGAAGCCCGAGCTGGGCCTCCGCCCGGTCGGCTACGTCGACCCGTACCCGCCCGGCGACGACCAGGTCCCCGGGCGCCGGGCGCCCGTCCTGGGCGGGCCGGACGAGCTCGAGGCGATCGTCGAGCGGACCGGCGCCCAGCACGTGGTCCTCGCCTTCATGTCGTCGCGCGGGGCCGACGCCACGCTGGTCCCGATCGTCCGCAAGTGCGACGAGCTCGGCCTCGAGGTCTCGCTCGTGCCGCGCCTGTTCGAGAGCATCAACGTCCGGGTCAAGCTGGAGCACATCGGCGGGATGCCGCTCTACCGCCTCCGCGCGGTGAACCCGAAGGGCTGGCAGTTCGCGATCAAGTACGCGCTCGACCGCGTGATGGCGGCGATCCTCCTTCTGATGCTGGGGCCGCTGATGCTCGTCTCCATCCTCGCGGTGAAGCTCTCCTCGCCAGGGCCGGTGTTCTTCCGCCAGCGGCGCGTCGGGCGCGACGAGCGTCCGTTCGACCTCCTCAAGTTCCGCTCGATGCGGCTGTCCGACGACTCCCCGCGGGCCGGCAGGGTCGCGGTCCTGCTGCCGGAGGACACGGCGCCGGGCGGCGTCGAGGGCGCGGACCGGCGGACGGCGATCGGGCGCCTCATGCGGCGCACCTCGCTCGACGAGCTGCCCCAGCTCATCAACGTGCTCAAGGGCGACATGAGCATCGTCGGGCCCCGCCCCGAGCGGCCCGAGTTCGTGGAGCTGTTCGAGCGGCGGATCAGCCGCTACGAGGACCGCCACCGCGTCAAGGCGGGGATCACGGGCTGGGCCCAGGTCCACGGCCTCCGCGGCAAGACATCGCTGTCGGACCGGATCGAGTGGGACAACTACTACATCGAGAACTGGTCGCTCTGGCTGGACCTCAAGATCCTGCTCCTCACCGTCGCCGCGGTCTTCCAGCCAGCCGAGTGACCGCGCGGCGGCCCATGCTGCCGAGCAGCGCGAGGCCGGGCACCGGGTCGCGCAGGTCGAAGACCCCCGCCTCGCGCACGCCGCGGTAGCTGGCCGCCATCTCCCGGAGGGCGCGGACGCGCCCGCTCCCGTCCTGGATCAGCGGCAGCGCCAGCCTCAGCTCGAGCTGCGGGAACACGAGCTTCACGCCGCTCACGAGCGGGGGCTGCGGGCCGACCTCGTGGCCGGCCAGCGTGGCGTAGAGGCGCTTCGAGGCCTCGACCCCGGCCGCGTCGCCCAAGCCGAACTGGGTCGGCAGGCGGACGTTCACCTCGAGGAAGACGTGCTCGCCGGTCGCGGCGTGGCGCTTGGTCTCGACGCCCGCGACGCCGACGAACCCGGCGTGGTCGAGCACCGCCCGGGCGATCTCCGCCGACTCCGGCACCGGGTCCGAGACGCACAGCGACGCGGCGCCGAACCCCGGCGGGCACTGGCGGATCTTGCGGCAGCCGAAGCTCACCGGGTACGAGCCGTCGGCCGTCCGCACCACGATCGCCTCCTCCACCGAGTCGTCGCCGCCCGGGACGTACTCGCTGACGATCAGCTCGAGCCGGGCGTCGAGGGCGGGCCGCGCCTGCTCCTCGAGCTCCTCGGCGTCGTGTGCCAGGAGGACGCGCTCCATCCCGAACAGCGCGCGCCACTCGTGCGACATCGCCGGCTTGACGACGCAGGGGTAGGGGGCGTCGGCCGCGGCGCGCCGCAGGTCGTCGTCCGAGGCGACCGGGGCGGTCCACGGCACGCGCACGCCGGCGCCCTGGGCGATCTCGTGGCAGAGCGCCTTGTCCATCAGCGGCAGGTGGGCCCCGTCCTCGGACTCGAACGTCCGGACCTCCGGCGGCAGCTCGCCGCGCGCCTCGGCGAGCAGCTCGCTGGCCCGGTCGGCGCCGGTGAGGACGAGCACGTCGCCGCCCCGCGCCTCGGCGGCGAGCGCCGACAGCCACTCCTCGCGCCCCTCCGGGAGATCGGACAGGACCCGCCCGCGCGCGCCGCGGGTGCGGGCCGTGAACCAGTCGCCGGGGCTGGCCAGCATCGTCACGCGCTCCCCAGCCCGCACCAGCGAGCGCGCGGTCGCGAGTCCGCCGTTCGCCGGCTCGAGGAAGACGACGGCCGGGCGGGCCGCCATCAGCCTTCCCGGCGGAGGGCCCGCCGGCCGAGCTTCTTCAGCCTCTCCCGCTGTTCGTCGCTGAGCCGGTGGGAGATCGCCCACCGGGCCTGCTGCGGCAGGAAGAGCGCCCGCCGCAGCGCGTAGCGCGCGCCGGGCAGCACCAGCGTGCCCCAGATCAGCCGCTCCTCGGCGTCGGCGAGGCGGTACTTGTACGGCTGGTCCCCCGGCCCGAGGTCGAACCGCGACTCGCCGCGCTCGAAGCTGACCGCCACGGCGTCCACGAGCGCCACGAGCGACGGCCGCTGGGAGGCGTAGGCCTCGTCGAACCCTCCGAGCCAGAACGTGGTCTCGCCGCCGGCGGTCACGTAGAGGTGCGACGCGATCGTCTGGCCGTCGACGTCGATCGACTGGAGCAGGAAGCGGCCCTCCGGCGCCAGCTCACGGCCGGCGTCGACCAGCATCCGGTCGACGCCGTCCGAGATCGCGTGCGAGCCGCCGCGCCACTCCCAGCGCGACAGGTGGAGCCGCTTGAACGACTCGACGTCGCGCTCGAGCTCGTCCGGCTCGGTCGCCATCCGGAACACGGCCCCGGCCTTCTCGAGCGCCCGCCGCGACCGCCGCATCTGCTGGCGGAAGTTGGAGCTCTTCGACTTCATCCAGTCGTCGAAGCTCGGGGCGTCGAGCGTGACCGCGGGCGCCTTGATCGGCCGCTCGACGTGGAGCCACGGGCGCCCCCTCGGCCACTCCGACCGCAGCAGGCCGGGCCACGGCGAGTCGTCCGGCACGCCCTCGAACCGGATCACGTCGGGGGCCGGGTCGGCGCCCGCGAGCGCGGCGGCGAGCGCGCGCGCCGCCTCCCCCTCGGACCCGGGGCGCGCCAGCGGCTCGATCCGGGCGGTGTTGACGCCCGCGAGCGGGCGGTAGGTCCACAGCCCGCGGCGGCGCTCGGCGTAGAACGGCGCGACCCCCGCGACGCCCTCGTCGTCGAGCGCCACGACCACGCGCAGCAGCGCCCCCTCCGGGGCCGCGTGCCGCCACCAGGACAGGGTCCAGGCGGGGGCGCTGTAGGGGCGCCGGTTGGCCACCACGAGCTCGTCCCAGCCCGCGCGGTGGGGCTCGAGCGCCTCGAGCGAGCTGAGCACCTCGGTCCTCGGAGCCATCGCCGCGCACGGTAGAGGGTCGCCTCCCGGGACGCCTCCGCGGATCGCCCGCGGAGGCCTCCGCGCCCTTCTCCATACTGCTCGCGTCATGCCCGCAGCCCCCTGGACGCGCACCGCGCGCGAGCTGTGCCGCCGGCGCTCGGCGATCCTCTGCTACCACGGCGTCGCGCCCGCCTCGCTGAGCGAGGACCCCACCTTCCAGCGGGTGAGGCCGGAGCGCTTCCGGGCGCAGGTCGAGCTGCTGCTGGAGGCCGGGTTCGAGCTGGTGACGGTGGCCGAGCTCGCCGAGCGCGCCGGCGGCGGCGAGCCCCCGCCGGGCCTGGCGGCCCTCAGCTTCGACGACGGCTGGGACGACAACCGATCCGTGGTGATGCCGATGCTCGCCGAGTACGGGGCGCCCGCGACCGTGTACGTGACCACGGGCCTGATCGGGAGCCCGATACCGTGGATGCCCGAGGGGACCGCGCGCGGGATGACCGAGGACGAGCTGCGCGAGATGGCCGCCGCCGGGCACGAGCTCGGCGCCCACACGGTCTCCCACCCCGACCTGTCGACGCTCGGCTACGACGACTGCCTGCGCGAGATGGTCGAGAGCCGCGACGAGGTCGAGCGGATCGCCGGCCGGCCCGTCCGGACGTTCGCCTATCCGTTCTGCCACTACGGCCCCGCCGCGGTGGCCGCCGCGCGGGACGCCGGCTTCGAGGCGGCCGTCACCTGCCAGGGCCGCGGCAGCTGGGAGCGCCACACGATGAAGCGCGCGCTGATCACGGCGAAGGACGGCGAGGCGAGCTTCCTGCTCAAGCTCGCCGACGCGTACCAGCCGCTGTTCGACAGCGTCCCGGGGAGGGCGCTGCGGGCCGGAACGCGCGGGCTGCGCCGCGGGGTCCGGGCCGCCCGCGAGCGCGCGGGCGGCCGATGAGCGAGCGGGAGGGCGCGCGCGAGGCCGGCGAGCGCGCGCTGAAGAACACCGGCGTGCGGGCCGCGGCCGAGGTGGTCGGCAAGCTCGCGTCGCTCGCCCTGTTCACGATCCTCGCCCGCAGCGAGGGCCAGTCCGGCCTCGGCGTGTTCGTGTTCGCCACGGCGTTCCTCCAGGTCGCGCTCGTGCCGATCGACTTCGGCTACGACCGCTACCTCCTGCGCGAGGTCTCGCGCGAGCGCAACCGGGCGGACTCGCTGTTCTGGAACCTCGTGGCGCTGCGGAGCGCCATTGCCGTGCCGGTCCTGGTCGCGGCCTTCGCCGCGGTCTCGCTGCTCGGCTACGGGGGGACGACCCGCGCGACCGTCTACGTCCTCTCGGTCGGGTTCCTGCTCGACATCCTCGCGCAGCCGGTCCACACGGTCTTCAACGCGTACGAGCGGGTGGAGCTCGTGGCCGGGCCGGTCCTGCTCCAGCGCGTGACCGCGGCGGCGCTCGGCATCGCCGCGCTCGGCCTCGGGCTCGGCGTGGTCGGCGTGGCCGCCACGTACGCCGCCGGGTCGCTCGCCTCGCTGCTGATCTCCGTCTGGATCTGGCGCCGCAGCGGGATCCCGCGCCCGCGGATGTCGATCGCGCGCCGCACCTGGCGCCGCCTGGCCGGCGCGAGCGCCCCGTTCGCGATCGAGGACGTGTTCACCGTCCTGCTGTTCCGCCTCGACGCGATCATCCTGTCGCTGATGGCCACGAGCGCCGCCGTCGGCCGCTACGGCGCGGCGTACCGGCTGATCGACTCGACCCTGTTCATCACGTTCTCGCTCAACACCGCGTTCGCCCCGATGTACGCGTACCTCGGCAGCGACACGACGCCGACGATCCAGTCGCTGTTCCAGCGCTCGATCAAGCTGGCGCTCGCCCTGCTCGTGCCGTGCGCGATCGCCTTCGCCCTGCTCGCGGAGCCGCTGTGCAGGCTGCTGTTCGGGCCGGACTTCGCCGACGCGGCGCCGGCGCTCCGGCTGCTCGCCCCCGTCGCGGTCGGCGTGGCCATCGTGAACCTGTGCTCGACGCTCGTCGTCTCGCGGCGGAACCCGCGGACGATGGTGCTGGCGACGGTCCCGATGGTGGCCTTCAACGTGGTGCTGAACGTGGTGCTGATCCCGCGCTGGGTCGAGAGCGGGTCCGCCGCGGCGATGCTGGTCACCGAGACCGGGTTCGTGGTCGTGGCCCTGGTCCTGGCCGCGTACACCGTGCGGCCGATCCACTGGCTCCGCATGACCGGCCCGCCGCTGCTCGCCGGAGCCGTCATGGTGGCGCCCGTGCTGCTGCTCGCCCCGTCGCTCGTCCCCGCCCTCGCCGCCGGCGGAGCGGTCTACGTGGCGGCGTACCTGGCGTTCGAGCGGCTGATCAGCCCGGTCGACCTGGCGTTCATCGCCGGGCTCGCGCGGCGGCTCGCCGGCCGCGTGCGCGGCATGGTCGGGGCGGCGGCGCCGTGAGGGTCCTGGTCGTCTCCTCGTACGGCGGCCTCGGCGGCGCCGAGCTGGCCACCGCCACGTTCGTCGAGCACCGGCCGCCGGGGTTCGACGTCGAGGCGCTGCTCGTGAGCCCCGGCCCGCTGGCCGAGCGGCTCGACGACCTCGGGGTGCCGACCTGGGCGGCGAGCGGGTACGAGGGGCGGCCGGGGCCGCGCGAGCCGGTCCGCTTCTCGCGCGGGCTGCGGCGGCTGCTCCGCTCGCGCCGGCCGGACGTGGTGTGGGCGGTGGGCCAGAAGGCGGCCCTGCTCTCGGTCGCGGGCGCGCGGGCGGAGGGGGTGCCGATCGTGTGGCACAAGGTCGACTTCTCGTGGGACAGCGTCCTGCCGGTGCCGCTGGCGGCGGCCGTCGACGGGGTGATAACGGTGAGCGACGCGGTGGCGGTGGCGCTCGGGCCGATGCGGGGCGTGCGCCACCTCGGCGTGGTCGGGCCGCCGCTGGCGCTGCCGCGCGACCTGCGCGCGGAGCCGGCCGGCGGAGAGCCCGCGATCGGCACGCTGGCCCGGCTCGTCCCTTACAAGGGCCAGGACCGGATCGTGCGGGCCGCGGCCCTGCTCGCGCCGGAGTTCCCGTCGCTCCGCGTGGTGCTCGCCGGCACCCCCGAGCCGCAGTACCCCGACTACCCCGACCGGCTGCGCGCGCTCGCCCACGAGACCGGCCTGGGCGAGCGGGTCGAGATGCCGGGCTTCGTGAGGCCGGTCGACGTCCTCCCGCGGCTCACCGTGTTCGTCAACGCGACCTACCGCGACGAGGAGGGGTTCGGCCTCGAGGGCCTGAGCGGCGCGATGCTCGAGGCGAGCTGGGCCGGCGTGCCGGTGGTCGCGACGCGCGCCGGCGGCACCGCCGAGGGCGTGCTCGACGGCCGCACCGGGACGCTGGTCGACGAGGCCGACCCCGAGCTCCTGGCGCGCGCCATCGCTCCGTACCTGCGCGACCCCGAGCTGGCCGCCGCGACCGGCCGCGCCGGGATGGAGTTCGCGCGGGCGAGCTTCGCGCCCGAGACGGCGTCGAAGCGCCTCTTCGAACTGCTCGCCTCGGCCCGGGGGTAGGGTCGGCCCGCGACGTGGCCGAGCCTCGGACACCGCCGGCGGACGGCGCGGCCCGTGAGGGCGACGGCGACGCCGCCCGCGAGGGCGGCGGCGGCGGCGCGGCGCGCGAGGCCGGCGAGCGCGCGGCGCGGAACACCGTCGTCCGCGCGGGCGGCGAGATCCTCGGGAAGGTCGCTTCGCTCGCGCTCCTCGCGATCCTGGCGCGCGAGGTCGGCGACGCCCGCTTCGGCGTGTTCGTGTTCGCGCTCGCGTGGGGCGAGATCGCGATGACGCCGGTCGGGCTCGGCATCGACCAGTACCTGCTGCGGGCGATCGCCGCCGACCGCGGGCGGCTCGACGAGCTGTTCGCGAACGCGGTCTACCTGAAGCTCTGGCGCGGGATACCGATCGTCGCGGCCTCCGTGGTGCTCGTCAACGTCCTCGACCTCTCGAGCGAGACCCGGCAGGCCGTGGCGATCCTCACCGTGGGCCTGTTCCTCGACACCCTCGCCCGGACGTTCATGAACGTGTTCAACGCGTTCGAGCGCGGGGAGCTCGTGGCCGCGACGATCGTCGCGCAGCGGCTCGTGGCCGCGGCGGCCGGCATCGCCCTGCTGCTCGCGGGCTACGGCGTGGTGGAGGTCGCGGCCGCCTGGTCGGTCGGCGCGGCGGTCCGCGTCGGCATGTCGGCGTGGCTGCTCGTCCGCCGGGTGGGGCGCCCGCGCGCGACGCTGCCGCCGGCCCCGCGGCTCGAGCTGCGCAGGCGCTCGCTCCCGTTCACGACGCAGGACCTGTTCGGGCTCGTGCTCGCGCGCGCCGACGTGATGATCCTGGCCGCGCTCGCGACCGACGCCGTGGTCGGCCGCTACGGGTCGGCGTACCGACTGCTCGACTCGACCACCTTCATCGTGGTCGCGCTCACCGGCGCCTTCACCGCGATGTACACCTACCTGGGACCGGACACGACGCCGACGCTCGCCTCGGTGTTCCAGCGCTCGCAGAAGCTGTGCCTCGCGCTGCTCGTGCCGATCGCGGTCGCGCTCGGGCTGCTGGCGGAGCCGATCTGCCGGCTGTTCTTCGGCGCCGAGTTCGAGGCGGCGGCCGACCCGCTGCGGCTGCTCGCGCCGGTCGTCGTGCTGTTCGGCGTGATGGTCCTGTCCAGCGTCCTGGTGCTGTCGCGCGAGCATCCGCGGCGGATGATCGTGACGGTCGCCGTCGCGGCGGCCGTGAACATCGGCCTGAACTTCGCGCTGGTGCCGCCGCTCGACGACGTCGGCGCCGCGCTCGCGATGCTCGCCTCGATGGTCGTGTACGCGGCGATCGCGTTCCGGCTCGCGCTGCTCGACGTGGGCCGTGTCGACTGGGTCTCGATGCTCGCGGCGCCGACCGCGGCGGGGGCGGCCATGGCGGTGCCGCTGCTCCTGCTCGGCGGGGCGTGGCCGGTGGCGGCGGCCGTCGGGGTCGCCGTGTACCTCGCCGTCTACGCGGCCGTGGACCGGGTGGTGGACCCGGGCGACCTCCGCTTCGTCGTCGACCTCGCGCGGCGGCGCGCGCCGGGTCGGCGCGCGGCCGCGTGAGCGCGGCTAGAGGCCCGGCAGCCGCTTGCGCACCCGCTCCTCGATCGCCGTGTAGGCGAACGCGAGGGCGGGGAGGGGGTCGCGGCGGTTCCAGATCGCGCCGACCCTCGGGCTCGGCGCGCGGTGCATCAGCACGCCCGGCTCCCGGTGCAGGGCCGCCAGCAGGTCGGCCTCGAGCCAGCGGAAGGTGACCCCGACCCGGTAGGGCGCGGGGGCCGGGAGGTCGCCCCCGACGGCCACGGCGTGCCAGGCCGCCGGCAGGTTCGCGCCGCACGCGAGCGCGAGCGGCAGCGAGCCGTAGAAGCGCGGGTTCAGGTCGATCAGGCGCGGGCCCGAGGCCGCGTCGATGAACTGGAGCTGAACGAACCCCCAGAAGCCGCAGTCGGCGAGCATCGCGGCGGACCTCGCCACGAGCTCGTCGTTCGGGGCGACGCTGACCGCGAGGCTGCTCACGCCCGCCTTCGGCGGCCAGATCCGCCGGGCGACCTGCTGGAACCGCGCGACGACGCGACCGCGCGGCGCGACCACGAGCGCCAGCGAGACGAGCGGCCCGGCGAGCCGCTCCTGGAGGACCACGCGCTGCTCGCGCGGGACGGCCCGGCCGAGCGCGGCGAGGTCGTCCCCGTCGTCGACGACGAGGGACGACGGCATGGCGCCGCCCGACCGCACCGGCTTGACCACGAACGGCGCGCGCGGCGCGGAGTCGACGATCTCGCCGACCGTCGCCTCGGCGAGCGAGGCCGGGACCGCGAGCCCGAAGCCGCTCGCCAGCTCGGGCAGGTCGGACTTGCTCCGCACGCGCTGGACGATGTCGTTGTCGGGGTACGGAAGCACCCCGGGGTCCGGCAGGGCGTCCCGCGCGGCCAGCAGCGCCTCCAGCGCCTCCTCCTGGCCCGGGTAGACGACGCGCGGGCGGTGCTCGGCCACCAGCTCGACGATCCTCGCCGCGAACGCCCTCGGGTCGGCGACCGAGTCCGGTGCGCGCACGCGAACCTGCGCGTGCCGCGACCACAGCCCCGCGCCCGTGCGACACGGCGCGACGGCCCCTGCTCGCAGCCCGGCCTCCCCGAGCCCCCTGAGTCCAGCCAGCGCGCCCCGTGCGTGCACATCCGTGACGAGTGCGTCCAACGTGCCAGGACAATACGGTGCCCGGCGGTGGACGGACCCCGTACCCGCTCCGTGCTGGCGGAGGTGCACAGGTCGCTCGGCGACGGGGTGGTGCTGCTGCGCGGCTTCGAGCTGAGCGGGTCGGACGTCGACCTGGTCGTGCTCGCCGAGGCCGCGATCGAGCTTCCGCGCCTCTTGGCGAGGTCCGGGCTCGAGCCGCGCCCGGACGGGGCGGGCGGGACCCTGTGGGTGGATCCCGGCGCGAAGGACGCGGTCCGGATCGACCCGATGCCCGCGTCGGCGTGGCCGGACCGATACCCGCCGCTCGCGGGAGCGCTGTCGCGGCTGGAGCGCGGCGAGGGCCTGCCGCCCGTCTTCTCGGCCGAGGACCGGCTGCTGATGCTCGCGGCGGACGCGGTCCTCGGCCGGCCGCTCGAGAAGGTCGTGCCGAAGGTCCGGGCGCTGATCGGCGTGCCCGGCGCGCGCGAGCGGCTCGACGCCCTCGCGGCCTCGCTCGGCGAGCCGGCCCTCGCGCGGCTGGTGGGCGATCCCGCGGGGCTGTCGGCGGCCGCCCGCCGGGGCCGGCTCCCCTACGGCCGGGCGGCCGCGGTCGCGCTCCGCTCGCGGGCGGGCCGCGCCGCGCTGCGGACCCGCGCGGCCGGGAGGCTCGGGGCGAGCGGGGCGCCGGCCCGGTGGGGGGCGAGCGGGGCGCCTGCCCCGAGGGCGCGCGGCCCGCTACGCGCGCGCGGCCTCCTGATCGCCCTCAGCGGCATGGACGGAGCCGGCAAGTCGACGGTCGCCCACGCCCTGGCCGGCCGCCTGGAGGCCGCGGGAGCGCCCGCCACGACCGCGTGGGGGCGCCTGGCCGGCGAGACCCGCACGCTCGACCGGATCGCGACTCCCGTGAAGCGGGTCCTGCGACCTCGCGGCACGGTGGCGGACCCCCTGGCGGCCGGCGAGCGGGCGCGGCCGCCCGAGGCGGCCTCCGCGCGACCCGAAGGAGGCTCGGACGAGACGGCGGACGCCGAGCGCGTGGCCGAGCACGCGCGAACGGCCGCGGCGGGCGGGCTCGCGCGAACCGACGCGGCGGGCGAGCGCGGGGAGGCCGCGCCGCAGACGCGTGCGCGCGGCGGCGCGAGCGCGCGCGCCTGGGTCGTCGTCGTCGCCGCGGTCAACGCGCGCACGTTCCGGCGCACCGCACGGGCGAGGCGCGGCGGCCGGGCCGTGGTCTGCGACCGCTGGGCGACCGACTCGCTGGTCGACCTCCGGCTCCGCTACGGCCGCCACCGGCTGGCGGAGCGCCTCCTCCGCCTCGCCGCCCCGCGACCGGACCTGGCCCTCCTGCTGCGGCTCGACGCCGACACGGCGACGCGCCGCAAGCCCGGCGACCAGGACGAGCGCGTCCTCGCCGACATGGAGCGGCTCTACGAGGACGTCGCCCGCGACCGGGAGGCGGCCGGCGACCGCCGGTTCGTCGCGATCGACGCCCGCCGCCCCCTCGACGAGGTCATCGAGGCGGCATGGGCCGAGGTCGAGCGCGTGCGCCTCCCGTAACGCCCGTGCGTCTTCCGTAACGCTCCGCGAACCCCTCCCCCGCCACCGCGTCATCTACGGTCCGCATAGCGGACCAAAAGCGACGCGGTGGACCGGCGAGCCGCGGCCGTGCGTCACGGAACGGCGACGAGTGTCACGGGAAGGTGACGGCGCCCCGCGGGCGCGGCCTTGGACGCCGCGGGGCGCGGCGCTAGACGCCCCGCCGGCGCCGCCCTGGACGCCCCGCGGGCGCGGCCCTACCCGCCGCGCGCGTGGACCGCGTCGTACAGCGCCACCGTCTCCGCCACCATGCGCTCCAGCGTGAACAGGGAGGCGTGGCGGGCCCGGGCCGCCTCCCCCATCCGCTCGCGTAGGGAGGGGTCGCCGAGCAGGCGCGCCACCCGGTCCGCCAGGGCGGGCGGGTCGCCGGGCGGGCACAAGAGGCCGGTCACGCCGTCGTCCAGCGCCTCGGCGGTCCCTCCCACGTCGGTGGCCACCGTCGGCACGCCGCACGCCATCGCCTCGAGCACGGAGATCGGGAACGCCTCCCAGGCGGACGGCAGCACGAACACGTCCACCGACGCGAGCTGCCGCGACGCCGGCGGCAGAAACCGGAGGAACCGGACGCGGTCGGCGACCCCGAGCTCGCCGGCCCGGCGCTCGAGCTCCTCCCGCAGGTCGCCGTCGCCGACCACCGCGAGCTGCGCGTCCGGCACGCGCTCGAGCACGAGCGGCGCCGCCTCCAGGAACACGTGGACCGCCTTCTGCGGTCGCAGCACGGCCATGGTCGCCGCGAGCGGGCCGGCGGCCCGCATCGACTCGAGCGCCGGGTCCGGGTCGAGCCCCGTCTCGCACGGCCGGCTCCCGTTGTGGACCACCGCGAGCCGCTCCGGGCGCGCGAGCCCCTTCTCGAGGGCGAGCCCGCGCTCCTGGTCGGCCACGCAGAGGATCGCGTCGGTGGCGGGGCCGAGCGCGCGCTCCACGCCCGTCGAGAACGCCCGCCTCGCGAGCCCCCACGGGCCGACGAACGGGAAGCAGTGCGGGCTGTAGACGCACGGCGTGCCGGTGAGGCGCGCCGCGATGCGGCCGAGCACCCCGGCCTTCGCGGAGTGAGCGTGTACGAGGTCGAAGCGCCCGCGGGCCATGATCCCGGCGAGCCGCCGGAGCGCCCGGGCGTCGCGGGCCGGGTGCCCGTAGCCGCGCTCGAGCGGCAGCCGCGCCCGGGGCACGCCGGCCGCGGCGAGCTGCGGGTCGAAGAGCGCCTCCATCGGCCCCGCCACGAACGGCTCCCAGCCGTGCTCGCGCATCCCCACGGCCAGTCGCATCACGTTCTCGGCCACGCCGCCGTCGGGCGGCTCGAACACCAGGAGGCAGCGGGGCACGACGCCGATGGTAACCGCGCGACCAGCCGCCTCCGGACCGGCGCCTACGACAGATGTCCAGGCCGATTGGCACGGCTCAACGGATCCCGCGGGGGTGCCGTTCTTCATAACCGGTGCCCCTCTCGCCGCCCTCCATCCGTCTCCTCGCACGTCTCGCGCGCGTCGTCCTGTGCGCGGCCGTCGCGATCGCCGCGCTGGCCTGGCCCGCGACGGCCGGCGCCGCCTCCAGCCAGCTCCACGGCGCGATGACGCACTCGATGTGGAACGGCTCGAACAAGGCCGTCTACGACCGCGAGTTCGACATGCTCCAGGACGCGGGCGCGAACGCCGTCCGGATCGACCTCTCGTGGTCGAGCCTCGAGACGGACCGCAAGGGCCAGTACAGCCAGTGGTTCATCGACAAGACGGACAGCGTCATCCAGGACGCGCGCGCCCGGGGCCTGAACGTGATCGCGAACCTCTGGAGCACGCCGTGCTGGGCGTCGACCGCCCCGACCGACCTGCGGCAGAGCTGCGTCGGCGCGTGGTGGGACCGCGGCGTCGACCGCTACTCGCCGAGCAACCCCGCCGACTACGCCGACGCGGTCGCGTTCGTCGCCCGCCGCTGGGGCTCGCAGCTCGCCGCCCTCGAGATCTGGAACGAGCCGAACCTCCCCGACCAGGGCTTCCTGCGCTCGCCCGACCCGGCCGCCGACTACGCCGCGATGCTGAAGGCCGCCTACCCGGCCGCCAAGGCCGCGTCGCCCGGGCTGACCGTGCTCGGCGGCGCGCTCGCCTTCTCCGACGGCGAGTTCCTCGAGCGGCTCTACGACGAGGGGATCAAGGACCACTTCGACGGGATCTCGATCCACCCCTACAACGAGTGGCGCGACCCCGAGGACAGCTGGAAGCCCGAGTGGCGCAAGTACACCTTCCTCACGGGCGTGCCGTGGATCCACGACATCATGGCCAGGCACGGCGACGGCGACAAGGGCCTCTGGCTCACCGAGTTCGGCTTCTCGACCTGCGGCAGCGGCGACCGCTGGTGCGTCTCGGCCGAGAAGCAGGCGACCTACGTCGACCACAGCTTCGCGATCGCCCGCAAGTGGGGCTACGTGAAGGCGGCGATCCTCTACAACCTGCGCAACAAGGGCACCGACCCGACCGACCGCGAGAGCCAGTTCGGGATCCTCGACCGCGACTTCTCGCCCAAGCCGGCGTGGGCCGCCTTCAAGGGCGCGATGGCCGCCTACGGCGGCGACGAGGCCCAGGAGCCGACGGCGCCGACCGCGGCGCCGGTCGCGGCCCCCGACCTCGCGTCCGCCCCGCTGCCGGTCATCGAGGGCCCGGGCACGATCACGGCCACCCCGTCGGGGAAGGCGCCGGTCACGGTGACCTGCCCGGCCGGCGAGCGCGCCTGCGCCGGAGAGGTGACGCTGACCACCCGGGTGCCGCCGCGGCGCCGGGGCCGCGGGGCGAAGAGCCGCCAGGTCCGCCTCGGCGGCCGGCAGGTCAGGGTCCGCCCGGGCGGCCGCAAGACCGTCCACGTCCGGATCCCGCGGCACCTGCGCCCGCTTGTGGCGCGCAGGAGCCGCCTGCACCTCGTCGTCCGGATGGCCGGCAAGGACGCCCGCGGCCAGTCCCGCAACCGCAGCTCGCGCAAGACGCTGCGGACCGAGCGGCTCCGCGCCGCGATGCGCCGCTAGCGCGGCGCCCGTCGCCGCTCCGCGGACCGGCCCCGCACCGCCCAGAGCGCTCCGCGGCCGCTGATACCGTGGCCCGCCGATGGCCGCGGTCGTCGCAGTGGCGAGGAGGCGCATGGCCGACCCCGGCGGGCTCGCCGCCGTCGTCGCCATGTCGGCAGGCGGCGCCGTCCTGTTCGCGCTCAGCGCGTACTACCTCAGCCCCGTCGCGTTCCCGTTCGCGTGCCTGGCGGTGGCGTTCGCCGTCCTGACCTTCGAGCGGCCGGCCTGGGGCGTCGCGGCCGGCCTGGCCGCCGCGCCGCTCGAGGCGCTCGACTTCAAGCTGCCGACCGGGGCCCTCTCGCCGTCAGAGGCGGCGCTCGCGTTCGTCGGCGCCGGCTACGTCCTCCGCGCGCTGCTGCGGCGGGAGGACGTCGCGACGCCGTCCCTCCGCGACGCCCCGGTCCTCGCGCTGCTGGCCACCGCGGCGGTCGGGATCGCCGTCGCGGAGGAACCCGCGCCGGTGGCCCGCGTCCTCACGCTCTGGGTGCTCTTCTACTGCGTGTTCCTCCAGGCGCAGACGTTCGACAGGAACGAGGTGAGGATCGTCCTGTCCGCGCTGGCGGTCGGCGCGGGGGTCCTCGGCGCCCTCGGGGCCGTGAAGTACCTCCAGGCGGGCAACGCGCAGATCTTCGCGGGCGGCGCGATCGCGAGCGGACGCGCCGTGGGCAGCTTCGCCGACGCCAACTACTTCGCCTCGCTGCTCCAGCTCGCGCTGCTGCCCGCCGTCGCGATGCTGCTGGCCGACTTCCGCCGCCACGCCTGGCTGCTCCCGTTCGCCTTCGGGGCGCTGGCCGGGCTCACGTTCTCACTCTCGCGCGGCGCCACAGCCGCGTTCGTGGTCGGGATGCTCCTGCTCATGGGCTGGCGGCGCGTCCGCTGGGCGGTCGTGGTCGTCGTGGCCGCGTTCGTCGTGCTCACCGCCACCAACCTGAACCCGGTCACCAAGTCGGACTACTTCGGGACCGTCGAGGAGCGGCTGGCCACGATCGAGCACCCGACGCAGGAGAGCCGGCGGCCCCAGATATACGAGGCCGCCCTCGACGAGGCGATCCAGCACCCGTTCTTCGGCCTCGGGCTGAACCAGTTCGTCCACGCCTCCGAGCGCCGCGGCCTGGTCGAGTTCGGCGAGCCGCTCGAGAACGCGCACAGCATCCCGCTCAGCCTGGCCGCGGAGACCGGCCTCATCGGCCTCGCCGGCTTCCTGTTCTTCGTCGGCCAGCTCGCCGTGCGCGCGGTCAGGGCGGTCGCCACGCCCGACCGGCTCGCCTACGCCCTGGCGCTCGGGATGGCCGCGTCGCTGCTCGGCTTCATGGTCCAGGGGCTCACGTCGGCGCAGATCCGCACGAACATCCTGACCGGCACTTTCTTCCTGCTGGCCGGCCTGCTGACCGGCCTGGCCGACCGGGCCCGGCGGGGTCAGCGCGCGGCCGACGCCCCGGCGCCGGTCGCGGCGTCCATGTAGTAGCCGTAGGAGCTCGGCTCCGCCTCGCGGTCGCGGTTCAGCACGAGGCCGAGGGTGCGCGCCTGCACCGCCTCGAGCTGGCGCAGGCCGCCGATCACCGAGCGGTCGGTCGAGCTGGCCAGGTCGACGACCACGACCACGCCGTCGACCCAGCTCGAGATCACCGACGCGTCCGCGCCGATGGCGAGCGGCGGGCAGTCGACGATCACGAGGTCGGCCTGCTCGAGCAGGGAGCCGACGAGGTCGCGCGCGCGGCGCGACTCGAGCAGAGCCGAGGGGCTCGGCGGCAGCGGCCCGGACGGCACGAGGTCGATGTTCGGCCGCCCGGTCGGGAACACGACCTCGTCGAGGTCGGCTGCCTCGACGATGTAGTTGCTGAGGCCGGGGCGGAGCGGCTCGCGCTGGTCGGGGACGAGCTCCGGCTGGAGCGCGGGGCGGCGGAAGTCGGCCTCGATGAGGATCACGCTGTGGCCGAGCTCGGCGCTCGCGATCGCGAGCTGCACGGCGGTGGTGGTCTTGCCCTCGCCCTCGCTGCCGCTGGTGATCGCGATCGACCGCAGCCGCTCGCCGCCGGCGGCGAACTGGAGGTTCGTGCGCAGGATGCGGAACGCCTCGCGGAAGGCCGTGACGGACGCGTCGGTGCGGCCGCGGCGCGGGACCCGGCCGAGCACCGACCGGTCGAACCGCAGCTCGACGTCCTCGGAGCTGCGCAGGCGGTGGTCGATCCGCTCGCGCAGGAACGCCAGCGCGATGCCGAGCGCGAGGCCCAGGATCGCCGCGATCAGCGTGTAGAGGGTGGGCTTGGGCCGCGCCGCGCTGGTCGGCCGCGGGGCGGCGTCGGCGAGCGAGATCGTGGCCTTCGTGGTCTCCGCGAGGTTCTGCCGCGCGTAGTCGATGAACACCGTCGCGTAGGTGTCCGCGATCTGCTTCGCCTGCGACGGGTCCTTGTCCTCGGCGTTGATCTCGAGCAGCTGGGTCTCCGACACGGGCTCGAAGCTCGCCCGGTCGAGGACCTGCTGCTTGGTCAGGTCGCCGCCCAGGCGGTTGGCCACGCGCTGAGCGATGTTCGGGCTGTCGATGATGTCCGCGTACGAGCGGGCGAGCGCCTGGCTGGCCTGCACGCTGTCGAACGTCTGCTGGTCCGCGGGCAGGGTGATCAGCAGCGTGGCGTGCGTCGAGTAGACCTTGTCGAGCGTCTTCGACACGACGGCGGTGACGACCACGAACGTCAGGAAGGTGGCGAGGATCACGCCCTTCCTTCGCCACATGACGGAGAGCGGCGTCTGGTTCCGCATCGGCGGCGAATGGTATAGCGCCGCGTCGGACGCTCGGCGGCGCCGCCGCCGGGCCTCCCATACTGTGGCAGCGGTGATCGACCTCCACTGCCACATCCTGCCGGGCGTCGACGACGGGCCCGCCGACCTCGAGGCGAGCCTGCGGATGGCGGACGTCGCGGTCGAGGAGGGCATCGAGGCGATCGTCGCCACGCCGCACCTGAACCACGAGTACTCGATCGACTCGAGCAGGCTGGCCCAGAGCGTGGGCGCCCTCAACGTCGCCCTCGCGCGCGGGAAGGTCAAGCTCGCGGTCCTGTCGGGGGCTGAGGTGGCGATCGACAAGGCCGACGGCCTCTCGCGCGGGGAGCTCGCCGGGCTCGCGATCGCGGGCGGCCCGTACCTGCTGCTGGAGAGCCCGTACGCCAGCGGCGCCTCGTACGTCGACCGGGCGATCTTCGACGTGGAGGTCGAGGGGTTCCGGCCGATCCTCGCGCACCCCGAGCGCTCGCACACGTTCCGCGACGACCCGAAGCGGCTCGAGCGGCTGCTCTCGGCGGGAGCGCTCTGCGCGGTCAGCGCCGGGTCGATGGCGGGGCGGTTCGGCACCCGCTCGCAGGAGCTCGCCACGCGCCTGTTCCGCGACGGGCTCGTCGACCTCGTCGCCTCCGACGCGCACGACGACGTGCACCGCCCGCCTCGGCTGCGGTACGCCTTCGAGGCCATGGAGGCCGAGCTGCCCGGGATCGCCGAGCAAGCGGACTACTTCACGCGCGACGTGCCCCGCGCGGTGGTGGCCGGCCGCCCCCTGCCGCCGCGCCCGGACCCGCCGGCGCCGCGCAGGCGCCGCTGGCGCTCGGTCCGCAGCCGCTGAGCGGCGCCGAGCGCCGGCCCGCCCCCTCTTGGAGCGGCGGCGGGCGACCGATAGGAATCCGGTGGGCCGCCTGAGGACGAGACTCGCGATCGCCGCCGCCACCGCGGCGGCCGCCCTGACCCTCGGCGCGGCGCCGGCCGGCGCGGCGCTGATGCTGCTTCCGGACTTCGACCAGGAGGCTCCCTGGGACCTGACCGTCGAGCCGGTCGTCGAGGGCGGCGAGACGCACTACCGCCTCGGATTCTTCTCGGCCGTGGACAACGTCGGCGACGGCCCCGCCCGCCTGCTCGGGCACCGCGACGACACCTCCGTGCCCGGCATGCGGACCAGGCAGGTCGTGGACCAGATGGACGGGACGGCCGTGGCGTTCGAGGACGTCGGGGAGATGCAGTACGTCGCCGACCCGAGCCACCGCCACTGGCACTTCATGCGCTTCGAGACCTACGAGCTGCGGTCCGCCGAGAGCCCGTACGGGCTGGTGCGGCCGGACTCGAAGCGCGGCTTCTGCCTCGGCGACCGCTACGAGACCGACCCGGGCCAGAGCCTGCCGAACGAGCCGGCCGGCCCCGCGTTCACGGAGTGGTGCCACGTGAGCGAGGCGGACCGGCTCGACTCGGACGCCGGGATCTCGGTCGGCTGGGGCGACGTCTACGAGCCGCTGCGGGAGGGCCAGTACATCGACGTCACCGGCGTGCCCGCGGGCCGCTACGACGTGGTCCACCGGGTGAACCCCGACCACCTGCTGCGCGAGAGGACCTTCGAGAACAACACCGCCTCGCGGCTCGTGGAGATCTCCTACCCGGACGGGCCGGGCGGAGCGCCCGAGGTGAGGACCCTCGACGTCTGCGAGGTCGGCGCCCGCTGCGGCACCGGCAGCGACGAGCCGATCTGGCACCCCCCGTCCGACTGGCTCGCCCCCGACGCCGAGACCGGCCCGTTCAGCGATCCCGGGCCGGGCCCCGGCGGCCCCGGCGGAAGTCAGGAGAGCATCCCCGGCAGCACGCCGACGGTCCCGTCGCTCTCGCGCCGCCAGGCGATCCTCTACGCCCGCATCGTCACGCGCGACCGCTTCTGGCGCGCCCCGTCGCGCTCGGTGCGCTCGTGCGCGGTGACGGACCGCACCCACGCCCGCTGCAGCCTCGCCTGGCGCCGGGGCCGGAGCCTGTACGCGGGCAGCGTCTCGATCGGCTACACGCTGCGCGCGGGGACCCCGTGGTGGCGCTACTCGGCGCGCGTCACGCGCAGGGCCGGAGGCCGCAAGAAGTCGTTCAAGGCCTCCGGGACGCGCCGGGCCGCCGTCGGAACCTAGTACGCACGTCCAGCCGGGCTTGACCCCCGGTCCGCCTGCTGGTACAGAAAGGAGGTGCCCCCGCGCGACAAGGACGTCGGACGCCTCTCCCTGCGCCGCCTCTCGACCCTGGCCCTGCTGGCCGCGGTCGCGCTGACGTCGCTCCTCGACGCGTCCGCGGCCATGGCCGCGACCGCCATGGAGCCCGACCTGAGGACGCTCCCGCCGCGCAGCCTGCGGCTCGACCGCGCCGACGTCAGCCCCGACGGCGCGGGCACGATGCACAACGTCCTGCGGTTCAGCAACACGGTCTGGAACGCCGGGCCGGGCAAGCTCGTGGTACGCGCCGTTATCAACCCCACCACCAAGGAGGGGCCCGCCTACCAGCGCGTGTTCAACGGCGACGGCACGTTCACCGACTACGCCGTGGGCAAGCTCTACTGGCACGCCGCGCACCAGCACTACCACTTCGACAACTGGGGCCGCTACCAGCTCTGGAAGAAGGCGGACTACGACGCCTGGAAGGCGAGCGGCGGCTCGAACGGCGCGCCGGACCAGATCGGCACGAAGACCACGAGCTGCATCATGGACGAGGAGTTCATCACGACCCTGCCGGGGACCCCGTACCCCGCCGTGTTCCCGTCGAGCGGCTGCTACCCGGACGCGTCGAACGTGATCCAGCAGGGGATCTCCGTCGGCTGGGGCGACACCTACGACTACTGGCGCTCGGAGCAGTGGATCGACCTGAACCAGTCGACGCTGGCCGACGGCCAGTACGTGCTGCGCTCGGTCACCGACCCGAACAACCTGATCACCGAGAGCCCCGGCAAGGCCGACGCCTCGCGCGAGAGCACGACCGCCAACGAGGGCATCACCAACTTCTCGGTCTCGGCCGGCAAGCTGATCGACGGCGCGCGGCCGACCGGCACGGTCTCGATCAACGACGTCGACGCGCAGACCACCAGCTCGCGCGTGACCGTGAAGGTTCTCGGCCGCGACGACATCGCTGGCGTCGACCAGGTGCGGCTCTCGAACGACGGGAGCGCCTGGCAGACGTTCGGCTACACGGGCGTCGACTCCACCGCCCAGTCGATCGGCTGGGACCTGGCCAACCCGACCTACGGCGGCAACGCGACCGCCGGGACCAAGCGCGTGTACGCGCAGTTCCACGACAAGGCGGGCAACTGGTCGACCAGCGAGACCGACACGATCGAGCTGGTCGGCCCGTCGAGCTCCGCGTACGCGCAGGCGGTCCTGACCGACAGCCCGGTCGGCTACTGGCGGCTCGGCGACACGAGCGGCACGACCGCGCTCGACCAGCGCGGCGCCGCGAACGGCACCTACGTGAACGCTCCCACGCTCGGCTCGGCCGGCCTCCTCCCCGGCGAGTCCGACAAGGCGGTCGGGCTCGACGGGACGAACGACCACGTGCGCGTGCCCGCCTCGTCGTCGCTCGACCTGACGAACGCGATCACCGTCGAGGCGTGGATCAAGCCGGCGGCCCTGCCCGCAGCGGGCAGCTTCGCGTCGATCGTCACCAAGCCCGAGGCCTACACGCTCCAGTTCAACGGACCGCGGCTGGAGCTGACCGTGATCCAGGGCGGCGACCGCAAGCGGCTCCAGGCCCCGAGCGGGGCGGTCGTGGCGGGACAGGCCTACCACGTGGTGGGGACCTTCGACGGCACGACCCAGCGGCTCTACCTGAACGGCGTCCAGGTCGCGTCGGCCGCGCTGGCCGGCAGCGCGAGCACCAGCTCGGCCGCGCTCTACATGGGGTCCTGGTCCGGCGGCGACGAGTTCCTGCGCGGCACGCTCGACGAGGTCGCGGTCTACCGCGGCGTGCTGTCCGCCGCCCGCGTGAAGGCGCACTACGACGCCGCCGCGGGGAGCACGCAGCCGCCGGCCTCGGTGGCGGCCCCGTCCGGCCTGACCGCGAGCGCCGCCTCGCCGTCCGCGATCGACCTGCGCTGGACCGACAACTCGACCAACGAGACCGGCTTCGTGCTCGAGCGGAGCGCCGACTCGACCTTCGCCGCGCCCGTCGCGCGGACCCTCGCGGCCGGCACCACGAGCTTCTCCGACTCGGGGCTGTCGGCCTCGACCACCTACTGGTACCGGGTCAAGGCGATCGCCTCCAGCACGTCGTCCGCGTACTCGAACGCGGTCAGCGCGCGGACGCTCGACCCGCCGCCGGCGCAGAGCTACTCGCAGCTCGTGCTGGCCGACGGGCCGATCAGCTACTGGCGGCTCGGCGAGACCGCGGGCACGGTGGCGAGCGACCAGAAGGTCGCCAACAACGGCACCTTCGTCGGCGCCCCCGCCCTGGGCCAGCTGAGCCTGCTTGCGACGGACGCCCAGAACCGCGCCCTCCGGACCGACGGGGTCGACGACCGGGTGCGCGTCCCGAACTCGTCCTCGCTGGCGCTGTCCTCGGCCATCACGCTCGAGACCTGGATCAAGCCGACCACGGTCCCGTCGGTCGGCTTCGCCTCGGTGGTCACGAAGCCGGAGGCCTACTCGATCCAGTTCAACGCCGGGCGGCTCGAGTTCACCGTCATCCAGAACGGCGTCCGGCGGCGGCTCCAGGCCCCGTCCGGCGCGGTGATCGCGGGCGCGACCTACCACGTGGTCGGCACGCACGACGGCGCGACGCAGCGGCTCTACCTGAACGGCGTGCAGGTGGCGAGCCAGGCGCTCTCCGGCCCGGCGACGATCTTCGGCTCGGACCTGTTCATGGCCTCCTGGGACGGCGCGAGCGAGTTCTTCGCCGGCGTGATCGACGACGTGGCCGTCTACGGCAAGGTCCTCACGGCCGCCCAGGTCAAGGGCCACTTCGACGCCGGCAAGGGCCCCTAGTAGGCGCGGCCGCGACCGGCGGGCGGCTCAGCCGGCCCGCGCGACCCGTGAGGCGACCCGGTCCGCGAGGCCCAGGACGCCCCTCAGCAGGAGGATCAGCGGCCGCAGCGGCGCGGCGCGGAGGCGCCCGCGCCTGGCCGCCAGCGGCGGGGCGACCGCCGCGGCGAACTCGGCGATGTCCACGAGCGGGCGGATCATCACGGCTATGTGGACGATCTGGCCGCGGTCGTCGGTGCGCAGGATGTCGGCGCCCTCGACCCGCCGGCCGCGGACGTCGGCGTGCCAGAAGAACGCGTGCGTCCCGACGCTCTCGAGCTCGTCCGTGAACGTCATCTCGCCGATCGCCTCGAACAGGACGGCGTAGAGCTCGGCGACCGCCTCCCGGCCCCGGAACGGCTCCGTGAGGATCGGGGAGCGCAGCTCGACGCCGGGGGCGAGCGCGGCGGCCCAGGCCTCGACGTCGCGCGTTCGCCACGCTGCGCGGAAGGGATGCTCGTCCACGAGGCGAGACCCTAGTAGCGTGGCGGGCCGCCCATGCCGCGCCCGACGGTCGCCTCCCTCTTCGCAGCCCTCCTCCTCGTGCTCGCCGCCCCCGCCGCGCGGGCGGAGACCGGCTTCCTGCGCGCCTTCGGCTCCGAGGGCGCCGGACCGGGGCAGTTCGCGCTCCCGGACGGCATAGCGGTCGACGACGCGGGCACGATCTGGGTCGCCGACCGCGACAACAACCGGATCCTGCGGTTCGCGAACGACGGCACGCCGCGGCCGTTCGCCGCCCTCCCCCGCAGGCACCGCAGCGCGGCGCCGGGGCGCTTCAACCTGCCCTACGACGTGGACGTGGACGGGCTCGGGAACATCTACGTGGCCGACACCCACAACCACCGGATCCAGGTGTTCTCGCCGGCGGGGCGGCTGCTCCGGATGTGGGGGCGGAACGGCGGCGACGGCACCGCCGGCCGCGGCGACGGCGAGTTCGACCAGCCGCGCGACCTGACGCTCGACCCGTTCGGCAACGTCTGGGTCGCGGACCACGAGAACAAGCGCGTCCAGAAGTTCACCGCCCGCGGGCGCTTCCTGGGCCGGTTCGGGGCGAACGGGGGCGACGGGACGCTCGGCGGCGCGCCGGGCGAGTTCAACTCGCCGCGCGGGCTGTCGACGGACGCCACCGGCAACGTCTACGTCGCCGACGATGCGAACCACCGCATCCAGAAGCTCGCGAACGACGGCACCGTGCTGGCGGTGTTCGGCCGCAACGGCGGCGGCTACGACCAGGCCGGGACCGAGCCGGGCGCGTTCGCGCTTCCGTACGGGACCGCGGTCGACCCCCGCGGCGGCCTCTGGGTCGCGGACACGAACAACGACCGCGTCGTCTGGATGACCACGTCGGGCGACTTCGTCCGGTTCTTCGGCGCGAACGGGGGCGACGGCACGGCCGGCGACGGCCCGCTCGAGTTCGAGCACCCCTACAACGTCGCGACCGACTGCGTGGGGAACGTGTACGTGACCGACGAGGACAACCACCGGGTCCAGGTGATCGGGGACCCCGCCTTCGGGAGGCCGGTCTGCCCGCCGCGGCTGACCGTGAGCGGGGAGGGCGCCGACCTCCGCGAGCGGACGGTCGAGCTCGACGCGGCGTGCGACCGGCCGTGCCGGGTCCTGGCGCGGGCGACGGTCCGGCTGCGCGGCTCGAAGCCCGTGCGCGTTCGCAGCGCGCGCCGCGTGCTGGCCGGGCCCGGGACCGTGCACCTCGCGATCCGGGTCCCGAGCCGGGTGGACGCGGACGAGGTCCAGGGCAAGGTCGCGCTGGCGGTCACCGCGTCGGGGCCGCCGGGCGCGGACCGCACCGTGCGCCGCTCGGTCGCCGGCGAGCGGTAGGCGCCCCTCTCGACGCTCGCTGAAGGATTTACCGCCCTATGGGTCCGTAAACCCTTCAGCGAAGCTACGCGGCGGGGCCGGCCTGGCCGACCTGCTGGGCGGCGTCCGTGCCGTGCCCGAAAACGTCGTCGAGGATCGCGCCGAGGTCGCTCACGTCGAAGTTGCGGCGCAGGTGCGCCTCGACCTCGCCGCGGTTCCCGCCCGCGACCGCCATCTGGAGCGCCACGAGCCGCGCGCCGAGCTGCTCGTCGGGGGCGCCGCGGTCGGCGCCGTCGTCGACCGGGTCGGCCGCGGCGAGCTCGTCGGCCAGGCGCACGACCGGCGTCCGCTCGGCGGTGCCGCCGGTGGGCTCGTCGGCCGCTGTGGGCTCGTCCGCGACTGCGACGGGCCCGTCCGGCTCGGAGTCCTCGGCGGGGGCGACCTCGTCCGCCGCCGGCGCGTGCTCGTCCGAAGCCGCCGCCGCGGGCGAAGCCGCCGCGGGCTCGTCCGAAGCCGCGGGCTCGTCCGCCGCCGCCGTTGGCTCGTCCGAAGTCACCGCCTCGGGCTCGTCCATCGCCGTCGCCGGCTCGCCTGCCGCCGGCTCGGCCGCCGCCGTGGGCTCGTCCGCCTCGGCCAGCGCCGGCTCGTCGCCCTCGGACGGCCGCACGCCGCCCTCGGACAGCTCCGCGGCCAGCCGCTCGGCCGTCTCGCCGAGCGCCCCGGCGAGGCCCTCGAGCTTGCGGCGCACGTCGTCGGCCTGGTCGAGCTGCACGATTATGCGCTCGCCGCGCTCCACCACCGCGTCGCTCAGCTCCGCGATGCGGCGGACGCGCTCGGCGAGGAGCTCCGCGGCCTCGCGCCTGGCGTCGTCCAGGACGCGCCTCGCCTCCTCCTCGGCCACCCGGCGCCGGACCTGCGCACGCTGCTCGGCCTCGTGCCGCAGCGCGTTCGCGGCCGCCTCCGCCGAGCTGATGATCGCGCGGATCCGCTCGGACACCTCCGAGGCCAGCTCGTGCTCGCCTCCACCCAGGGGTGCCTGCTCACGCTCGTCCACTTCGTTCCCCTCTCGCATGCTTCCGTGCATGCCCACCGTACCACCGGGGAGGCCGGATTCGAAGCCCTTTCGCCCCCTGGGCGCGATCTTGCCCCGGAGCACCGCGTAGCGGCGCGGCCCGGTCACCCGCGGCGCGACCGCGTCGCCCGGCGCGGCCCCGTCGCCCGGCGCGGCCCCGTCGCCCGGCGCGGCCCGGTCGCCCGGCGCGGCCCGGTCGCCCGGCTCAACCGTCCGGGTTGTGCGCGAGCTCGGACCGCTCGGCGCCTGCGCCGTCCGAGGAGGCGTCGACGCCCGCCGGCCGCTTCGGCACCAGCACCGAGCGCTTGAAGGTCGCGACGAGCGTGCCGTCCTGCTTGTAGCAGTCGGTCTTCACCTTCACGATCCCGCGGTCGGGCTTCGACTTCGAGGGCCGCACCTCGAGCACCTCGCTCTCGACGAACAGGGTGTCGCCGTGGAAGACCGGCGCCGGGTGCGAGAGCTCCTCGGTCGCGAGGTTGGCGATCGCCTTGCCGGACACGTCGCCGACGGACATGCCGAGCATCAGCGAGTAGACGAGCGGGCCCACGACGACGTTGCGGCCCTGCTGCGACCCGGCCGCGTAGACGTCGTTGACGTGCAGCGGGTGGTGGTTCATCGTGATCAGGCAGAACAGGTGGTCGTCCGACTCGGTGACGGTCTTGGCCGGCCAGTGCTTGTAGACGGCGCCGACCTCGAACTCCTCGAGGTAGCGGCCGTACTGGCGGGCGCCGGAGGCCTCCCGGGTCGCCTGATCGGTGTCGAGCTTGTGGTCCATGGGTGCGGACGATCCTAGCCGGCGCGCCGCGGCGGCCGGCCCGCGACGGAGCGGACGCGACGGCCCACGCTAGATTTTCCGCGCCGTGAGGAACCCCCGCGACTTCTTCAAGCCGCTCGCCCTGGGCGCGCCCGACCCGGCCCGCGAGATCCCGTTCAGGCCCTCGCGGATGATCCACTTCTTCGACGCGAGCAACGAGAAGATGGCCGCGAAGGTCCCGGACATGGCCAAGCAGGCCGACGTCCTGCTCGGGAACCTGGAGGACGCGATCCCGGCGGACCGCAAGGAGGCGGCCCGCGACGGGCTCGTCCGGGTCGCGAAGGAGGTCGACTTCGGCGACACCCAGCTCTGGACGCGGGTCAACAGCCTCGAGAGCCCGTGGGTCCTCGACGACCTGACCGCGCTCGTCACCGAGATCGGCCACAAGCTCGACGTGATCATGGTCCCCAAGGTCGAGGGGCCGTGGGACATCCACTACGTCGACCGCCTGCTGGCCCAGCTCGAGGCCAAGGCCGGCCTGGAGCGGCCGCTGCTCGTCCACGCCATCCTCGAGACCTCGCTCGGCGTGGTGAACCTGGAGGAGATCGCCACCGCCAGCCCGCGCATGCAGGGCATGAGCTTCGGCCCGGCCGACCTCGCCGCGTTCCGGCGCATGAAGACCACCCGCGTCGGCGGCGGGCACCCCGCCTACCGCGTGATCGAGGACCCGAGCCCCGACGACCCGGACGCCCCGCGCCCGACGGCCCAGCAGGACCCGTGGCACTACTCGATCGCCCGCATGGTGGACGCCTGCACGTCCGCCGGCATCCTCCCCTTCTACGGCCCGTACGGGGACATCAAGGACACCCGCGGCTGCGAGACGCAGTTCCGGGCGGCGTTCCTGCTGGGGTGCGTCGGCGCCTGGTCGCTGCACCCGGCCCAGATCGAGATCGCCAAGCGGGTGTTCAGCCCGCCGGCGGACGAGGTCCTGTTCGCCAAGAAGGTGCTGGAGGCGATCCCCGACGGCCGCGGCGTCCACATGATCGACGGCAAGATGCAGGACGACGCCACCTGGAAGCAGTGCAAGGTGATGGTCTCGCTCGCCGAGATGCTCGCCAAGAAGGACCCTGAGCTGGCCGAGGCCTACGAGCTGTAGCCCGATAGGGTTCCGCGCCGCCGCATGAGGTTCTTCGAGTACGAGTCGCGCCAGATCCTGGCCAGGGAGGGCATCCCGCTGGCCGGACACGGCTTCGCCACGAGCGCCGAGGAGGCCAAGCGGGTGGCCGCCGACATCGGCGGCCCCGTCGTCATCAAGTCGCAGGTCCTCACCGGCGGCCGGATGAAGGCCGGCGGCGTGAAGTTCGCCGACACGCCCGAGGAGGCCGAGGCCCACGCCCGGGACATCCTCCAGCTCGAGATCAACGGCCACATGCCGCGCGGGGTGCTGATCGCCGAGAAGGCCCCGATCGCGCAGGAGTACTACGCCGGCGTCATCTACGACGGCGTACGGAAGCTCCCCACGTTCGTCTTCAGCGACATGGGAGGGATCGACATCGAGGAGGTCGCCGAACAGCATCCGGACCGGATCGGCCGCGGGCACTTCTCCACCGTCCTCCCCCACATGGACTTCCGGGCGAAGGACGCGATCGCCTCGGTCGGCATCACCGGCTCGGACCTGAACCGCCTCACGCCGATCCTCTCCAAGCTGGCCCGGCTGTTCGTGAAGTACGACATGACGCTGGCCGAGATCAACCCGCTCGCCAAGCTCGAGGACGGCTCGTTCGCGGCGGTCGACGCCCACATGGACATGGAGAACGAGGCCCGCCCGCGGCAGAAGGAGCTGCTGGCCGAGCTGGGGATCGGCGACGAGGAGACGCGCGAGGCCCGCGAGCCGACCGACTTCGAGATCAAGGGCGAGCAGATCGACGCCGTCGACCACCGCGGCGTGGCCGGCAACGTGACCGAGTTCGACGGCAACCTCGGCCTCGTGATCGGCGCGGGCGGCGGCTCGCTGACGCTGTTCGACGCGGTCCGGGGCCACGGCGGCCGGCCCGCGAACTACTGCGAGATCGGCGGCAACCCGAGCGTCTCCAAGGCCTGCAACCTCACCAAGCTGGTCCTCCAGAAGCCGGGCGTCGAGAAGATCGCCGTGATGATGTCGATCGTCTCGAACACCCGCGTCGACATCGTGGCCCGCGGCGTGATCAAGGCCTGCCTCGAGCTGGGCCACGACCCGGCCGAGAAGGTCGCCGTCTTCCGCATCCCGGGCGCCTGGGAGGAGGAGGGCTTCAAGATCCTCGAGAAGTACGGCGTCGAGTACTACGACCGCTCCGTGTCGATGCACGAGGCCGCCAAGCGGGCGGTCGAGAAGATCGGGGTCGCCGCCGAGGGGACCGCGGCGTGAGCGGCGCATCGCACCTGATCGACCGGGACACGACGTTCATCGTCCAGGGCATCACCGGCCGCGAGGCGGTGAACCTGACCCGGGAGTGCCTCGACTACGGCTCCCGGATCGTCGGGGGCGTCACCCCCGGCCGCCGGGGGCGCGAGGTCCACGGCGTCCCCGTCTACGACTCCGTGGCCCAGCTCGTGGACGAGGTCGGCAGCGTGCCGGACGGGTCCGTCGTCACCGTCCCCCCCGCCTTCACCCGCGACGCCGTGTTCGAGGCGATCGAGGCCGGCATCCGGCTGATCGTGATCGTCACCGAGCGGATCCCGCGCTACGACGTGGCGCAGATGGTCGAGCTGGCCGGGCTCCGCGGCGCTCGCATCATCGGGCCGAACTGCCTCGGCATCATCCGTCCCGGCGTGGCGAAGATGGGCGGGATCGGAGGCCCCGCGCGCGACGCCCAGAAGGCGTACCAACCCGGCAGGATCGGCGTGATGTCGCGCAGCGGCGGGATGACCACCGAGATCTCCTCGACGCTGACCGCCGCCGGCCTCGGCGTCTCGACCGCGATCTCGATCGGCGGCGACGCGATCATCGGCTCGACCTACGCGGAGCTGATGCCGCTGTTCGAGGCCGACGAGCAGACCGAGGGCATCGTGATCTACTCCGAGCCGGGCGGCCGCATGGAGGCCGAGCTGGCGCGCTGGGTCACGGAGAACGGGTCGCGGCTGCCGATCGTCGCGTTCATGGCGGGCCGCTTCATGGACGAGATGCCCGGCATGAGCTTCGGCCACGCCGGCACGATCGTCGAGGGCAAGGCGGACACGGCCAGCGAGAAGATCGCCCGGCTGGCGTCGGCCGGCATCGCCGTGGCCGAGGGGATCTCCGAGATCCCGGACCTGATGCGGGAGCGGCTGGCCGCGTGAGCCCCGCGCCCGACCCCACCCCGGAGCGAGGCGGCTGATGCCCGGCATCTTCATCGACGTCGAGCTGGACGACTCGATCGCGGGCGACGCCGACCTGGCCAAGCGGCTCGAGGACGCCTGCCCGGTGGACATCTACGCGGCGCGCGAGGGCCGCGTCGACGTGGTCGAGGAGAACCTCGACGAGTGCGTCCTCTGCGAGCTCTGCATCCGCGAGGCCCCGCCGGGCAAGCTGCGGGTCCGCAAGCTGTACGACGGCACGGCGCTCGAGCGCGGCGAGTAGGCCGGCCGTCGGCCGGCGCCTAGCGTGACCCGGCGCGGGCGAGCCTGCGCTGGATCACGTTGCCGACCAGCTTGACCACCGCGGCGTCGCCGGCCACGCTCACGTGGCCCTTCTCGTGCGCGTCGACCCAGTGCTTGAGGCGGCCGTCCTCGACCAGCTCGTTGAAGTGCGAGCGCGGCACGGCGATCTCGACCCGGGCGTCGCCGGCCGGGTCCCGGGAGACCCTGGGCCCGGGCAGCTCGACCCGCCACACCGGGGCGTCGCCGCCGCGGGCTCGCAGCTCCAGCCGGATCACGAGCTTCAGCTGCCTGAGCGCCGGCACCTCCTCCTGGAACTGCCCGACCGCCTTCTCGATCAGCGCACGGGTGTCGGCGGTGCTCATCGCCCGGGAGCCTAGCTCGCCCCGCGAGCGTCCGACGGCCGCCTGCGCATCAGGAGGGCGAACGGCACGCTGAGGAGGACGCAGAGCCCCGCCACCCGGAACGCGGAGGCGAACGCGTCGCGCGCGGCGCCGTCGGCGAGCCGCTCGACGCGGCGCTCGACGGCGTTGTGCGGATCGAGCTGCCGGTGGCCGTCCTCCGCCGGGTTCGTGAACGCTCGCCGAAGCAGCCCCTCGCGGGCGCCCGGCGCGTAGCCGGCGGCGGCGGTCTCGCGGGCCGCCGTCGCGCGGGCCTCCCCCACGTTGTCGTCGATCGCCCCCGTGAACACCGCCACGAGCAGCGCCACGCCGACCGAGAACCCGATCTGCCGCGACATGTTCACGATCCCCGAGCCGAGGCCGAGCTCCGGCCCGCGGACGGCCGCCATCGCCCCGACGTTGATCGCCGGGAAGCCCGCGCCCATCGAGGCGCCGGTCAGCACGAGCGCCGGCAGCACGTGGAGGTAGTGCGGCTCGGCCGGGGCCGACGCGAGCCACACGAGCCCGCCGGCCATCCCGAGCATGGCCGGGATGCCGAGGACGCGCGGCGGCACGCGGTCGGCCAGCCGGCCCACCAGCGGCGCGACCAAGAGGCCGAGGAACGGGATCGGCGCGATCGCGAACGCCGCCTCGAGCTGGGAGTAGCCCCACAGGTCGGTGAGGAGCAGCACCATCATGAACAGCTGGCCCATCACCCCGACCCCGAACAGGACGAAGGCGACGCTCGCGCCCACGAACTGGCGGTTGCGGACGAGCCCGCGGGTGAGCATCGGGTAGCGGCCGTAGCGCTGCGAGAGGGCGAACCCGGCGGCCAGGACCGCGGACGCGGCGAACAGGCCGACGATCGCCGTCGAGCCCCAGCCGCGGTCGTTGCCCTCGACGAGCGCGTAGGTGAGCGCGAAGACCGAGCCGCCGAGGAGCGCCATCCCCACCAGGTCGATCCGCCGGCCCGCCTCGACGTCGTAGGTCTCGGGCATCACGCGGTACGCCATCGCGATCCCGGCCATGCCGATCGGGACGTTCACGAGGAAGATCCAGTGCCAGCTCGCCACCTCGAGGAGCAGGCCGCCCAGCGGCGGGCCGATCGCGGCGGCGACGTTGGCCACCACGGCCAGCAGCGCGATCCCGAGCCCGCGCTGCTGCGGCGGGAAGATCAGCGTGGTGAGGGCCAGCGCGAGCGGGGCCAGCACACCGGCGCCGAGCCCCTGGACGACGCGGAACGCGATCAGCGCGTCGATCGAGCCGGCGAGCCCGCAGAGGAGCGAGCCGACCGTGAACAGCCCGAGGCCGAGCAGGAAGAACCGCTTGCGGCCGAACTGGTCGGCGAGCCGGCCCATCGAGACCAGCACCACCGCGAACACCATGTTGTAGGCGTTCAGCACCCACGAGACGGTGTCGACTCCGGCGTCGAGCTCGCGCTGGAGCGTCGGGATCGTGATGTTCACGATCGTGATGTCGATCAGCGCCATGAAGAGGCCGGTCATGGCGACGGCCCAGATCCGCCAGCGGCGGGCGTAGAGCTCCTCGATCGGCGGGTTGCGGCGCTCGGTCACCCGAGCCGCTCCACGAGCTCGCGGTCGAACCCGTAGCTCAGGAGCTCCCCCGCCTCCCGCACGGGGACCCAGCGGAGCTCGTCGACTTCGCGGTTCGGCTCGAACTCGCCGCCGATCGCGGTCATCGCCCAGTAGCGCACCTGCTTCGGGCGACCGTGGCGGTCGCGGTAGCTCGCCTCGCCCAGCTCCCGGCCGAGCCGGCAGCGGAGCCCGGTCTCCTCCTCCACCTCCCGCAGCGCCGCGTCCTCGAAGCCCTCGCCGGGGTCGAGCTTGCCCTTCGGCAGGCTCCAGTCGTCGTACTTCGGCCGGTGGACGACGGCAACCTCGACGCCGCGCTCGCCGTCACGGCACACGAGCCCGCCGGCGGCGAGCACCTCCGGCTGATGGCGGCCCCGAGGGCACACGATCGGGTGCGCGCTCAGATCTTGTGCCGCTGGAGCAGCTTCTTGCCGATGACCATCCGCTGGATCTCCGAGGTGCCCTCCCCGATCAGGAGCAGCGGCGCGTCGCGGTAGAGCCGCTCGATCTCGTACTCCTTGGAGTAGCCGTAGCCGCCGTGGATGCGGAACGCCTCCTCCACGACCTCCTTGCCGGCCTCGGAGGCGAACAGCTTCGCCATCCCGGCCTCGAGGTCCGAGCGCTGCCCGGCGTCCTTCATGCGCGCGGCCTTGAGCGTGAGGAGCCGGGCCGCCTCGACCTTCGTGGCCATGTCGGCGAGCTTGAACTGGATCGCCTGGTGCTGGGCGATCGGCTTGCCGAACGTCGAGCGCTCCTGCGAGTAGCGGAGGGCCAGCTCGAGCGCGCGCTGCGCGATGCCGACGCCGCGGGCGGCGACGTTCACGCGGCCGACCTCGAGCGCGTCCATCATGTACTTGAAGCCGTTGCCGACGCCCTCCTCGCCGCCCAGCACGTTCTCGGCGGGGCAGCGGTAGTCCTCGTAGACCAGCTCCGTCGACTCGACGCCCTTGTAGCCCATCTTCTTGATCTTGGGCGGGATCGTGAGCCCGGCGTGGTCGCCCGAGTTCTCCGCGGCCCCCGGCTCCTTCTCGGTGAGGAAGCAGGTCATGCCGCGGTAGGGCGGGTCGGCGTCGGGGTCCGACTTGGCGAGCAGGAAGACCACGCCGGACATCAGCCCGTTCGTGACCCACATCTTGGTCCCGTTGATCACCCAGCCGTCGCCGTCCTGCTTGGCGCGCGTCGAGATCGCCTGCACGTCGGAGCCGAGCCCGGGCTCGGAGAGCGAGAAGGCGGCCCGGACCTCGCCGGTGGCCATGCGCGGCAGGAACCGCTCCTTCTGGTCGTCGGTCCCGAACTTCATCAGCAGGTACGAGCCGATGAAGTGCGTGTTCACGATCCCCGAGATCGAGATCCAGCCGCGCGAGAGCTCCTCGACGATCATCGCGTAGGTCGTCAGGTCGAGCCCCATCCCGCCGTACTCCTCCGGGATCGTCACGCCGAACAGCCCGAGCTCCTTCATCTGCTCCACGACGGCCTCGGGGAACTTGTCCTCGTGGTCGTGCTCCTCGGCGATCGGGATCACCTGCTCGTCCACGAACTGGTGGACCATCTCGGTGATCGCGCGCTGCTCGTCGGTCTTGTCCTGGTACGTGGTGGCGACGGCCAAATCGGGCTCCTGGTCGGCGGCTAGGACGGGCGGATCAGTCTAGCCCGCGGGGCACCGACCTCCGAGGGCGAACGTCCATTCGACCCCCGTATGCGGTGGCGAAATGGACGTTCGGTGCCGGGTGGGCCCGGCGGGCCGGCTCTAGAGGTCGAGCGGGTGGCGAGCCGTGTAGCCGTCGGTCGGGCGCGGCCTGCCCCAGCGGGGGCCGCTGCCGGGCTTGGCGCCGTGCTTGCGGCCGTAGGCGTCGCGGAAGCCGGTGTCGAGCCGGAGCCCGGCGACGATCATGTAGGCGTGGCCCGGGTTCGTGTAGACGGTGACCCAGAGGCCCTTGCCCGGCTGGCCCCAGCTCATGAAGTCCGAGGAGTCCAGCGGCCGGTCGAGCAGGCGCGCGCCGCGGAGGGCGTAGGACACGGTGCCGGAGCAGTCGTAGCCGGTGTCGGCGAACTTCGCGTGGCCGCCGCCGTAGCGGTACGGCTTCTCGACGATCCGGTTGCCCGCGGCGATGATCCGGCGGACGGCGTCGGGCGCGTTGGCCGGCGCGACGGCCCTGCCGTTGACGATCGTCGCCTTCTCGGGCGGCGGCTGGTACTGCGCCCCGCCGGTGGACTGCGCGACGGCGGTCCCCGGAAGGAGGCAGAGCGCCGCGAGGAACGCGGCGAGCAGGATCGTGTGTGCGCGCTTGGACATTCTCTTTCGTCCGCCTGCGGGGTTAGCTGACGGGCTGGCGCTGAAAGAGCTCGCGCCTCTCCCTGAGGAGATTCGCCCCGGAACTTGGGTCCCCCGCTCCGCCTAGGCGGCGGATTCGGCGTGGGCGCCACCGTAGCAGACGGCGGCAACGGAACTTCTCCTCGGCGCTATTCCCGCTCGGCTTTAGCCCTCAAACGCGAATTCCGCTTGCTAGAGCCGAATGGCACAAGGATCGGGAGCGCCGACGCGCCCGCCCGAGCGGTTCGCGGGGAGCCGCGGGGCGGGCCGGCCGCGGTGGGCGGACCCGTACGATCCCCGGTCGTGAAGCGCTTCTTGCCGGGTCGTGGAGACGGCCGGCCGGCCGCCGGCCGGCACCCGCGGGCGGGCGAACCGTGAACTTCGCCACAGACGTGGTCGAGGCGGCGCCGGCGGACCGCACGGCGCTCGTCGCGCTCGGCCGCGACGGCTCGCGCTCGGTCCTGGGGTTCGGCGAGGTCGCCGACCGCTCGTCCCGGCTCGCCGGGACGCTCCTCGCGCGCGGCGTCGGGCGCGGCGACGTGGTGATGACCGTGGTCGGGAACCGGCCGGACTGGGTCCTCGCGATGGTCGCGTGCTTCCGGATCGGGGCCGTCGCCCTGCCGTGCAACGAGCAGCTCCGCCCGCGCGACCTGCGGCTCCGGGTCGACGCCGTCTCGCCGCGGCTCGTGCTGGTCGACGAGCGCGACCTCGAGGCGGTCGAGGCGACCGGGTTCGACGGGCCGGTCCTGACGGTCCCCGACGGGCGGCTCTACGAGGCCGACCCCGCCCCCGCCGCCGACCTCGGGCCCGACGACCCGGCGCTGATCACGTTCACGTCGGGCACGGCCGGCGAGCCCAAGCCGATCCGCCACGGCCAGCGCTACTTGGCCGGCCAGCGCGTGCAGGCCGAGCACTGGTTCGGGGCCCGCGAGGGCGAGCTGACGTGGTGCACCGCGGCGAGCGGCTGGTCGAAGTCGGCCCGCAACGCGTTCGTCGCGCCGTGGCTGCGCGGCGCCTCCGCCCTCCTCCACGACGCCCGCTTCGACCCGGCGGAGCGGCTCGACGTTCTCGAGCGCGAGGCCGTGAGCGTGCTCTGCATGGCGCCGACCGAGTACCGGGCCATCGCCAAGCGCGCCGAGCTGCGGCCCCTCCCCCGCCTGCGCCACCTGGTCGCGGCCGGCGAGCCGCTGAATCCCGAGGTCGTGCGCGCCTGGCGCGAGGCGACCGGGCTCGAGGTCCACGACGGCTACGGGCAGACCGAGACCGGCGCGCTGACCGGGATGCCGATCGGGCCGCCCGTGCGGCCCGGATCGATGGGCCGGCCGCTGCCGGGCTTCCGGCTCTGGGTCGAGGACGGCGAGCTGTGCGCCGACCCGGCCACGATCCCGACCTTCTTCCTCGACGGCGGGACCGGGACGTGGCGGACCGGCGACCGGGTCGCCGAGGACGAGGACGGCTACCTCTGGTTCGAGGGCCGCGCCGACGACGTGATCGTCTCGGCCGGCTACCGGATCGGGCCGTTCGAGGTCGAGTCGGCGCTCGTCTCGCACCCGGCGGTGGCCGAGGCGGCGGCGGTCGCGGCGCCCGACCCCGAGCGCGGCTCGGTCGTCCGGGCCGTGGTGGTGCTGCGCGAGGGCCACGAGCCGGGCGAGTCGCTGGCCCGCGACCTCCAGGACCACGCCAAGCGCGAGACGGCCCCCTACAAGTACCCGCGGATCGTCGAGTTCGCCGACTCGCTGCCGAAGACCGCGAGCGGGAAGATCAAGCGGGCCGAGCTGCGGGGGTCGACGCCGGGCGCTTGAACCGGCCCTTGCGGACGTGCGGGTAGTACCCGCGCAGCCCGCACAGGATCCCGTCGTGGTAGCCGCGGCGGTCGACCTCGTCGAACCAGTCGCCGTCGTGCGCCAGGCCGTCGAGCGCCGGGATCGAGCCGGCCTCCAGGTCGTGCCTGTCCTCGTGGACCTCGGGGTCGTCGAAGTGCTTGTCGGCCTTCAGCTTCAGGTGCTCCTGGTGCTTCTTCCGCTCGCGCGCGACCGCGGCGTCGAGCCCCTTCGGCGGGTCCTCCCTGATCCGCTCGAGCGACTCGAGGACGTCCTCCCACGACATGTCGGCGCCCTGGATCCGCTCGTCGCGCAGGGTCGCCAGGCGGGTGAAGCGGCCGACGTTGACGGGCTCCGGGTTGACCGCGGCGCCTGCCTTCATCAGCTCGCGCGTGCCGTACATCGGGTAGCCGTTGATCGCGACCAGCTCGACGTCGCCCTCCGTGCTCTCGATCAGCGCTCGGTAGGGGCCGCCCGCGCGGCGGCTCACGATCACGAAGTCCGCGTGGAGGCCCTTCTTCAGGCGGCCGAGCCGCCGGTCCCAGCCGAGCGCGTCGGCCGGGTTCGAGGTCGCCATGCGGCACAGCGCCTCGTCGGTGAACCGGTCCGCCTTCTTCAGGCGGCCGTTGTAGAGGTCGGCCACCTTCAGCTCCCCGAGCAGGTTCCGCGAGCCCGAGGGCGACCAGTCGGCTCCGAGGCAGACCGTGACCCCCGCCTCGCGGGCGGCGACGACGTCTGTGGTGTCGCCGTAGAGCCACAGGTTCGAGAACGGCGACCACACGAGCGCCGCCTCCTTCGTGCTGCGGTGCCACTCCTTCAGCTCCTGTCCGCGCAGCGCCGTCGAGTGGATGCCGACGAAGCGACCCGCCAGGCAGCCGTGGTCGCGCATGCCGCGGTAGTCCTTCAGGAACCGCTCGAGGTCCTCGCCCTCGGGCTTGCCCTCGCAGAGGTGGTAGAGGAAGGCGTTGCCGACGTCCTCCCGCTGCTTCGCCTCCGAGAACCCGGGCTGGTCGACGCACTTCCTCACCTGCTTCCAGCCGGCCTTGTCGGCGATCGGGCGGACCGACTGGTTGACCGTCCGCTTCCCGGTCCGGAAGGTGTCGTACTCGACGTTCCGGACCATCCAGCCCTCGAACGTGGCGCCCTTCGTCTTCGCGGACCCCTGGATGCCCGTCACGCCGCCCACCACGGCCTTGGTCTCGACGTACTTGAGGACCGCCTTGCCGTCCGCGTGGCAGATCGCGTTCGTGGGGAGGCTGATGTCGCCCTTGTAGTCGGAGGCGCCCGGCCACTGGTCGCGCGTGTCCCAGGGCTTGTCCGGCGGGCGGGCGGCCGAGCTCCACAGCGGCAGGCAGTTGTAGGCCACGTGGTTGTGGAGGTCGATCAGGCCGGGGAACACGAAGCCGTCCGCCTCGACGGCGTTGGCGTCCTCGAAGCCCGGCGGCGCCTTGTCGCCGGCGGGCTGGACCGCCTGGATCACCCCGTCGCGGTCGACGTACATCGCGCCGTCGTCCAGCTCGGGCTGGCGCTCGTCCATGGTCACGAGGTGGCCGCGGACGATCAGGGGCTCGGGGAGGAGCTCGCCGGGTTGGATCGACTTCTTCTGGGCCATGACGCGACCCTACCCCTTCGGAGGGCCCGCGATCAAGGGTCCTTGATCGGTAAGCCCTCTAAGAGGTAGGGTCCCCACATGGGACACCCCTTCGACCCCGGGCCGGTGGAGGAGCCGTTCGCCTCGCTCGTCCGCGACTACCCCGGCGAGGACGTCTACCCGCTCGAGGACTTCCGGACCGAGTGGGGGCCGATCTTCCACCGCGGCCGGCTGGACGGCAGCGCGCGCGTCCTGATCCTCGGGCAGGACCCGGCGGCGTCCGAGACGGTCGCGCGACGGATCCTGGTCGGCGAGGCCGGGCGGCGGGTGCAGGGGCTGCTCGCGAAGCTGGGCATCGACCGCAGCTACGTCATGTTCAACACGTTCCTCTACAGCGTGTTCGGGCAGGGAGGGGGCTCGCGCCACAAGAAGGACCCGAAGATCGCGGAGTACCGCAACCGCTGGCTCGAGGCCCTCCTCGCGCCCGGGAAGGTGGAGGCGGTGATCGGGCTCGGCGAGCTGGCGGACCTGGCGTGGCAGCAGTGGATCGAGACGCCCGCGGGCAAGAAGGACACGCCGGCGTTCAAGCACGTCAGCCACCCGACGCGCCCGGAGAGCAGCTCCAAGGGCGACGCGGCGAAGAAGGCCGAGGCCACGAAGACGATGCTCGCCGAGTGGAACGTCGCCCTCGAGGAGCTCCGGCCGCACGTGAAGCACCCGGACGCCGACCGCCCGTTCGAGCCGTACGGGGACGACTTCGAGGAGAGCGAGCGGCCGCCGATCCCCGAGGAGGACATGCCGCCGGGCCTCCCGGAGTGGATGCGCTCGCCGAAGGCCTGGGCGAGCCGCGAGGGCGAGACCCCGGACGCGAAGCGGCGCACGCTCGTGGCGAAGGTCCCCTCCTCGGTCCCGCTGCCGAAGATCGACTAGCCGCTTCGGCCCGGAGGCGCCCGGGTAGCCTCACCTGGGCGATGGCGAACCGGCTCGCGGGCGAGACCTCGCCCTACCTCCTCCAGCACAAGGACAACCCCGTCGACTGGCACCCCTGGGGCGAGGAGGCGCTCGCGCGGGCGCGCGACGAGGAGCGGCCGATCCTGCTCTCGATCGGCTACTCGTCGTGCCACTGGTGCCACGTGATGGAGCGCGAGTCGTTCGAGGACCACGAGACGGCCGCGGTCATGAACGAGTCGTTCGTGTGCGTGAAGCTCGACCGCGAGGAGCGGCCCGACCTCGACGCCATCTACATGGAGGCGTGCGTGGCGATGATCGGCCACGGCGGGTGGCCGCTGAACGTCTTCCTGACGCCCGAGCAGGTGCCGTTCTACGCGGGCACGTACTTCCCGCCCGAGGACCGCGGCGGGATGCCGAGCTGGAGGCGGGTGCTGGCCGCGGTGGCGCGCGCCTGGGAGACCCAGCGCGAGGAGATCCGCGCCGGCGGCGAGCGCGTGGCGCAGCGGCTGGCGGGCGGCGCCGCGCTCAAGCCGTCGAAGGAGATCATGGACCCGCGGCGGCTGGAGGAGGCCGTGGCGGTGCTGAGGCGCTCGTACGACTCGCAGCACGGCGGCTTCGGCGGCGCGCCCAAGTTCCCCCCGGCGTCGACGATCGAGTTCCTGCTGCGGCGCGGCGAGCGCGAGATGACCACGAACACGCTGTGGGCGATGGCGTCGGGCGGGATGTACGACCAGGTGGGCGGCGGCTTCGCCCGCTACTCGGTCGACGAGCGCTGGCTCGTGCCGCACTTCGAGAAGATGCTCTACGACAACGGGCTGCTCGCGCGGGCCTACCTGCACGGCTGGCAGGTCACCGGCGAGGAACTGTTCCGCGAGGTGGCCTGCGAGACGCTCGACTGGGCGCTCCGGGAGATGCGTGCACCGGAGGGCGGTTTCTACTCGGCGCTGGACGCCGACTCGGAGGGCGAGGAGGGGCGCTTCTACGTGTGGACGCTCGACGAGCTGCGCGAGGCGCTGGGCGACGACGCCGACGCCGCGATCGACTACTTCGGCGCCGCCGATCCGGGCAACTTCGAGGGGAGCAACATCCTCGTGCGCGGGTCGGACCCGCCGGAGCGGCTGCCCGAGATCAGGCGGCGGCTGTACGAGGTGCGGTCGCAGCGCGTGTGGCCGGGGCTCGACGACAAGCGGCTCACGTCGTGGAACGCGCTGATGATCTCCGCGCTCGCGGACGCCGGCGCCGTGCTCGAGCGGCGCGACTACCTCGACGCCGCCGAGGCGTGCGCGGACTTCGTGCTGCGGGAGCTGCGCGACGAGTCCGGCCGCCTGCTGCGGACGTTCAAGGACGGGCAGGCGAAGCTGAACGCGTACCTGGAGGACCACGCGTACCTCGTGGAGGCGCTGATCTCGCTGTACGAGGCGACGTTCGAGCCGCGCTGGTTCCGGGCCGCGCGCGAGCTGGCCGACTCGACGATCGAGCGCTTCGCCGACGACGAGCGCGGCGGCTTCTTCGAGACCTCGAACGACCACGAGCGGCTCCTCGCCCGCCGCAAGGACCTCGAGGACAACCCGATCCCGGCCGGCAACTCGAGTGCCGCGTACGGCCTGCTCCGGCTGGCCGCGCTGACCGGCGAGCACGAGTACGAGCGCCGCGCCGTCTCGGTGCTGAGGCTGCTGCACACGGTCGCGATCAAGCACCCGCAGGCGTTCGCGCACCTGCTCCAGGCGATGGACTTCCACTTCGGCCGGGTGAAGGAGGTCGCGCTGGTCGGCGCCGACGTGAGGCCCCTGGAGCGTGTGGTCCGCGGCGCGTTCCGGCCGCACCTCGTCCTGGCCGGCGGCGAGCCGGACGGCGTGCCGCTGCTGGCGGACCGAGCGCCGGTCGACGGCCGCGCCGCCGCCTACGTCTGCGAGAGCTTCGCCTGCCAGCGCCCGGTCACCGAGCCGGAGGAGCTGGAGGAGCTGCTGGGGTAGCTAGGCCGGCCGGCGGCTGACGAGCCGCCTGAGCCAGCGGCCGACGCGGAAGACGCTCTCGAACGCGGGCGCGGACGAGACGTCGGGACGGGCGAACCCCGGGATGGGCGGCGGCGGAGGCGGCGGCCCCGAAGCAGCTCTTCCCTGCCGATCTTCGGTCATGGCCGTCCGATGGTACCGCTGGTCAGAACGACGAGCGCGAGGATCTCCACGACGAGCGCACCCGCCGCCACGCGCCACGCGCGGGTCAAGCGGGTCAGCCGTGCGTCGTTGCGTTCCCAGACCCGATCGAGGTCGTACGCGATCCGGCGGTACACCTCGCTCATCTCCTCGCGGAAGTCGTACAGGGCGGCATAGAGGACGGAGGCCGGTTGGGTGAACGAGAGATCGCGACTCGGAACGAGGACGTAGATGCTCGTCACCATCGACACGGCAAAGGCGCCGAGCGCCAGGGCGACCAGGGGCAGCCAGGCATCTCCGTCGAACGCCTCGCGGCCCAGGAAGGACGCGGCGACCGACGCGCCGCCGAGCAGGACGCCGGTGCCCGCACGCAGCTCGCGCAGCACCTCCTCCTGCCGCGCGAGGCCGTGCCGCACCGTCTCGTACACGAGCCGCTCGAACTCCATGCTCGGGTAAGGCCGAGACGGCCGATCTTCGCCCCCGGGAGTGTCACGTCGACCGTCGCGGCGAGCGACTCGCGGCCGCGCTGCGCCGGCCTCAGGGCGCCACGCGTACGCGGGCGGTCGCGCTGCGGTAGCCGGCCAGCGACGCGCGGGCGTCCTTCGAGCCCGGGTGGAACCAGCTCACCGTCAGCGTCGCCCTCCCCTTCGAGTCGGTCCTCGCCCGGCGGTTGCCCATCCGGACCGTCGCGCCGGCGACCGGGCCGGCGGGCTGCGCGGGCGTCGTCACCCGGAGCGTGAAGCGACGCCGCGTGCGCCGGCGCACCGTCGCGGGGCTCACGGAGAGCAGCAGGCGCGGCCGCTCGGCGGAGCGGGGCGGGCCGGGGGGCGGCGGGTCGTCGGTCGCGTCGGCCAGCTCGACGATCACGCCGGAGAACGCCACCACGTAGAGGTTGCGGGCGGGGAAGCCGGGCGCGCCGCCGCCCCAGTTCACGGCGCTCGCGTTCAGGATCCCTCGGGCCAGCGCGCAGGCGCTGCGGTCCGGGTCGATCCGCCACACCTCCCCCGCCCCGTTCGCGGCGACGAACAGGCGGTCGCGGTCGTCGCGCGTCATGCCGTCCGGCCCGGCCGCGACGTCCGGCCCCGCGGCGTCGAAGAACGACTCGACCCGCTCGGGGTGAGCGAGCTCGACCCGGGCGATCGACGCCGGCTTGAACGTCTGCGCGGCGTAGAGGTAGCGGCCGGCCGTGTCGATCGCGAGGCCGTTCGCGGTCTCGATCTTGGCCCAGTCGTCCTCGACGCTGCCGTTGAAGAACCGGTCCACCCCGCCGGCGAAGTCGTTCGAGCCGTAGAGCGCCCCGTCCGGCCCCCGCACGACGCCGTTCGCCATCCCCATCCCGCGCGTCGCGACCTCGGACCTGCCGGACTCGGGGTCGACCCGCATGAAGCCGCCGTCCTGGCCGTCCGACACCGAGTTCTGCGTGCCGCCGTTGAAGCCGAGCGCCAGGCTGCCGTCGAGGTTCCAGGCGAGCCCGCCCGGTCCGTTGATGCCCTCGACCAGCACCTTCGGCTCGGCGCCCGGCGCGTCGAGGCGCCGCAGCTTCGCGTCGCTCAGGTCGGTGAAGTAGAGCCGCCCGCGAGCGTCCGCGATGATCGACTCGAGCCGGCCCTGGCCGGACAGGATCGTGCGCGCGGCGGGCAGCGGCGAGCAGTCGGGCAGGGCGGCGACCGGCGGCGCCGCGACGAGCGCGGCCGCGAGGGCCGCGAGCGCGGCGAAACCCCTCGGGGCCGGCATTGCGCGGAGGCTAGGCGGGCGCCGTGTCGCCGGCGCGCAGCTCGCCGGCCTTGATCCGCTCGACCATGGCCGACGACTCCTCCCGGACCACCGTGCCGTCGTCGAGCTGGAGCGCTGGCAGGAGCTTCTGCCCGGTCAGCTCCGCGAGCTCCTTCCGCCGCCCGCGCGGCAGCCCGGGGTGCTTGACCACCTCGTACTCCACGCCGGCCTCGTCGAGCGCCTTCTGGACCTTCCAGCACGGGTGCGGGCCCTTCATCCACATCGCCCCGCACCGATGGAGCTTGATCGCCATCGGAACCCCTCCTCGCTACAGCACCGCCAGGTACTTGTCGAGCTCCCACCGGGAGACCTGGACACGGTACTCCTCCCACTCCTTGCGCTTCAGCTCGACGTAGCGGCTGAACATGTGCTCGCCGAGCGTGCGGAGCACGAGCTCGGAGTCGTGGGTCAGCTCGATCGCCTCGCCGAGCGTCTCGGGGAGCTGCTCGATGCCGCGGCGGCGGCGGTCGTCGGGCGAGAGGTGGTAGAGGTTCTGCTCCATCGGCTCCGGCAGCTCGTAGCCTTTCTCGATCCCCTCGAGCCCGGCCTGGAGCAGGACCGCGAACGTCAGGTACGGGTTGCAGGCCGGGTCCGGGCAGCGCAGCTCCATCCTCGTCGCCTGCTCCTTGCCCGGGTGGTAGAGCGGCACCCGGACGAGCGCCGAGCGGTTGCGCCGCGACCAGGCGACGTACACCGGGGCCTCGTAGCCGGGCACGAGCCGCTTGTAGGAGTTCACCCACTGGGCGAAGATCGACGAGACCTCGCGGGCGTGGCGGAGCTGGCCGGCGATGAACGCCTTGCCGGTCGGCGACAGGTAGTACTGGTCGTCGCCGTCGTAGAACGCGTTGCGGCCCTCCTTGAAGAGCGACTGGTGCGTGTGCATGCCGGAGCCGTTCTCGCCGAACAGCGGCTTGGGCATGAACGTCGCGTGCCAGCCGTACTTCATCGCGTACTCCTTGACCGTGATGCGGTACGTCATGCAGTCGTCGGCCATCTTCAGCGCCGGCGCGTAGCGCATGTCGATCTCGTGCTGCGACGGTCCGACCTCGTGGTGCGTGTACTCCACGTGGATGCCGAGCTGCTCGAGGGCGAGGACGGTCTCGCGGCGGACGTCGGATCCGGCGTCGAGCGTCGTCAGGTCGAAGTAGCCGCCCTCGTCCAGGGTCTCCGGGTCGCCCTCGGGATGGGCGTTGCGGAAGTAGAAGAACTCGAGCTCGGGGCCGACGTTGAAGGCGTCGAAGCCCATCGACTCCGCCCGCTGGAGGGCGCGGCGCAGCACGTGCCGGGGGTCGCCCTCGTACGGCTGGCGGTCGGGGGTGACCACGTCGCAGAACATCCGGCCGACCCCGCGGTCCTCGGGCCGCCACGGGAGGACCGCGAACGTCGAGGGATCGGGGTTCGCGATCATGTCCGACTCCTCGATCGCGTTGAAGCCGGTGATCGACGAGCCGTCGAACCCCATGCCGCCCTCGAACGCGTCGTCCAGCTCCTCGGCGTTGATCGAGAAGCTCTTGAGCTGGCCGAGGATGTCGGTGAACCAGAGCCGGATGAACCGGATCCTCTGGTCCTCGACGATCGCCTTGACGTCGTCGGCGGTCTTGGGCTGGTCGGCGGCCATCGGCCTCCTCCTGCGGTCGGGGTCGGCGGCGGAGGCGGCGTAGGCTAGCGGCGCCGGTCCGGCCGGCGCGGTGCGGCCGCGGACCCCCGCGCGGCGGCTACGCCAACCAGCTTCGCGCCCAGCCCTGGAGCTCGCGCACCGACGACTCGAGCGCGAGGCCCTTCTTCGTCAGGCGGTACTCGACCCGGACGGGCGAGCCGTCGATCACGTGGCGCTTGACGATCCCCTCCCCCTCCAGCTCCTTTAGGCGCTCGGACAGGAGGCGGTCGGAGATGTCGGGCACGAGCTGGCGGATCTCCGAGAAGTGGAGCGGGCCGTCGAGGAGCACGAGCAGGATCGCTCCGGACCAGCGCTTGCCGATCAGCTCGACGGCTCGGTGGTAGAGCGAGCAGCACGCCTCGCGGTCGCCGACCTGGCGACCCGCCGTGCCGGTCGCGGCACCCCTGCCCTCGGTCGCTCCTGCACTAGGGGCGGCCATCCCCATGATCGTACCTAGGCCGCGTGACGCAGCCGAGTCTCCTCGGCCGAGCCGTCCACCGGAACGCTCCCGCCGCGGGTGACGAGGCTGTGGAAGAGCGCGAGGGCCACGTGGGCGGTGGCCTCCAGGAGCTGCTCGTCGTCCCAGCCGGCCTCGCGGGCCTCCTCGTGGAGGTGGAGCGGCGGGACCTCGGGGCTCTCGAGCAGGCCGCGCACGAAGGCGAGCATGGCCGCCTCGCGCGGGTCGGCGGAGTCGAGCTCGCGGGCGAGCGCGATCTCGTCCAGTCCGAGGCCCGCCTCGCGCGCGGTGCGCTGGAGCATGGCGAGGCCGTAGTCGCTGCCCTCGTGGCCGGCGACGCCGAGCGCGATGCGCTGCTGGGTCTTGAGCGGGAGCGTCCCCTGGCGCAGCTCGGAGCGGAAGCGGGCGTACGCCCTGAGGACGGCCGGCGCGCCGGCGAGCACGCCGAGCAGGTTGGAGAGCTGGCCGCCGGTCGAGAGCGCGCCCCTCAGAACGGGCAGGCTGCGCTCCGGGGCTGTCAGCTCGTCGTGGATGTGGAACCGGCTCTGCTTGGCCTTCTTGGGCACCGTGCGTCCTCGCGCGTCGGCGGGCCCTTGCCCGCCACGGAGTAACTTGCTTACGTGAAGTAAGCATAGCTCGGGACGCAAGCCCCCGCCGCGACCGAGCGGGGCGCGACCGCCTCGCGCTAGAGCGGCGCGGCGTCGGCCGTGGCGGTGGCCACGACGACGAGGAACAGCCCGAGGAGGAAGGCCCACATGGCGATCCGGTCCGGCCGCGGGCCGACTCGGTCGACGGTCGCCGGCCGCCGGCGCGGCTCCGGGCGCTGCCCGGTGATGACGACGGTGCGGCGCTGCGGGTCGGCGACCGGGCGGCGCTGCGGGTCGGCGACCGGGCGGCGCTGCGGCTCGGGCACGCGGGCGGCGGGGACCGGCTCGTCGTCCTCGCGGCGCGTGACGAGCAGGGTCAACTCCGGCCGAGCGGCGGCCGGCGTCTCCTCGCGTTCCCGCGGCAGGCGGGCTGTGGTGGTGGTCATGTCTCTCTTTCGTGCGCCTACGGGGTTAGCTGACGGGCTCGCGCTGAAAGAGCTGCGCTACGCCGCACGCTGCGGCGACTCGCCCCCGGCCGGTCGGCCTCTGGTTCCCCCGTGCCCCGCCCGTGGACGGGACCTCGGCTTCGAGCGGCGGAATGGTAACAAGGCGCCCAGATCCAAGCGAAGCGGTCGGACGGAGCGGCGGGGTGCCGGGCGTGCGGCTCGGTGGCGGGCGTGCGGCTCGGCGCGGGGCCTACGGCCCGCTGCCGGCGACCTGCGAGAGGAACGCGGCCACCGCCTCGGCGTCGTCGCCCTGGAGCAGCTCCGGCGGCATGCGGCCCTGGCCGGTGCCCCCGACCTTGATCGCGCTCAGCACCCGCTGCTTCGTGACCTGGCCGATCTGGTCGAGGTTCGGGCCGGTCACGCCGCGGGCGTTGACCGCGGCGAGGCTGTGGCAGCTCGCGCAGGTCTGGCGGAAGACGTCGCGCCCCTTGGCCACCTGCGCCGACGGCTTCTCGTCCTTGAGCCGGCCGGACCCGCCCTCGGCGCGGTCGCGACCGGCGATCACGGCGATCGGGACGGCTATGCCGATCCCTATGTAGAGCACGGGGAGGACGAGGCGGAACACCCGGCGCCCGCCCGTGAGGTAGGCCTCGCGGGCGCGGCCGGGGCCGCCCGAGGAGGCGACGAAGATGACGCCGATCCCGAGCAGCAGGAACGAGATGACAAACGCGGCGGCCGCCATGCGAGGCGGCATGCTAGTCGAGGGCGGGGACCGCGGGCCGGCCAGGGCGCGGCTGCGACCCGGCCGCCGGTCAGCGCGCGGCCGGTCAGGCGCCGCCGGCGATCCGCCGCCAGCGCGCGGCCGTCAGACCGCGGCTTCGCGCCGCGCGCGCTTCCAGCTGCCGAACGCGGCGAAGATGTCGGTCAGGCCCGGCAGGCTGTCGTCGTCGGCGGCGCGCTGCTGGTAGTCGACCATCAGGAGCCGCTCGGGCGGCGAGCCGAGCTCCTCGGCCACCGTCCGGATGCCGTCGACCACCTCGTCGACCGAGACGTCGGTCGCCTCGTCGCGAGCGCGGAGGGCCTCCCGGGCGAACACCCCGGCGGCCGCGCCGCGCGCGCCCGGCGCGCCGTCGCCCTCCTCGCGCGCACGGCCGACGCCGATCATCAGCCGGCAGTGCGGGCAGCGGGCGGGGGCCGGCGGCCACTCGGCCGGGACCCCCTCCTCGACGACGAGGAGGCAGTGGGGGCAGTGGGCGTCGATCGTCCGGTCCCTGGTGGTCGTAGCCATCACCCGTGATGTTGCCGCAACTGTCGGACGGGTAAACATCGCCGTCCATTTGGGCGCGCGACGGATCCCCGGAACGAGGTAATGACCCGTGTGTCGGGGCGGAAGGCGGGGGGGCTCGGAGGGGTAGGACCGGGCGGCGGGGGGTGCCGTCCTCGGCCGTCGAGCCGTATATGCCCGGGTCGAGCGGTTGTTACGCGCGGGGGCCGGGGGCAAAAAGCCCGGACGGAGCGGGGCGGGCCGGCCGGCCGGAGCGGAGCGGAGCGGAGCCGGCCGTACGGAGCGGAGCCGGCCGTACGGAGCGGGGCCGGCGGCCTGACGGGAGCGGGCCGGAGCGGCGGCGCACCCGAAGCGCGAAGGCCGGCGGCCGCTACGCCGCCAGCGCCTGGAGCTCGCGCTCCTCGCCCAGCTTGCGGAGCGCCCGGCGCTCCAGCTTGCGCACGCCCTCGGGCGAGAGGCCCATCCGCTTCGCCACCTCGCGCAGCGTGAGCGGCTCCTCGCCGCCGAGCCCGAACCGCATCTCGATCACCCGCCGCGCGTTCTCGTCGAGCCGCGCCAGTGCGTGGTGGATCGACTTCTCCTCGAGCTCGACCGCCACCTCCTCCAGCGGGCTCGGCGCGTCCGACGGCAGCAGCGACCCCAGCTCGGCCTCGCCCTCCCCCCCGACGGGCGTCTCGAGGCTCACCGGGATCCGCTCGGCCGAGCGCAGCTCCTCGATGCGCGCCGGGTCGAGCTCGAGCGCGGCTGCGAGCTCCTCGACGGTCGGGTCGCGGCCGAGCTCGGTCGTGAGCCGCCGCTCGGTGGCGCGCAGCCGCGTCAGCTCCTGGCCGATGTGCACGGGGATGCGGATCGTCCGCGACTGGTGCTGGAGGCCGCGCTGCATGGCCTGCCGGATCCACCACGTCGCGTAGGTGGAGAACTTGAACCCGCGCCGGTGGTCGAACTTCTCAACCGCCCGGATCAGCCCCAGGATCCCCTCCTGGATCAGGTCGAGGAACGGGAGCCCGAGCCCCCGGTAGCGCTTGGCGTTCGCCACCACCAGCCGCAGGTTGGCCTCGATCATGCGGTCCTTGGCGGCCTGGTCGCCGCGCTCGATCCGCTTGGCCAGCCGGATCTCCTCCTGCGCGGTCAGGAGCGGCCGCTGGGACACGTCCCGGAGGAAGAGCTGGAGCGAGTCGCTCGTGGCCTCCGCGACCGCCTCGTTCGTGTACGCCGGCTCGCCGCCGTCGCGCTCGCGGCTGTCGACCAGCTCGATCCCGCGCCGCTGCGCCTCGCCGTACAGCGCCTCGAGCCGCTCGTCGTCGACCTCGAGGTCCTCGACCGCCTCCGCCACCTCCGAGAAGTCGAGCGAGCCGGCCTCCTCTGCTCGCCGAAGCAGGTCCTCCAACCGCGAGTCGAGGGCGCTCTCAGCCATCACTTGGAGAATACGCCCGCGGCGCCGGCGGACGGCCGGGTCGGGCGCCGGCCGCTCCGCTCAGCCGCCCAGCCGCTCGGCGCCCGCGTAGACGTTGAACGACCCGTCGCGGACGAACCCGCACAGGAGGATCCCGTGCTCGCGCGCGAGGTCGACCGCGAGGCTCGACGGCGCGCCCACGGCGACGACCGCCGCGAGCCGCGCGAGCGCCGCCTTCTGGACGAGCTCGAACGACGCCCGGCCGCTCAGGCACGCGATCGCGCCGGTCGGCGGGTACCGGCCCGCCAGGAGCAGCTCGCCGAGCGCCTTGTCCATCGCGTTGTGCCGGCCGACGTCCTCGTGCAGCGAGAGCAGCTCGCCGGACGCCTCGAACACGGCGGTCGCGTGAAGGCCGCCGGTCCGCTCGAACGACCGCTGCATCCGGCGCGCCTCCGAGGGCGCCCGCAGCACCAGGTCGCGGTCGATCGGAGGGGCCGCGGGCGCGGGCGGCGGCGCGACGAGGCGGACCGTCTCCAGCGCCCCCTTCCCGCACACCCCGCACGACGAGGTGAGGTGGAAGCGGCGCTCGCCGGCCGGGTCGCGCCGAAGGCCCGCCCGCGTGCGGACCTCGACGACGTTCGCGGCGAGGTCCTCCGGGGGCCCCGCGGACGCGACGTCGCCGCGCCCGGCGACGAGCCCCTCGCCGGCGAGGAACCCGACCGCCAGCGCCTCGTCCTCCCCCGGCGTGCGCATCGTGACGGCGAGCGGCTCGCCGTCGACCCGGATCTCGAGCGGCTCCTCGACGGCCAGCTCGTCGCGCTCGCGGCGGCGCCCGTCCGGACCGACGCGCTCGACCTCGGCGCGGCTCACGTGGCGGTCGAACGGGCGCTCCACGCCGCGAATGATCGCGGCGGCGGACGGCGCGCGCTCGCCGGGTCGCCGCTAGGATCGCGACCGTGAGAGGGGGGCCAGTGGTCGGGGCGCTGACGGGGGCGACGCTGGCGCTCGCGCTGGCGGGGACCGCCGTCGCGGGCGTGCGCGAGGCCGGCGACGTGCTGCCGCCGGGCCAGAGCGGTCACGTGACGCTCACCGGGCTGCCGGACGGCACCGGCTCGCCGCACCTGACCGACCAGACCGACCTCTTCCTGGGCTTCCGCTTCAAGCCGTTCGGGTTCCACCCGGCGGCGGTCTCGACCGAGACCCCGCGCGCGGGGACCACGATCAAGCGCGACGCGTTCGGCGTGCCGGAGATCGCGTCCGACTCCGACGACGGGGCGTGGTTCGGCGCCGGCTACGCCATCGCCCAGGACCGGCTGTTCCAGCTCGAGCTGTTCAAGCGGGCCACCCAGGGCCACCTCGCGGAGATCCTCGGGAAGTCGTACGTGACGAGCGACGTGCAGGTCCGCCGCGACTTCTACACGCCGGCCGAGCTCGACGCCCAGTTCGCCGCGCTGCCGGAGCGCATCCAGGCGCGCTACAGGAGCTACGTCGACGGGGTGAACGCCTGGATCGCCGAGGTCCGCACCGACCCGAGCAAGCTGCCGGCGGAGTTCGCGGCGGTCGGCGCCTCGCTCGGCGACTGGACGATCCGCGACTCGGTCGCGATCAGCATCTTCCTCGCGCGCACCGTGCCGAGCGACGACGGCGAGGAGCTGAACAACTGGCGGGCGCTGAACGCGTTCGGACCGAAGCTGTTCGACGCGCTGCTGCCGATCCGCACCAAGGGGCAGGTCCCGAGCGTGCCGGCCTCCGAGGGCTCGTTCCCCGCCCAGCCCGGCCGGACGCGGGCGCAGGAGCGCGAGGGCTTCCGCCGCTCGCAGAAGTTCCTGAAGACGGTGCCGATGCCGAAGGAGGAGGACGTCGGCGGCACGCAGGCGGCGTCGCTGCCGGGGATCGGGCAGCTCGGCCGCCGCGGCTCGAACATGTGGGCGGTCCGCAGCTCCGGCGGCGGCGCCACGCTGTTCAACGGCCCTCAGCTCGGCTTCCAGATCCCGGAGCTGTTCGTCGAGCTCGAGGTGCACGGGCCCGGCTACGACGTGCGCGGCGTCACCGCGCCCGGCGTGCCCCTCGTCGGCCTGGGGCACAACGAGCACGTCGCGTGGGGGTTCACCAGCGGGCTCACCGACGAGGACGACCTGTACGTGGAGAAGACCGGCGCGGGCGGTGCGGAGACCTACCTGTTCAAGGGCCGGGAGCGGAGGATGGAGTGCCGCGACGAGCGCTTCGACTACCGCACCCCGCCCTCCGACCTGCTCGACCCCGACCCCTCCAACCCGCCGTCGTCCGGCACGGACACCCGCCGGCTCTGCCGCACCGTGCACGGACCGGTCCAGGGCCGCGCCGACGGCGTCGCGTTCGCCCGCCGCTACGCGATCTGGATGCGCGACCTCCAGACGATCGTCGGCCTGACCGAGGTGTCGGAGGCCGGCAGCGTGGCGGAGGTCGACAGGGCGATGGCGAAGGTCACCTGGAACGAGAACCTGATGGCGGCCGACGACCAGGGCCACATCGGCTACTGGCACCCGGGGCTCCTGCCGGTCAAGCCGCGCACCTGGGACGAGCGCCTGCCGTTCCCGGGCACCGGCGAGGCCGAGTGGCGCGGCCTCCTGAAGGTGAGCCAGCGGCCTCACGCGATCGACCCGAAGCAGGGCTTCCTGTTCAACTGGAACAACGTCCCCTCGGCCGGGTGGACGCAGGGCGACATACCCGCGCGCGAGCGGATCAACGGGCCGTACCACCGCTCGAAGCTCCTGAGCCGGGCGGTCCAGCGCGCCTACGAGGGGGGCGGCGGCTTCGCGCGTACGGCGGGGGTCGACAAGATCACCGGCACCACGGCGCAGCAGCGGCCGGTGGCGGCGGGACCGCTGCGGCGCGCGCTCCGCGGCGCGACCGCGCCGGCCTCGACGGTGCTGGAGACGATCCTCGCCTGGAACGGCTCGTACCACGCGGTCGGCGCGGACGGGAAGACCGACCCGGGGGTGGCCGCCTGGCAGGCGTTCGGCGACGCGATGCTCAAGGTCGCGCTCGGGAAGTACGACTCGAAGACGCTCGGGTTCGCTGGGACGAGCCCGGGCGGGTCGCACCTGATGGAGCTCTCCCCCGTGAAGGTCTTCGGGCTGCGGACCCTGAGCGCGCGCGGCTGGCGGCAGGCGGCGAAGCTCGCGTTCGGCGCGCTCCAGGCGAAGTTCGGGTCGGGCGACCCGGCGAAGTGGCGCTCCGACCGCCTCATGTACAACACCGGCGCCCAGGGCGCGGCGAGCTTCCCGGACATCCCGTTCTTCGACCGCGGCACCTGGCAGCAGGCGGTTGAGCTTGGCCCCTGAGCGCGCCCGGCGACGCGGGGTCACGCGCCGGACGGCCGTCGCCGGCGCGGCGGCGGGCGCGGCCGGGGCGGCGCTCCCGCGGCGGGCGAGCGCGGCGGCGCGGAGGACGGCGCGCAGGAAGGCGGACGTCGTCGTCGTCGGGGCCGGGTTCGCCGGGCTGTCCGCCGCCCACGACCTCGTGCGCGCGGGCCGGTCGGTCGTGGTGCTCGAGGCGCGCAAGCGCGTCGGCGGGCGGACGCTGAACGCGTCGCTCGGCGGCGGCAAGGTGATCGAGGTCGGCGGCCAGTGGGTCGGCCCGACGCAGGACCGCATCCTCGCCCTGTGCAAGGCGACCGGCGTCGCCACCTACAAGACCTACAACTCGGGCCAGAACCTCTACTACCGCAACGGGTCGGCCAGCCGGTTCGACTCGACCGGCCCCCTCGGGCCGATCCCGCCGGACGCGGAGGGCGCCCCGCAGGCCGGCGCCGCGATCGCGATGTGGAACGACATGGCCTCGCGTGTGCCGCGCGAGGCGCCGTGGGAGGCCGCCCAGGCGGTCGAGTGGGACTCGCAGACCGTCGAGACGTTCGTCGCCGGCAACGCGCCCGGTCCGAGCGGCAGGTTCCTGCTGGACGTCGGCGTCGAGGCCGTGTTCGCCGCCGAGCCGCGCGACATCTCGCTGCTGTGGCTCCTCTTCTACACGGCGGCCGCCGGCAACGAGGACACGCCGGGCGACTTCAACCGGCTGATCAACACCGCCGACGGCGCGCAGGACAGCCGCTGCGTCGGCGGGACGCAGCTCGTGGCGCAGCGGGTGGCGAGGCAGCTCGGGCGGCGGGTCGTGCTCGACTCGCCGGTGCGGCGGATCGCGCAGTCCTCGCGCGGCGTGACGGTCGAGTCCGACCGGGTCGCGGTCTCCGCCAAGCGGGTCGTCGTCGCCATCCCGCCGACGCTGTGCAGGCGGATCCGCTGGCAGCCGGAGCTGCCCGCGCTCCGCGACCGGCTGACCCAGAACTGGCCGATGGGCTCGGTGGTCAAGTGCGAGGCGGTGTACGACAGGCCGTTCTGGCGCGACGACGGGCTGACCGGCCAGGTCGTGAGCGACTCGACCCCGGTCCGGATCACGTTCGACAACACGCCGCCCGACGGCTCACCCGGTGTGATGCTCGGGTTCATCGAGGGGCAGGCCGCGCGCGTCTGGGGACCGAAGTCGCCCGCCGAGCGGCGGGCGGCAGTGCTGCGGAACTTCGCGACCTACTTCGGCGACCGGGCGCTCTCGCCCACCCGCTACATCGAGCACGTCTGGCAGGACGAGCTCTGGTCGGGCGGCTGCTACGGCGGTAACCTGACGCCGGGGGCGCTGCTCGACTACGGCCCGGCGATCCGCGAGCCGGTCGGCCGCATCCACTGGGCCGGAACGGAGACCTCCACCCTGTGGGCGGGCTACATCGACGGCGCGGTGCGGTCGGGCGAGCGAGCGGCGGCCGAGGTGCTGGCGCGGCTGTAGGCGGCGGCCCTGCGGCGGGGCCGTAACGGTCCCGTCACGTTCGTCTCACTTTCGTCACTCGCTTCTCGGCCCGTAATTTGCACCGTGTCACTTAGGGTCCGCTCGCGGTGGCAAGGGGCCCGGCGGCCGGGGCGAACCGAGTGTTACGGAACGCGCACGGGCCTACTCGAACCCGATCACGCTGCGGATGCCGTCCTGGGCCTCCATCAGCTCGAAGCCGCGGTTCACCTCGTCCAGGGTCAGGCGGTGGGAGATGAAGGAGTCGACGTCGATGTCGCCGGCCAGGTAGCGGTCGACGAGCTCGGGCACCTGGTCGCGGCCCTTCACGCCGCCGAACGAGGCGCCGCAGATCCGGCGGCCGGTTATCAGGAGGCGCGGGACGACGTCGAGCGTCTCGCCGCGGCCGGCCACGCCGGCGACCGTGCACAGCCCCCATCCCATCCGCGCCGCCTCGACGGCCTGCCGCATGACGTCAACGAGCCCGGTCGCCTCGAAGGTGTAGTCGGCGCCGAGGCCGCCGGTCTCCTCCAGCACTCGCTCGACCGAGTCCGGCCCGGCCGTCCAGGCGTCGGTCGCGCCGTGCTCGCGCGCCATCGCGAGGCGGTCCTCGGAGAGGTCGATCGCGACGATCCGCTCCGCGCCCTGGAGCCGGCAGCCGACCACCGCGCCGAGCCCGACCATCCCGGCCCCGAAGACCACGCACGTCGAGCCGGCCTCGACCTCCGCCTTGTACATCGCAGCCCCCAGCCCCGTCGAGAGCCCGCAGGCGAACAGGCACGCCCGGTCGAGCGGCGCCTCCGGCGAGACCTTCGCCAGCGCGATCTCCGGCATGACCGTGTACTCCGCGAACGTCGAGGTGCCCATGAAGTGGCGGATCGGCTCGCCGTCGCGCGAGAGCCGGGTCGTGCCGTCCGGGAGGTGGCCGGCGTTCTGCTCGTCGCGGATCGCCGTGCAGATGTTGGTCTTGCCGCTGCGGCAGTTCACGCACTCGCGGCACTGGGGCGAGAACAGCGTGACCACGTGGTCGCCGGCCGCGAGCGAGGTCACGCCCGGGCCCACGGCCTCGACCACCCCGCCGCCCTCGTGGCCGAGCACGGTCGGCGCGTAGCCGGACGGGTCGACGCCCGACGCCGTGTACATGTCCGTGTGGCAGACGCCGCAGGCGACGAGGCGCACGAGCACCTCGCCCTCGGACGGCTCGGCCAGGTCCACCTCCGCGACGTTCAGCGGCTGCCCGAACTCCTCGAGGACAGCCGCGCGGATCCTCATGCGGCCTGGCGCTGCTCCCAGCGGGCTCGGGCCTTCGCGGCCTCGTCCTCGCGGTTCTTGGGCGGCGCGCTGGTGGTCAGCTCGCCCAGGAGCTCGGTCGTGACGGCGGCGACCGCGTCGATCGCCCGCTCGAACGCCTCGGCGTTGGCGGCGGACGGCTTGTTGAACCCGCTGACCTTCCTCACGTACTGGACCGCGGAGGCGCGGATCTCCTCGTCGGTGGCGGGCGGGTCGAAGTTGTAGAGCGTTCTGATGTTTCGGCACATGGCGCGGAGCCTAGCCGGCCTCGTCCAGGTCCTCCTGCTCGATGTGGTCGCTCGCGTGGACGGTCACCATCCTCAGCGGGCCGTCGCCGGAGTTGACGAACCTGTGCGGCGCGTTCGCGGGCGCCACGAGCATCCGGCCGGCGCTCGCCTCGACCGTCTCGCCGTCGACCGTGAACGTCGCCCGGCCCTCCAGGACGAAGAACGTCTCGTCGTAGGGGTGGCGGTGGAGCACGGGCCCGCTGCCGGGCGGCGCCGCGAGCACCAGGAAGCCGGAGACGCTCGAGCCGTGGTCGCGGCCCTCGAAGCGCCGGACGGCCTCGTGGCCGTCGAGCTCGTCGAACGACGTGACGGTTGCCATCAGAGCCTCCTCGTCAGGTAGAGATCGGTCCGCCAGCGCTGCTCGAAGCTCTCGACGCCGTGGCGCTCGAGCACCGCGCGTACGCCGTCCAGCAGCTCCGCCCGCGGGCCGTCGTCGAGGACCGACACGAACGACCACGAGCTGACCAGGACGACGTAGTCCTCGGCGGTGAGCGTCTGCGAGTGCTCGAAGGCGAGCTCGGTCAGCGGCTCGAACAGCTCCCAGCCGGGACCCTGTCGCCAGTCGTCGTCCTCGCGCGCGACGTTGCCCGTGGCCGCGGGCACCGAGCGGCCCTGCGGGTGGCAGTAGACGTCGGCGACCAGCTCGACGACCTCGTCCCGCCACGCCTCCCGCTCGCCCACCTTCACCCCGACGTTCCACATCAGCGCCATGCCGCCGCCCGGGCGCAGGACCCGGGCGATCTCGGGCAGCGCCGCGGGGGCGTCGAACCAGTGGAACGCCTCGGCGACGAACACGGCGTCGCGGCTCGCGTCGGGCAGCGGGATCGACTCGGCGGTCCCCGCCACGACCTCCGACGCGCTACGGACGAGCGCGCGCATCTCGTCGACCGGCTCGACCGCCGCGACGTCGCAGCCGAGCGAGGCCAGCACGCGCGTGAGGCGACCCGTGCCCGCGGCGAGGTCGACCACCCGCGCGCCGGCCGCCTCGACGCCGAACCGCTCGAGCGCCGCGAGCGCCGCCTCGGCCGGCCACCCGGGCCGCGCGCGGTCGTAGGCCTCGGCGCCGCGGCCGAAGCCGGCGCGGGCGACGGGGTTGACGCCCTCCTCGGCTATGCCCCGGCGGCGGCGAGCTCGGGCTCGCCCGACTCGTCGCCCAGGCCGGTCAGGAAGCGGTCGGCCGAGCGGGCGGCCTGGCGGCCCTCGGCGATCGCCCAGACGATCAGCGACTGGCCGCGCCGGGCGTCGCCGCAGGCGAAGACGCTCGGGACCGAGGTGCCGAAGTCCTCGTCGGCCACGTTGCCGCGGCCGTCGAGCTCGACGCCGAGCTGCTCGAGCAGCCCCTCGTGCTGGGGATGGAGGAACCCCATCGCGAGCAGCACCAGGTCGGCGGGGAGCGTGAACTCGCTGCCCTCGATCTTGTCGAAGCCGGGCGGCGGCCCGACCTCGTGGCCGTGCAGCTCCTTCACGCGGCCGTCCTCGCCGGTGAAGTGGGTGGTCATCACGCTCCAGCGCCTCTCGCCGCCCTCCTCGTGCGCCGCGGACGTGCGCAGGATCAGCGGCCACTGCGGCCACGGCGTGCGGTCGTCGGGGCGCTCGGGCGGCGGCTCCGGCAGCAGCTCGAACTGCGTGATGCTGGCGGGCCGCTCGCGGTGCGAGTTGCCCAGGCAGTCGGCGCCGGTGTCGCCGCCGCCGATGATCACGACGTGCTTGCCGGCCGCCGAGATCGGCCGCTCGGCGGGCCGGTCGCCGGCCACGAACCGGTTGCGCTGCTCCAGGTACTCCATCGCGAAGTGCACGCCGTCGAGATCGCGGCCCGGCACCGGGAGGTCGCGCGGGATCGTCGAGCCGATCGCGACCACGACCGCGTCGTACCGGTCGCGCAGCTCCTCGCCGGTCACGTCGACGCCCACGTTCACGCCGGTCCGCATCTCGACGCCCTCGGCCGCGAGGATGTCCACGCGCCGCTGCACGATCCACTTCTCGAGCTTGAAGTCCGGCACGCCGTAGCGCAGCAGCCCGCCGATCCGGTCGTTTCGCTCGAACAGCGTGACCGCGTGGCCCATCTTGTTCAGCTCGGCGGCCGCGGCGAGCCCGGCGGGGCCCGAGCCCACGACGGCGACGGTCCGGCCGGTGCGGAACGACGGCGGCTCCGGCTTGACCCAGCCCTCGGCGAACGCGCGGTCGACGATCGCCTGCTCGATCTGCTTGATCGTGACCGCGTCGTCGTTGATGTCGAGGACGCAGGCGGCCTCGCACGGCGCCGGGCAGATCCGGCCCGTGAACTCGGGGAAGTTGTTGGTGGCGTGGAGGGCGTCGATCGCGTCGTGCCAGCGGTCGCGGTAGACGAGGTCGTTCCAGTCCGGGATCAGGTTGCCGAGCGGGCAGCCCGAGTGGCAGAACGGGATCCCGCAGTCCATGCAGCGGGCGCCCTGCGAGCGCAGGTCCGCGACCGGCAGCGGCACCACGAACTCCTGGAAGTCCGCGACCCGCTCCTCGACCGGGCGCTTGCCGTAGCCCACCCGGTGGATCTTCAGGAAGCCGCCGATCTCACCCACCGGAGGGGAGCACCTCCTCCTCGGCGCCTGACTCCTTCGCCGCGCGCTCGGCCTCGCCGTTGCCGGCCTCCGCCGACGCCTTGCCGGCGCGCTCGGCCGCTACAGCGGCGTCCTCGCGCTGGCCGGCCTCGCCGACGCGACTCGCCTCCTCGTGGCCGTCGGCGACGGGGTAGGCGGCGCCCTGGCCCGCGTGGATCGCGCCCGCGCCGTCGCCGTCGCCGTGCTCGGCGACGATCGAGGACACGCCGGCGTCGATCTCGGCACGCTCGCGCAGCACCCGCTTGTAGTCCATCGGCATGACCTTGACCCACGCCCCGCGCAGCGACTCCCAGTCGCCGAGCACGCGCTCGGCCACCGGCGAGCCGGTCCGCTCGCGGTGCTCCTCCACCAGCGCGCGGACCTCGGCGAGGTCGTCGTCGCTCGGGTCCTCGAGGTCCACCATCTCGTTGTTGCACCTGGCCGGGAACTCGCCGTCGGGGTCGAGCACGTAGGCGATCCCGCCGCTCATTCCCGCGGCGAAGTTGCGCCCGGTCGGGCCGAGGATCACCGCGCGGCCGCCGGTCATGTACTCGCAGCCGTGGTCGCCGACGCCCTCCACCACCGCGTGGACGCCCGAGTTGCGGACGCAGAAGCGCTCGCCGGCGAGGCCGCGGAAGAACGCCCGCCCGGCCGTGGCGCCGTACAGCACCACGTTGCCGATCCCGACGTTCTCCTCCGCCCTGTAGGCCGCGCCCTCCGGCGGGCGGACCGCGAGCACGCCGCCCGACAGGCCCTTGCCGGTGTAGTCGTTGGCGTCGCCGATCAGCGTCATCGTCACGCCGCGCATCAGCCAGCCGCCGAAGCTCTGGCCGCCGGCGCCGGTGAGCGTCACGTCGATCGTGCCGTCGGGCAGGCCCTCGGCGCCGTGCCGGCGCGCGATCTCGCCGGAGATCAGCCCGCCGACGCAGCGGTCCTTGTTCTCGACCCGCACCGAGATCTCGACCGGCTCGCCGCGCTCGATCGCCGGCTCGGCGAGGCGGATCAGCTCATGGTCGCGGTGGTCGTCGAGCACCGGGTCCTGCGGCCGGACGCGCCGGCGCGGGACCTCCGGCGGGGCGTCGGGCGGCGCGAGCAGCGCCGAGAGGTCGACCCCGCGCGCCTTCCAGTGGTCGATCGCGGCGTCGGTCCTCAGCAGGTCGGTGCGGCCGACCATGTCCTCGAACCTCCGCACGCCGAGCGTCGCCATCAGCTGGCGCACCTCCTCGGCGACGAAGAAGAAGTAGTTGACGACGTGCTCGGGCTGGCCCTGGAAGCGGTGGCGCAGCTCCTCGTCCTGGGTCGCGATCCCCACCGGGCACGTGTTCAGGTGGCACGCGCGCATGTAGATGCAGCCCATCGTGATCAGCGGCGCGGTGGAGAAGCCGAACTCCTCGGCGCCGAGCAGGGCGCCGACGACCACGTCGCGGCCGGTCTTCATCTGGCCGTCGGTCTGGACGACGATCCGGTCGCGCAGCTTGTTCATCACGAGCGTCTGCTGGGTCTCGGCCAGGCCGATCTCCCACGGCACGCCGGCCGAGTGGATCGACGAGACCGGCGAGGCCCCGGTGCCGCCGTCGTGGCCGGCGATCACCACGTGGTCGGAGTTGGCCTTGGCGACGCCGGCCGCGACGGTCCCGACGCCGACCTCGGACACGAGCTTCACGCTGATCCGCGCCGCCGGGTTCGCGCAGCGCAGGTCGAAGATCAGCTGCTTGAGGTCCTCGATCGAGTAGATGTCGTGGTGGGGGGGCGGAGAGATCAGCCCCACGCCGGGGGTCGAGTGGCGCAGCTTGGCGATGTAGGCGTCGACCTTGTGCCCGGGCAGCTGGCCGCCCTCGCCGGGCTTGGCGCCCTGCGCGATCTTGATCTGCAGCTCGTCGCCATTGACCAGATACTCGGCGGTGACGCCGAAGCGGCCGGAGGCGACCTGCTTGATCGCCGAGTTCTCGTTGTCGCCGTTGGGGCGCGGGCGGAAGCGCGCCGGATCCTCGCCGCCTTCGCCCGAATCGGACTTCGCGCCGATCCGGTTCATGGCGATGTTGAGCGTGCCGTGCGCCTCGGGCGAGAGGGCGCCGAGGCTCATGCCGGGCGTCACGAAGCGCTTGCGGATCTCGGT
>DASVQB010000003.1:0-177530 GCA_036389295.1 Thermoleophilaceae bacterium | reverse complement strand
GTCCTGGCCCTTCTGCTGCTGGCCGAGGAAGGCCGGCAGGGCGATCGCGGCGAGAATGCCGATGATCAGAATGACGACGAGGAGCTCGATCAGCGTGAAACCGCTCTCCTCGTTCATACGCTCGCGGAGCTTCCGCAGCATAGTCTTTCCTCCTGGGATCGAATAGCCAGCTCCGCTGGCCCTAACTGCCCATGGGTATCGGCGTCCTGAGCAGGGCCTTTAGCCCCCAGGTGGGGGGAGAGACGTCTGTCTAGCGCTGCTGGCGGGCGCGGAGGCCCGCCGCGAGCTCAGCCCCGTCGAGCTCGCCGGCCGCCACCCGCCGCGCGAGCGTGCGGGCCACGACCCGGTCGACGAGCCCCGGCAGGTGCCGGGCGATCGCGAGCTGGAGCCCGCCCGCCCGGGTCACGGCGAGGTCGCGCGGCGGCCGCGGCGACTCGCAGGCGCGCACGATCGCGCTCACAACGCGCTCGAGCGGCTCCTCGCGCGAGAAGCCCTCGAGCCGCAGGCCCGCCTCGCGCGTGCGCGCGTGGATCGGCGTCCTGACGAACGCCGGGTGCACGCAGGTGACCGAGACGTGGGTCGAGTACTCGGCCCGCAGCGCGTCGGCGTAGGCGGTCAGGGCGCGCTTCGACACGCCGTAGGCGGCGCCGAGCGGGAGCCCGATGAACGCCATCCGCGAGGCGACCATGACCACGCGGCCGCGGCTCTCGACGAGCCGGTCGATCGCGGCGGCGGTCACGCGCCAGGCGGCGAGCAGGTTCACGTCCAGCATCCGCCGGACGTGCTCGTCCGGTGGCCGGCCGGCGGACGCCGGTCCGCCGACGCCCGCGTTGTTGACCAGCGCGTCGAGGCGGCCGCCGAGGCGCTCGACGGCCTCGGCCACCGCGGCGGGGACGGCGTCGTCGTCGGTCAGGTCGCAGGCGACGACGTCCGGGTCGCCGGGATCCGGCTTCAGGTCGATCCCCGCGACGCGCCAGCCGCGCGAGCGCAGCTCGGCCCGGGTCGCGCTGCCGAAGGCGCCGCTCGCGCCGGTGACGAGCGCCGTGCGCGTCACGCCGCGGCCCCGAGCGGCGGCCGGGCGCCGTTCGCGGCCGCGCGGCGGCGGCCCTCCTCGATCTCCTCCCCCAGCTCGTGCATGTAGGCGTCGAAGTCGACCCGCATCGCGGGCCGCCCGTGCGGGCCCCAGCGGCGCAGGGCCGCGCGGCGGCGGCGCTCGCAGTCGGCGCGCATCTCGGCTGGCGGCGGCGGCGCCCACCTTCCCGTCAGGTGCTCGGCCAGGAGCTGCGACTGCCGCTCCACGATCGGGAACGCGGAGCCGGTCGACTGCATGAGTCCGACGAAGAAGAGGTCGGGGCGGTCGAGGTACAGGACCCGCTTGTAGAGCGCGAGCTCCCTCGGGTCCGGCCCGACCAGCTCCGGGTCGAGGAACGGGATCTCGACCCGGTAGCCCGTGCACCAGACGATCGTGTCGACCGGCTCCTCGCTGCCGTCGACGAACCTCACGCGGTCGCCCGCGAGCCGCTCGACGCCCGGCTTGGGCGCGATCTCGCCGTGGCTGATCCGGCTCAACACGGTGTCGGTGATCGTCGGGTGGGCCTGGAAGACGCCGCGCTCGGGCGGCGGCAGGCCGTAGCTCTCCGGCGGGCCGACCGCGAGGCGCAGCAGGGCCTGGGCCAGCGGCTGGCGGACCCGCCACGGGACGTGCACGGTCACCCACGGGCTCGAGAGCTGGTCGGCGGGGCGGCCGAACAGGCGCTTCGGGACGATCCAGCTCCCGTGCCGGACCGAGAGCAGCGTCCGCTCGGCCACGTGGGAGGCGTCGGTGACGATGTCCATCGCGCTGTTGCCGAGGCCGACGACGAGCACGCGGCGGCCGCGGAGCTCGTCGGGGTCGTCGTAGTCGAGGGCGTGCAGCTGGCGGCCGTCGAACGCGCCGGGGTAGGGCGGGTCCGGCCACTTCGCGACCTCGTTGTGGCCGTTCGCCGCCACCAGGGCGTCGGCCCGCTCGCGCTCGCCGCCCGCCAGCTCGATCTCCCAGCCCGCGGCGCCGCCGCCGTTCCCCCCGCCGTCGAGCCGCCGCACCCGCTCGACCGCGGCGCCGGTCCGGATGCGCTCGTCCAGGCCGAAGCGGGCGGCGTAGCCCTCCAGGTAGCGGCCGACGGCGTCGCGGCTCGGGTAGTCGGGCGTATCCGCCGGCATCGGGTGCTCGGCGAACTCGGTGCGCGCGCGGCTCGTGATCAGGTGGAGCGTCCGGTAGGCGGCGGTCGGCCGGTCCTCGAGCGTCCAGACGCCCCCGATCCGGGCGCCGCGCTCGTAGGCGACGGCGTCGAAGCCGGCCGCGGTGAGCGCCCTGAGCGCCGCGAGGCCGGACGGACCGGCCCCGACGATCGCGATCCGGTGGCCCCGCCCCATGCGGGGACGATCCTAAGCGCGCGAGGGGGGACCGTGCCGCGCTGCTAGCCGGCCGCGACCGCGCTCAGCGGGCCGCAGGCCTCGAGGTCGGCCGTGAGGCGGCCGGCGGTCTCGGGGAGCAGGCGGTCGCTCTCGACCATCCGCTCGAGCAGCTGCCCGACGGCGTCGAGCGCGGCGCGCGCGTCGCCGTCCGCCGCGATGTCCTCGCAGAAGAACAGCGCGTCGGCCGCGTCGCGGACGGTCTGCTGCTCCGAGGGGTGCAGCTTGCTGGCGGACAGGTCGTCCACCGTCTTGGTCACCCGGCCGTATGCGTTCGCGCGATCCGACGTCATCTCGATCGAGCATAGGTATCGGCTCGGCGGCCGACGAACTTCAGTCCGTGAGATCCGGCACGCTGCGGTACGGTCCAGTGGTGGACGAGAGGGAAGCGCGGGAACGGCTCCAGCGGGTCGACCACATCGTCGTCCTGATGATGGAGAACCGGTCGTTCGACCACATGCTCGGCTACCTGTCGCTGCCTCCCGAGAGGGACGGCGCGGGCAGGGACGACGTGGACGGCCTCCACGGCGGCGAGGTCAACGAGTTCATGGGCCGGGAGTACGGGATCGAGCCGTTCGGCGACGGCCAGCTCGCGAAGCTCCACGACCCGTGCCACTCGGGCTGGTGCGTGGGACAGCAGATGGCCCACGGGATGTCCGGGTTCGTCGCCAACTACGCCACCACGCGAGGCGGCGAGCAGCCCGGCGACGTCATGCGCTACCAGACGGCCGCCAACGTCCCGGTCTACGACTTCCTCGCCTCCAACTACGCGGTGCTCGACCGCTGGTTCTGCTCGATCCCGGGCTCGACGTTCCCGAACCGGATCGCCTCGCTCGCCGGCGAGGCCGGCAGCCTGGACAACCGGATGCCGCCGCTCTACTCGCGGCGCTCGTTCGTCCGCTCGCTGCCGCCGACGGTCAGCTGGCGCTGGTACTCGTCCGACCCGGGGATGCTGCGGCTGATCGACGACCGCTACCGGGTCGGGTGGGAGAGCAACTTCGCGTACGTCGAGAAGCCGTCGCTCGTCCAGCCGCGCACCTTCTACAAGGACGTGCTCGAGGGCACGCTGCCGAACGTCTCCTGGATCGACCCGAACTTCGTCGACCTCGGCGGCCTCCACGGGGCCGACGACGACCACCCGCCGACCGACGTGATGGCCGGCCAGAGCTTCGTCCTCAAGGTCTACCAGGCGCTCACCGCCAGCCGGCTCTGGGACAGGACGATGCTCGTCGTCGTGTACGACGAGCACGGCGGCTTCTACGACCACGTCGACCCCGCGGACGGGCTGCCGGAGGAGTTCGCGAGCCGCGCCGAGTTCGAGTCGTTCGGGCCGCGCGTGCCGGCGCTCGTGGTCTCGCCGCTGGTCGAGCCGGGCGCCGCGTTCGGGTCGGCGCAGGGCGGCGATCCGACCCTGCTCTTCGACCACTGCGCGCTGATCAGGACGATCATGGTGCGGTTCGCCGGCGGCTCCAACGTGGGGCTGCCGGAGCGCGTGGCCAGCTCGAGCCACCTCGGGCACGTGCTCACGGCCGACTCCCCGCGCGACGGGATCCCGGACGTGTTCGAGGCCGGCGTGGTCCAGAGGGTGGCGGACTGGTGGTCGACGGCGATCGCCGAGCGGCTCGCCTACCCGATGGCGACGGTGCCGGCCCTCACCGAGCTGGGCGTGGACGCGAGCCCGTCGGGGGCCCAGGGCTTCCTCCAGGGGATCTGGGGCGCGATCAACCGGGTGGTGGACCTGCTGCCGTGGCGCAGGCGGCGGCGGGGCGCGAGCGCGGCGGGCGCCGAGGCGGCGCCGCCGGCAGAGGCGGCGGCGGTCCAGTCGCCGGCGCAGCTGGCCGAGCCGAACGAGCTCGAGGCCGGCATGCTCGAGGCCGCGAAGCACCTGCGCAGCGGCGCCGCGGGCAAGCCGCTCAGGCCGGGGCAGCCGTAGCCGCTCAGGCTCCCCGCGCCGCCGGCCGATGACGGGCTAAGCTCAGCCCAACCCGCCCAGTTAGCTCAGTTGGTAGAGCACTTCCATGGTAAGGAAGGGGTCGCCGGTTCGAGTCCGGCACTGGGCTCTAGGTTCTGCGCGCTCGTCGGGCTCACGCGGGTACGAAACGGGTACGTCCTCGCCGCCTCTGGCCCGCCGGATCAGCGTTTCCGCGGAAATGCGCGGCTGCTCGGCGAGCTCGTCGAAGACGTGGCCGTAGGTGTCGAAGGGCATCGTGGGCGAGTGGCCGGCCTGACGCGCGACATCGACCACACTCCGGCCCTCGTTCGCGATCCGCCCCTGGCATCACACGCCGCCACGCAAGCTCGAATCGCGCCGTAGCCCGCGACCGGTCGACCGAGCTCACAGACTTGCACCACGGTGCCGGGCGGCGTTCCTGCACTTAGTGCAAATGTGTGACGCGATTCTGCGGTTGCGCTGTCGGCGCCCAGACGGAGCCGATCCGCAACGCAATCAACGCAGCCCGTACGGGCAGCAGTGGAAGCGTCGGACGCGACCTGGCGCTGGCAGCGCGGTTCGGCTCGCGCTGGGCGCATTCAAGCTGCGCGCGCAAGGGCGGCACGCTCACGGTGGACCCGACCAGGCCGGAATGACGCCGCGCGTGCCGAAGGGGACGCCCAGCGGACGTCACCTGAGCTGCGCTCGGCGGTCGACTGCGGCGCCGCTAGAAGCCGATAACTCTGCTCTTTGCGACGAGGGGGCGAAGGTCTCGGCGACTCGGCCGATTCGCCTGTCAAGCTAGACGGTGTGGCGCAGGACACGGACCGCAGCGCGACGTGAGCCCGAGCATCCGGTGGACGCACCCCTCGGTGCGAGCGCTGCTCGCCGACGCCCCAGGTAAGGACCCGTACGCGGTCATCACCGCCAGGGCGCAGGCCCTTGCGCTTGACGGCCTCGAGAACGGATGGAGCGGCCCGCCCTTCGACCCGTTCGAGCTCGCCGACCTCACCGGGGTCGAGACCGTCCCGCGCGAAGACATCGAGGACGCGAGGCTCGTCTCCCCCGCAGAGGGGCAGCCTCGCATCGAGTTCAACCCCCAGCGTCGCCCCGCCCGCGTGAGGTTCTCGGTTGCTCACGAGCTTGGACATCTCCTGTTCCCGGACCATGCGGATCAGGTTCGCTACCGCAACCAGGGTCACGGCGCTGACCGACGCAAGGATGCTTGGCAGCTCGAGGTCCTCTGCAACGTCGCGGCCGCGGAGCTCCTTATGCCGATCGGTTCCCTGCCCGGCTCGGAGAGCGAAGACCTCTCGTTGCCGCACCTCCTCGACCTGCGGGCCACGTTTGGCGTCTCCACCGAAGCTCTGCTGCGGCGGCTCGTGAGATTGACGTCCCATACGGCCAGCATGTTCGCCGCTCGGCGGTACGACGACGGGTACCGGCTCGACTACGTCGTCGACTCCCACGCGTGGCAGAGCGGCCTCCGGCCTGGTGCTGCCCTCGGTCAGGAGACCGTCCTCGCGCGATGCACGGCGGTGGGCTTCTCGACCGATGGCGTCGAGTCGTGGCCTGGTGTCGACGAGCCACTGATAATCCAGGCGGTCGGCATCCCCACGTATCCCGGCGACCGTTATCCGCGCGTGGTCGGTCTGATTCAGCCCGAGACGGCACGCGAGCGCCGCGCGTCCGGGATTCGATACCTCCGTGGTGATGCGACCGACCCGCAGATCGACGGCCCAACGATCATCGCCCACGTCGTGAACAACGCCGCGCAGCGCTGGGGCGGCCACGGCTTCGCGATGGCGCTTCGCGAAAGATTCCCGTCCGCCTACACGAACTACACGACCTGGGCGTCCTCGAGCGGCAACCGCCGGCTCGGCGCGGTTCACCTTGCAGACGCCGAGCCAGACGTGTGGGTTGCCAGCCTTGTGGCGCAGGCAGGCTACGGCGACAACCCCACGCCCGCACCACGGCTTCGCCTGAAGGCGCTACGCGACTGCCTCGAGGCGCTCGCGGGGCTCGCGCTCGAGCGCAAGGCGTCGGTCCACATGCCACCCATCGGAACTGGTCAGGCAGGCATGTCGTGGCCGCCTGTCAGGGACCTGATCCTCGACGAGCTGGTCGACCGCGGCATCGCGGCGACGGTGTACGTCCTGCCCCACCAGCCGATGCCGGACGAGACCCCGCCGGTCAAGCAGCCGCCCCTCGCCGGAATCGTCTGACCATGACCGGTCAGCCGTACATCGTTCCGCAAGCCCGCTAGCTCCACGATGTCGACCGGGGAGCGGATGGTGGTTGTGGTCTCCGGACCCGTCGCGGGTGGGAAAAGCGCGCTCGCGCGCCGTCTCGAGGCTCGGTTCAACGGTCGTCGGCTGTCAACACGCGAAGTCCTGATGAAGCGGCTGCCGATCGGCCAGCCTGCTACGCGCAGCGCCCTACAGCAGGTGGGCACGAAGTGGGACGAGGAAACCGGGGGCGCATGGGTCGCCGAGCAGCTTGGCCGCGAGATCTGGCGCCAGAGAGGGAGCGGTCAGGACCTGGTGATCGTTGACTCGGCCCGCGTTCTCGGTCAGCTCGAGGCCCTTCGGACAGCATTTGGTCGTGACGTGAGGCACGTGCACGTCACCGCATCCCGGTTGACCTGCGCCGAGCGCTACGCCGCCCGCCAGTCGCGTGAGGACTTCAAGGAGGCACTGAGCTACGACGAAGTGATGGCGGACCCGACAGAGAAGGGCGTCGACGACCTACGACGTGTCGCGGACATAGTGATCGACACCGACCACGACGTCGAGGAGGACGTCGTCACCCGTGTCGCCGCGCAGCTCGGGCTCCTCGAGCGGACGAACGAGCCGAACGTCGACGTCATCGTCGGTGGGCAGTACGGATCTGAGGGCAAGGGAAACATCGCGTACCACCTCGCCCCAGAGTACGACCTCTTGATCCGAGTCGGCGGGCCGAACGCCGCGCACAAGGTCCCGCTGCCATCTGGCGTGTTCACACACTTTCTCCTGCCGTCCGGGACGCAGCATGGTGAGGCCAAGCTCCTCCTCGGGCCCGGTGCGGTCGTCGACGTGGAGCTGCTCTTTCAGGAGATCGCACAGTCCGACGTTGACGCCAATCGGCTGTCGATCGACCCGCAGGTGATGATTATCGAGGCGGCCGACAAGGAGCGCGAGGCCGAGCTGCGGAAGCGGATCGGCTCGACGGCGTCCGGCGCGGGCGAGGCCACGGCGAGGCGCGTCCTCCGAGCCTCTGACGTTCGCCTCGCTCGCGACGTGAAGGAACTCGAGCCCTACGTGCGCCCGGCCTCGCAGCTCCTGGAGCAGGCGTACGCCTCGCGATGGCGCATCATGGTGGAGGGCACGCAGGGCTCCGGACTCTCGCTGTACCACGGCTATTACCCGCACGTGACCTCGCGCGACACGAACGTCGCCGGCTGCCTCGCGGAAGCCGGGATACCCCCTAGTCGGGTCCGACGGACGGTTCTCGTCGTGCGCTCCTACCCGATTCGTGTGGCCGGGCCCTCCGGCCACATTACGTCGGAGCTGACGTGGGAGGAGATCGAGTCCCGTGCGGAGCTCCCCGCCGGCACTCTGAGCGAGAAGGAGCTGACGTCGAAGACGAAGACGCTCCGGCGAGTCGGCGAGTTCGAGTGGGATCTTGTCCGCAAGGCCGCACTCCTGAACGCCCCGACCGATATCGCCCTCACGTTCGCGGACTACCTCGCTGCCGAAAACCGGCAGGCTTGGCGATTCGAGCAGCTCACCAAGGAGACGCTTCGGTTCATCGACGAGCTCGAGCGGGTCACCGGCGCCCGCGTGTCGTTGATCTCGGTGGGCTTCGAGCAGTACGCGCAGCGTCCGCTCATCGACAGGCGCGAATGGTGAGGTCACGCTCACGCAAGGAGGACCTCACGCTGGAGCTTCTGGCGGAGCGCTACCCGCGCCTGTTCCACATGGCGGAAGCTGGCTCCTGGCCCTCAATCCAGGAGCACGGACTCCTGTCGACGACCGCGCTGCTCGACCTGTTCGAGGTCACGGGCCCGCGGCGCGGCGAAATCGAGGCTCGCCGTCGCCCGGAGACGATCCGCATCGAGCATCCGATCCACGGCACGGCGTACATCCGAGACAACAAGCCAATCAACGAGACCGTGTTGGCGCGCACGCTGGAGGGGATGACGCTCGAGGAGTGGTACAGGACCCTCAACGGCCGGGTGTTCTTTTGGCTCACCGAGCAGCGCCTCGATCGCCTCCGTAATGCGGGCCCATACCGCCGTCGCCAGCACGACATCCTCACGATCGACACCACCACCCTCCTTGAGCGTCATGGCGACCGCGTGGAGCTCGCACACCTCAACACCGGTGCTGTGCACCCCAGTGCCGACTACCCGCGCGGGGCGGGAACCTTCCGCCCGATCGACCAGTACCCCTGGGCGCAGCGACGCAGGATCAGTCCTGGCGAGCCCGTGGTCGAGCTCACCGTCGCTTACTCCGTCCCGGATATCCGCGACGTTGTCGTCGAGGTCGAGACGCGATGACCGCCCGCGGTGAGCTGAGGAACACACACGCCCGTATAGGAATAGGTCGGTTCGGCGACAAGGCTCGGTCGCGGTCCGCGGTCGTGTGCCTCGTCTGCCAGGAGCCCTGCAACATCGCATCGTGCGTCGAGCGCAACAGGCTCGAGGCGAACTCGTCTGGCGAGACACTCGTCGAAGAGCCCGCCGCCCGGCTGTGGGAGGGGGCCAATGCGAACACGGCAGCAGCTTTCACGGGCGGACTAGCGACTTGTTCCGCCATGCGATCCTGATCGCACTCGCCGTTCTCCTCGCCGCCGCGGCGGGATACGCAACTGGCTCGGGGACCGCCGACGACTCATGTGGCGTAACCGAAGTAGAGGTCGACGGGGACTGCGAGGCCGTGCGGCGAGGCGCACCCGCCGATCCGCCACCGCAATCGTGCATGCCCGACGATCCGCGATCGCGGGCCGAGCACGTCGCGCACTTCCTGATCGACGAGGATCCGTCGGCGGGGGCGCTGTCCGGCCGCTGCGCATTCCAGGGCGTCGCGGCCAGGCGCGTCGACGTGTTCCTGTGCGTGATGCGGTACGTCGGTGCACCAGTCACGATCCGCATCGAGCACGATCGCGGGACGCTTATCTACCGCTGGACCTTCCTCGCGGACCCGCAACCCGCAGCCCCCATCTACGAACAGAAACCGGGAAGCCACGGGACGTGCATCTACGAGGGCGGCCCGCCGTGCCAGGACTGACTCCGCGCCAACCGGAGCCGGGATAGCCGGGGTCCGGACCGAGGTACGAAACGGGTACATCAGCTCAGGCCCGCTGCTCCTCGCCGGTCCACAGGCTCAGCTGATTTCCGCGCGCGTCGCAGTAGTTTCGTGTCCTCGCGTGTCCTCGCGTGTCGTCGGTTGCACGCTCGTCCACCGCCTGACCTCCCTTACAAGCAGGGGGTCACTGGTCCGAGTCCAGTACCGCCCACCCCTTCGGATTTCTTGACCGTGAAGAGCGACGTCCTTAAGGTGCTTTCCGGGGGGCACCGCGTGAACCTAAGTTTCGATCCAGCGACCGCGCTTACCATGCTGCTCCTCGGCTTGGTCGTGCTGACGGTGCGCCGCTGGAGTGCCTTCATCCGCCGCTGGTACGGGAAGCTGCTGGATTGGACCATCTGGAGCGCAGGTCGCGTCCTGCAGCGAAAGTTCGCAAGCCGTTTCTCGCTAAAGCGCTACTGCGAGCTGCAGCTCGCAGCGGCGGAGAGCAAGTACCTGGAACTCCCGGCCGCCTTCAATAAGGCGCTCGAGACCGATAGGGCCTTCGTTCCGCTCCTGCTCGACGAGGGGCGGGGCGGCGACTTGACGTTTTCACACGAGACGTTGCTCGAAGCCGGCGCTCGAGTACGCATCATCGGCGACCCGGGCTCCGGGAAGTCGTCGCTCGTGAAGCGCCTGTTCCGCGACGCGTGCCAGGAGGCGTTGAGCTCCCCGAAGTCAGCGCGGCTCCCCATTCGCATCGAGTTAAAGGACTTCGTTCCCCCAGATGACGTCACCGGCCAAGATGAGCTCGCCGAATGGGCTCTCACGCGCCTGCAGTCGACCGTCGTGCGGACGGCGGCATTCGATATGGAAGGTGCGTTCGAGAGCTACAGCAATGACCCGCGAGGCGGGTTGCTGGTACTGCTTGACGGGCTCGACGAGGTTCCAGCGAACGCCTACCCGAACACCGCGGCCGCGATCCGTGCGCTGAGTCGGAGGCTGGAAAACATGAGCGAGCGGAGCCGGATCTTTCTGACGATGCGCGAGCAGTTCCACGTGCAGGTCGCCAGCGATTTCTCAGGATCCTTCCCGCGCACTCTGCAGATTAGGCCTTTGACGCCGAACGACATCTTCCGGTTCTTGACGCAATGGCCATTCGATGCCGGAAAGACTGGCCAAGGGGAGGTCAACCGGATCTACGGTGAGTTGACCGATCGACCGACCCTTCGCGCCATGTGCACGAACCCGCTCGTACTGGCGATGTACGTCGCAACCGACGAACGCACTGCACATACGGCCGAGCTGCCCGAGACCCGGTCTCGCTTCTACGCCCAGGTTGTCGCTGAGCTCTTGATCTCTCGGCGGGCCCGCCAGGTCGGGGCTGGGCCAACCGGTGTGGCCCGCAAGCGTGAGCGGGAGGCGATTCTCGGCCGACTGGCCCTCGACCACCTGCTGGACGGCGACCAGTCACCGAACGCCATCCCGTGGCGAGCCGCGGTCGAAACGACCCGCGACGTACTCGGGCTGAGCGACGAGGAGACAGCAGAGGAGTATCTACGTAGGCTCGCGACTGACACCGGTCTGTTCACCGAAGAGCGTGAACGCGAATCACTCCGCTTTCTGCACCTGACCTTCTGCGAATTCTTCGCCGCCCAGGAAGCGACGGACGGTCGTCCAGATGGTTGGGACCAGCTGGTATCGGCCCATCGAAGCTTCAGCGCGAGCGCGGCGCGGCAAGTCGCCTCTCGCCTGTCGGAGGTGGTTCCGTTTGCCGTCGGCCTGCTTGGTCGCAGCAGACTGGACAGTGCCTTGAACGACGTGCGCGGTCTGAACGACGCGGAGATCTTGGCGCGATGCTTTCTCGAAACGCAGAAATACGATCATCCGTCGTGGGAACCGTTCGCTCGCGAACGGGTGGCTCAATTGGCCAGCGAGTACGCGGAGAACTGGAACGAGCGCTGGCTCCGTCAATTGAGCTTGCTGAGCGTAGTGCTCCGTGAGGCCGAGCGCTGGACAGCAGCAACGGGTTCCGGGACGAGCGCTCCTACTCTCGAGGAATTCTTCGGAGGCTTGGTGGGAGACGATCACGATCGACTCGTGCGCGTGTTCTCGTCGTTTGCCTCCGAGGATCCAGCAGCCAGTTTTCGACTTGCCGAGGCGTCTGGTGTCGACTTGGTGGACGCACGTCCTGACCTTCTGGTGGAAGGCTGCGCGGATCCTCCGTTCTTGGCGCTTGCGCTCGAGCGAGCCGAGGCCGAGTCGGACGAACCTCGCACCTGGCCCAGGATCCTGGCCGAGGCGTCTCTGCGGTACCAGGTCGTCGCCGAGACGCTGAATGAGCGGAATGCCCCGAGCGCGTGGGCTGCGCGGGCCCAACGCGTTGGTCGTCAGTGTCGTTGGGATCGCATCGCGATTAACTCGGGGAAGCTGCACGGTGTCGCCCTCAGCTTGGGCTGCGCGGAGGAGCGCCGCTCCGGCGACACGAGCTGTTTTCCAATGCTGAAGACGTTGTCGTTCGCGCGCGCACCGGCGGCACGGACACCCGACTGGGTTATTCGCGTCCTAACGTTTCTCGCGATGTCCGTCGCTGTTCTCAGCTTCAGCTATCTCCTCGACTCGCAGCCATTTCTGGTCAAGGTCGTCCTGACCTTGGTGGCGTACATTGTGATGCTCGGGTTGAGCGCCTATCTGATCCGGCGACGGGTGATCTATAGCGGCCTGGCGAACCTGCGCTCGGGGCCTGCTAGCGGGTCTCAGCGGATGTCCGTCCACGGCTCGGCCGATCAAATGGCTAAGACACCGGTGGAGCGCGAGCTTCCGAAGCGGTACGGGCCACGTCGGGAAGCACAGTTGCTGGTGTTCAGCGATCGGCTGCGGAGTGGGATCGGGCGGGTGGGGGTCGAGCTGCTGCACTATCGCTTTCATGGCAGTGAGAGAGCAGACCACCTGGTGATCGAGCGGTCGGACGGCCGGTTGCATGGCCGGCTCAGGTGGCGGGACGGCGAGGCGACGCTCGAGGCTGTCGCCTGAGGCGTCTTAGGGGCCGGAAAAAGCGCAGGCGCGTGCCGCCTGCTGGCCGAGCACCTGCCTTACAAGCAGGGGCGTCACGCGTTCGCCACAGGCCGCAGACACTCGCCCACGACGGAACCCAGATCACCCAGGGGCCGTTCGGCACGGATCAAGACGGGTAGCCGGGCTTACAGGAAGTCGAGCTGGTCGATCAGGACGCCGATGCCGCCTTCGGGCGCGTCGGAGTCGAGCCTGCCCGACAGACCGATCTCGCTGCCGATGGCCAGCCGCTCGGCGTGCGCGCGTGCCTCAAAGGCCGAACGTCGTCGCATCCAGGTACACGACGCCCGGCTCTCGTACGCCGCTCCGCGAGTAGCGGGGGACGGCGAGCTTGAAGCGGCACTCCGTGACCCCCGCCCGGTTCGTCCGTAGCTCCGGCTTCACGACCACCCGCGCGGTCAGGCTGACAACGTTCACGTAGGTAACACGATTGGGCTGTAGACGAGCGTAACACGGTTAGGCTGTAGTACGTGAGGTGCCGCGCCGTCGCCGACCGGACCCGTTTCTCGTCGCGCTTGGTGAGGTCATCCGCGAGCTGCGGACAGAGCGCGGGCTGTCGCAGGAGGAGCTTGGCCTGCGGAGCGGGGTTCACCGCAACTACATCGGCGGGGTGGAGCGAGCCGAGCGCCAGCCGAGCGCCCTGACCGTGGTACGGCTTGCCGACGCGCTCGGGGTCAAGCCCTCCGAGGTCTTCAAGCGGGCGGAGCGGCGACGGTTATAGCTCGGCGCGAGGTACGAAACGGGTACATCAGGTCATGATCCGGGCGGCTCGTCGCTCCACAATGAGAGCTGGCGCTGACCGGCATCTCCGGGGCTTTCGTGTGCTTGCGTGATTTCGCTTGCACGCCCGTCCGGACCCCCGCGGTCCATGGTAAGGAAGGGGTCGCCGGTTCGAGTCCGGCACTGGGCTTCGACTCTGCGCTCTAGCGCCATCCGGCCGGGGCCCCCGCGCGCCGCGGCGGCTCAGTCCTCCGCCAGCACGATCACCCGGTCCTCCGCGGCGAACGTCGTTCGCGACGACTTCAGCGGGTTCAGCCGGAAGCCGGCCGCGCCGTTCTCCGCGCCGGCGGCGACCCGGTAGCCGATCGCCACCTCCCCGCGCCGCCGCGCGGCCTCCACCACGGTGGCGAAGGCGACCTCGCGGCCGAGCGCCACGTAGTCGCCGGCCGGCCGGAGGTAGACCTCTGAGCCCTCGGCGGAGAACAGCTCGCTGAACACGTCGGCGAGGCGCTCGTTCTCGGAGAGCTGGGTCAGCAGCAGGCTCAGCACGCGGTCGCTGACGATCACGTCGTCGACCCGCGTGACCTGCGCCAGCTCGCGGTTGCGGTCGTCGAGCATCTCGCTGGTCATCGTCACGCTCGCGCCCGTGCGCGCGGCGATGTCGCGAAGGTGGAGCAGCGTCACGAGGGTGCGCGCGTCGGCCCGCTGGTGGTCGAGCCGCTCCGAGTAGCACATGACGACCACGTGGTCGAAGCCGTCGAGGCCGAGCGAGTCGAGCGTCCGGCGGTCGGTCGTGCTCCCCTCCTCGACGTCGACGGTCACCTCCCCCAGCTCGCCCCACTCGCGCTCGGCGATCTCGCGGGCGGGCGGCCAGTCGGCGACCACCCTGATCTCCGAGCCGGGCGCCAGGTACTCGGCGAACTCGCGGATCACGGTCGGGGTGCGGCTGTTCCAGCCGAGGATCAGCACCCGCCGCGGCGGCTCCTCGCGCGGCGGCCTGGCCACGATCGCGTCCTCCTCGACGCCGCCGGCGTACGGCGCGGCGCTCATCAGGCGCTCGTCGTCCTCCGCGATCGCGACCAGCTCCGCGCCGGGCTCGATCGCGGCGTCCGACGGGGGGTTGAGCGCGACCCGGCCGTCGAGGCGCAGGCCGATCACCGAGCAGTCGTCGTAGGCGAGCAGGGCGTCGGCGAACCGGCGCCCGGCCAGCGCGGGGTCCTCGCGCATGTAGACCTCGCTGCCCTCGAAGTCGAGCAGGTCCGTGTAGACGACCGACGCGCCGGACTGCCGCGCGGACTGGACCAGGAGGCGGCTGATCGTCTCGCGCTTGTCGACGAGCACCACCTCGTCGCCGCCGACGAGCCGCGCCGCCTCCAGGTTCTGTGGGTCGTGGATCTCCGCCACGATCCGGTAGGGCTCCTCGCGGCGGCCGGGGCTGCGGGTCAGGGCGAGGATCGACTTGATGACCTGGGAGTCCGGGTCGTCGTCGCCCTCGGGCGAGAGGACGATCACCGAGCGCGCCGTGCGCGGGCTCGCGACCTGGAGGTCGGTCAGGTCGACCGGGCTGCCCGTGCGGCAGACCACGCGCGTCCTGCCGAGGTCGCCCACCTTGGCGCGGATCAGGTCCTCCATCTCGACGCGGTCGCGGTCGGAGAGCACCACGACCGACGGGTCGCGCTCACTCGCGTTGGCGATCGCGAGCTCGGACAGGACGGTGAAGATCGTCTCCGACCAGCCGAGGACGAGCGTGTGGTCGCGCTCCAGGACCACCGAGCGGCCCTTCCGCAGCTCCTCGATCTTGCGGTCGAGCCCGGTCGCGAGCACGCCGATCAGGGCGCTCACGATCAGCAGGCCGGCCATCGTGAGCAGGAGCATCGCCAGGAGGAACGGCCACTTCCCGGCGTCGCCGGCGACCGTGCCCGGGTCCATCGCGTGCAGCAGGCTCTTGAAGAGCTGGCCGACGACGCCCGGCCGGTCGCCGCCGTCGTCCTCGGGGGCGAGGTCGCCGAGGAGGACCACGGCCGAGAACAGCCCCACCAGCGCGGCTGTGGCAGCCACGAGCCAGAGGACGAGGGCGGGCGTCCCCCGCGCCATCGTGTTGTCGAACCGGTAGCGGAGCCGCTGGCGGAGCGACGGCCGGTCGTCTTCGGGCGGTTCGGTCATGGTCGCGGCCGTAGGCTAACCGGGCCGCTGCGGGCGGCCGGCGCAGTCGCCCGTCCTCCCCGTCGTGCATCCTGTTGCCCTCCCGACGACTGGAGGTCCCCCCTTGCCGACGATCATGGACGCCCGCCGATCCCGCATCGCCCTCTGCGCCGCGCTCGCGGCCGCCGCCTTCGCCACTGGCTGCGGCGACGACGGGAAGGACGACTACGTCAAGGGCTTCAAGGACGCCGAGAAGACCTTCAACGACGGCTCGAACTCGGCCCAGGCCAAGTTCCAGCAGGCCAAGGCCCAGCGCTCGGCCCAGCTCTTCGTGGCCGGCGTCACGGACTTCCAGAACGCGGTCAAGGAGTTCAACGGGGACGTCGAGAAGCTCGACACGCCGGACGGCGTCGAGGACGAGGAGCAGCGGGTGATCTCCACCCTGAACTCGTTCTCGAGCACGCTCGGCCGGCTCGGCGACGCGGCGGTCGAGAAGGACCAGTCAGCGGTCGCCCAGGAGAGCGTGAAGCTCCAGTCCGACCTGGGCCAGCTCAGGACCGCGACGGACGCGCTGAAGAAGGCGGTCGAGTAGGGCCGCCGGTCAGCGGCGCAGCGTCCGCATGTAGTCGAGGCCGCGGCGAACGTAGCCGCGGGTCTCGGCGTACGGCGGCACGCCGCCGTGGCGGGTGACGGCGCCCGGGCCGGCGTTGTAGCCGGCGAGGATCAGGGCGGGGTGGTTGCCGAACGCGGCCTTCAGGTCGCGGACGATCGCCGCCGCGGCGCCGATCGCGTCGGCGGCCTCGTAGACGGACGCGACCCCGTTGCCGTCGCCGTCGCGCGCGTAGGCCTTCCACGTGTTGCCGCAGCTCTCCTCGGTGCAGATCTGCATCGGGCCCGAGCAGCAGCCCGCGGCGTTCACGCCCTCCGCCACGCCGGGGGCGGTGGAGCGGCCGTGGTCCGACTCGTTCTTGCCGATCGCGGCGAGGATCCGCCAGCTGACCCGGACCGCCTCGCCGGCGGAGCGGTAGATGCGCAGGTAGTCGGACGGGACGTCCGCGGCGCCCGGGCCCGGAGCGTCGCCCCGGCGCGGGGCGCGCGTGCGGGTGGGGCGAGGCCGGCCGGTTCGGCGCCGGCTCCGCCGACCGCGGTCGCGGGTGCGGCGCGGGCGGTCGTCCGACCCGGCGCCGGGACGGGGGGCGCGGGTGCCGGGCCGCGGCGTGCGGGCGCCCGGAGCGGGGACCGCGACGCCGCCTGTCGGGCGCGCGGCGCCGGACGGGGAGCCCGAGCCCGAGTGGCCGCTCGCGGCGGGCGGGGCGGAGCCGGCGGCCGGGGCGGCCGCGCCGCCGGTCGCGGCGTCGGCCCGCTGCACGAAGGCGGCGAGGGCGAGCACGACCAAGGCGGCGGTCAGCAGCATCCAGCGCGACACCGTGCGGATATCGGCGGCGGCGGCCGGTCCGTTAGGAGCGGCAGCGGTCGTTCACCGGCCTGCGTCCGGCCGCCGGCCGCGCGGGTACGATCGCCGCATGGCGCTCGGGGCGCCCCCGGCAGCCGACGGCTACTTCCCGCGGGGACGGTCGGTCCTGCGGCGGGTCCACGGCGAGCGCGTCGTCGGCGTCCTCTACGGCCAGCGCGCCCTCCTCGTCCAGGCCTGTCACCCGCTCGCCTTCGCCGGCCTGACCGCCAACACGCACGGCCGCGAGGCGCCGTTCCGGCGGCTCGCGCACACGGCGAAGACGATGGAGACGATCTTCTTCGGCAGCCGCGAGGACGCCGACCGCGAGACCGGCCGCGTCAGGGCCATGCACGAGCGGGTCCGCGGCGAGATCGCCGAGCCGGCCGGCCGCCACCCCGCCGGCTCGCCCTACCGCGCCGACTCGCCCGAGTTCCTGCTCTGGATACTCGCGTGCCTGGCCGACTCGGCCGAGGCCGTCTACGAGCGCTTCGTCCGCAGGCTCCGGCCCGGCGAGCGCGACGCCTACTGGGACGACTACCTGACCCTCGGCGAGCTGTTCGGCCTCCCGCGCTCGGAGGCCCCGCCCGACCACGCCGGCCTCCGTGCCTACATGGCCGACCGCCTCGCCGGCGACGAGCTCCACCTCACCGACGACGCCCGCGAGCTCGGTCGCCAGGTCGCGTTCGAGCTGCCGCTGCCGTGGGACCGCCGCGCCGCGCTGCCGGCGATCAACCACGCCGTCGCCGGCCTGCTCCCGCCCCGCGTCCGTCGGATGTACGGGATCCGCTGGAGCCCGGTCCACGACCTGGCGATGGAGGCGATCGTGCTGTCGCTGAGGGCGGTCCGGCCGCTCACGCCGCACGACGTCCGCCGCGGGCCGACGGCGGCGGACTACGACGTGGTGGCGCGGGCGGAGTCGCGCAGAGCGGCCTAGCCCCGGCGCGCCCGAAGCGTCTTGCGGACCGCGAACGGCCGGCTGTCGCCGAGGCGGACGAGCGCCGACGCCTTCAGCTGCACGCCGCGGCGCGTCGAGGCGAGGACCTGGGCCGGGCGGCCGATCCGAAGCCGGATCCGCGCCCCCCGCGCGTTGGGACGGAGCGAGAACGTCCGCGTGCCGAACGACACCGTCCTCCTGCCCTTCCGCCCGCGGTACTTCCTGGTCGTGCGCAGCCTCAGCCTGCCCTTGCACGCGAACTGGGACAGGCACGAGGCGCGGACGGTCGCCACTCCGCGCTTCACGGTGACCGCCGGGCGCAGGATCGCGAGCCTGCCGAGCGGCGCGAAGCCGCGGCCGATCCCCGGCAGGCGCTCCGCGGGCGCGGGCGGCGGCGGCAGCGTGACCCTGTAGAGGTCGACCGTCCCGCGGCCGCCGTCGCCGACGTAGAAGTCGGCCGCGGCGCCCCAGTAGGTGAAGCTGCCGTCGGGGTTGCGGTCGACGCGGTAGATCGCGGAGGTCCACTCGTTCGCGTTCTCGGGGATGAAGTACGCGACCTCCTTCATGTCGATCGTCCCGTTCGGGTTCTCGACGAAGTCGACCACGTGCGTGCCCTGGGAGTACCAGCCCATGAAGATCCGGTTCTGCCCGGGGATCTGGTGGAAGACGTGCGACGTGCACAGCGCGGCCTGCGGCTTGGTGTGGATCTGCGCGCGGAAGATCGCCTTGCCGCCCTGGGAGTTCCTGGCGTAGGCCTTGAACGCCTCCTCTGCGCTGCCCGGGTGCTTGGTCTGGAGCGCGTCGACGCGGTAGGCGTGGATGCCGCCGTTGCCGGTCGGGTTGTCGGCGCCCGGGCTGCACGACGCGCCCGGCGGAAGGATGCCGCCGCCGCGCTCGTCGGTGGCGAGCACGTAGCGCCCTGACGAGGTCAGCTCGGCCTCGTGGCTGAAGTCGATGTCCTCGCTCGAGGCGAAGTCCGGGGTGGCCGAGTTCTCGGTCGTCTCGCGCCCCTGGTGGTAGGCGCTCCCGAGCCACTTCACGCCGGCCAGGGACGGCTTGCCGATCGCGATCCAGTTCGGCACGCCGAGGCTCGTGCTGTCGTTGCCGACGACGCAGTCGGTCACCTTCGCGCCGGTGGTGAACTGGGGCGCCGACGAGCTGTCGCGCACCCGGCACGGGAGCGGAGTGCCGCGCGGCTTGTCGTCCGTGAAGTCGGCGGGCGTGCCGTTGTCGTCGAACGCGTCGCTCATGTCGAAGAGCATCGTCGCGTTGCCGGCGGCGCAGGTCAGGCTGTCGTCGGGGTAGACCTCGAGCTCGTGGCAGCCGAACACGCCGTTCGAGGTCGAGGCCTTGTTCGTGTGGCCGCGGGCCATGTCGACGCTGTCGTAGCGGTAGCGCCAGACCCGGGGCCGGCAGGCGGCCCGCTTGGTCTCGATCGTCGCGCCGGCCGGGAAGTTCATGCACGACGAGAGGTCCACGACCTCGAAGCCGTCGAGGTCGTTCGGCTCGCTCGTCTCGTTGAGGCGCTTGGCGTCGGCGTCGATGCCGATCGCGTCCGAGGTGACCGCGTAGGCGATGTGCGGGCGCTTGGGGTCGATGTTGACGGTGTGCGCCTGGCCGATGTGGCTCGTCAGGCCGATCGTCACCGGGTTGGCCGGGTCGGTCACGTCGACGATCTCGAGCCCGCCCTGGGGCGCGCCGGACGCGCCGAGAGCCGTCCCCTGGTCGTGGCAGCGGCCCTGCGCGTCGGTGGCGTCGACGAGCAGCTGCGTGTCGCGCCGGTCCGCCGCCAGCACGTCGGTGTTGAGGATCGCGTGGCCCTTCGGGGTGGCCTCGACGTCGTGCTGGAGGCCGGTCGCGGCGGAGGGGTTGCTGAGGCAGGAGGCCGTCGGGACGCTCGCCACGAAGTGCGGGTCGAGCTTCCCGCCGTCGGTCAGCTGGAAGATCGTCTGGCCGCCGGCGTTCGGCCCGACGCCGAGCGTCCCGGCCGAGACGTAGGTCCTCGAGCCCTGCGTGAAGAAGTCGAGGTCGGTGTGGGGGTTGCCGGTCGGGAAGCTGGCGAGGAACTCCCACTTCGCGCCCTCCCCGCCGGACTGCGCGGCCAGCGAGGGCGGGCCCTGCTGGTTGAAGGAGGGCGGGGTGTGGTCGAGGTGGCCGGCCGCGACGGCCGGCATCGCGAGCAGCGCGGCCAGCGCCGCCGCCGTCGCCCCCTTGCGTGGTCCCCCGCGCACTGCTTCGCGGACTCTACCCGGTGCGGGCGGGACCGACGCCTCCGAGCCGACGCACTACGGCCTCCGTGAGCCGCGCGGCGTCGGCGACGGTCGAGTAGTCGAGGCGGTCGGGCGTGTCGGTCGGCCAGTGGTAGTTCGACGGCGCCTTCCACGGCTCGACCGACGCGAGCGTGACGGTCGGGTAGCCGGCGCGCATCGGGATCACGCCGTCGGTGCTCGTGCGTGCGCGCAGGCCGCGCCGCAGGTGGACGCCCGCCGCGCGAGCGCAGTCGGCGGTCAGCTCGCGGAGCCCGTCGTCGTAGTCCTCCATCCAGACCGGCCCCTCGCCCTCCAACAGGATCAGCTCCGGCGAGCCGACCGTGTCCACGTTCACGAACCACGTCGAGTCGGTGGGCAGCGAGCCGAAGCGGCGGCGCCCGAACGCGCGGATCCCCTCCTGGAGCGTCTCCTCCGAGCCGCACGAGACGAGCAGCACCCGGACGCCCTCGACGGGCTCGTCGCGGAGCGCCCGCGCCACGGCGGCCAGGCAGGCGACGCCGCTCAGGTTGTCGTTCGCGCCCTGGACGACCGGCCGGCGCCCGATGTCCACGAACGCGGCGGCGGACAGCGTCGACATCGCCGCGCCGGTCCGCGCGAGCCCGCCGCGGCCGGTCAGCGAGCCGAGCGCCGCGATCGCGGGGCCGGCGAGGACCGGCCACCAGAGCGGAACCGCCGTGTCCGTGCGCTCGATCAGGTGCGGCCAGCGGCGCCAGACCTCGCGCTGCGGGGCGGGGTTGAAGATCACGCCGGTGTGCGCCGCGTCGTGGTGGGCGAGGACGACGGCCGTCCGGTCCGCGGCGCGGTCACCGGTCTCGGCCACGACGGTCCACGTGGGGCGCTCGGGGACCGTGGCCCGGCGGGCGAGGTGCGCGCCGTTCTGCACGTCGTCGGCCATCGCGACGCCGGCGGCGAGGGCCGCGAGCGCGGGCACGGTTCGCCAGCCGCGAGCGCCGGCCAGGCCGGCCGCGGTCGCGACGGCGCAGAGCGCGGTGAGGTTCCGCCACGGGTCGGGGCGGACGAGCTCCTCGTCGATCGAGGTCGAGCACCCGAGCGCGGCCAGGTGCTCGGCGATCCACTCGGCCGCCGCGCGCTCGCCGCTCGACGCCGAGCCGCGCTCGATCGGCGCGAGCTCCTCGACGACCTCGCGCAGCTCGGCTTCCGTGGGGCTCGCGGCGAGCTGCGTCGACACGCCGGCGGACTCTACGCGGCGGCCGCCCGCGCCGGCTCGCCTGCCGCGCGCTCGCCCTCCGCCGGCGGATCGGGCCAGCGGCCGAGCCACACGTGCAGGAGGGCGCCCGCGTAGCAGGCGGCGGCGGCCAGGGTCGCCACGGCGAAGCCCCAGTTGATCGCCACCACCACGGCCAGCGCGGACGCCACCACCGACGCGATGCCGTTGATCGCCCACGCCCAGGTCACGCCCGCCGGGTGGAGGGCGGCCAGCCGCAGCAGCCCGAGCGGCATCGCGGCCCCGAGGACCGCGCCCACCGGGGCGAGCAGGGCGACGGTCGTGGCCACGCGCGCGGCGAACGGGAGGTCGATCAGCGCGCGCAGGAGCGGCTGGAGCCCGTAGGCGGCGGCGCCGATCAGGCAGATGCCGACGGCGAGGGCGACGGTCAGCCGCCGGCGCGCGTCCCCCCGCGCGCGCGTGGAGAGGTGCGCGCCGAGGCCGGTGAACAGGAGCAGCGCGAACAGCACCACCGACAGCGCGTATGTGGGGAACCCGAGGAACAGCACGAAGCGCTGGATCAGGACGACCTCGAGCACGAGGTAGCCGAGCCCGATCGCGGCGAAGAACAGGAGCTCGCGGGCCGGCGGGCGGCCGTCGCGCGGGGCGAGTCGCAGCGGCAGCACGAACGCGAGCGTGGAGAGGGCGAGGAGGACCGCGAGCGTGACGGCCAGGACCAGGACGGGGTCGGGCACGCGCAGGCTGCCGCGGGTGGCGCCGCTGCCGAGGTCGCCCAGCCGGCGGATGTTGAAGAAGAACGGCCGGTCGTCGGTCGGCGGGCAGAGGTCGTACTCGGCCCGCTCGCAGAACGTCCGCGCGGACGGGGCGCGGGCGAGCGCCGCCCACTCGCCGGCGTACGGGCCGCCCGGCGCGAACGCGACCCCCTCGGACCGCTGCCGCGCGAGCGCGCGGATCCGGCGCAGCTCGGCGCCGGTGAACGGCTCGCGCTTCACCAGCACCGTGCCGTAGCGGAACGAGTTGAACGGGTTCGCGTAGTCGCCGAGCAGGACCGCGACGTGGCGGCGCGGGCTCTCGGCGCCGCGGCGGCGGAGCGCCTCGAGGGCCAGGACCGTGGCGCGCAGCGCCTCGTTCCCGGTGTCGCGGTGCGGCCGCGAGACGTTCAGGATCCCGCCCGGCGTCAGGTGGTCGAGGTACTCCTCGAACGCCTCGACCGTGTAGAGGTTGTTCTCGGTCAGCGCGAAGGCCTGGGCGGAGTTCGCGCTGTAGGTGTCGGTGAAGCCGAGGTGGACCTGGTCGTAGCGGTCGTCGCGCTCGGCCAGCGTCGAGCGGCCGTCGCCGATCTCGGTGCTGACGCCCGGCAGCGAGTACGGCGCGCCGGAGAACGAGCGCATGTCGCGGTCCACCACGTCGCGGATCCGCCGGTTCAGCTCGATCACGTCGACCCGCTGGCGCTCGGCGAGCGCGGTCAGGAGGTCGCGGCCGCCGCCGCCCCCGATGATCAGGGCCCGTCCAGGGCCGGTCACCTCGTAGCCGACGCTCTGCGGCCCCTCCTGCGTGCGGCGCCAGTCGGGGAGCGGGTCGCCGCGCCGGTACGGGACGATCTCGCCGATAACGCGGTCGTAGGCCACGAGCCCGTTCGGCGAGTTGCCGAGCGGCCGGTAGGCGACCACCCGGCTGATCGGCGTCCAGCGCTCGACCTCGGGAGTCGGCCCGGGCGTGCGGAGGTCGTAGAGCGAGGTGGCCCCGGCGAGGACGGTCGCCGCCGCCGCGAAGGCGAGCGCCGCGAGGGCGGCCCTGCGAAGGCCGCCGAACAGCAGCGCCGCCGCCCCGCCGACCAGGCCGAGCGCGACCATCAGCGTCGGCGCGTCGAGCTCCCACAGCAGCGGGACCGCCGCCGCCGCTCCGAGCGCCGCGCCCGCCAGGTCGAACGCGTAGACGCGCCCGATCGCCGGCGTGTAGGCGCGGATCGCGACGGCCAGCGCCACGCCCCCCGCAAGGAACGGCAGCGTGGCGAGCAGGCACGCCAGCCCGAGCCGCGCCGCGAAGCCGGCGGTGACCTCCGTGTAGGTGTAGTCGAGCCGGACGAGCACCGCCGTGACCACCGGCTCGAGCAGCGCGAACGCGACCGCGGCGCCGGCCAGCGCGCGCTCCACCGGCCAGCGGTCGACGAGCCCCGGGCGCACGTACACGGCCAGCGCGCCGGCCCCGATCCCGAGCAGCGCGAGCGAGATCGCCAGGAAGCCGAAGTGGTAGAAGAGGACCGCCGAGAGGAGGCGCGTCAGGAGGACCTGGAGCGCCAGCGTCGCGCCCGACACGAGGCCGACGCCGAGCAGGGCCCGCAGCGGCGGCTTCGGCATCGGGCGATTCTATGGAGCGGCCCCCGCCCGGCCCCCGCGTCCGCCGCCGCGCGCGTCCCCCGCCTCCGCCGCCCCGCGCCGCTCCCCGCCCCGCGCGTCCGCCGCTCGCCGCGCTGCCCCGCCTTCGCCGCCTCGCGTCGCGCTCCCCGCCCCGCGCGTCCGCCCCGCCCCTCCGCCGCTCGCCGCTCGCCGCTCCCCCGCGCCCGTCCCGCTCAGCAAAGGCAGTCGGCTGCGCCTGGCACGCAGGCCCAATAGCCCACCCATCAATTGGAGGGTTTGCATCCCGACAGATGGGGGATACCGGCGGGCGGTACCCCCGCCCCGCCGGGGGACCGCTGCGAAATCAGCGCCGGCCCGAGAACCGGCGCGAACGAACAGGGGGGATCCCTCATGAAGCGCTTCACCCTTGCGGTGCCTGCCGCCGTACTGGCCGCCTTCGCCCTCGCGGCGCCGGCGAACGCCCAGGACGACTCGGGCACCGCGCTGGCGCCGAAGGCGCCGGCGACCATCGACGGCAGCTGCAAGTTCGACGGCACCGCGAACTTCGAGCTGCCGATCCGCGTCTACCCGCAGGACATGGACTGGCGGTTCCGGGCGACCGGGACGTGCAGCGGCGTCGTGAACGGCAAGACCGTCGTGAACACGCCGGCCGAGTGGGCCATCGACGCACACGGCCCGGTCTCGTGCACGTACGGCTACACGAACGACGCCCGGTTCCAGATCACGTTCCTGGACACGGCCGGCGACCGCAAGCTGACCGGCGACCTCTACCTCGTCCAGACCGTCCTGAACAACCTGTTCCTGAAGGGCGACGCGGGCGGGACCGCCGAGGGGCAGTCGACGTTCTTCCAGAACACCTACGCCGTCCCCGACTGCATCGACGGCAACACGATCTACAGCCTGCAGGCGACCAACACGTTCGCCATGCACGGCCCGCTCAGCGGCTAGCCGCGGCGAACCCGGACGAACATGGCGCGCCGGGCCGGCCCCGATCGTGGGCCGGCCCGGCGCCCGTTCGTTCCGGGTGCCCCTCCCAATTGGTGAGTTTCGTCACCCGCCAGGGGGGGTAAAGCGCTCGTATCCTCCGCATCCGCGGAGGCGCGATGACACCATCGCCGGTCTCGAACGGCCGGCGGTTCAATACAAGGGGGGGACACCTTGAAACGCACCACCCTCGCGGTGCTGGCAGCCGCGTCGTTCGCGGCCCTTGCCGCGATTCCGGCCACCGCCTCGGCCGCGCCGGCCGCGCTCACCGGGACGTGCTCGTTCGACGGCGACGCCACGTTCAGCAAGCCCGTCGGCCTGACGCCGAAGCAGGGGCTCCAGTGGACGTTCATCTCGGCCGGGAACTGCACCGGCGTGATCAACGGCGGCGAGTACGTCGAGACGCCGGCGACGCTCCGGTTCGACGCGAGCGGCCCCGTGGGCTGCACGGTCGGCTGGTCGCTGAACGGTCGGTTCTCGATCGAGCTCACCGAGGTCACGAGCGGGGACACGACGCTCACGGGCGACTTCCAGCTCGTGCAGACCGTCGTCAACACGCTGCACCTCCAGGGCGACGGCTCCGGCCACGCCCTGGGCCGCACGACGTTCATCCAGCAGAACGGCGTGCCGCTGCTCACGGGCTGCATCGACGGAACGACGATCTACGAGTTGAAGGCGAATCACGCCTTCGTGGCCGCGGCGCTCAAGGGCTAGAGGCACCGGGCACGGAGGAACGAAACCATGGAGGGCCGGCCTCGGACGGCCAGCCCTCCGATCGACAAGGGGGGACACCTTGAAGCGCACCACTCTCGCGGTGCTGTCAGCGGCAGCGCTCGCGGCCTTCGCCGCGGCGCCGGCGAGCGCCCAGGACGACTCCGGCAGCGCCGACGGGCCCTTGAACGGGCCGTCGACGCTGATCGGCACCTGCTCGTTCGACGGCGACGCCACGTTCAGCAAGCCCGTCGGCCTGACGCCGAAGGAAGGGCTCCAGTGGACGTTCATCTCCGCCGGGAACTGCACCGGCCTGATCAACGGCGACGAGTACGTCGAGACGCCGGCGACGCTCCGGTTCGACGCGAGCGGCCCCGTGGGCTGCACGGTCGGCTGGTCGCTGGACGGCCGGTTCAGCATCGGGTTCAGCGCGATCCGGCGCGGCGACAAGACGCTCACGGGCGACTTCCAGCTCGTGCAGACGGTCGTCAACACGCTGCACCTGTCCGGCGACCACTCGGGCGACGCCCTGGGCCGCACGACGTTCATCCAGCAGAACGGGGTGCCGCTGCTCGAGGGCTGCATCGACGGCACCACGATCTACCACCTGAAGGCGAACCACGCCTTCGCGACCGCGAGCCCGCTCAAGGGCTAGCCGTGCCTGCCGGCGGCCGCGCCTCGACGCGCGGCCGCCGCAGCCCGCGACGCGCCGGGCCGGACGACGCAGGACCGGCCCGGCGCCCGCGGTAGCCTCCGCGCGCGCCGCCGGCGAACGATGGAGGAGCTCTCGATATTCCTGCCCGTGCTCGGCGCGCTCGTGCTCCACGCGCCGGTGCTCCGCTACGACCTGCTGCCGGGCCTGCGGCGGCCGATCGACGGCGGGGCGACGTTCCGGGGCCGCCGCGTCCTCGGCGACAACAAGACCTGGCGCGGGGCGCTCGTCATGCTCTGCGGCGTCGTCCTCGCGGCGCTGCTCCTGTGGCAGTGGGACCGCTACCGCTCGTGGCTGCCGGGCGAGGTGAGGGAGGCGGGGCCGCTGGCGCTCGGCCTCCTGGCCGGGCTCGGGACGGTCGTCGGCGAGCTGCCGAACAGCTTCGCCAAGCGCCAGCTCGGCATCGAGCCCGGCCGGCGCCGGCGCTCGCCGCTCGGGGTGGCGATCGCGCTCTACGACCAGGCCGACTTCGTACCCGGGATCCTGGCGGCCCTCGCCCCGATCTGGCTCGCGCCGCTCGACGTCGCCCTCGCGGGGTTGGCCATCGTCGCCGCCGTGCACCTCGTGGTGAACGTCGTCGGCTACGCGATCGGCGCCCGCAGCGCGCCGATCTGAGCCGGCTCGCGAGACCGCGTTTGGACGCTTTCGCCCGGGGGTACGAGCGCCCCGACGCTGGCCCTCCGCGCCAGCGCACCGACTCAGGAGGGGCAATCTTGAAGCGCATCATCCTCGCGATGCTGGTCGCCGGCATCGCCGTCGCCGCGAACGCGGCTCCCGCCGCGGCGACGGTCAAGTTCGCCGGCGAGTGCTCGTTCGACGGCGCGTCCACGTTCGGCGTGCCGCTGAAGTTCGTGCCGCAGGAGATGGACTGGTCGTTCGACACCCACCCGAACGGAGGCAAGTGCACGGGCCTCCTGAACGGCCAGCTGGTCCAGGACACGCCGGTCTCCGCGCACGTCGACGCTCACGGCCCGATCTCGTGCGGCGTGCTGGGCTCGTCGCTCGACGCTCCGTTCGTGGCCACGTTCAGCGCCATAACGAGCGGCGACAACCAGCTCTCCGGCAGGCTCAGCCTCGCGGCCGTGGCGGCGCAGAACGCCGTCGCGATCACCGGCGACGAGGGAGGCCAGGCGGCCGGCCGGGCGTCGTTCTTCGGCCAGAACGACCAGGTGGCGGTGGCGCAGGGCTGCCTCGACGGCAACACGGTGACGAGCCTGAACGTGAACGTCACGGTCGCCACGGCGCCGACGATCAAGGGGTAGGCGACGCGCCGGGAATCCAGGGGGAAGCCGCCCGGGCCACCCGCCCGGGCGGCCCTCGACCCCCCGGCTCGGGGGGCTTTCGCCAGCCGCTCGGTTACCGTTTTGCGCTCAGCAATGGCTCTGGTACGCTGCCGCATCGTGTCCGAGCGGGGGGGCATGCGGCGACACGCCGTGCGCGCGCGTGACGGCTCGGCGGGACGGCGCTTCGCGTCGGGTCGCCGGCGCCGGATCGTGCTCGCCCCGATGCTGTCGCTCCTCGTCGTGGTGCTCGCGGCGACCGGCGGGCAGGCGGAGCAGGCGCGTCCGGTCGGCGACACGCGCGTGTTCGCGCCGGTCCCGGAGCCCGGCCAGCCCGCCGGGATCGCGGTCGACGGCGACCGCGTCCTCGTCTCGACCGCCGGCGTCGGCCAGAGCTCCGATCCTCAGCTGTTCGTCTTCGACCTGGCGACGCGCAAGCTGCTCGCCAACCACGTGATCGCCGTCGACCACGAGCACAACTCCGGCAACCACCCGGTGATGACGCACGCCGGCGTGGCGGTCGACTCGGCCAGGCGCGTCTACGTGGTCGACATGAACGGCCGCATCGTCCGGATCGACCCGGTCACGGGCACGCACGAGGACTACGCGACGTTCCCCGGATCGGTCGGCGGGGTCTCCTCGATGCCGTTCGACATCGTCTTCGACAAGTCCGGCGCCGCGTACGTGACCGACCAGAACATCGCCGCGATCTGGCGCGTGCCGCCCGGCGGCGGGCAGGGCCAGCTGTGGTTCCAGGACCCGCGGCTCGCGGGCTACGCCTTCGGCCCGTCCGGCATCCGGATCGACCCGTCCGGGAAGTTCCTCTACTTCAGCCTCGCGCTGTCGAGCTTCCCCGCCACCTCCGGCAACGGGCTGATCTACCGGCTGCCGCTCGCCGACTCGCCGTCGCCCACCGACCTCCAGGAGGTCTTCCGCTACCCCGCCCGCTCGTTCCCGTTCGGGCTCGCGTTCGGGGCCAGCGGCAAGCTGTACGTGGCGCTGGCCGGGCCGAACCAGGTCTCGATCCTCGGCCCGGGCGAGGGCGGGTCGCTGAAGGAGGAGCGGGCCTTCCCGAGCGCCGAGGAGAACACCGCCCGCGACGTCCCCTACGAGGACCCGCTGGGCGTCGCCTTCGACGGCTGCGGCTCGCTGCTCGTCACGAACTCGACGTCGTTGACGCCGCCGTTCAACCCCGCCCGCTGGGCGGTGCTGGACGCGTACGTCGGCGACACCGCGGCCCCGCTCTTCAAGCCGACGATCGCCGGGGGCGCGGCGCCCGCGGCCGATCCCCACGCGGGGCACGGCATGGCGAGCGAGACGACCGCGGACCTCACGTGCGCCGGCGCCCAGTCGACCGCGAAGTGCCTCAGCGGGCACCTGCCGCTCGGGTCGCGCAGCGTCGGGCGGGTGCGGGTCGGCGACACGCGCCAGCGGATGCTGAGCTGGGTGAAGGTGCAGCCGGCGCAGCTCCTGCACCACGTCTACCGCTGGTGCGTGCAGGGCTCCACCGGCAGCGTCGCCGCGGTGTTCGGGAAGGCCGGCCGAGCGCGGCTGGTCGCGTCGACCGCGCGGGGCCACGAGGGCAGGGTGCGGCCGGGCACTTCCGTGCGCAAGTTCCTGCGCGCGTACCCGCGGCGGCACGCGGTCGCCCCGAGCCTCTGGACGCTCGCCCCGGGGAGCAACCGGATCGTGGGCGCCCGGCACGGGAAGGTCCGGTTCGTCGCGGTCGCCGACCGCGGCCTCGTCCGCCAGCCGCGGCTGCTCGCGCGGTACCTGAGGCGCGCCGGCCTCTGAGGCGCAGGCGCCCCGGGGCGTCAGGCCGACCGGACGTGCCGGTGGCGCCCGGACGCGGCCGCCACGACCGGCCCGGCGAGCAGCACCAGCGGGCCGGCGAGGAGCCAGCTCACGCTGCTCCCCACGTAGCCCGCGGCGAACATGAGGCCGCCCGAGGCGATCATCAGGGGAAGGGCGCCGGCCAGCGACCGCGCGCGGGACCGGGCGGGCCGTCGGTCGCCGCCGACGTAGTGGGAGGGCCGCTCGGCCCGGGCGCGCAGGGCGAACCCGGCCGGCGTCGCGATCCCGGCGAAGTTGGCCACCAGCCCGGCGAGCCCCCAGCGACCGGACGCGGCGAGCGCGCCGGCCACCGCCAGCGCCGCCCCCGAGCCCAGGACCAGGATGCGCGCGACGGCGCGCAGCGACGCTGTCCGGCTAGCCGAGGTCATCGAAGAACTGGCCGTGGACGCCGAATGGGATGTGGTGCGGAGCCGCGGCGCGGGCCGTCTCCTCGAGGGTCTCCGCCTCGAGCACGAGCAGGAAGGAGCTTCCGGCGCCGGCGTCGAGGACCACCGACAGGAGGACCCCGTCGTCCTCGGCGGTCGCGCCCGGGCGCGGGACGAACACCGGCTCGCCGGGGTGGCAGCACGGCTCGTGCCAGCGCCGCGTGACGCCCTCGTCGACGTCGAGCCGGACGAGCGCGCTCGCGAACCGCCCGTCGTGCCGGCTCGTCCCCCACACCACGGAGTGGCGGCGGGAGCTCCGGCGGGGATGTATCCGCGGCATCTCGAGCTCGACGTCGGCGAGCGGCCGCCAGTCGGCCCGGCCGCCGCCGGCGGGCAGGCGATAGCGCCGCGGGCGCGGCTCGGCGATGTCGCCGCTCTCGGCGAGGCGGTCGAGATACAGGTCCTCGATCAGGGCGGCGTCGTCGTAGCCGCAGATGTCGACGACCATCTCCCCGTCCGCCTCGTACGCGTTGACGTGGTGGAACAGGAAGACGGGATCGGCGCTCCAGCGGGACGCGACCCGTCCGCTGCGGCGGTCGATCGCCAGGATCTCGGTGCCGCGGTCCGGCTCCCAGCGGTAGTTCTCGATGAACGGCCGCGGGCTCAGCGCGAGCTCGATCGGGTTGACGACGAGCGGTCCCAGCACGAGGATCGCGTGGTTCTCGGTCAGGCCGAAGCTGTGCAGGTAGGCGGGCTCGCGGACGGGGATCGAGCAGATCGTGCGCGCGGTCCCGCCCGGGCCGTGCACGTACAGGCGGTAGGCGCTGCGGGCGCCGAGGTGGACGGCGAAGTTGACCGTCTCGCCGCTGGCGGGGTCGACCTGCGGGTGCGCGGTCGGGAGAAGGCCCGGCGGGGCGTCGGCGACGCCGAGGGTCTCGAGCGTCCGCGGGTCGAAGACGATCGGCATCGGGTTCTCGGCCATCGCGACGAACTCGTCGGCGATCCGGACCACGTTGACCGCGGCGTTGTCGGTCACGTGCGGGTTCGAGCCGAACAGCGTCGCGACCCGCCTGAAGAGCGACCGGCACGGGTCGCTCGCGAACTCGCGGTAGCCGATCCGGCCCTCCTCGGAGGCCCTGAACGACTTGGTGCGCAGGAAGCGGTTGCCGTAGGAAACCCTGCCGTCCGCGATCGAGAAGCGGTGGAGCATCGCAAGCCCGTCGAACCAGTGGCGAACCCGCTCGCCCGCCTCGAAGCGGGCCGGCCCGTTGCGGATCAGGGTGCCCTGGAGCCAGGCCGGCAGCTCGCCCTGGACCTCGAGCCGCTCGTCGTCCAGCTCCTGCTCCACGCTGGTGAAGCCGAGCGCCGGCGGCGGGGGCGGCTCGGGCAGCCGGACCGGCGCGGGCGGCCGGGGCGGCGCGGGCAGCCGGACCGGCGCCCCCGTCGTGGCCTGCTTCGAAGCGATCGGAGTCCTCTCTCCCATACCGTGTGAATTGGACGGTATCAAAGATACGGTTGCGATGCAAACGTCGTGCCGCCGGCGGGCGCGGGCGGTCCGGGGTGGGCGGGGCGAGCCGGCTTGCGCCGCGCTCAGCGAGCCGGCACGAGCCGCGTCAGCGCCGCGTCACGCGAGCCGCTTCCAGAACCGGACCCACTCGCGCTCGTGGCCCATCCCGGCCTCCAGCGCCCGGCGCGGCCCGGCGGGGGCTCCCCCCGGCCACAGCTTGGCGGTCTCCTGGTACTCGCGGAGCTTGCGCTCGTGGATCTCGAGCTGGATCCGCGCGAGCGGCTTCGGGTCCGCTCCGAAGAAGAGCCGCAGGAGGCCCGGCTCGCGAAGCTCGGTGAACTCGGCGGTGGGGTTGTCCAGCCAGTCCCGCAGCGCGCGGCGACCGTCGCGGGTCAGCCGGAAGCGGCGCCGGCGGCGGCCGGCCTGCTCGCGCTTCTCGGTCAGGAGCCCCGCCTCGGCGAGCCGCTCGGGCTCGCGGTAGAGCTGCGCGCGCGGCACGGACCAGAGGTCGCTGAGGCTGCCGGCCATCTGGTGGAGCTCGTAGGGGGTGGCCTCGCCCGCCTGGTCGAGGAGGCCGAGCACGATGTAGGAGACGGGCGTCAGCCGCACGCGCGACACGCTAGCTGGTGGGCATGTCGCATCGCGACGGTCTCGCGGCGACTGTCCCGGACGAGGTCGTCAGGGCCGGAAGGCCGCGTGGCGGCCCACCATGTCCCCGTTCGCGAGCGTGCATTCCCACCAGGCGAACGCCGCGCCGCGCGCGCTCACGTCCAGATGCGGGTCGTCGCAGTACGAGCCGCGACCGGCGCGCGAGACGTCCTCGCCGTGCCCGAACGGCCTCGTGGGGCCAGCGCGGAAGGCCCGCACCTCCGCCGTCCGCTCGTCTCCGATCGACACGAGGACGATCGCGCGTCCGCGCGAGTCGGCGCCCACCGCCGGCTCGCTCGTCTCCGAGCCGGCGCGGCTCAGGGTCTGGGGCGGTCCGAAGCGGCCGCCGGGACGCCGCCGCGCCACGCGGGTCACGGTCCGGCGACTCCGGCGCGACGCCCAGGCCACGACGACGTGGCCGGCGGCCCCCATCGCGACGGCCGGAGCACCCGCCCTGCCGTCGCGTGTCAGGACGCGCGGCCGGCCGAAGTCGGCGCCCGGCCTGCGGAAGGCGGTCTGGATCGTGTCCCTCGCCGAGCCACTCCGCCCCTGCCATACGGCGACCTGGTTGCCGTGCCGGTCGGTGCGGACCGTCGTCTCGAAGCTGTCGAGCGCGTCCCTCGGCAGGTGCAGCGCCCGCTGCCGGCCGAAAACGCCCGACGCGTCGCTCGTCGCCGTCCGGAGGCCGCTCCGCCTCCCCCAGACGGCGAGCGCCCGGCCGCGGGCGTCGAGTCCGAGCGACACGCCGACGTCCCCGAAGCCGCCCTGCCCGGGGTCGAGCTCGAACGGAGCGAAACCGGCCCCGCGTCGACCCACGGCGCCACCGACGGCGCCGCTGTCCAGGAGCTGCCACAGGACGATCCCCGTCCCGGCACGGCCCATGCCGACGGTCAGGTCCCTGATGTGGTCGTCCGGTGTCGAGAGCGGGACGGCACGCGAGGGCGGGTGTCCCCGGCGCCACGTCGCGGCCGCCGCTCGATCGCAGCACGGGAACCGCAGATCCTCCTCGCCCGGCTTCACGTCCGGGAAGGCCCAGGCGAGCGCGGCGTCGCCCCGGCGGTCGACGGCGGCGGCCAGCTCCTCCGCGACCTCGTGGGAGCCGGGCACCCTGCGCAGCGGACCGAGCGTGCCGCGAGTCGTTATGCGGGCGACGATCAGGGGCCGGGGGTAGATCCCGCGCGGGAACGCGAGAACGCCGCCGCGATCGCCGAGGTCCACGTCGAGCTCCGACGCGTAGGCCTCACGCGGGAGGGACGCCGGCGCGGTCCAGCCCCGCGCCCCGGCGCGCTCGACGGCGAGCGGGCAGGCGAGGAGCGCCCAACAGCATCCGGCCACGGCGACGGCGCGCAGGCCCATGTGACAGGAAACCGGCGCGGGCGAGGGTGTTGCGGGATCGCGGCGGTCGCCTCGGTGCGACCTCGATCCTCGACCCGCGGTGCGTCAGCGGTCGTCGGCGAGCGCGTCGGCAGGCGCGTCCGGTGTGGCCAGCGCCGCCTGCTTCCTCGCCTGCTTCTTGGCCTGCTTCTTCAGCCGACGCTCGACGACCGCGCGTTCGCGGTTGAGCTTCGCCATCGTCGTCTTTCTCTTCGAGCTCGAGGCCATGCATGTGTCCCTTCTCGTGGAGTTCGGAGGCGTCGGCTGCCTCGGCGCCGCGCTGGCGCCTGCCGAGCCCGCCGGTCCGCAGGCACGTGCCGGACCGGAGGACTGCGACGGTGTGGGGCTAGAGCGTCTGTACGTTCGCCGCGTTGGGACCCTTGGGCCCGGACTCGGCGTCGTAGCTGACCTTCGCGCCCTCGGCGAGCGACTTGAAGCCGCTCCCCGCGATGCCGGTGTGGTGCACGAAGAGGTCCTTGCCCGAATCGTCGGGCGTGATGAACCCGAAGCCCTTGTCGTCGCTGAACCACTTCACGGTTCCGGTTGCCATCTGTTTCCCCCCGGGAGGTTGTGTGCGCGAAACGCGGGAGGTGCTAGAGCAACAACTACGAACGCTGACACGGATTGGCCGGACGGACCGCCCGGCATGAGGACACCAGTCTAGCTGCCGTCCGCCCGGTTGTCGTGCGCCCAGGCGACGATGCCGCTCGACCCCCGTACGACCGCACCGTCGTCGAGGACGAGCACCGGAACCCAGCTCTCGCCGGTCAGGCGCTTGACCTCCCTGCGCCCGCTCGTGACGTCCGGCAGCCCCGCGAAGCCGTACGACCTCACGACGACCGGCGAATGACCGGCTTCGGTCAGCGCGTCGTGGGCCCGCTTGCACGGGTGCGCGCCGGGCCGCCACGAAGCGCCGCGCCGCGGCCACGGGACGGGAAACGTTCCCCAGCAGACGTAGAGCTTCATGACCTGGGTCCAACCGCGGTGCCTGGGTCGCGCAAGGCCCGCCGACCGGGCGCGTCTGCGGCGAATGGGGGGAGCAGGATTCGAACCTGCGTAGGCATAGCCACGTGGTTTACAGCCACGCTCCTTTAACCACTCGGACATCCCCCCGAGTGTCTAGGGCACCGATTGTATAGCTCGATTTCGGCAGCGCTCGCGCGGGAACGGCCGGCCCCGCTCGACCTCGAACTCGGAGTACTTCGGCCCACCGAGCACGATCGCGGTACGGCCGTCGAGCGCCTCTGACGGGATGAACCATCGGCGCCCGTCGGCGACCAGCGCGAACAGGAAGTCGCAGCGGGACGGGTCGAACAGCTTCGCGACTCGATTCCAGCTCTGGTTGCCGCCGCGGGTGCAGACGCGCACCTGCCAGCGGTCGCCCTGACGGAAGCCGGACGTCTTGACCTGCACCCGCAGGAGCCGACCGTCCAGCTCCGCGACCAGGTCCCAGTCCGGGCTGTGACCGAACGGGATCGCGACCGCCGCGCCCCGATAGCCGAGCCATTCGACCGCCGAGAGCTCTCCCAGATCGCCCTGCTCACGCGTGGTCATACGAACGCATGTTCCCACGCCCGCCCGACGGAATAGGCTTCCCGGATCGCCTCCCAAGACGTATCGTCCGAGCCTCGGGTCACCCCGCTCGAGCTGTTCTTCGACCTGGTGTTCGTCTTCGCGCTGACCCAGGTCACGGGGCTGCTCGCCAAGGACGCGACCTGGACCGGGCTCGGTCACGGGCTGCTCGTGCTCGCCGCCCTCTGGTGGGCGTGGGCGGCCTACACGTGGCTCACGAACTCCGTCGATCCGGAGGCGGGGCTCGTCCGGCTGACGATCTTCCTCGCGATGGGGGCGATGCTCGTCGCGTCGCTCGCGGTGCCCGAGGCGTTCGGCGACGAGGCGCTCGTCTTCGCCGTCGCCTACCTCGTCGTCCGCGTCATGCACATCGCCCTCTACACGCGCGCGGGAAGGAGCGACCCGGACCTCCTCGGCGCCGTCCTCCGCATGACGCCCACGTCGATCGCCGGCCCGCTCCTGATCGTGGGCGGGGCGTTCCTCGACGAGGGCCCGCGGGCGGCCGTCTGGGCGGTCGCCCTCGCCATCGACTACCTGGGCGTGCTCGTGGGCCGCGGGGAGGGCTGGCGAGTCTCGCCCGGCCACTTCGCCGAGCGCCACGGCCTGATCGTGATCGTCGCGCTCGGCGAGTCGATCGTCTCCGTCGGCGCTGGCGCCGACACCGACCTCGACGCGGGGATCGTCGGGGCCGGCCTGCTCGGCATCGCGGTCGCCGCGGCGATGTGGTGGCAGTACTTCGACGTGGTCGCGATCGTCGCCGAGCGCAAGCTCCACGAGGCCACCGGCGCCGCCCGCGCGGCCCAGGCGCGCGACTCCTACAGCTACCTCCACCTGCCGATGGTCGCCGGGATCATCCTGTTCGCGTTCGGCGTCAAGACCGTGCTCGCGCACACCGGCGAGCCGCTCGAAGCCGTGCCCGCGACCGCCCTATGCGGCGGCGCCGCCCTCTACTACCTCGCGCACGTGGCGTTCCGCCTGCGCAACGTCCACACGGTCGCCAAGCGCCGGCTGGTCGCGGCCGCCGTGCTGGCCGCGCTGGTTCCGCTGGCCGTCGAGGTCGACGCCGTCGTCGCGATCGCCGGCGTCGCGCTCGTCGCCACCACGCTCACGACCTACGAGGCGATCCGCTTCGCCGAGCCGCGCCGGCGGCTGCGGCAGACGGTCGCGGCGCGGGCGCCGACGAGCTAGACGCCGGCGACGGGCACGGCGGCGGGCAGCCGAGCCGGCCGCCGCTCGTGTGCAGGTGCACTGGAGGGCGGCGCGGCGGGGCTAGGCCGAGTCCTTGAGGCGCTGCGCCTCCGGCAGCACCTCGAGCTTCTTCAGCGTCATGTTCTCGATCTGGCGGATCCGCTCGCGCGTGACCCCGAACGCCCGGCCGACCTCCTCGAGCGTCCGAGCCTCGTGGCCCTTCAGCCCGAAGCGCATCTCGAGCACCTCGCGCTCGCGCTCCGGCAGCACGTCGAGCGCCTTGCGCACGTTCTCTCGCCGCAGGTTCTCGACCGCCAGATCGTACGGCGACTCCGACGCGTCGTCCTCCACGAAGTCACCCAGCTCGGAGTCGTCCTCCTCGCCGATCGGCTTCTCGAGCGACACGGGCAGCTGCGCCAGCCGCTGGATCTCGCGCACCTCGCGCGCCGTGATCTCGATCGCCGCCGCGATCTCCTCGGGCGCCGGCTCGCGGCCCAGCTCCTGCACGAGCTGGCGCTCCACGTGCACGACCTTGTTCAGCTTCTCGACCATGTGGACCGGGATGCGGATCGTGCGCGCCTTGTCCGCGATCGCGCGCGTGACCGCCTGGCGGATCCACCACGTCGCGTAGGTGGAGAACTTGTAGCCGCGGCGGTAGTCGAACTTCTCGACCGCCCGGATCAGCCCGAGCGAGCCCTCCTGGATCAGGTCGAGGAACGTGAGCCCGCGGCCGATGTAGCCCTTCGCGATCGAGACCACGAGCCGCAGGTTCGCCTCGATCATGTGCTGCTTGGCGTCCATGTCGCCGCGCTCGATCCGCTTGGCGAGCGCGACCTCCTGGTCGGCGGTGAGGAGCCCCACGCGCCCGATCGAGCGCAGGTAGAGCCGCAGCGAGTCGAGGCTCGGCTCCACCGTGAGGTCGATCTCGGCCCGCTTCGCCTGGTCGGCGCCGTCCTTGTCCTCGGCGTGCTCGGGCGGGGCCCATTGCGCCGCCGACCCGTCGGCGGCGAGCACCTCGATCCCCTGGTCGACCAGGTGGGCGCGGAGGTCGCGGAGCTGCTCCTTCGTCACCTCCACGTCCTCGAGGCAGCGGGCGAGGTCCTCGAGGGTCAGGAACCCGCGCTCGCGCGCGTCCGCGAGGAGCGGCCGCAGCTCGTCGATGTCCCCGAACGATCCCTCCGGGCGCTCGGCGAGCAGGGTTCCCTCGTCTTTTGCGTTCACGGTCTCTCCCCTATAACGCGGTACCGCCGGTACCGCATAAGCGCTGTGCGAGTCCCCGGTCCGGGCCAGGTCGGACCTCTAGGCCAAGATACATGCGATGGGGCGTGTTCGCGAGGGGTTTTCGCGTCGATATCTTCATTCCCCGGTATGAGCGACGGGAGCCCGGTTCTCGCCCCCCTTCCCGCGGACGTCCAGGCCCGCCGCCCGGACACGCGGCTCAGCCTCTCGCGCGTCGGCGTGACCGGGGTGAGCAAGGTCATCCGCACCGGCGCCGGCGGCTCCGAGCAGCTCTTCTACGCGGAGCTCGACTGCTTCGTCGACCTCTCGGCCGAGCAGAAGGGCGCGCACATGTCGCGCTTCGAGGAGGTCGTCGAGGAGGCGATCGAGGAGGTCGTGCTCGGCGAGGCCTTCAAGGCGGAGACGCTCGCGGCCCACATCGCCGAGCGGGTCCTCGACCGCCAGGGCGGCCTGCGCGCCGAGGTGACCGTCGCCGCCCGCTACCCCGAGCACAAGCCGGCCCCGGTCTCCGGCATCCAGACGCAGGAGATGTACCGGCTGCTGGGCTCGGCGGTGGCCTCCGAGCGCGGCACCCGGCGGATCGTCGGCGTCGAGGCGCAGGGGATGACGGCGTGCCCGTGCGCCCAGGAGATGGTCGCCGAGCGGGCGCGCGAGCGGCTCGCGGCCGAGGGCTTCGACGAGGACGAGATCGAGCGGGTGCTCGACGCCGTGCCCGTCGCGACCCACAACCAGCGCGGCGTCGGCACGCTCCACGTCGGCTGCCCCGAGGGCTGCTCGGACGCGATCGAGGCCAGCACGCTGCTGCGGATCGTCGAGTCGTCGATGAGCTCCGAGATCTACGAGCTGATGAAGCGGCCCGACGAGGTCGAGGTGGTCGAGAAGGCCCACCGCCGGCCGCGCTTCGTCGAGGACTGCGTGCGCGAGATGGTCCGCATGGCCGTCGCCGAGTTCGAGTCGCTGGGCGAGGGCGTGTTCGTCCAGGCCGCCCAGCGCAACCTCGAGACGATCCACCAGCACGACGTCGTCGCCGAGCGGCACGGGCTCATGGGCGAGCTGGCCCGCGAGCTCCGCGGCGAGGCCCCCGCGCGTCACGTGACGATGCGGGAGTGGCTCGAAGGCGCCTGATACCGCACCACCCGTCCAGGGGGGATGGGCTCCGCTTGTCGAGGGGGATCGACCCGCCGATGAGCGGCATATGACGGATTCCACGAAGCAGATCGGACTCTCCCAGGACGCGGCCATCGTGCTCGCGCTCGCGGACACCGCGGTGCCCTTCGCCGGCTCGCCGGAGGACGAGGCGGAGCGCTGGGTCCGCGTCCTGCGGCTGCACGGTCTCGTGGGCGCGGCGCTCCAGTCGCTCGGCGTCGGCGAGGCGCCGCTCGAGACGCCCGCCCAGCCGACCGCGGTGCGCCTGCTGCGCCGCCGGCCGCTCGGCGAGGACGTGGTCGAGATGGTGACGCAGCGCGCGTACGGATTCGCCCGCGGCCGGGGCTCCAAGACGGTGTGCACGGTGGACGTCCTGTTCGCGCTGTTCGCCGTCTACGGCGGCACGTTCGACCGCGCGCTCTACATCCGCGGCGCGACGCGCGAGGAGCTGCTCGAGCGGCTGCCGGGCGGGGTCGAGGCCGGCCTCGCGTCGGACGCCGGCTAGGCGCGCTCGGGGGCCGGGCCCGACACTCCCCGCCGCGCCTCCTCGATGCGCCGCCTGAAGTTGAGGAAGTAGTCGGCGCCGGACGCGACCGTGGCCGCGACCGCGAGGTACAGCAGCGTCTGCACCCACCAGTCGCCGGCGTCGTGCGCCGCTATGACCGCGAGCACCGCGGCGACCTGGGTGACCGTCTTGACCTTGCCGAGCGGGCTCGCCGGGATCACGACGCCCTGCTGGCCCGCGGCGATCCGCAGCCCGCTGACGGCGAACTCGCGCGCGATGATGACCATCGCGATCCACGGCGCCACGCGGTCGAGGCTGACCAGCACGATCAGCGCCGCCGCGATCAGCAGCTTGTCGGCGATCGGGTCCATCACCTTCCCGAACGTCGTGACGCTGCGGCGCGAGCGGGCCAGGTAGCCGTCGAGGCCGTCGGTTACGGCGGCCGCGGCGAACACGCCGGCCGCGAGCCACGAGCCGCCCGGCGTCGCCTCGAGCAGCGCGACGATCAGCACCGGGACGAGCAGGATGCGGAACAGCGTCAGCGTGTTGGGGAGGTTGAGCGGGAACACCCGCCGCCCAGGCTACTCGGCGGCGACGCCCGCGGACGCGGCCGAGCGCTCCGCCCGCCGCCGCCGCGCGAGCACCTCGAGCGCCGCCGTCGAGCCGAGCGGCCCGAGCGGCGAGACCGTCGCGGCGAGGACCGGCCACGGCAGCAGCCGGCGTGCGCAGCCGGCCAGCACGAGCCCGCACAGGATCAGCCAGCCGACGCCGTGCGTCCAGCCGAGCACGAGCCGGGCGTGCTCTCCGAGGTCGCCGATCCAGACCACGAGCAGGGCCGTGAAGACGGCGGCCTCCAGCGCGGAGTAGGCGCGGACGAGCCGGAAGTAGCTCACGTCGCGCCCTCGCTCGGCGCGTCGCCCTCCGCCGCCCGCGGGCCGAGCACGCCGCGGTGGCGCACGAACGCGCGCACGATCAGCACGAGCCCCAGCGCCCAGGTGCCCGCGAACAGGGCGAGCGCGACGATGCCCTGCGTGGAGCCGAACAGGTCGTGGAGGCTGCCGCCGAGCGCCACGTACGCGTACACGCGCGGCGCCATCGCGATCGTCGATCCGGACGCGAGCGCGAGGGCGCCGAGGCGCGTCGCGCCGGTGGCGTAGTTGAGCGCGGTGTAGGGCGAGAGCGGCGTGAGCCGCACGTACAGGACCGCCGTGAACCCGCGACGGTCGAGCAGGTCGTCGAGCGTCCTCCCCCACCGCCCCAGCAGCCGCTCCGCGCGCGCGCCGCCGAATCGGCGGCCGATCGCGTTCTGGAAGCCGCACGAGCCGAACACGGCAACCACCGAGAGCGCGGTCCCGAGCGGCACTCCGAACAGCAGGCCGGCCCCGCCCGCGAAGACCGGCACGGGCAGCACGAACAGCGAGTTCAGCACGATCGCCGCCGGCACGAACGCGACGATCCCGAGCGGCCCGATGTCGTCCCCGTAGTCCTCGATCGAGTCCGGCGACAGGTCGACGCCGGCGATCCGGCTCGCCACGAACAGGATCGCGAGGACCGTCCCGAAGACCGCGAGCCGCACGAGCGCGGCGCGGCGCGCGCGCAGCCGTTCCATCCTGCCGGCCATCGCCTGAGCCTATTCTCCCGACCCTTCCCGATTGCGAGGTGGTTGGTCGATGGCAGAGCGGGCCGGGCTCCGCGGCGCCGTGCCGATGACGAAGCGCGCGGGCCTCGCGGCGCTGGCCGCCGTGGCGCTCGCCGTCGCCGGCTGCGGCGGGGACGACGGCGACGGCGACGACGGGCTGACCCGCGCCGAGCTCGTCCGGCGCGCGGACAGGGCGTGCGTCGCGTCCGACCTCCGGCCGGTCACGGCGCCGAACGACGTCCGCCACGCCGCCGAGCTGACGGCCGACGAGGCGAGGGCCCGCCGCGACCTCCAGGTCGAGCTCGAGAGGCTCGACCCCTCCGACGAGGTCGAGAGGGACTACGAGGCGTTCCTCGCCAACTCGAGGCAGGTGATCGCGAAGCTCGACCGGATGACCGCGCTCGCCCGCCGCGACCAGCGCGCGGAGCTGGCCAGGGTCGAGATCGAGCGGATCGCCCTCCTCGAGGAGCGCGAGCGGCTCGCCGACCGGATCGGCTTCGAGCGCTGCGCGAGGCCGTTCTCGCGCGAGGAGCGCGAGCGGGCGGCCCCCTAGCCGGTGGGGGCGCGGCGCCGGGCCGGTCGCCGCGCCCTACCGCAGCTTCACGTCGAACGCCACCCGGCCGGAGTCGCAGATCTCGCCGCCCGCGAGCTCGAGCCGCGAGCGGAGGCTGCCCCGCGCGCGCCGGCCCTTGCGCTTGAAGGTCCCCTTGACGGTCCCGCTCCCGCCGGCGACGACCGACTCCGAGCTCGTCCCGCGGAGCGTCTGGGTCGCGCGGAAGCGCGAGCCCCGCACCTCGACGGCCGGCAGGACGAAGCTGCCCGCCTGGCCGTCGTGCTCGCCGGTGCAGCGGTAGGTCAGGTCCGTCCAGACGTCGAGCACCACGCTGCCGTCGGACGAGGTGACGAACGAGATCGCCTCACCCTGCGACGTCCTCCCGGCGTACTCGGCGTCCTTGGCCGGCTTCGCCGCCTGCGCGGCGGCGGCGGGCACCAGCGCGAGGGCCACCGCCAGCCCCAGTGTCGCGATCGGGCGCCGGGCGGGCGCGGATGAGATCGGTAGCACGTCGAGTCCTTTCGACTGCGATTCCGGGCCGGCGGTCCGTGCCGTCCCTCCCTGAGACGAGGGTAACCCGGCGGAGGCGATTCCGAAAGGGGGGCCGTGGTCAGGCGCCGTCGCAGGGATCTCCTCGGGGGTACGCTCGCAAGCTCGCTCAGGGAGCCCCCCTCGGAGACCCCCGCGCCTGCGCCGTCTCCAGCGTAGCTGTTTTTTAGCTACAACTGAATCGCGTTGTAACCTTCTCGTAAGGATGAAGCTGACGCGGCGAAACCTGATCGCGGGGCTCCCCGCCCTCGGCTCGCTCCCGCTGGCGCGCGCTGCGCTCGGCGCGGAGACGCACGCCGGCCACGGCGGGGCCGCCGCGCCGGCCCCGCACGCCGGGCACTCCGGGGACGGCCACGTCGGGACGGTCGGCACGGTCGACCCGCGCACGAACGGGTTCGACCCGCACGCGATCCTCCGCGACTTCGACCGCGGCGAACTGGTCGGCGGCGTTCGCGAGTGGCGGTTCATCGCCCAGGAGAAGGAGATCGAGGTGGCGCCGGGCGTCAAGTTCGCCGCCTGGACCTACAACGGCCGCGTGCCGGGCCCGACGCTGCGCGCCCGCGAGGGCGAGCGGCTGCGGATCCGGTTCCAGAACGGCTCGCACCACCCGCACACGATCCACTTCCACGGCATCCACACCGCGACGAACGACGGCGTGCCGGGGATCGGCGCGGGCGACATAGCCCCGGGCGAGGAGCTCGTCTACGAGTTCGACGCCGAGCCGTTCGGCATCCACCACTACCACTGCCACTCGATGCCGCTCGCGGAGCACATCGCGAAGGGCCTCTACGGCGCGTTCGTGGTCGACCCGAGGCAGGGCCGGCCGGAGGCCGACGAGCTGGTGATGGTCATGAACGGGTTCGACACCAACTTCGACCGCGCGAACGAGGTCTACGCAGTCAACACGGTCGCGTTCGCGTACCTGAACCGGCCGATCCAGGTGAAGCGCGACCGCCTCGTCCGGATCTACCTCGCGAACCTGCTCGAGTACGACCTCCTCAACTCGTTCCACGTCCACGCCAACTTCTTCCACCACTTCCCCACCGGCACGTCGCTCGAGCCGGTCGAGCTGACCGACACGGTCGTGCAGGGGCAGGGGCAGCGGGCGATCCTCGAGCTGCGCTTCCCCTACGTCGGGAAATACATGTTCCACGCGCACGTGTCCGAGTTCGCGGAGCTCGGCTGGATGGGCTTCTTCGAGGTCGTCGACTGATGGCGTCCGTGCGCGCCCCGCGGCGGTCGCGCCCGGCGTGGCTCGCGGGCGCGGTCCCGCTTGCGATCCTCGCGGTCGCGGTCGCGGCGTTCCTGGCGCTCGACGCGCCCGGCCTCGAGCGGCGCGGCGTGCCCGTCGAGGAGCTGACCGTCGACCGCACCGTCCTGCGGCCCGGCGAGATCGAGCTGCACCTGCGCAACGACGGCCCCGACGCCGTGCGCCTCAGGCAGGCGGTCGTCAACGACGCGTTCGTGCGGTTCCGCCAGAGCCGCGAGCGCGTCGGCCGCCTGGCCGCCGTGACCGTGACCGTCGAGTACCCGTGGATCGAGGGGCAGGCCTACGAGGTCGTGCTGCTCACCTCGACCGGCGCCACGATCGACCACGCGATCGACTCGGCCGCGGAGTCGCCCGAGGCCGACGCCGGGTTCTTCGGCCTGATGGGCCTGATCGGGCTCTACGTGGGGATCATCCCCGTCGCGATCGGGATGCTCTGGCTGCCGTGGCTGCGGCGGCTCGACGAGCGCTGGGTCCGGCTGGCGATGGCGCTCACGGTCGGGCTCCTCGTCTTCCTGGGCCTCGACGCGCTGAACGAGGGGACCGACGTCGCCGGCCAGGGGTCGCAGGCCCTCGGCGGCGCGATGCTCGCCTTCGTCGGCGCGGTGGCCGCGTACCTCGTGCTGGCCGGCGTCGACGCGTGGCTCCGCGGGCGCGACGAGCGGCGCGCGACGGGCGGCGGCATGACCGGTCCGGGCTCCGCCGCGGCCGGCAAGCTCGCGCTGCTGATCGCGCTCGGGATCGGCCTCCACAACCTCGGCGAGGGCCTCGCGATCGGCTCCGCGTACGCGATCGGCTCGCTCGCGCTCGGCGCGTCGCTGGTCGTCGGCTTCGCGCTCCACAACACGACCGAGGGGCTCGCGATCGTGGCGCCCGTCGCGCAGGAGGCCCCGCGGCTGCGGCGACTGGTCGGCCTCGGCGCGCTCGCGGGCGCGCCGGCGATCGCCGGCGCGGTGGTCGGCGCAGCCGCGTTCGACCCGAGCCTCGCGGCGCTGATGCTCGGCGTGGGCGCCGGCGCGATCGCCCAGGTCGTCGTCCAGCTCGCGCCTGCCCTCCGCGACCGGGACGGGGCGCTGCTCAACCCGCTGGCGGTTGGCGGGGTCCTCGCCGGCCTCGCGGTCATGTACGCGACCGGGCTCCTGGTGTCGGTGTGACGGCCGCGGCGGAGCACGGCGAGCTCTCGCACGCCGTCCAGGACTACGCGAAGGCGATCTACGTGCTCGAGGAGCGCAGCGGCGGGCCGGTGTCGAACAACGCGCTGGCGGAGCGGCTCGGGGTAACCGCGGCCTCCGCGTCGAGCATGGTGAAGAGGCTCGACGGGCTCGGCCTCGTGGCGCACGTCCCGTACCGCGGCGTCCGGCTCACCCGCCCCGGGCGCCGGCTGGCGCTCGAGGTGCTGCGCCACCACCGGCTGCTCGAGCGCTACCTCGTGGAGGAGCTGGGCGTCCCGTGGGACCGCGTCCACGACGAGGCCGAGGTCCTCGAGCACGTGCTGTCCGAGGACCTCGAGGCGCGGATCGCCGCGAAGCTCGGCCATCCCCGCCACGACCCGCACGGCGACCCGATCCCGACGGAGGACGGGGTCGTCGACGAAGGCGAGACTCGCGCGCTGGCCGACCTCGAGCCGGGCGACCGGGCCACGTTCACCCGCGTGTCGGACTCGGACCCCGCGAAGCTCCGCTACCTCGGCGAGCAGGGCATCGCGCCGGGGATGCCGCTCGAGGTCGTCGGGCTCGAGCCGTTCGGCGGCCCGGTGCGCGTGCGCCTCGGCGGCCGCGAGCACGCGCTCGGGCAGGAGCTCGCCGCGGCGATGCGCGTCGCGCGCGCCGCGTAGGCGGCGGGCCGCCACTCAGCAGGTCAGGAAGCGGAGCCGGCCGCTGCGCGGCGCCGTCGCGACCATCCGCGCGCGTATCAGGCGCGGGTCCACCGCCGAGCCGTAGCCGCGCTCGAGCCGGACCGCGAGCGGCACGTTCGCCTTGAGCCGCTGGCCGAGCCCCTCGATCGTCCGCTCGCCCACCACGGGGCGGGTCGCGAACAGCTGCGAGAGCTCGAGCCGCGCGCCCGGAGGAGCGCGGAACGAGAGCGCCACCCCGCAGCCGACCGGCTCGTACGCGAAGACCGCGGGGAGGGCGGGACGCTTCCGCGTGAGGTACCAGGCGCCGTGGAGCGTGAAGCCGCCGGTCGCCGTCGCCTTGATCCTGTCCGCCGCGGGCTCGAGCCTGCCGCCCCCGGGCGTCAGGAGGACGGGCCCGATGCTGTCGCGGAAGTCCTCGCCCTCGGTGTTGGGGCGGTGCGGGACGACGTCGCGCCACGCCCCGCGCTCGAGGCGCTTGAGCGCGACCAGCCCGAGGTCGTAGCGGAGGTCCGAGTGGAGGCGCCCGGACCGCATCCGCGACGCCCGAACGGCGAACCACAGGCGCCCGCGGCGCGCGACGCCGAAGCGGCCGGCCTCGCGCCCGAGGAGGATCGAGGCGTCGGCGTCGGACGCGAGGTCGAGCGCAGGCCCGTCCAGCGACGCCGCCGGCTCGTCGAGCGCGAGGTTCAGGAACACGAGCGCAAGGCCGCCCATCGACGGCGCGCCGACGTAGCGATCGAGGAACGGGGCCGCCACGCGCGGGCCGGCCCGCAGCGAGGGGGTGACGACCTGGCCCTTCACCGTCACCGGGTAGTCCGAGCGCAGCCGGTCCAGCGAGCGCAGCGCCAGCTCGCGGAACCGCGCCGCCTCGACGGGCGGCGTGTCCGGCAGACCGGCCGCGATGGACGCGCCGTAGGCGGTGGCGGAGTAGACCCAGGCGAGCTCCTGCGACCGGCCCCAGGCCGCCAGGTCCCCGTCCGGGGCGGCCATCCGCCAGGACGCGCGCGCCACGCGCCGCAGGAGCACGACGGCCGGGCGGCCGGCGCGCTCGCCGAGCCGCTGGACGAGGTGCGCGTAGAGCCCGAACGAGAGCGCCTGGTAGGCGGGCGGCTGGTCCGGCGGGTCCGAGATGAACGCCGGGTCGCGATGGCCCGAGATCGTCGGGACCGTCCGGTTCACGAGCGCGAGCATGTGCCGCTCCGCGAGGCGGCGGCCCGAGCCGAGCACCGCGCCCGGCACGTCCGACCGGAGCCCGGTGGCGAGCAGCTCCATCACCACGCACGCCTCCACCAGGTCGTGGTTCGAGAACCGCCGGCCGGTGCCGAACCGGACGGCCTTGATGCGCGCGAGCCAGCTCTCCCACTCCGGGCGGCGCCGCTCGAACGCGGGGTCGTCGGGCAGCCGGGCGCGCAGAAGGTTGTAGGCGGCGGCGACGCCCCACTGCTCGAAGACGCTCGGGTCGCCGTCCACGTCGCGCTGGCGGGCGCGGTCGGGGTCGGTCGCGTAGGAGACCGACCGGATGCCGGCGTCGAGGGTCTCGCGGTCGCCGTCCCGCAGCCCGGCCTCGATCAGGCCGTAGCCCATGACGGCGTCGCCGTAGCGCGTCCCCGCGAACACGTGGACGGGCGTGACGTAGCCGTCCATGTAGTCGGGCAGGCTGCCGCCCGGCTCCTGGATCGCCGGCCACGGTCGGGCCATGGCGGAGGCCAGGCCGCGCCACTGGGCGTTCGCGGGCGGGGCCTCCTCGGCCGCGGCCGGAAGCGGCATGACGGCGGCGGCGACGAGCGCGACCGCTGTGGTGACGACTGTGCGCATCGGCAGGTGAGACACCTTTCCACGGGCAGGGTTCCGGACGCGCACGGTTGGTCCTGCCGGGTCTGGCGCGGAGGCCCGAGGTCGCCCTCAGCCTAGCGGCGCGGGCGCCGCGCGCGGACGGAGAGGCGCACGCGGCGGGCGACCCAGGGGCGGCTCGTCTCGCCCGGCGCGAACTGCGCCGCGGCGTTCGGGGGGCCGAGGTCGACGGCGACGGTGAGCCGGCCCCTCGAGTCGGCCCGCGCCCGGGCCGGCCTCGCCCCCGTGACCCGGACGAGGGCACGCGGCCGGAACAGCGGGCCGGTCACGACCGTCTCGGTCCCGGACCCGACCAGGAGGAGGCCGGACCGGGACGCGCCGCGGACCTCGAGCAGCTCGGGAGCGCGCCGCTCGTCGGCTCGGAACGTCCAGCCCCATGCCGACGCCTCGGCGTCGGCCGTGCGGTAGTCGAACCGGCCGGGCGGCGGGCGGCCGAACGAGCGGAGCATGAGCGGCCAGAACGAGTGCAGGCCGCGGGTGGCCCCCACCATGTTGTGGAGCCCGCAGGGCCGCGGCTCGAAGGTGTGCCTCACGCGCGCGTCGGCGAGCGCCCGGTCGAAGTCGCGCGCGAGCGCGAGGGCGGCCGGCTCGGCGCCGGCCAGGAGGATCGGGTCGTTCGCGTCCTCGGGACCGCACGGCACGCCGCTGCCCGCGGTGACGTACAGGCCGAGCCCGCGCAGGTTCGGGGCGAGGTCCGCCGGGTTGCGAGCGTGCCAGCTCCAGGCGTCGGTCAAGCGGTTGCCGAGCGCGTCCCCCTCGTCGCAGGTGTCGCGCGGCGGGCTGTAGGGGCGCCCTGTGACCGGTCCGCGCGGCGGCCCCGGCGAGCCGGCGCCGGACCTGGGCTCGACCTCGCCCGGCCCGGCGTACGGCCGCTCCGGCACGGTGACGTGGACGACGCCGGAGAAGCTGCCGGCCGCCGCGAACAGGTCCGGGTGGCGCGCGGCGAGCAGCATCGCGCCGTGGCCCCCGATCGACATGCCCGCCACCGCGCGGTGCGCGCCGTCCGCGATCGTGCGGTAGGCGCCGTCCACGTGCGGCACGACCCGCTCGAGGAGGTAGCGCTCGAAGTCGGCGGAGCCGTCGAGGTAGTCGACCGCCCAGCCGGGATTGCCGGTGTCCGGCATGACCACGATCGCGCCGCCGCCGGCGCTCAGCTCCTCCACGTCCGACCTGGCGAGCCAGCTGTTGGCGCTGTACTGGCGCGCGTGGAGGAGGTAGAGGACGGGGTAGCGGCGGTCGGAGCTCGCGTAGCCGGGCGGCAGCAGCACGTTCAGGTCGAGCCCGTCGAGCCGCTCGTGGACGAGGCGCTCCGAGGCCGGCGGCGGGTCGGGGTCGAGCCGGCAGGCCGGGTCCGCCGCCCGCGCGGACGGCGCGAGCGCGAGGGCGCACAGCGCCGCGACCACCCCCCAGGTCCGCCTCACGCCGGTCTTGTATCGCCTGCGGGCGGCGGCGCGCGCCGATCCGCCCGTAGGGTTGCCGCCCCACGATCCCGGCTCAGGAGGCCCCATGCCCGAGTTCCGCCTCGACCACGTCGCCGTCGCCCTGCACTCGTTCGAGCCAGCCGTGAAGCTCTACCGCGACGCGCTCGGCGGCGAGTACCTGATGGGCGGCGACGGCGGCGAGTCGTGGCGCTGGCTCCAGTTCCGCTGGCCCGGCGGCGGCAAGGTCGAGCTGCTCGAGCCGCGCGGCGAGGGGTTCCTGACGCGCTTCCTGGAGCGCCGCGGCGAGGGGCTCCACCACGTGACCTTCAAGACCGACGACATCGAGGCGGCGATCGCGCGCGTCCGGGCGCACGGCTACGAGCTGGTCGACGTGAACCTCGAGAACCCGCACTGGCGCGAGGCGTTCCTCCGACCATCGGGCGCGCACGGGACGCTGATCCAGATCGCGCAGTCCGACGCGTCCGACGAGGAGGCGGCCAGCCGGTCGCCTAGCCGGTTGGAGGACCTGCTGGGGAACTGACGATCCCGGCCAGCACCTCGTCGAGCGCGCGGCGGGCCATCTCGCGCATCTCGTCGTCGGTGCGGTCCTGGACGGGGTGGGCGACGAACACGCGGCGGAGGTCGGGGTGGCCGAGCCGCTCGGACTCGTGGTCGGCCGTCGCCGTGAACGCCTCCGACGCGACCAGCACGCCCGGCCGGCCCGCCCGCTCGAACTCGGCCACGTCGCGCAGACCGCACGACACGCAGGAGCCTCAGTCGGCGAGGGCCTCGATCACCGCCCCGCAGCGCTCGGCGATCTCGCGGCGCAGGTCGGCGGCGGCCGGCTTCGTGAACGTGGTCTTCGCGGTCCGCTCGACCTCGTAGCCGCGCTCGACGATGAGGCGCTCCAGCTCGTCGAGGAAGACGTCGCCGCGCGGCTTGCGGATGTCGAGGAGGGCGATGCGCTGGCCCGCCGGCTCGGGCGGGAGGCGGTCCGCGAGCGGCCGCGCGGCCGGCTCGCGCTCGCCGGTCGGGTCGAGGAGCTCGAGCTCGCCGGTCGGCGTGCTCAGCGCCACGGCTCCACGCTCCTCGTGACGGGCGTCGAGCCGATCTCGCCGGACGCCCAGCCGCCGAACACCATCGAGAACAGGCCCGCGTCGCCGCCGGCATAGGCGATCAGGATCCGGTCGGGGGCGGCGAACTTCGGGACGCGCATGTCCGGGTCGGTCACGAACGCCGGGTCGACCCCCTCCGGCGACCCGCCCGCCCCGCGGGCCAGCTCCGACGCCGGCGAGGCGGTCAGCTCGAACAGCCGCTCGCGGAGGCGGGCGCGCGACCATCCGGCGTCCGCGAGCACGCGACCGTGCTCAGGTCCGACGAGCAGCAGCGCGTCGAACGCGAGGCGCAGCTTCGGGTGCGCGATGCCCTCGAGCGCGAGGGCGAGCGAGGCGGCCAGGCCCTCCGGCTCGCGCGCGAGCTGGTCAACCAGGATCCGCGGGCCCTCGGTCGCCACCAGCGTGACGCCGGTCTCGCCCTCCGGCAGGCCGCGGTCCACCGACAGGGGCTCCCACGGCGAGTCCTCGAGCCGCTCCGCGAAGCACGAGGCGAGCTTGCCCATCTGGCCGAACGCCGCGCAGTCCTCGATCCCGGGACGGCCGCCGCCGATGTTCGCCACCGCCAGCTGCAGCGCCCGCCCGATCGTCAGGTTCGCGCGGTTGCCCTGGCCGAGGCAGTTGCCGCGCGAGTTCATGCCCGCCTCGGCGGCGAGCGGGCCCGACACGACGACGGTCGGCCCCGCGGAGTGCGTGGTCGCCTGCACCCCCTGGAGGGCGAACTCCTCGGCGCACGCCGCCTCGACCGCGGCGAGCACGATCGGCAGCGTCTCGCCGGGGCAGCCGGCCATGACCGCGTTGATCGCCACCTTCTCGACGGTGGCCTCGCCGTCGTACGGGGGGACCGTGCCGACGACGTCCTGCGGATGGCGGCTCGTGTGCTCGAGCATCGCGACGACCCGCTCGGGGGTGGGCGGGACGACCGGGAGGCCGTCGGTCAGCCCGCGCTCGGCGAGCGCCTCGAACGGGTCCTCGAGCGCTCCCACCCTGATGGTGCGCGAGCGGATCCGGCCCTCGGCGCGGGCGCGCCGCGCGGCGAGCCGGGCGGCGACCTCCGGGTCGCGGGTCCGGCTGGCGCAGCCGGGCCTGTGCTCGGGAAGGCCGTCGAGGTCGAGCTCGACCCCGGCGGCGCCCGCCAGCTCGGCGATCCGGGCGCGGTCGAGGCCCTCGACGCGGCCGCGCTCCTCGTCGCCGTCGAGGAGCAGCAGCGCCGGGACCGCGTCGGGGTCGAAGCGCTGCGACAGCTCGAGCTCGGCGTCCAGCTCCGGCGCCGACGCGAGGCCGAGCCGGGCCGCCTGCTCGGCGGTCTCCTCCTCCGTCGACTGCGAGCGGATCGCGACGGGCGCGCCGCCGGCCGCGGCGGCGTCGAGGACCGGGAGCACCTGGTCGCACACCGGGCAGTCGTGCTTCACGAGCACGAGCAGGCTCGTGGCGGTGGCTGCGCCGGTCGCGGGTTGCGTCACTGCCCGGGCTCGCCCTCAGGCGTGTGCCACGACCTCGCGCACCTCGACGCTGTCGAGGTCGACCGCCTCGCTGGGCGATCCCTGCTCCTCGAGCTGCCGCGCCGCCGCCTGAGCGGCATCCTCGGACTCGAACACGACGACCGACAGCCCGTTGGTCTCGTCGCTCGACCTGGTCCAGTAGCCGGTGACGAAGCCGGGCGCCTGCGAGACGCGCGGAACGATCTGCTCGCGCAGCATCTCCTCGGCGGGCTCGACGTCCTTGACGTTCACTCTCACCACGACTGCGTGCATAGGGCTCTCCTTTGCCGCTCGGGTCTCGGGAGACTAGCCGGCAGACGCCGCCGCCACCCGGCCGGGGAGCCCGCGCGCACGCTGCTCGAGTGCACGGGGATCTCGTGTTCCGCGGCTAGCGGGAACGGCTACCGCCGCCCTCCCCCAGCGCCGCCACCAGCTCGCCCGTGAACTCCGCTATCCGGCGCGGCGGGAAGCGGCGGGGCCGGGTCAGCGTGAGCCGCGCCGCGTTCTCGGCTCCGGCGAAGATCGCGTAGGTGGCCAGCTCGGCGTCGAGGTGCTCGAGGCCGAGCCGGCCGAGGCCCCAGGTCACGAGCGGCTCCATCCGACCGAGGATCGCGGCGCGGCTGCGCTCGACGTCGTCGCGCATCGACGGCGGCGTGCCGTCGGCCGGCAGGAGGATCAGCCGCCACGTGTCCGGTGCGCGCCGGACCTCCTCCAGCAGGCGGGTCAGCCCCTCGACCAGGAGGTCGACCGGGTCGCGGTCGCCGACGGGCTCGCCGGGGATCGCCGCCGCGACGGCGGCCAGCGCCCGCTTCCGCTCACGCTCGAGCAGCGCCTGGAGCAGCTCGCGGCGCCCGCCGAAGGCGTCGTAGACCACCGTCTTGGCGATGTCCGCCTCGCGCGCCACCGCCTCCATCGACACCCCGTCGAAGCCGTGCTCGGCGAGCACCCGAAGCGCCGCGTCGAGCACCTGCTCGCGGCGCTCCTCGCGCGGCAGCCGCGGCGAGTACCTGCGTCGTGTCGTCGTGGTGGCCATTCGTGTAAAGTACGGGAGCGTATGTACGATACCGTACATCCCGGCGAGCCGGCTCCGGGGACGGGGGAGCCGGGCGCGCCCCCGGGCGCCGTCCGCGTCGGCCTTCCGCCCGGGCCGCGGGCGCCCGCCGCGCTCCAGAGCCTCGCCTACCTGCTCGCCGGGGACGCGTTCCTCGATCGCTGCCAGCGGCGCTTCGGGGAGGTCTTCACCCTGAGGATCGTCGGGTTCGGCACGATCGTCGCCCTCGGCAACCCGCAGGACGTCAGGACGGTCTTCACCGGCGGCCCGGACGAGCTCGACGCCGGCTCGGGCAACCGTCCGCTCGAGATCCTGCTCGGGAGCCGGTCGCTGCTCGTGCTCGACGGCGACGAGCACCTGCGCCAGCGCAGGCTCCTCCTGCCGCCGTTCCACGGCGAGCGCCTGGTCCTGTACAGGGACCTGATCGACGAGCTGACCGAGGACGCCCTCGACCGCTGGCCGCTAGGCGAGCCGTTCGCCCTGCTGCCGGAGATGCAGCAGCTCACCCTCGAGATCATCCTCCGCGTCGTGTTCGGCATCGAGAGCACCGAGCGCCACGCCGAGCTCCGCGACCGCATCCGGGCCCTCGTCCGCTACGGCGCCTCGGACGTCATCGGCGTCCGGTACGCGCTGCGCAGGTTCGGCACGCTCCGCTTCTGGCGCGCCTTCGGGAGGGCCCACGCGAGCGCCGACGAGCTGATCTACGACGAGATCGCCCGCCGCCGCGCCCACCCGACCGGCGGCGACGACGTGCTCTCCCTCCTGCTCGCCGCCCGCCACGAGGATGGGACCCCGATGGAGGACCGCGAGCTCCGCGACCAGCTCGTCACCCTGCTCGTGGCCGGCCACGAGACCACGGCGACCGGCCTGGCCTGGGCGTTCGACCTCCTCACCCACCACCCGGAGGCGCTCGTCCGCCTGACCGAGGAGGCCGTCGCAGGCGCGAGCGACCGCTACGCGAACGCGGTGGCGCGGGAGACGCTCCGACTGCGCCCGCCGGTCGGCGTGATGGCCCGCCGGACCCGCCGCCCGTTCGTGGTGGGCGGCTACGAGCTGCCGCCGGGCGTCCGGGTCGTGCCCGGGATCATCGCCGTCAACCAGAGCCCGGCCGCCTACGACGACCCCGAGGCCTTCCGCCCCGAGCGCTTCCTGGACCGCGCCCCCGACACCTACTCCTGGATCCCGTTCGGCGGCGGGATCCGCCGCTGCATCGGCGCGAGCCTCGCGCAGCTCGAGATGCGCCGCGTCCTCCACGTCGTCCTGCGCCGCGCCCGCCTCGGCGCCGCCGACCCGGAGCCCGACCGGCCGGTCCGCCGCGCGATCGTCTACCCGCCCCGCGGGGGAGCGCGGGTGGTGCTCGAGGCGCGAGCGCCGCGCGCGGCGCGCTCCGCCAGTCCTCGAGCCCCCGCCGCGGCCTGATGCGCGAACGCCGCGTTCCCCCTCCCGAGGGCGACTTCGCCGGGCAGGTCGCCGTGGTGACCGGCGCCGGGTCGGGCATCGGGCGCTCGACCGCGCTGCTGCTCGGGCGCCACGGCGCGACCGTCCACGCCGCGGACGTCGACGAGGCGAGCGCGACGGCCGTCGCCGCCGAGATCGAGGCCGGCGGCGGACGCGCGGTCGCGCACGTCGTCGACGTGACCGACGCGGCGGCCGTCGGGCGCCTGGCCGAGCGGGTCTACGAGGCGGAGGGGGCCGTCGACGTACTCCACAACAACGCCGGCGTCGGCCACGGCGGGGCGGTCGAGGAGACGGCCCTCGAGGACTGGCGGCGCGTGGTCGAGGTCAACCTGATGGGCGTGGTGCACGGCGTCCACCACTTCGTCCCGCGGATGCTGCGCCAGGGCCGGCCGGCGCAGATCGTCAACACGGCGTCGGCCGCCGGGCTCCTGCCGGTGCCGGGGCTGGTGCCCTACGCGACCACCAAGCACGCGGTCGTCGGGCTGAGCGAGTCGCTGAACGCCGAGCTCGCGCCGCGCGGCGTCCGCGTGAGCGCGATCTGCCCCGGGCTCGTCAACACCCCGATCGTGGGCAGCGCGAAGCTCTCGGGCGAGCTCCCCGGCGAGCGCGAGCGCATCCGCCGCGTCTACGAGCGCTTCGGCGTCTCGCCGGACGTGGTGGCCGAGGCGGTGCTGGACGCGATCCGCCGCCGGAAGCTGATCCGGACGGTGCCGCGCCGCCACGTGGTCGTCCAGTGGGGCCTGCGGCGGATCTCCCCGCGCGCCGCCCAGCTCCTCGCCCGCGCGAGCGCGCATGTGTCGTCGCGCGTCCAGGGCCGCGGCTGACGCAGGGCGGCCGAGTCGAAGCCGACGGCCGGACTCGAACCGGCGACCCCTTCATTACGAGTGAAGTGCTCTACCAGCTGAGCTACGTCGGCGGGGCTCGCCGGAGTGTAGTCCCGGGGGGCGAAGGTCCGGCCGTCGCGACTTAACGGTGCGTGCTCCCGAGGAGGCTCGAACGGCTGCCCGTCACCCGCACGCCCGGCGGGCTCGTGCTGCACGAGGCCCGCGGCCTGCGCGCCCGCCTGCTCGGCCTCGCGCTGCTGCGCCCCGGATCGCTGCCGCCGGGGCACGGCCTGCTGATCCCGCGCTGCTCCTCGGTCCACACCTTCGGGATGCGGTTCGCCGTCGACGTCCTGTTCCTCGACCGGCGCGGGTCCGTGATCCGCAGCGAGCGCGGCGTGCCGCCCGGCCGCGTGCTCATCTGCCGCGGCGCGGCGGCGGTGGTGGAGCGTGCGACCCCTCGCGGAGCGCCCTGATCGCCTCCAGCTCCTCGACGTCGGCGAGGTCCTTCGTCCGCCCGGCGGCGCGCTTCATCTCGATCAGGTCCTCGATCGACGCGGTGGGCACCTCCATCCCGTCCACGTCGTAGGGCTCCGCGCGCCGGCGGAGGATCGCGTAGCTCGGCGCTCCGGGCGGCTCGCGGATGAGGTCGAGCGGTCCCTCGTCCGTGTCGAGCGTGAGGATGGAGACGCGCCTCAGCGTGTCGGCGTCGGGCACGAAGGGAACGTCCTCCTCAACGCCCCGCAGCCGCGCCTTCAGGTCCACGAGCGCGGTGGCGAGCGCCTCCAGGTTGGCCCGGTCGGGCGCAAAGGCGATGTCGAGGTCCGCGGTGAGCCGGCTCGAGCCGTGCAGCACCGCCGCGAACGCGCCAACGACGACGAAGTCGGCCTCGCGGCGAACGAGCCGGCGGAGCTGCGCCCGCGGGTTGAACTCAGGCCAGTGGGCCACGGGCCGGCCGCGCGGCGGTGACGGTCGTGCGGACGTTGCGATACGCCGCCTCGAACGCCGCGACGCGCTCCGCCGGCGAGAGACGGAGGTTGCGTGCGATCAGGGTCTCGTCGACGCCGGGGTCCGCGCCCAGCTCGAGCCTCCGCCCCGCGGCGCGGAGGACGCGCTCCAGCGTCCGGACGGTCGGGTTCGAGCCCGGCGTCTCGAGGCGCGCGACCGACGACTGCGGAACGCCCGCGCGCGCGGCGAGGTCCGCCTGCGTCAACCCGGCCTCGCGGCGGGCCGCGCGGATGAGGCTCGCTGCGCTCACACGAGCTCGCAGTATAGCTCTCGTGCTATACCGACGGGAGTGGCCCTAGCCCGCCGAGCCCACCAGCCGCCGCAGGCGGATCGTCAGCGCCGAGAGGGCCAGCTCCTCGCTGACGTTCAGCTCGAGCGACAGGCGGGCGGCCTCGCAGCGCTCGACCGCCTCGCGCAGCCGGCGCGCGTCGCGGCCGCGGGCGAGCGGGGCGAGGGACTCGACGCGGTCGGTGCCCAGCACGGCGCCGTCGGCCCTCTCCGCCACGCAGACGAGGTCGCGGAAGGCGATCGCGGCCAGCTCGAGGCCGAGGTCGAGCACCTCGGTGCGGGCGCGGCGGCCGTCGCGCTTCGCGGCCTCGTCGAACTCGCGCTCGATGGCGCCGCGCTCGCGCCCGCGCGGCTCGACCTCGAGCCGCTCGCGTGCCGCGTCCGCCACCGCCGCCTCGGCCTCCCCGCGCCGCTCCTCGGCGCGCGCGAGCAGCGGCGCCCACGGCTCGCCGGCCCGCACGTCGCGGCCCTCGCCGGCGAGCGCGTCGCGAACGATCCGCTCCACGTCGTCGCGCAGCCCGTCGCCCTCGTCCGAGGCGAGCAGCCGCGCGCGCGTGAGGTCGCCGAGCGCGAGCCGGCCGCAGGCGCCGGCGCGGCCCGGCTCGACCCCGTCGGCCTCGAGGATCGACGCGATCCGCTCGGCGGGGAGGGGGTCGAAGCGCACGAGCTGGCAGCGCGAGACGACCGTCTCGATCACCTGGCCGAGCGCGTCGGTCAGCAGGATCAGGTGCACGAACGCGGGCGGCTCCTCGAGCGTCTTCAGCATCCGGTTCGCCACCTCGTCGTTCATCGTGTCGGCGCGCTCGAGCACGAACACGCGCCGCGACGACTCGAACGGCGTACGCGTGGCCGCCGCGACCACCGGCTCGTCGACGTCGCTCACCCGCATCACGTGCGCGCCGGTCGGGCGGACCCAGGTCAGGTCCGGGTGCGTCCCGGCCCTCACCCGCGCCCGGGCGGCGTCCGGGTCCGCCTCGCCCTCGGCCAAGAGCTCGGCGGCCAGCGCGCGCGCGGCGGTGCGCTTGCCGGTGCCCGGCGGGCCGTGGAACAGGTAGGCGTGCGACGGCGCGCCGGCCTCGCCGAGCGCCGCGCCGAGCACCATCCGGGCGTGCGGGTGGTCCTCGGTGCCGGGCAGCGGCGGCGCGGCGCTCACGCCGGCGCCTCCGCGGTCGCGGCCCTCACCGCGGTGAGCACGTCCTCGTGGACGGCGTCGGGCGGGCGGTCGGCGGCGACCCGTCGCCAGCGGTCGGGCTCCTCGCGGGCGAGCTGCTCGTAGGCGGCCGCGACCCGCTCCTGGAGGCCCGCGCCCTCGCTCTCGAAGCGGTCGTCCCCGACGCCGCGCTCGGCGGCCCGGGCCGGGTCGAGCGCCAGGTACACCGTCAGGTCGGGCCGCAGCCCGCCGGTGGCCCAGAAGTTCAGGTTCGCGACCTCCTCGAGCCCCAGCCCGCGCCCGGCGCCCTGGTAGGCGAGCGAGGAGTCGACGAACCGGTCCGACACCACGATCCGCCCCGCCTCGAGCGCGGGCCTGATCACCTCCGCGACCAGCTCGGCGCGCGCGGCCGCGAACAGGAGCGCCTCCGCCTGCGGCCCCATCGCCACCTCCGGGTCGCGCAGGAGCTCGCGCACGCTCTCGCCGAGGGGCGTGCCGCCGGGCTCGCGGACCGGCAGCGCCTCCGGACCGAGCGCCTCGCACAGCATCCGGGCCTGGCTGGTCTTGCCGGACCGGTCGATGCCCTCGAGGGTCACGAAGAGGCCGCCCATCGGGGCGACGGTACCAGCGGCGCAGGCGGCCGCCGGCCGGCCTCGTACCATCGCGTCCCATGCGAACCCTCGTCACCGGCGGAGCCGGCTTCATCGGGTCGAACCTCGTGGACGCGCTCCTCGCGCGCGGCGACGAGGTCACGACGATCGACAACCTCACCACCGGCCGGCGCGAGAACCTCGAGGGGGCGCTCGCGAACGGCGTCGAGCTGGTCGAGGGCGACATCCGGGACGCGCAGGCGGTGCTGGAGGTGCTCGAGCGCGCCCGCCCCGAGGCGGTCTTCCACCTCGCGGCGCAGATCGACGTCCGCAAGTCGGCCGCGGACCCCGCCTACGACGCGCGCGTGAACGTCGAGGGCACGATCAACGTCCTCCAGGCCGCGCGCGCGACCGGCGTGGGCCGCTTCGTCAACACATCCACCGGCGGGGCGATCTACGGCGAGGCGCAGGAGATCCCCGCGCCGGAGTCGCACCCGAACGCCCCCGAGGCCCCGTACGGGCAGTCCAAGTTCGCCGCCGAGGGCTACTGCGAGCTGTTCTCGCGCCTGTTCGGCCTCTCGACGGTCTCGCTCCGCTACGGGAACGTCTACGGCCCGCGCCAGGACCCGCTCGGCGAGGCCGGCGTGGTCGCGATCTTCTGCGGCCGCCTGCGGCGCGGCGAGCGGCCGGTCGTCTTCGGCGACGGCCTCCAGACGCGCGACTACGTGCACGTGGACGACGTGGTGGCGGCAAACCTCGCCGCGGTCGGCGCGGACGTCGCCGGGCCGGTCAACGTCGGGACCGGCGTCGAGACGACCGTGCTGGACCTCGTCGAGGCGCTCGCGCCCCACGCGCACGCGTCGTTCGAGCCCGACCACCGGCCCGAGCGGCCCGGCGAGGTCCGCCGGATCGCGATCGACGCCTCGCGTGCGCGCGAGACGCTCGGGTGGGAGGCGCGCGTCGCGCTCGCCGAGGGGCTCGAGCGGACCCTCGCCACGATCTCCTAGCGCCCGGTACCGTCACGGGCCATGTCGCCCGGGACGACGCCGGCCACGGTCTACGTGATCCTCGGCTCGCACGCCTGCCGGGCGGGGACGCTGATGCTCGAGCACAAGGGCATCCCCTACCGGACCGTGACCCTGCCGGTCCCGTCCCAGCCGCTCGTGCTCCCGCTCCTCGGCTTCCGAGGCAGGACCGTGCCGGCGATGGCGATCGACGGGCGCCGCGTGCAGACGAACCGGGCCATCGCGCGGTTCCTCGACGAGCTGCGCCCCGACCCGCCGCTGCTCCCCGGCGACCCGGCCCGCCGCCGCGAGGTCGAGGTGGCAGAGGAGTGGGCGGACGAGGAGCTCCAGATGGCCGCCCGCCGGCTCGTGCTCGCCGGCGCCGCGCGCGGACGCGAGGGGCTCGCGAACGGGGGCGACGACGGGCCGCTCGGAAGGCTCCTGTGGCAGCGCCCCCTCGTGCGGCGCCTTGCGGCGCGTGCGCTCGGGCGCGTCGTCTTCAACGTCAACGCGCGGACGGAGCGGCAGCTGCTCGCGAGGGTGCCCGGAATGCTCGACCGGATCGACGGGTGGATCGACGCGGGGGTGCTCGGCGGCGACCCGCCGACCGCCGCGGACTACTCCGTCGGCGCCAGCCTGCTGCTCCTCACGTACAGGCCGGACGTGGCGCCGCAGGTCGAGTGGCGACCCGCCCGCGCGCTCGCGGACCTCGCCCTGCGCGGCCGGCCGGTCGCTACCGTTCCGGCACGATGACCGTCCTGGCCATAGTCCTCGCGGCGGCGGCGGTGACGCTGCTCGCGGCGCTGGTCGCGTGGCTCGTGGGCTGGGCCCCCAGCAGGGCCCTGCGGGTGTCGGCCACCGAGGCCACAGACCGCACCGCGGACCTGGCCGCCGAGTTCTGGGACTGGGTCCGGCTGGGCCGCTGACCCGGCGGCCCGCGACCGCGGATCGCCGCGCTTTGCGGCCACTTCCGGTTCCCGCTACGAGCGGGAAAATCGCCGGCGAAATGCCTGCAAGTCTCTAGAATTGGTCGATGCCGCCGCCCTGCTCCCGTCCCACTTTTCCGTCCGCCCCTCGTAGCAGCATTCCCTACCCCTTCGCGCACCCGGCGCGAGGGCCCGAGACCGCCAATCCGTAGGGAGAAGAGATGCCCGACACGCCCAGCACCGCCCAGGACGCCGCCCCCCGCACCGGTCAGGGAGTGACGGTCGAGCGGCGCTTCACGGAGCCGGGCGTGCACCCCTTCGACGCGGTCGAGTGGGAGGTCCGCGACGCCGTGATCGGCGACCCGGAGAGCCCCGCGTTCGAGCAGCGCGACGTCGAGTTCCCGACGAGCTGGTCGCAGAACGCCACGAACATCGTCGCCCAGAAGTACTTCCGTGGGCGGATCGGCTCGCCGGAGCGCGAGCGCTCGGTCAAGCAGATGATCGGCCGCGTGGCCGGCACGATCGCCGGCTGGGGCCGCGAGCACGGGTACTTCGCCACGGACGAGGACGGCGACGCGTTCGAGGCGGAGCTCACCCACGTCCTGCTCCACCAGATGGCCGCGTTCAACTCGCCGGTCTGGTTCAACGTCGGCTTCGAGGAGCACCCGCAGTGCTCGGCCTGCTTCATCCTCAGCGTCGAGGACACGATGGAGTCGATCCTCGCGTGGAACACCAAGGAGGGGATGATTTTCCGCGGCGGGTCGGGCTCGGGCATCAACCTGTCGAACATCCGCTCCTCGAAGGAGCACCTGTCGAAGGGCGGGCTCGCCAGCGGGCCGGTCTCGTTCATGCGCGGCGCCGACGCGTGGGCCGGCACGATCAAGTCAGGCGGCAAGACGCGGCGCGCGGCCAAGATGGTCGTGCTCGACGTCGACCACCCCGACGTCGTCGACTTCGTCTGGTGCAAGGCGCGCGAGGAGGAGAAGGCGGCCGCGCTGCGCGACGCCGGCTTCGACATGCGCCTCGACAGCGAGGCGTTCGCGTCGATCCAGTACCAGAACGCCAACAACTCGGTCCGGGTCACCGACGAGTTCATGGAGGCGGTCGAGCGCGGCGGCGAGTGGCAGACCCGCGCGCGCGTGAGCGGCGAGCCCACGGAGACGCTCGACGCGCGCGACCTGATGCGGCAGATCGCCGACGCCGCGTGGCGCTGCGCCGACCCGGGCGTCCAGTACGACACGACGATCAACGACTGGCACACCTGCCCGAACAGCGGCCGGATCAACGCGTCGAACCCCTGCTCCGAGTACATGCACGTCGACGACTCGGCCTGCAACCTCGCCTCGCTCAACCTGATGCGGTTCCGCCGCGGCGACGGCACGTTCGACGTCGAGGCGTTCGAGCACGCCGTGGACGTGGTGATCCTGGCCCAGGAGATCGTCGTCGGGCCGTCGAGCTACCCGACCGAGGAGATCGGCCGGAACGCACGCGCGTTCCGCCAGCTCGGGCTCGGCTACGCCAACCTCGGCGCGCTGCTGATGGCCGACGGGGTGCCGTACGACTCCGACGAGGGCCGCGCCACCGCGGCGGCGATCACCGCGCTGATGACCGGGCGCGCGTACCGCAAGTCGGCCGAGGTCGCGGGCGCGATCGGGCCGTACGAGCGCTACGAGGAGAACCGCGAGCCGCACAACCGCGTGATGGACAAGCACCGCGCGGCGGCGTACGAGATCTCCGACGAGGAGTGCGCCGACGCCGGGCTGCTGGCGGCCGCGCGGCGGACGTGGGACGAGGCGGTCGGCCTCGGGATCGTCCACGGCTACCGCAACGCCCAGGCCACGGTGCTCGCCCCCACCGGGACGATCTCGTTCCTCATGGACTGCGACACCACCGGCGTCGAGCCGGACTTCTCGCTGGTCAAGTTCAAGGAGCTGGTCGGCGGCGGCCAGATGACGATCGTCAACCGCACGGTGCCGCTGGCGCTCGAGACGCTCGGCTACAACGAGGCCGAGGTCGAGCAGATCGTGGCGTACGTGAACGAGCACGGCACGATCGTCGGCGCCCCCGGGCTGCGCGAGGAGCACCTGCCGGTGTTCGACGTCGCGGTCGGCGAGCGGGCGATCAGCCACATGGGCCACATCCGGATGATGGGCGCGGTCCAGCCGTTCATCTCGGGCGCGATCTCGAAGACGGTGAACATGCCGGAGTCCACCACGGTCGAGGACGTCGCCGACGCCTACGTCCAGGGCTGGAGGCTGGGGATCAAGGCGCTCGCGATCTACCGGGACGGCTCGAAGACGGCGCAGGCGCTGCGCACCGACGCCCAGAAGGGCGAGGGCGAGTCCGCGGCGGCCGCCGAGGCGGAGCCGGCCGATCCCCGCCCGGTCCGCCGGCGGATGCCGAAGGAGCGCAGCTCGATCACCCACAAGTTCTCGATCGGCGGCCACGAGGGCTACATCACCGCCGGCATGTACGAGGACGGCTCGGTGGGCGAGATCTTCCTCACCGACATCGGCAAGGAGGGCTCCACGCTCCGGGGCATGATGAACGCGTTCGCCACGGCGATCTCGATCTCGCTCCAGTACGGGGTGCCGCTCGAGACGCTCGTGCGCAAGTTCAGCTACATGCGCTTCGACCCCGAGGGCGCCACGGGCAACCCGGAGATCCCGTTCGCCAAGTCGATGCCGGACTACATCATGCGCTGGCTGGCGTCGCGCTTCCTCGACGCCGACGTCCAGGAGGAACTCGGGATCATGACCCCCGAGGTCCGCAACCGGAAGGCCGCGCGCGAGGCGCTGCTCCGCGGCGACACCGCCGGCCCGGCACTCGTCGAGCCCGATGGGGGCGCCGCGAACGGCGGCGACGGCAAGGCCGCCAACGGGGCGGGCAACGGCAAGGCGGCGAACGGCGCGGCGAAGCCGCAGGCCGAGAGCGCGCCCACGCCGCAGGCCGGCGGGGCGGGCGGCGGCGCGAGGCCCGCGGCGGCGGCCTTCACGGACGACCCGCCGGTGATCCCGGCGAAGCTCCAGGGCCTCGACCTCGGTCCGGCCTGCGACCAGTGCGGCGGGATGATGCAGCGGACCGGCTCGTGCTACACGTGCAGTTCGTGCGGCAACAACACCGGCTGCGGGTAGTCGGGGGCTGCAAACCTTCGCTGCTCGGCGTCCTCGGGTCTCGCCGTACGTATTACGGCTTCGACCCTGCGTCCTTGATCAGCTCGGTTTTCGCATCGACTACCGCGTCTCGGTGACCACTGATTCGGCGTGTGGCGGTGTCCTCGAGCGAGGCACGCGGCGCTGTGTCGCTTTTCCCTCGCTATGCGAGGGCTGGATGACGCAGCGCCGGCGGGCTGGATGACACGGCACCGGCGGGCCGCCCTGGGGCGACCCGCCGGTTGAAGGTCGAGGCCGCCCGGGGTGGCGGCCTCGACCCTGCGTGCGCCGGTAGAGGGAGGCCGGCGCTGGGGATGCCGCGGCGCTAGCCGGGCGGCATGTCGCCGGGCGGCGGGCCGAAGCCCGGGCCGCCGGGCCGGCCGTGGCCGTCGGGACCGCCGCGGAAGCCGCGGCCGCCGCCGGGGGGACCGGGCGGGCCGGTGCGCTCGACCATGCGGTCGACATGCTCGTCGAGGTGGCTCAGCATGTCGTCGTGCTGCGCCTTCGTGATCCGCTTGTCCGCGAGCGCCCTGTCGAGGTCCTTGCGGATCGCGGCCTCGATCGCGTCCTTCAGGCCGTCGACCGACTTGTCGCGCGCCTTCGCCACGTCGGCGAGCGACTTGCCGGACTGGACCTGCTGGCGCAGCTGCGCCTCGGTGAGCCCGAGGAACTTCGCCGCCGCGTCGATGCCCGCGTGCGGCCCGTGGTGCCGGCCGCCCGGCGGCGGCCCGCCGAGGAACGGCACGCCGCCCTCGCGCTTCATGTGCTCCTTGATCGCGTCGGCCTGCTCCTTCGTCATCCGGCCGGCGGCCACCGCCGCGTCGAGGCGGTCGGACGCCGCGCCCTGGAGGGCGGAGCTCAGCTTCTCCGGCGAGACGTCCAGCCGCTTCGCGGCGTCGTTCAGGAACGCCTTGCGCTCGTCGTCTCCGCCGCCGCGCGTGACCGCGACCGCGCCGCCCGCCAGCGCGAGGACCGCGACCGCGGCCAGGACGCCGGCCCTGCGTGTGATCCTGCTCGACAACCTCATGACTGCTCCTGGTTCGGGGACTGTGCGATCAATCTCGCGCCGGAATCTGTGCCTACTCCAAGGGGGCTCTGAGGACTTCGTGTGAATCCGTGACGCTCGCGCGCGGCGCGCGCCGGACGAACGAGTCCGCGCCGTCGACACGGGCGTCCCGGTAGCGCGATTCGCGGGTGCCGGAGTCGCCGAGCGGCGGGCTCGAAGCCGTGGTGTAGTCGCCGCCGCGGCGGTCGCCGCCGGTGCGGCCGGAGTCGCCGGCGCCGAAGCCGGTGCCGGTACCGCCGCCGGTGCCGCCGGAGTCGCCGCCGCCGGAGCCCGAGCCGGAGGCCTGCCGGTCGTGCCGGCCGCCGAAGCCGTCGCCGCCCATGCCGGCCTCTGGTCCGCCGTAGCCGCGCGGTCCGCCGCCATCGCGCGCTCCGCCACCGCGCGCTCGACCTGGGCCGCCACCGTCGCCGCGCCCTCGACCGCCGCCGCCACCGCGCCCTCGACCGCCGCCGGGGCCGCCGCCGCGCGCGCCGTCGCCCGTCCTCGCGCCCCCGCGCTCCGGCGCGGCTCCGTCCGACCCCGCTCCGCTCCGCGTCCGGGCGCCGGCGCCGCCGGCGCCACCCGCTCCGCCGAGCCCCGCCAGCACCATCCCGGAGCCGTCCGCGGGCGAGCCGCCCGCCGACGAGCCGCCGCCGCCCTCGCCGCCCGAGCGCTCCGCCAACCCGCCGGCGGACGAGGCCGACCGGTCCGCCCCGTCCCGGCTCGAGATCGTGAGCTCCGCCGTGCCGACCCCGCCGGTCACGAGCGCGGCCACCACCGCTCCCTTGGCGAGCGCCGAGCCGAGCGCGATCCCGCCGCCGCCCGCGCCCGCGGACCCGCCGGCCGCGGTGACGATCGACTGGAGCAGCCCGCCGCCGGCGAGCGGCGACAGCGGCAGGAAGGCCGCGGCCTCGCGGCGCCGCTCGCGGACCTCGACGGAGAACTCCTGGCACGCCGGGCACGAGCTGAGGTGGGCCCGGACCCGGCGCCGCCGGAGCGTCCGGCCGTCGGCGTGGGCGAGGTCCTGGCGGATCGCGTCGCACGGCAGCCCGCGCCCGGCGTGCGACTCCTGGAGCCCCGTCCGGGCGGCGAACACGAGCTGACGGGCGTTTCCCTCGGTGGTCGCGAGCGCGTCGGCGATCTCGCCGTACTCGAGGTCGGCCCACTCGCGCATGACGAGCGCGGCGCGCTGCCCCTCGGGGAGGCCGCGCAGGTCGGAGACGACCTCGGCCACCCGCTCGCGGCTCACGGCCTGCTCGTCCGCTCCCACCGCGGTGCCGCTGCGCTCGAGGTCCGGGACCGGCTCGGCCCGCGGCCGGCGCCGCAGCACCGTGATCGCCTCGTTGTGGACGATCCGGAACAGCCACGGCCGCACCGGCGCGCTCCGGGACTGGCGGCGCAGCGCCACGAGCACCTTGATCCAGGCGTTCTGGAGGGCGTCGCGCGCGTCGTCGGCGTCGCGCACGATCGAGAGGCAGTAGCCGTGCAGCATCCCGTCGTAGCGCCGGTAGAGCACGGCGAACGCGGTGTCGCTTCCGCCGGCCATGGTCGCGAGCCGCTCGTCGGACAGGAGTCGGGGCGAGCCCAGCACGGCGACAGTCAAGCTCTCCGCCCTGTGGGGCCCATGTGGGATCCCTGAGAGAGCTCTGAGAACCGAGTGGACGGGCCGGCGTCGTGCCGGCCCGTCCAGCCCTGGGAAGGACCAGCGGCCCTAGGAGCCGCCGTCGTCCGAGCCCTCATCCGACCCGTTCCGGTCGCGGCAGCGCCGCCGGCCCTCGTCCGAGGCCCCGTCCTCGTCCTCGGAGCTGGCGCTCGCGGACGCGGAGCCCCCGCCGAGTCCCTGGACCTCGGTCCTGGTCGCCTCGGCCTGCGCCTTGGAGTCGCTCAGCGCGCTCCGGGCCTCGGCCGTCAGGGTGTCGTCGGCCAGCGCCTCGTCGATCGCCTCCAGCTCGTCGCCGGTCTGGTCGGAGATCGAGTCCAGCACCGCGCCGTACGCCTCGCGGTCGTCGTCCGAGAGGGCGGCGATCGAGTCGACCGCCTGGTCGCGCCCGTCGAGGGACGCCTTCAGCGTCGTCGCGAGCGCGTCGACGACCGCGCCGTCGTCGACCCCGTCGAACATCCCGACCGTGCCGTCCACGACGGCGTGGTGCGTCGAGGTCACGGCCCGGAACGACGCCGGCCCGTTGTCGGCCGAGATCCGCTTGCCGGCCGCCTCGAGGGCCGTGGCGAGGTTCTTCCGAACCGACGCGAGCGACGCGACCGCACCCGCGTTCTCGCCGTCGTCGATGCGGTCCTCCGCCCGCTCGAGCGCCCGTCGCGCGCGTCGCACCCGCGACGCGACGCGGCTGGGCACGTCGCCCCGGAGCCCCTGGGCCCCGCGAGCCGACCGGCCCTCGCGACCGCCGCCCGGCCGGGCCGCGGCGACGGACGGGAGCGCGAGCGCCAGGCTCGCCGCCGCCACCGCCAGGATGAGGATCTTCTTGTGAAGCATTTCGTTGCGCCTCCTCTGTGGATTTCAGGAGGACGGCCGCCGTGCGAGTCCGTCCGGCCCAACGACGCGACCCCTCGTCCCGGCGTTAGGGCCAATGCGCACTTGTCCGACGGCACCGCCGCGCGGCCGTCCTAGCATCGGGCGGGTGAGGTCCCGGACCGCAGCCCTGCTCGCCGCGCTCGCCGCGCTCGCGGCCGGATCCGCCCAGGCGGCCGCGTCACCCGTGGTCGTGCTGGACGGTCGCCACGCCGAGCGTCACGACGACCCGCACCTGCCCGCCGCGGACCTGCCGCCGGCAGCGCCCGCGAGCGGGAGGGCGCACGCACGCCCGCGCGGAGCCGCGAGCGCGCGCGGCCGCCGCGCCCTGCGGTCGGCGGCGGCCCACCCGACCGTCCGCGGCGAGCTCGCCCGCCTGCTCGCCGAGGGCGCGATCGACCAGGCCGCGCACGACGCCCGCCGCGCGACCTACAACCGCGCGCGCAAGGCGTACAAGAAGCTCACCGGCGCACGCAGGGCGGAGCTGGGCGGCGCGCTGGCGAACGTCGAGGCGGTCGCCGCGACCGGGCAGCTCACGCCGTCGCGCCTCGCGCCGCTGTTCCTGACGATCGACCGCAACCGCGAGTGGTGGACCACCGGCCCGCTGCTGCGCTCGGGCCAGCGCGTCGAGTTCGAGGGGAGCGAGCTGGTCTGGCAGCACTATCCGGGCCAGGGCCTCCAGATCCAGGTCCTCGCCAACTTCGGCAAGGCGAACGCGCTCTGGGCGGACGGGCGGGACGCCGACCTGCGCGCGCTGCTCGACGAGCTGGTCTCGCTCGCGAGCGACCGCGGCGGAGTGCTTGCCTGGGAGTACGGCTTCCGCTTCGACGGCGGCGAGCCGCCGTGGACGAGCGGGATGTCCCAGGGCACCGCCGTGCAGGCGCTCGCCCGCGCGGCCGACCGCCTCGGCGAGCCGGCGTACCGCGACCTGGCCCTGCGCGCCCTCGCCCTGTTCGAGACGCCGCCGCCGCAGGGCGTCCGCGTCGACGACGCGCTCGGCCCCCACTACCTGCTCTACAGCTTCGCGCCGGACCTGCGCGTGCTGAACGGCTTCCTCCAGGCCGTGATCGGCCTGAGCGACGCGGCCCAGCTCACCGCCGACCCGCGCGCCCGCCTGCTGGCCGAGTCCGGCGACGCCGAGGCCCGGCGCGAGGTACCGCTCTACGACACCGGAGCCTGGTCGCTCTACTCGCTCGAGCGCGAGTCCGACCTGAGCTACCACCGGCTCGTCCGCGACTTCCTGGCCCGGCTCTGCGACCGCACCGCCGCGCCCGTCTACTGCGACACGGCGACCCGGTTCACGGGCTATCTCGACGTGCCGCCGATCGTCCGCGCGCTACGCAGCCGGCTGCGAGCCCGGCGGGCCGGCCGCCTGCGGCTGAAGCTCTCGAAGATCTCACGCGTGACGCTCACCGTGCTGGACGGCGAGCGGACGGTCCTCCGCCGGACCGCGACCGTCGGCCGCGGGAAGCGCTTCCTCGAATGGACCCCCACGACGGCCGGGACGTTCGAGCTGCGGGTGGCAGCGACGGACCTGGCCGGCAACCGCGCCGAGAAGGAGAGCTCGGCGGAGGTCGAGGTCCTGCCGGCGAAGCGAAGGCGCAAGCCGGCCGCGCGCTGAGGCGCCGGGGCCGCGGCACGACCTCCGCTGGGACGTGACCCCGCGCGGCGCCGTCAGGGGTAGACGGCCCGCAGGCGGGCCGCCTCGGCCACCCGCTCGATCGCGACCGACTGCGCGGCGGTGCGCCAGTCGACCTCGAGCCGCTCGCCCGCGGCGACGACCCGCGCGAGCGCCTCGCGCAGCCGCTCCCTCAGCTTCTCCTCGACCTGCTCCGCGTGCCACGGGATCCGCTGCTGGTCCTGGACCCACTCGAAGTAGCTCACGGTCACGCCGCCGGCGTTCGCGAGCACGTCCGGCACGACGACGATCCCGCGCTCGCGCAGGATGGCGTCCGCCCCCGGCGTCGTCGGCCCGTTGGCGGCCTCGACGAGGATCGAGCAGTCGATCGCGCGCGCGTTGTCCTCGGTTACCTGCCGCTCGAGCGCGGCCGGGACGAGCAGGTCGCACGGCGTCTCGAGGATCTCGGTGCGGCCCACCTCCCGCCCGCGCGGGCAGCCGCGCAGGAACCGGTTCTCGGCGACCCACTCGATCAGCTCGTCGACGTCGAGCCCGCGCTCGTCCACGACGCCGCAGGTCACGTCCGAGACGCCCACGATCGTCGCGCCGCGCGCCGCCAGCTCGTACGCGACGACCGCGCCGACGGATCCGAAGCCCTGGACCACGACGCGCTGGCCGGCGACCGGCAGGTCGAGGTGCTCGAGGACCGCCTCGGTGCAGTGGACGACGCCGAGGCCGGTCGCCGTGCGCCGCCCCTCGGTGCCGCCGAGCACGACCGGCTTGCCGGTCACGATCTCCGGCACCGAGTGCCCGACCTGCTGCGAGTAGGTGTCCATGAACCAGGCCATCTCGCGCTCGCCGGTCGCCATGTCGGGCGCCGGCACGTCGCGGTCGGGCCCGATGACCGGGAAGATCTCCGCCGCGTAGCGCCGCGTGACCCGCTCGAGCTCGCCGGTCGAGAGGCGGTTCGGGTCGCACCGCACGCCCCCCTTGGCGCCGCCGAACGGCAGCTCGAGCAGCGCGCACTTGAACGTCATCCACATAGCGAGCGCGGCGCACTCGCCGAGCGACACGCCCGGCGCGTAGCGGACGCCGCCCTTCGTCGGCCCCATCGTGAGCGTGTGCTGCACGCGGTAGCCCGTGTACGACTCGATCTCGCCGTCGTCGCGGCGGACCGGGAAGTTGACGACCATCGCGCGTCGAGGCTCGATCAGCCGGGTGCGGATCTCGGGGTCGAGGCCGAGCCGGTCGGCGGCGGCCTCGAACTGGGCGACGGCGATGGCGTAGAGCTCGGAGCGCCACTCCGAGCCCGGCGACACGAGGTGCCGCTCCGTCGCGAGGACGTCGTCCCATCCGCCCGTGCCGCGCCTCTCCGCCATGCCGCGCCGGCACGGTAGCGCGCCCGGGCGGCGCGCGATCGGCCGCCCGCACCGCGGCGGCGCCGTCGCTACAGCCCGGGCTTGGTGACCATCAGGAAGATCGCGAGCACGAGCAGCAGGCCTGTGACCGTCCCGACGATTCCCTGGGTCCGCGCCTGCCGCATGTACTCCTCGGACGGCGTGAACTCGCCGCCGCCGGCCGCCTCGACCTCGCCCGAGATCATCGCCTCGAGCCGGCGGTCGCTCGGCACGAAGTAGCCGTGCACGAGCCCCGCCAGCACGACCACGATCAGGATCGACGTGCCGATCCAGACGTCGCCGAGGTCCCAGTCGCCGTCGGCCACCTGGTAGAAGCCGGTGGCCAGGACGAGCACCTGCGCGGGCGTGGCGAGCCACTGGTTGATCGACCGCTGGAGCCGGTGGACGTACGGCAGGTGGCGCGGGTCGAGCCGCATCGCCACCGGGAACGTGATCGCCTCCGCGAAGGTCGCGCCGAACCCGACCACCACCACCGTGATGTGGAGGAAGACCGAGAGCTCGTAGCCCGTGACGAACGACGCGAGCACGGGCCGGGACCCTAGCGGCCTACGCGGTCGGCTCGATCGGGTGGTTGGCCCGGAACACGTTCCCCGGATCGTGCTTCGCCTTCACCGCCGACAGCCGGCCGCACGTCTCGGCGTCGAACAGGCCGGCCATGCCGCGGGCGGTCTCGACGAAGTTCGAGTACCCGCGGCCGGTCGCGTACGGCGCGAGGGCCGCCTTGACCTGGCCGAGCCCGGCCACGACGGCCGCGGCGATCTCCGGCTTCGACAGCACCTCCGGCGAGTCCGACGGCACGCCGACGGCGAACATCGCGAACTCGCCGTCGAGCGCGGCGGAGGCGCCGTGCCCCGGCTCCGGCCGCGCCAGCGCGCCGCCGAGCTGCCGCAGCTCCACCGTCAGGAGCGGCGAGCCCGACCCGGGTCCAGCCGCGCCGACGAACGCGTCGACGCCCTCGGCCGGCAGGTCGCGGATCATCGAGTGCTCGGTCAGCGCCGGGACCGGGTGCTCGGGGTCCATGTGGAGCCCGGACAGCGCGGTGAGCGGAGCGGCCGCGAGGGTGTCCATTCCGGGACCGAGCTCGCGGAGCGGCCGCAGCAGCTCGGCGCCGTCGGCCTCGGTCCCCAGGAACGCCGCCTCGACGACCGCGAACGACCCCCCGCGCAGGGGCTCGGGGATGTCGGGGACCGGCGGGAGCTGGAGGATCCGGCCGACCGACGTGACCTCGTCCGGCGTCGCCGCCGTCCACTCGCGCCACGCGTGCAGGACCTCCGAGGCGCGCTCGAACGGGAAGAACATCGCGCCCGCGTACAGGTCGGCGACCGGGTGGAGCGCGAACTCGATCGCGGTGACCACGCCGAAGCTGCCGCCGCCGCCGCGGAGGGCCCAGAAGAGGTCGGGCTCGGTGTCGCGGTCCGCGCGGAGCAGGCCGCCGTCCGCGGTCACGAGCTCCACGGCCTGGACGCTGTTCGCGGCGAGGCCGTGCTTGCGGGCGAGCCAGCCGAGGCCGCCGCCGAGCGTGTAGCCGACCACGCCGACGTTCGGTGACGAGCCGTGCAGGGCGGCCAGGCCGTGCTCGGCCGCCTGCGGTACGACGTCCTGCCACAGCACCCCGGCCTCGACGCGCGCGCGCCGGGCCTCGGGGTCGATCTCGAAGCGGTTCATGCGCGAGGTCCGGACGAGCAGCGTGCCCTCGAGCGAGCCGAGCGGCCCGGCGTTGTGGCCCGTGCTCTGCGGCGCCACGCGCAGGCCGTGCTCGCGCGCGAAGCCGACCACGTGCGCGACCTCCTCGGCCGACTCGGGGAACACGACCGCGCTCGGCAGCTGGTCGACGAGCAGGTTGAACGCCTGGCGGGCGTCGTCCCAGCCGGGGTCGCCAGCGGTGACGACGCGGCGGACGAGCGAGCGGAGCTCGGGGGCGATCGGGGTCATGCGAGTCCTCCTGGTGGAGCCGGTCGGGGTACGGATTCGATCGGCGCCGCGCCGGCAGGGCCAGCCGGGCACGCCGCACACGAGCCTAGCGGCGATCCCTCCTCGTCGCCAGCGCTACTCCGAGAACGCCCGTACGACCGCCTCGATGGCGTCCATCCCGCGGAAGGCCGGGGGCCAGAGCAGCGTGCGCTCGTAGGTGCCGGCCCACCGTTCGGCGAACCGCTCGCGGACCTCGTCGGGCGTGCCGGCAAGCGCGATCGTGTCGAGCATCTCGTCCGTCACCGCGCTCGCCATCCCGGGGAAGTCGCGCTCGCGCCACGCCTCGCGGATCCGCTCGACGTTCGGCTCGAAGCCGTGGAGGCGGTGGATCGACTCGTACGTCTTCACCGTCGAGTTGAAGGCCACGACCGCCCGCGCGGCGTCGCGCGCGGCGTCGCGGTCCGCGTCGACCGAGCAGGTCAGGTAGCCGGCGATCGGCACCGCGGCGCCGCGGCCGGAGTGCTCCGCCCCCCTGGCGAGCGCCGGGCGGACCACGTCGCGCACGTACTCGGGCGTGAACAGCGGGTGGCCCACGAGCCCGTCCGCCACCCGTCCGGCGGCCTCGATCATCCGCGCGTTGACGCCGCCCATGAAGATCGGGAGGTCGAGGCGGAGCGGGTGCTGCGGGGGCGCGGTCGGCGTGACCTTCAGTCGGTAGAAGCGGCCCTCGTGCTCGATCGGCCCCTCGTGCAGGCGCCACAGGCGGCGGACTAGCGGCACGAGCTCCTCCATGCGCGACGCGGGGTGCTCGCCGTCGAGCCCGTGCCAGTCCTGCTGCATCCGCCGCGTGCCGGTGCCGAGCCCGAGCGTGAACCGCCCGCCCGAGATCTCGTCGAGGTCGCGCGCCTCCGCCGCCAGGACGAGCGGCGTGCGGCCGAACGCGTAGGCGATGGCGGTCCCGAGCTCGACCGTGCGGGTCGAGCCGGACATCGCCGCCGTCGCGATCGTGGCCGAGCGGTCGTAGAACTCGGTCGACCAGACGGACTCGAACCCGCCCTCCTCCGCCTGGCGCGCGGCGCTCGCGAGGTCGCCGAGCGAGCCCGCGGTCAGGACGAGGGACGGGCGCGCGGCTTGGTCGCTCGGTGCCACGGGGCGGGGAGGCTACGCCGTTTGGCCGTCGGGGCGCCGGGTACGGCCCGGGAGAGCCGGGGGGAATCGCCAGCGAGGAGGGACCATGACGCGCGCGACGACACGGCATTCGAAGGCTGCCCTCGCGGCGGTCGCGGCGGTGAGCATCGCCCTCGGGGCCTCGGCCTGCGGCAGCAAGAGCTCCAGCAGCTCGTCGAGCGCGGGCGGGACGGACGCCGTCAGCACGGCGCTCCAGACGCCCGGGGTCCGCACCGTGCTCCTCGCGCGGCAGCGGCAGGACCTGAAGGTCGTCATCCCCCCGTGCCCGCAGCCGGGCCAGCAGCAGGGCGCGACCGGCTCGCAGGACGTCGAGACCGGCGGCGCGTCGCCTCCGCCCGGCTCGAACACGATCCTGATCCCGAAGGGCACCCTGGCGCAGACCGTCGCGGTCCAGCCGTGCCAGCAGGCGCAGCAGCAGCAGAAGCAGCAGCAGCAGCAGCAGCAGCAGCAGCAGCAGCAGGGCGGGCAGTCGTCGTCGGCGAGCACGATCCTGATGACCCCCGGCGGCTCCGCGCCGCAGGGCGGCGGCGGCCAGCAGCAGCAGAGCGGCTCCCAGCAGAACCAGCTCGTCGTGCCGGAGAACAGCAGCATCACGACGCTGGTCGTCCCGCCGTGCACGCCGCCGCCGACCGGCGGCTCCGGCGGCTCCGGCTCGCAGCAGGGCAAGCCGCAGAGCCTCGTGCTGCCGGCGAAGTCGAAGACCGCGACCGCGCCGCCCTGCACCGTGCAGCAGCAGGCGGCGAGCGGGTAGGGCGGGGGCCCCCGGCCGCGCGGCCCGATCGCGGCTAGGACACCGCCAGCTCGACGCTCGGGTCGACGTGCTTCGCCGACCCGAGCGCCCCCACGAAGCTCGCGACCAGGAAGTCGCGCAGCTCGTCGCGGGTCACGTGGCGGCGGTCGAGCCAGTCGAGGATCGCGCCGTCCACCCCCCACAGCCAGGCTCTGACGGCCACGCGCAGGAGCGGCCGCGGCTCGCCGGCTGAGACCCCGGCCACGATCCGCTCGACGGTCCGCTCGCGGACCTCCTCGATCACCGACCGCACGTCCGCCGAGCCGGCGCTCTCGAGCAGCTTGCGGTAGCCGGCCTCGTTGACCTCGATCCACTCGAGGTAGGCGCCGAGGCTGCCGGTCATCTGCTCCAGCGGCGTGAGGCTCGGATCGGGCTCGGTCACCGCTGCGAGCTCGGCCGCGGCGGCGGCGAGCGTGGCGGTGAAGAAGTCGCGCTTGCTCGGGAAGTAGTGGTAGAGCAGGCCCTTCGAGATGCCCGCCGCCCGCGCGACCTCGCTCATCGAGACCTCGTCGTAGGAGGCCTCGGTGAACGCGCGGGCGCCGGCCTCGAGCAGCTGGCGCCGCCGCTCGTCCACGTCCAGCCGGGTGAATGCGGGGGTCGCCACGGGCTCACCGTACCACGGCTCGGGGATTTGTTGACCGCTGGTCAATAGATGTGCTACCGTGGCGTTGACCGGCGGTCAGCAAGGTGCTTGGCCGTTATGGAGACGGAAGCCACACGGGAGGAGCGACAGGTGGACGCAGCGGAGACGACACGAAGCCACGGACGGCGCCTCGACGAGCTGGAGGCGCGGCTGGCGGCCGTCGGCGAGCGGGTCGCGGTGCTCGAGGTGGCGCGCGCGGCTCCCCCGGTCGCGAGCCGCCGGGTCGACGCGGCCGCCGAGACGGCGCGACGTCCGCCGGCTGGTGAGGCCGCGCGGCGCTCGCCGGCCGCCGCGTGGCATCCCCCCGCCGCCGATACCGCGTGGCGCCCGCCGGCCGGCGCGGCCGCGCCGGCGGGGCCTTCGCCCGCCCGGTCCGCCCCCGCCCCCGCGCCAACCCCGCCCCCGCCCCCGCCGTGGCCGGTTCGCAAGGCCGCGCCGGCCTCGCCCCCGCGTCCGCGGGTCGACCTCGAGGACCTCCTCGGCGGGCGCGTGCTCGGCATCGCCGGCGCGCTCGCGGTCCTGCTGGGCGTGGCGTTCCTCGTGGCGATGGCCGTCGACCGCGGCTGGATCGACGAGCCGACGCGGATCGCGATCGGCTTCGGCGGCTGCACCGCGCTGCTCGCCGGCGCCGTCGCGCTCTACGAGCGCCGCGGCCGCACCCAGGCCGCCCTCGCCGCCGCCGGCAGCGCGATCGCCGGGCTGTTCGCCACGCTCACCGCCGGCGCGCAGCTCTACGACCTGTTCCCCGTCCCCGTCTCGCTCGCCACGGCGGCGCTCGTGGGCGGCGTCGCGACGGTCCTCGCCCTGCGCTGGAACGCCCGCACGTTCGCGGCGCTCGGCCTGGTCGGCGCCCTGCTCGCCCCGGTGCTCGTCGGCGCTGACCAGACGGGCCTGACGACCAGCTTCGTGCTGCTCGTGCTCGGCGCGGCGGTCGCGGTCGCGGTCGCCAGGCGCTGGGGCTGGCTCGCGCTCGCGGCCTCGTCGGTCGCCGCGCCGCAGGTCGCCGCGTGGCTGGTCGGCGTGCCGGCCGAGCTGCCGACCCTCGCCGTCCTGTCGCTGTTCTGGGTCGCGAACGTCGCCGCGGCCGCCGGGCTCGACCGCGCCGGCGCCGGGGCCCGCGCCGCCGAGCCGACCGCCGGCGAGGCCCCCGCGGGCCTGTCCGCCCAGGCCCCGACGGTCCCGACGCTGCTGCTCCTCGGCACGGCCCTGTTCGTCGCGCCGGCGGGCTACCTAGCCCTCCAGGCGCTCGACCTCGACGGCCACGCCGTGGCGTGGGTCGCGGCGGCGGCGCTCGCCCATCTCGCGCTCGGGATCGGGCAGGCGCGCGACGCGCGCAGCTCGCGGCCGCTCGCCTACGTCACGCTCGCGCTCGGCCTCGTCCTCGGCGACGTCGCCTTCGGCCTCGCTGCGGACGGCGCGGCGCTGGCCGTCGGCTGGGCCGCCAGCACCGTCGCGCTCGCCGGCGTCGCCCGGACCGTCAGGTCCGAGGAGTCGCAGCCGATCGCGGTCGCCGCGGCGGCCCAGCTCGCGCTGAGCGTCGTGCACGTCCTTGCGGTCGACGCCCAGCCGGGCGAGCTGTCCGGGCCGCACGCGGACCTCCTCGCCAGCGTCGCCTCCCTGACCGCCGTCGGCGCGGCCGCGGTCGCGGGCGTCCGGATCGCGACCCGCGACCGGCGCGCCCGCGCGACGGGCCATGGGCTCGCCCTCGTCGTCGTCGGCTACCTGACCGCGTTCCTGGTCGACGGGTCGGCGCTGACGGTCGCCTGGGCGGTCGAGGCGGTCGCCGCCCTCGCGCTCGCCGGCGCCGGCGGCGCGCGGCCCGAGCCGGTGCTCGCGGGCGGCGCGGTGGGCCTGCTCGGCCTGGCCGCGATCCACGGGGTCGCCTTCGAGGCGGTCCCGACCGCCCTCGTCTACGGCGTCGAGGACCTGCCGGAGGCGGCCGCGAGCTTCCTCGCGCTGGCGGCGGCCGCGATCAAGATGTCGCGACTCGTCCCCCGCGACCGGCCGGACGAGCGGCTCGCGTTCGCGAGCCTGGGCGCCGCGGCGCTCGTCTACCTGGTCTCGGTCGCCGTCGTGACCGCGTTCCAGCCCGGCGACGGCGCGATCGACGAGAGCCTCGGCCTGCTCGACGTCCGCCAGCAGGGCCAGCTCGTGCTGAGCGCGTTCTGGGCGGTCACCGGCGTCGGCGCCCTGCTGGCCGGGCTCGCCCTGCGCCGCCGGGCCGTGCGGATCGGCGGGTTCGTCCTGCTCGGGATCGCCACGGCGAAGGTGTTCCTGTACGACCTGGCCGCGCTCGAGTCGCTCTACCGGGTCGGCTCGTTCGTCGCCCTCGGGCTGCTCCTCCTCGGGGCCGCGTTCGCCTGGCAGCGGACGCGGCGCCCGGCCGAGGTCCGAACGTCCAGTTGACCCCCGTATGCGGTGGTCAAATGGACGTTCGCCTCGGTGAGGGCTAGCGGACCGGCGGCGGCGGCAGCCCCGCGCCGCCGGAGGAGCCCATCGCCGGCGCCTCGATCCTGAACGCTCCGCGCATCCACGCGTGGATGCGGCAGAAGTACGTGTAGAGGCCGGGCGCCAGGTCGGGCGGCGTCTCGGACGTGGGGTTCGGGTTGCCGCCGTCGATGGCGTCGTAGCCCATGATCCCCGAGTCCCAGCGGCCGTCGGCGAGCGGGTAGTTGGCCACGTAGCGGCCGTTGCACGGCCATGGGCACGTGGTGATCGTGTGGCGGATGTTCGCGAACTGGTCGTCGTTCACGAACGTGATCGTCTGGCCCTGCGGCACCGACGGGATCTTGCCGCCGGCGGTGCCGGACGAGCGGTCGCCGGGCAGGTATTGGAAGTTCGCGATGTGCACCGTGTCCTGCCGCGTGAAGACGTCCTCGGCCGGCTCCGGCTCCGGCTTCTCGCACGGGTCCTCGCCGTAGGCCTCGCCGCAGATCTCGTCGGTGTGCTTGCCCCACGAGCGGTTCGGGACGCCCTCGGTCGGCCGCTTCCACGTCTTCCTCGCCTTGCCGACCATGTACGGCTTGCAGCGGCCCTTCGGCGCCTCCTCCTTGTCGATGTAGACGCCGAGGTGCGTCATCACCGTGTACCAGGCGTGGTCCTTGTTCTCGTAGGTCCCGCTGATCCGGATGCGGTCGCCCTTGTGGACCGGCGCGCGCCAGGCGGGATGCGTGACCTCGGTCTGGTAGTCCTCGGACAGCGGGGCGTTGTGGTCGATCACGTCCGACTTCAGGAGCAGCGTGCCGCCGTAGTACGGGCTGTTCCGCGGACAGGGGTTCTCCTCGCTCCCGTAGTTCTCCGCGATCACGGTCTTCCCGCCGGGGTGCAGGTGGCCTCCCATCCCCATGATCGTGCCGTCCACCGTGGCGACCCACTCCATGACGCGCGGCTTGCCCTCCGCGTCGCGCGAGTCCTTCGCGTACTCCCACTTGCCGTCGCCGTTCGGCTCGCGCGGGATGTTGAAGGTCCGCCCGAACAGCGTGCCGACGAGGTCGTGGTACGGGCGGTGCCGGAGCTCCTCGAGCTGCTGGCGGGTCCCGTGCTCCCAGGCCACGTCCAGCACGATGTAGACCTCCATCGGCTGGTTGGTCTTGTTGTGGAGCATGTAGATGACTTCCTGGTTGCGGCCGGCCGGGATGTACTCGCCGTAGACCGGGCCGTTCGGGTCGGCGTCGGTGCGCCGCCGGAAGTCGCCGCGGGTCTCCTCGTCGCCGTTCCCGAACACCCACTCGTGGGTGCCCGGCGAGCCGCCGTAGCGCCAGTAGTTGTCCTCGGCGTTGCCCGGGTCGAAGCCGAACCAGTGGGCGTGGTGGATGTGCGCCTCCTGGTGGCTCGGCTCGCTCAGGTCGGCGACCCGCCGCATCGCCGGCTCGACCGAGAGCATGAAGCCGTTGTTCGTCGGCAGCTCGAGGTCGACCCGATTCGCGTCCCAGCCCGGCGGGATCACGTAGGGGCCGTAGTAGAACGACAGGTGCTCCTTCGTGCCCGGCGGCTTGGGGACGTAGCGGTCGCCGCGCTCGCGGATCGGCTGGAGCAGCGTGCCCTCGCCCTGCGCGTGCTGGTGCCCCTCGTGGTGCTCCCCGTGCTCCTCGTCCTCCTCGTTCTCGAGGTCGTCCTGGTGCACCTTGCAGTAGCGCTTTGCCTTGCGCCGCCACTTGCGCTTCGCGGACTTGCTCCTCGCCTTCTTCAGCCGCTTCTTGGCCGACTTGCAGCGGCGGATCTGCTCCTGGCGCTTGCCCCACTCGTCCGGGTCGGGCTCGGCCTGGTCCTCCCAGTGCTCGGCCGCCTGGGTCTCCGCGACCCCGTCGCGCACGCGGTAGGCGGCGAGGTAGCCGCCGGTGCCCTGAGTGCCGACCGCGACGAACACGGTGCCGCCCGCGACCGCCACGCCGCCCCACGTCGGCGAGCCGAGCGGTATGCGGGCGAGCGAGAGGCCCGTGCCGGCCTCGCGCGCGACCAGGAAGCCGGTCATGTCGGTCGTGTAGACGACGCCGTTCGCGACCGTCGTGGCGTTGAACTTCAGCGGGCCGCCGTCGGCCGAGAACCACGCCGGGGTGCCGTCGGTGCCGAGCGCCCACGCCTCGCCCGCGGGGGTGTTCGGCCCGTAGACGCGCTGGCCGTCGACGGCGGTCGAGCCGATGATGCCGCCGACCTGCGCGCCGGGCCCGACCGTGGCGCTCCAGACCGGCGCGAGCGAGCCGCGGTCGAGCGCCCAGTAGGTGCCGGACTTCTGCCCGGCGCCGACCACCTTGTGGCCGTCGGGCGTCGTGAACAGCTGCGGGGACGCGCCGAAGTCGTAGTCGGGGCCGGCCGCGGCGTTGTCGGTCCCGTTCCAGACGTCGCCAGCGTAGGCCTGGTAGTGGCTGACGATCCGCCCGTTGCGGGTGTCGATGCCGAGGATCGAGTCGGTCGTGTTCGCCGACGGCTCGTGGTAGGCGTTGCCCGTGCCCACGTAGAGGACGCCCGTGGCGGCGTCGATCGACGGCGTCGTCCACACCGACGCCCCGTCGTGCCCGGACGGGACCGTGTACGTGGACCACTTCTGCTTCCCGGTGCGGGAGTCGAGCGCCACCACCTGCCCCCGGACGTTCACCGCCGGGTCGTTGACCTCGCCGTACTCGGCCGAGATGCCGATGTAGACGCGGCCCCTCCAGACGATCGGGCTGCCGTAGACGTCCGAGTTCCTCTGGTTCGAGACCTGCCGGACCCAGACCGGCCGGCCCTTCCTCAGGTCGAGCGCCAGGACCTTCGGCCTGTGCGGGTCGGCGAGCGGGACGTAGACGCGCTTGCCGTCGGTCGCGACGGTCCCGTTGATCGGCAGGCCGGTCGCGTGCGACCAGCGCTTGCGGCCGGTCGCGGCGTCGACGGCGTACACGGTGCCGCCGAACGAGCCCGCGACCACGAGCCCCTTCGACACGACCGGCGTGCCGGTGAAGTCGCCGTCGAGCGCGTGGAACGCCCAGGCCACGCCCAGGTTCGGGACGTCGGCGGGCGCCGGGCCGTCGGCGCCGCCGTCGCGCGTGTTCGCGACGTCGTGGCCGTAGAGCGGCCAGCTCGCGCCGCCGATCGAGGCGCGCGGCGCGCGCGCGTAGACGTCGAACGGGCTGGCGGAGGCCGAGCTCGGGACCGTTCCGGGCGGCGCGCCGCTCGTGGGCGACGGCACCCCGGCGCCGGTGCCGGCCGCGGTCACGTTGAGGACGCCCTGCATCCAGGAGTGGAGCGAGCAGTGGAACTGGTACTGGCCCGGCTCGAGGCTCTCGACGCCCTTGACCGGCGACGACTCGCCGCCGCCGATCAGCTCGCTGCCGAACCGGCCGTCGTGCCCGAGCAGGTCGTGCTGGGCGGCGGTGTCCAGGTTGTTGAAGACCAGCGTGTCGCCCTGGCCGATGGTGACCGTGGGCGTGGCGTAGTTGAGCGCCGCCGCGTAGGCGTTCTGCTCGGCGGCCGATGCCGCCCCGGGCGCGGCGAGGAGGCTCGTCGCCGCGACGGCGGCGATCGCCGCCGCGCGAACGGCCAGCCTGGACGAGCTCGGGCGGCGTCCCCTGCCGCGATCCTTCAAGTGCGCACCCCCGGTTGGACGCTGGACAGCGCCTGCCGCGGTTCATGCCCCCGATGGGCCGGCCGTAAACGCCCGATGGGGTCCTGGCTGGGCGCGCGGGCCCCGTCGTGGAGCCGCGGGAGGCGGGCGCGGCAAGCGCGCGGGCGGGGCTCAGCGCGCGGGGCCCAGCACCGTCACCTCAGCGCGCGAGCCGGTCCCGCCCCGCGCGTCGCGGCCGACGGCGGTCACGCGGCCGCGCGCCCGCCCGGTCGCGGCGAGCAGCCGCATGGCGCGCCCTCCGAGCCGCAGGCGGACCGCCTTCGTCTCGCCGGGGCGCAGCCGGACCGTGACGCTCGCGGCGGCCAGCCAGCGGGCCGGCCCGTCGGCCAGCAGGAGCCGCGCCCGGCCCTCGCAGCCGCCGGCGGCGACCGGCGGGCAGCGCAGCTTGACGGGCACGCCGCCTCCGGGTCGGACGCGGAGGCGCGACGACCGGATCGCGATCGCGCGGGCGCGCCGAGGCCCGGGGGCGCCGAGCTCGGCGTCGGTGCCCGGCGGCCGCGACCCCTCGCCGGGGTCGTCCACGCCGTTGGCCGCGCCCGCGTCGGTCGGCAGCGTCCGCGCGCCGCGGTACGGGCCGGGGTCGGGCAGGCGCACGTCGGCGACCGCCTGCATCAGGCGCCGCACCAGCTCGTGCTCGAACTCGCCCGGCGCCACGCCCTCAGCGTTCGACTCGACGTCGCCGTCGACGCTGCCGCCGACCCCGAGCCGGACCACCACGAGGTCGAGCGACGGGAACACCATCACGAGCTGGTGCTGGTAGCCGAACATCGCGTACATGTCGCGCGGGGCGCTGTTCACGAAGCGCCCGGTCCGGACCTGCCTGACGGGCAGCCGCGGCGTGACCCACGGAGAGCCCGCGTTGAGCCAGACCAGGTAGCCGTACCCCGGGTTGGCCGGGGACGGGGTCACGGCGTCCCGCAGGTAGCTCGCCGCGATCAGCCGGCGGCCGGCCCACAACCCGCGGCGCTCCATCAGCCAGCCGAGCCGCGCGAAGTCGCCGGCCCGCATGTGGAGGTCGTAGAACGCCGAGGTGTTGCCCGCCTCGTCGCGACCCCACCGCCACGCGTCCCGGGGGATGCCGAGCGGGCCGAAGAGCTGCGCCTGGGCGAAGTCCTGGAGGTCGGACCCGACCGCCCGCTCGACGACCTTCGCCAGGAGCGCGACCGACGAGTTGTGGTACTGGAAGAAGGTCCCCGGCGCCCGGTCGAGCCGCAGCGTGAGCGCATCCTTCACGCGGTCGCCCGGGGTGAAGACGTTCCAGTCGCGCCAGACGTTGTGGTGGAGGCCGGAGGTCATCCGCAGGAGGTCGAGCACGGTGATCGCGCCGTGCGCCGGGTCGGCCTCCGGGACGAGCGCGCCCACCGGGTCGTACACCGACAGCCGCCCGAGCGTCACCGCCCGTCCGACGAGCAGCGAGACGACGGACTTGGACAGGCTCCAGCTGTGCTGCTGGACGGCGCGGCCCGCCTCCGCCGCCCGGTCCTCGCCCACCAGGCAGCCGCGGCGGTAGACGGCCATCGCGGCCGTCCCGCGCGTCGACGCGAAGTCGATCGCCTCCTGGAGCGCCGCCGGGTCGAGCGCCAGCGACTCGGGCGGCACGCGCGCCCAGTCGGCGCCGGGGAAGCCGCAGCCGGTCCGCTCGCCGGCGGCCGACGAGCCGGTCCGCTCGCCGGCGGCGGCCCGGGCCGGCCCCCCCGTGAGCGCGGCCGCGGCGAGCGTCGCGATCGCGAGCGCGTGTGCCAGCCCCCGCGGGGCTCGCGTCCGGCTCGCCCCCCCAGGCGTACGGTCGATCCTTCCCATCTCCTTCCACCCGATTGTCCCACCATCTGGCGGGTAGATCCCCCATATGGGGGGCTAAGCGGGACTTCAGGCGTGCAGCGGCACCAGCCCGCTGCGGCCGCGCGGCCGCGACCCGCGTCGCGGGCCGCACAGCGCCAGCAGCTCGTCGATCGCGCGGTCGATCGGCCGCGCGAGCGCGTGTGCGTCGGGGAGCGTCTTGCGATCGGCGTAGAGCCCGAAGTGCAGGCCGTCCCCCACCGACGTCACCCCGATCGCGAGCGCGTGCCCCTCCGCCAGCGGCACCACGGGGTACGCCTCGCGCAGCGGGCAGCCCAGCATCCAGAGCTGATCGCGCGGGCCGGGGATGTTGGACACGACGAGGTTGAACGTCCGCGGGCTCGCCGCGACGCGCGCGAGCGCGCGCTGGACGACGTGCGGCGCGTAGGCGAGCGCCCGGATGAGCAGCTCGCCGCCCTCCGAGTCGCCGCCGCTCTTGCGCTCGGCCGTCGCGCGATGGACCGTCTGGAGCCGCCGCACCGGGTCGCCGTCATCCGTCGGCAGGTCGAGGAACAGGAACGAGATCCCGTTCCCGAGCGCCCCCGCCTGGGCGGCGTCGCGCCGGGTGGACGGGACCATCGCCTTGAGCCGGACCGGCGGCTCGCCGCGGCGCGCGAGGAAGCTCCGCACCCCGCCGGCGCAGACGGCGAGGACGACGTCGTTCAGCGTCGTGCCGAAGTGGGACTTGATCCGCTCGAGGTCGTCGATCGGCCGCGAGAGCCGCGTCAGGTGCCGGAGCGGCGAGATGTCGGGGTTCAGCGTGGAGCTCGGCTGCGTCGGGCGGACCGACCGCGCGAGCGAGAGCCCCGCCCGGCGGGCGTCGCCCACGGCGTCCGCGATGCGCCCGGGCGAGCTGAGCATGCGCGCCGGAAGCCGCGCGAGGCTCGCCTCCTGGAGCGTCCGGTCCACGACCGCGCGGGCGAGCCGCGACGCCGCGCCGGGCGCCGGCTCGGGGCGCCAACCGTCCGCCACCGCGGGGGGCGGGTCGGGAGTCGCGTCGAGCAGCAGCGCGGCCAGCTCGACGGCCGCCATCCCGTCGACCATGCAGTGATGCACCTTCCCGACGACGGCCATCCGACCGTCGTCGAGCCGCGGCGCGACCCAGCACTCCCACAGCGGCCGGCTGCGCTCGAGCTGGGTCGACATGGCGGCGGCGGCGATCTCGTCGAGGTTCGACGAGCGCGCGCGCAGCACGTGGCGGGCGACGTCGAACCGGTCGTCGTCGACCCACACCGGGTCGTGCACGCCGAGCGGGACCGGCGCGAGGCGCTGCCGGTAGCGGGGCGCGCGGTCGAGCCGCGTGGCGATGTGGTCGCGGAGGTCCTCGAAGGTCGGCCGCGGGCCGTCGCCGGGCGGGTCGAACACGGCGACCCAGCCGACGTGCATGTGCGCGGAGGGCGTCTCCGCAGCCAGGAACGACGCGTCGAGCGCCGACAGTCGCGTGGGGGGCATCGCGATCCTTCCTCCGAGCCGGCGGCTCTACCGTCCGCCGCACCCGAGTTCGAGTCCGGGGTACTCCCTGGTCGGTCCCCGTTCCGCCGAACCGGAAACTAGCCGCGGCTCGAGGCGGCGCAAGGCCGCGTGCGGCTCTGCACGGCGGGCGATGCCGCTGTTTGCGAGAAAGGTGTGCGCGTCGGCGGACTACGCCCCCCGAACGGGGCGTCGCCGGCCCGCTCCGGCGGGGGCGTCCTCAGCGCCGCGCGCGGCCGATCCGGACGCCGCGCTGGGTGCGCGCGCCCCCGGCGCCGTCGCGGTTCACTGCGCTGGCGAACCCGCTCAGCCGCTTGCGGCGCGCCAGCACCCTGGCGGCCCGCCTGCCGAGCCGCAGCGCGACCCTCCCGGTCGTCCCGCGGCGCAGCGACAGCCGCGCGCCGCCCGCGTACAGGTACTTGCCGCGCACGAGCCGCACGCGCAGCGAAAGCTTCCCGGCGCAGTCGCGGCCGGGCTGCGCCGGGCAGGCGACCTTCACCCGCAGCACCCCCCTCCGCGACGGCCGCAGCCGGTACGACAGGATCGTCAGGGTGCGGGCGCGCGGCGGCCCCGCCGGCCCGAGCTCGACGTCGGTGCCCGGCGCGGCCGTGAAGTCCTGTGCGTCGAGGGCGCTCCTGAACAGCCCGTAGTCGGGGTCGGCGACGAGCGCCCTCTGGCCGCTGTAGGGGCCGGGGTCCGGGACCGTCGCGTCGCGCACCGCGCGCATCAGCCGGCGGCCGAGCTCGTGCTCGAACTCGCCGGCCTCGGCCGTCGAGATGCTCTGGCTGGCGTCGCCCGGGTCGCGGTCCCCCGTGACGCCGAGCCGCACGACCATCATGTCGAGACCGGGCAGGACCCAGACCCGCTGCTCCTGGAAGCCGACCATCGCGTACATGTCCTCCGGCAGGCTCTCGACGAGCCGGTGGTCGCGCACGTCGCGCGTCTCGATCGTCGGCGCCACGTGCGGCTTGCAGCAGTTGAGCCAGAACAGGTAGCCGTAGCCGGCGTTGCTCGAGCTGGGCGCGACCGCCTGGCCGAAGTAGCGCTCGGAGATCAGCCGCCGGCCCGACCAGACGCCGTGGTGGCGCATCAGGTGGCCGAGCCGCGCGAAGTCGTCGCGCCGCATCATCAGGCCGTGGAAGCCGAGCGTGTTGCCGGCGTCGTCGCGGGCCCAGCTCCACGTGTCCGGCGCGATCCCGACCGGCCCGAAGAGCTGGTCCTGGGCGAACTGCTGGTAGTCGACCCCCACGGCCCGCTCGACGACCTTCGCGAGCAGCGTCACCGGGCTCTGGTGGTACTCGAAGAACGTCCCCGGCTCGTGGTCGAAGGGCAGCGTGAGCGCGTCCTTCACCCGGTCGCCCGGCGTGAACACGTTGTAGTCGCGGAAGAAGTTCCAGTGCAGGCCCGAGCTCATCGTGAGGAGGTCCCGCACCCTGATCGCCCCGTGGGCGGCGTCGGCCTCGGGCACGAACGCGCCGACCGGGTCCTCGACCGACAGGTAGCCGAGCGTGACCGCGCGCCCGGTGAGCATCGCGGTGACGCTCTTGGCCATGCTGAAGCTCTCGAAGCGCCGCTGGCGGGCGGTGTCGGCGAGGCGGTCCTCGGCGACGAGGCAGCCGTGCCGGTAGACCGCGATCGTCTCGCTCTGGCGCTGGGTCGCGAAGTCGAGCGCGTCCTGGAGCCGGTCGGGGTCGAGCCCGACCGACTCGGGGTCGGCGCGCCCCCAGTCCGTGCCCGGGAAGCCGCAGTCGGGCTGGGCCGCGCCCGCCGCCGGCGCGAGGGCGAGCGGCGCGGCGAGGGCGAGCAGGAGCGCGACCGGCAGCGCGAGCGCGACCGCGCGGCTCGCCGCCCGACGGATCCTGTCGCGTCCCGCCTTCATCCCCCTGGTGCGATTGTGCCACGCGGCTAGCCTCGGCCGCGTGACCGACCTTCGCGACCCGTCGGGCGAATGCGACCTCGCCGTCGTCGGCGGGGGCATCCTCGGGCTCGCCGTGGCGCGCGAGCTGCGCCTCCGCCGGCCCGACCTGTCGCTGCGCGTCCTCGAGCGCGAGACCGAGGTCGGCCGCCACCAGACCGGCCACAACAGCGGCGTCGTGCACGCGGGCATCTACTACGCGCCCGGGTCGCTCAAGGCCCGGCTGTGCGTCGAGGGCGCGCGCGACCTGTACGAGTACTGCGAGCGGAGCGGCGTGCCGTTCGAGCGCTGCGGCAAGCTGATCGTCGCCGTCGACGAGCGCGAGCTGCCGGCGCTCGACGAGCTCGAGCGGCGCGGCCGTGCGAACGGGGTGCCGGGGCTGCGGCGGCTCGACGCCGCCGGGCTGCGCGCGGTCGAGCCGCACGCGACCGGCGTCGCCGCGCTGCACTCGCCGGCCACCGGCGTGGTCGACTTCGCCCGGGTGGCGGAGCGGCTCGCGCTCGACCTCGAGGACGAGGGCGTGCCGGTGCACCGCGGCTGCGCGGTCGAGTCCGCCGAGCCCGGCTCGCGGCGGATCGCGCTGCGGCACTCGCGCGGCGAGACCCGCGCGCGCAGGGCCGTCTTCTGCGCCGGGCTGTGGTCCGACCGGCTCGCGGTCGCGGCGGGCGGCGCGCGCGATCCCCGCATCGTCCCGTTCCGCGGTGCGTTCCTGCGACTGCGGCCCGAGCGGCGCCACCTAGTGAGATCGCTGATCTACCCAGTCCCGGACCCCGCCCTCCCGTTCCTCGGCGTGCACCTCACGCGCGGGCTGGACGGCGAGGTCGCGATCGGCCCGACCGCCCTGATGGTGGGCGCGCGCGACGCGTACGGGCTCGGCCGGGTGCGGGCGAGCGACCTCGCGGCGACGCTCGCCTGGCCGGGCACGTGGCGGCTCGTGCGGCGCTTCTGGCGCACCGGCCTCACCGAGCTCCACCACGCGGTGCGCCCGCGCGCCCTGGTCGCGGGCGCGGCGCGCTACGTGCCGGAGATCCGGCCCGGCGACGCGGTCCGCGGCCCGGCCGGGGTCCGCGCGCAGGCGCTCGGCCGCGACGGCCGGCTGCTCGACGACTTCGTGTTCGACGCGACCGAGCGCGCGCTGCACGTCCGCAACGCGCCGTCCCCCGCCGCCACGTCCGCGCTGGCGATCGCCCGGCTCGTGGCCGACCGGGCGCTCGAGGACGCCGCGTGACGCCTCGCACCAGCGTCCTCATGCCCGCCCTGAACTCGGAGGCGACGATCCGCGAGGCGGTCGAGTCCGTGCTGGCGCAGACCGTCGGCGACCTCGAGGTGATCGTGGTGGACAACGGCTCGCGCGTGCCGGTCGCGGAGGCGCTGGGGGGGATCGGCGACGACCGCGTCCGGATCCTCCGCTCCGAGCGCAACCACGGCGTGGGCGGCGGGCGCAACGTCGCGCTCGCCCGTGCGCGGGCGCCGCTCGTCTCCCAGCTCGACGCCGACGACCTCTGGGAGCCGCACTACCTCGAGTCGATCCTCCCCTGCTTCGACGATCCGGAGGTCGGACTGGCGTACTCGAACGCGCTGATCCTGGAGCACCCGACCGGGCACACCGACTACATCGGCGACCCGTCCGTGCACCCGATGGACCGGTTCCCGAAGATCGCCGAGCAGTGCCCGATCCCGTGCCCGACGGCCACCCTGCGCACCTCGGCGCTGCGCGGGATCGGCGGCTACGCGGGCTGGCTCGGGATGGTCGAGGACTACCACATGTACCTGCGGCTGGCCCGCGCGGGCTGGCGGTTCGCGTACGTCCACCGCCAGCTCGTCCGCTACCGCTGGCCGCAGCCGCACCGCGGGATCACCTACCGCAAGCGCGAGCAGGAGCTGTGGGAGCTGGCCGCGTTCGCCCACTTCGTCCTCCTGCACCCGCGCACGCCGGGACCGCGCCGGCAGGTGCGGACCAGGGCCCGCCGCGAAATCGACCGCCTTCTACATTTCGGCCGGTGAGCGGGGCCCCGAGCGAGCTGCCCGCGGTGGTCGTCGACGGCGTGTCGAAGACCTTCCGCAAGCCGCAGGAGCAGGTCCACACGCTCAAGGAGCGCGCGCTTCACCCGTTCCGGCGCTCGAGCTACGACCGCTTCGAGGCGCTCAAGGACGTCTCGTTCGCGGTCCGGCCGGGCGAGTTCTTCGGGATCGTCGGGCGCAACGGCTCCGGCAAGAGCACGCTGCTCAAGTGCATGGCGGGGATCTACGGGGTCGACGGCGGCGCGATCTACGTGAACGGCCGGCTGTCGACGTTCATCGAGCTCGGCGTCGGGTTCAACCCGGACCTCGCGGCGCGCGACAACGTGGCGCTGAACGGCGTGATGCTGGGGCTCTCGCCGAAGGACGCCCGCGACCGGTTCGAGCGCGTGATCGAGTTCGCCGAGCTCGAGGAGTTCGTCGACCTGAAGCTGAAGAACTACTCGTCCGGGATGCAGGTGCGGCTGGCGTTCTCGGTGATGATCGAGGTCGACGCCGACATCCTCCTGATCGACGAGGTGCTGGCCGTCGGCGACGCCGCGTTCCAGCAGAAGTGCTTCGACGTCTTCAACCGCATGCGCGACGAGGGGAAGACGATCCTGTTCGTCACGCACGACATGGGCGCGGTCAAGCGGTTCTGCCACCGGGCGCTCCTGATCGAGCGCGGCGAGGTCCGGATCATCGGCCAGCCGGACGAGGTGGCGAGCAACTACATCGAGCTCAACTTCGGGCGCGAGGGCGGGCGCGTGGAGGAGGGCGAGGAGCGCTACGGCGACCAGCGCGGCGAGATCGTCGAGGCGTGGTTCGCCGACGAGCACGGCGAGCGCCAGACGGTCCTGCCGCAGGGACGGCCGTGCAGCCTGAACGCGCGGGTCGTCTTCCACGAGCCGACCGTGCACCCCGCGATCGCGGTCGTCCTGGAGAACGAGGCCCACCTGCCGCTGTTCGCGACCTCCACCGACGCCGTCACCCACCGCACCGGCGTGTACGAGCCGGGCGACGAGGTCGTGTTCACGCTCAGCTTCGAGAACCCGTTCGCGCCCGGCCGCGTGTTCGCCTCCCCGTGGGTGACCCGGCGCGACAGCGACCTGATGGACCGCCGGCCGCGGCTCGCCTCGGTGGTCGTGACCGGCACGCACCGGTCGGGCGGCCTGGTCGACCTGCCCCACGACGTGTCGATCGAGCGGCCCGGCCAGCGCACGACGACGCCGGCGCGGGGGGCGGCGCCGTGAGCGCGCGCGCCGCCGAGGCCGAGGCCTTCGGGCGCCGGATCCGCGGCCCGTCCGCGCTCGGCGGCGACTGGGGGCGCTTCCTGCACCTCACCTGGACCCTCGCCGTCACCGAGTTCAAGCTGCGCTTCTTCGGCTCGGCGCTCGGCTACCTGTGGCAGCTGATGCGTCCGCTGATGCTGTTCGGCGTCCTGTACCTCGTGTTCACGGAGTTCGTGCGGATCGGCCAGCAGGCGCCGCACTTCGCGGTGGTGCTGCTGCTCGCGATCGTGACGTTCACGTTCTTCGCCGAGGCGACCGGCGGCGCGGTCAGCTCGCTGGTCGACCGGGAGAACCTCGTGCGGAAGATCCACTTCCCGCGGATGGTCGTGCCGCTCGCCGTCGTCCTCACGGCCTACTTCAACCTGCTGCTCAACCTGGTCGCGGTGGCGGTGTTCGCGGTCGCGCAGGGGATCGAGCCGCGGCTCTCGTGGCTCGAGTACCCGCTGCTCCTGCTCGCACTGGGGGCGTGGGCGGTCGGGCTGTCGATGCTGCTGTCCGCGCTCTACGTCCGCTTCCGCGACGTGAAGCCGATCTGGGAGGTCGTGGTCCAGGCCGTCTTCTACGCGTCGCCGGTGATCTATCCGATCGAGCAGATCCCGAACAAGGCCTGGACGCCGTACGTGATGTGCAACCCGCTCGCGGCGATCCTCGAGCAGGGGCGGCACGCGGTCGTCGACCCGAGCGCGATGAGCGCCGCCGACGCGATCGGCGACCCGGTCCGCCTGCTGATCCCGGGCGGGATCGTGCTCGTCTCGATCGCGCTCGGCTTCTGGCTGTTCAACCGCGAGGCGCCGCGGATAGCCGAGCAGCTCTGAGCGGCTCAGCCGCCCGCCAGCTCGGCGGCGAGGCGGCCGTACACGACGGACGCGCGGTGGCGCTCGGCCGCCAGCGCGCCGAGGACCGCGACCTGCTCGAACGAGCGGGGGAACGAGAGCACCGCGTCGGCGTACTGCACCACGTCGTCCTCGGTCGTGAACGCGAGGTGGTCGGTGCCGGCGAGGAGCCCGAAGCCGACCTCGCACCGCGGCGCGATCAGGACGCGGCGGGCGGCGAGGACGGCGGGCGCCTCGGCCGGGAGCGCGCCGCCGGCCGCGTCGAGCAGCGCGACGGCCGAGGCGGACGCGAGGCCGGCCGCGTCGAGCAGCTCCGCGCCCGCGCACGGCAGCCCGCGCGAGCCGAGCTTGTCGAGGACCGCCGCGCGCCGCTCGGCGTCGCGGCCGGCGACGAGGACGCGGGGCGCGGGGGGCGCCGGCAGGTCGAACAGCTCGTCGCGGGCGGGCCACGGCGCGCGGCTCCAGAGCCCGTCGCCGGCGGTGGCCACGAGCCGCGGGGGGGCCGCGCCGCCGGGCGGCGGGGCGTCGCCGGTCGGCGGGGCGTCGCCGGGCGGCAGGGCGTCGCCGGGCGGCGGGCCGAGGGCGGGCGGTCGGCCGTCGCCCTCCGCCGGGCCGCCGATCCATCGCACGGCGGGCGCGGTGCCGGCGGAGTCCCCCGCGCCCGGCTCCGCCAGCTCGACCACGAGGTCGGTCCCAGCGGCGGGCGCGTGGCCCGCCAGCCCGATCGCGCGGTCGCCGCCCACCACTCCGAGCCGCGCGCTCACCGCCCCCTCCGCACGAGCCGGCGGGCGGCGATCGCCATCCGGTAGGCGCGCTCGCTCCGCACCTCGCCGAGCTGCCGGTAGACGTCGGCCACCTGGACCTCGACGTCGCGCAGGGCGTCCTGGAGCGCCTGCTGGCGGTCGCCGGCCTGCTCGAGCGCGCCCCGCCACCACTCGACCTCGCCGCGCACGCCGAGCATGGCGGCCTCCTCCTGGCGGACGTGCTCGCGGCTCAGCTCGAGCCACCGCCGCTGGGCCCGCTGGAGGTGGGCCACGGCGGCCTGCGCGTCGGGCTCGGGGGCGGCGGCGATCCCCTCGAGGACCGTCGCGAGCTCGCCCGCGGCCTCGGCGGCCGACGGCCACCCGCGGGCGGAGTCGAGCGCGCCGGCGGAGAGCGCCTCCAGGCGGTCCCGGTCGCGCGCGAGCCCGTCCAGCGCGCGAGCCGTGCCCGGCAAGTCGTCGTAGCCCACGACGAGGCCGTTGCGGCCGTGCTCCAGGTACTCCTCGTGGCCGGTGTACGGGGTCACGACCGCCGGCAGCCCGACGTGGAGGGCCTCGATCGGCGCGAGCCCGAGGCTCTCCACGCGCGAGAGCTTCAGCAGCACGTCGTGCTCGGCGTAGAGGTCCGCCATGCCGGCGGCGTCGAGGCCGCCGACCACCCGCGCGCCTTCGAGGTCGGCCGCGGCGGACGGGTCCGGAGCGACCACCGTGGCCTCGGCCGGCTCGGACATCGCGCGCACCGCGGCCAGCGCCTCCGGGACCCCCTTGAACCACAGCGACGGCTGCCCCTCGACGAGCACCCGCAGCGGCCCGCCGGAGCGCCGCGGGCGCGCCGCGAAGCGCTCCTTGTCGATCCCGTTCCGCACCACGTCGCAGCGGGCGTCCGGCCGCAGCTCGGCCAGGACGTCGCGCATCCAGCCCGCCACCACGACGTAGCCGACCGGCAGCGTCAGCACCTGCTCGGCGCCGAACCGCTCGAAGAAGTGGCGCTCGTCGTAGAACCGGCACTCGAGGCTCTGGAGGAAGACCGCGCGGCGGCGCGCCGGCACCTCCCAGAGGGAGCCGGCGGTGGCCCACCAGGTCGCGATCGCGCAGTCGACCTCCGGCCCCCGGGCCGCCTCGGCGAGCGGGGCGACCGGCACGCCGCCCGACTCGTCCGGCAGCTCCCCGGCGCGCGGGTCGGTGATCGCGATCCGCACGTCCCAGCCGTCGCGCGCCGCCAGCGCGCGCGCGTGCGAGAGGATCGTCGCGACTCCGCCCGAGCGGCCCAGCTCGTGGACCAGCAGGCAGATCCTCACCGCGCCGTCACCGCGGCCGCGGCGCGAGGGACTCGAGGAGGCGCTCCAGCTCGTCGATCCGCGCGGGCCAGGCGTAGCGCGCCGCGGTCCGCTTGCCCTCGTCGGCCAGCCGCGCGCGCAGGTCGGCGTCCTCGAGCAGCCTCACGAGCGCCGACCGGACCGCGTCCGGGCTCGGCTCGGCCATCAGGCAGTTCTCGCCGTCGCGGCAGAAGTCGCGGTTGCCGTGCGCGTCGGTGCACACGACGGGCACCCCCGCCGCCATGCCCTCGAGCAGCGGCAGGCAGAAGCCCTCGTGGCGCGAGGTCTGCACCAGCGCGGTGGCGGTGTTGAGGAGCTCGTTGACCTCCGCGTCGCTGGGCCGCGTGAAGTAGCGCGCCCCGAACCGCTCGCCGAGCTCCGGCTCGATCCCGAACAGCCACAGCTGCGGGCGCCCGTTCGGGATCTCGCTCCAGGCGTCGATCGTGAGGTCGAGGTTCTTCAGGGGCAGCGACCGGCCGACCGAGAGCAGCACGCCCTCCTCGCGCTCGCGGCCGAGGTCGTGGAAGGTGTCGAGGTCGACCCCCGGCGGGACGATCGCCGGGTCGAGGTTCAGCTCGCGCAGCCGGTCGGCGACCCACTGCGACGTCGTCATGTAGCGGAACTCCTCGCGGTAGGTCGCGTAGACGTGCGGGTGCACGTGGGGGTGGTGCGGGTAGTACGAGGTCTCGATGTCCTGGACGAAGTAGACCGGGATCCCGCGGCGGACCGACGCGTTCCACACCGGGGCGGCCGTGTTCCACCAGGTGGCCACCTTGAGCGCGTCCACCTCCGCCAGCGCGGCGGTCAGCTCGTCGTAGTCGTCGAACGTCCGGACCGGCACCCTCAGGTCGAACCACTCCGGCGCCCGGTCGAGCGTGTAGAGCGCGCACTCGTGCCCGCGCTCGGCGAGGCCGTTCAGGTGCTCGAACACGACCCGGTGGCCGCCGCCGACGCCGGTGTCCTCGGTCACGTAGACGACCCGCAGCCGCCCCTCGGGCGTCCTCACGTCGCGCGCGTCGAACCAGTCGCCCCAGGTCTCCCAGAACAGCCGCTGCGACTCGAGCTCGCGCTCGCCCTGGTCGGTGCCCCGCGTCTTCGACTCGAGGTGGAAGAGCGCGGACTGCGGCTGGTACATCACGCGCATCCCGGCCTCCCACGCGCGCAGGCACCAGTCGACGTCCTCGTACGCCATCGGGTAGCGCTCGTCGAGCAGCCCGATCCGGTCGACGCAGTCGCGCCGCGCGTACATGCACGCGCCGGTCGTGGCCACCACGGGCACGACGACGTTCGCCGGCCCGTGGTCCGGCGGCTTGAACCGGTGGCGGTGGTCGAACCACTCGGGCGCGCCGAGGTTGCGGTACGAGCCGGCGGACTGGATCGTGCGGTCGGGGTACAGCAGCTTCGGGCCGACGATCCCGACGTCGTCGGCGCCGTAGGCGGCCTGCTGGAGCGCCTCGATCCAGCCCGGGAGCGCCACCACGTCGCTGTTCAGGAGCACGAGGTCGTCGCCGTCGGGGGCCGCCCGCAGGGCGCGGTTCGCGTTCACAGCGAAGCCTGCGTTCTCCTCCCCCAGGACCACCTCCGCCCGGCCCTCGAGCTCCTCCAGCAGCCGGCCGCGGTGCGGCTCGGGGCTCGCGTCGTCGGCCACCACGACGCGCACGCGCCGCGGGTCGGTGGTGCGCCGCACCGACTTCACGGTCTCGACCACCTGCTCGGGAGGGCCGTAGTGCGGGATCGCGACCGTCACCGGCCGCCAGCTCTCCTCGTACCAGCGCCGCGCGGCTGCGGCGTGGGTGCGGCCGGTCCCGAGGCCGAGCCGGCTGCCGAGCGGCGTGAGCCGCAGCGGGAACGTGACCGCCCTGAACAGGAACGAGCGGAGGCCGCGGTGGCGGAGCGTGAGCCAGGCGCGCCGCGGGAGGCCGCCGAACACGTCCACGAGCCGGATGCGCAGGGCGTGGAGCCGGAGTCGCATCGGGGTCAATCTAGAGAGGCCCGTCCGATGTCCGGCGGCTCGACCGGTGCGAACCCGGCGCGCCCCTCGCGGGACAGCGCGCGGCGGAGCGGGTCCGGGATCCGGTCCGCCCGGCTGCCCAGCGCGGCCCCGGCGGCGCGCGAGGCGTGGAACCGGAGCGATTCGAGCGTGCCGCGGTCGAGCGCCGCGCCGGCGCGCCCCTCCGACCGCATGAACGCCCGGTCGCGGCGGACCTGCGTCCTGATCGTCCCCAGCGTGTGCCGCACCCCCACCTCCTCGACGTGGCCGTACACCTCACGTAACGCGCGGAACTCGTCGAAGAAGCGGCCGAGCCGCTCGCGCGGCGGGTAGTCGTGGGAGTGGATCACCGCCGCCTGCGGGCGGAAGACCTTCGCGAAGCCGGCCGCGAGCATGTCGAGCGCGAGCAGCTGGTCCTCCGCGTAGGTGACGGGCCGGTACGGGACGCGCTCCCAGGCGCGGCGCGACAGGCAGCCGTTGGCGTCGGTGTAGAAGGTGACCAGCCCGGGCCGGACGTCCCCGGGCCGCAGGCCGCGGTCCACGCGCGGGCCCCCGCCCGGCCCGGCCATGCCGCGGAAGAACTCGGTCAGCTCGCGCCGGACCATCGGGCTCGCGTCCGGCCGCGGCACGTACGGGCCGTAGACCAGGCCGACGTCCTCGGCGTCGTCGAAGCCGGCGAGCAGCTCGGCCAGCCAGGTCTCGCTCGCCGGGGTGGCGTCGTCGGTGAGGAACGCCACGTGGGCGCCGCGCGAGCGCTCGACCAGCAGATTGCGCGTGCCGCCGTGCGAGAACTCGCCGGGCGGCACGTCGATCACCCGCGCCCCGCGGCGCGCCGCCTCCTCGCGGGTGCCGTCGGTCGAGCCCGAGTCGGCGACCACGACCTCGACCGGCCGGTCGAGCCGCTGCGCCGCGACCGCGTCCATCATCTCGCGGAAGCTCGCGCCCCCGTCCCTGACGGGGATCGCGACGCTGACCAGCTCGGGGTCGGGCATCCGGTCCGCGGGCCGGGCGGCGGCTAGCCGGCGACCGGCTGCTCGACGGCCGGCCGGTCCGCGCGAGCGGCCGCCGGGGCGCTCGGCCCGGGCTTCGTGCAGATCATCCCGAGCGACACCTCGCGGCCCCACAGGAGCTTGTAGAGCGTGTACGCGCGCCGGCCGCCGCGCGTGCTGCGGACGATCTGCTTGACCGCCTTCTTCGTCGCGGTCCGGGCGCTGTCCTCGTACCGGAGCTCGAACGGCTCCCTGCGGAAGAACGGCGTCGTGTTCGGCCGCATCAGCCGGACGGCGAAGCCGGCGCGCCTGGCGGCCAGCACGTACTCGGGCGCGAAGTACACGTGCTCGTGCCCCTCGTACTCGGCCACCTCCTGGCCGAAGTCGAGCTTGAGGTCGGTGACGAACCGGAGCGGCTCGTTGAGCACGATCAGCCTCCCGCCGGGCCTGAGGACGCGGTACAGCTCGCGCAGCGTCCGGTGCAGGTGCTCGCGGTGGTTGTGGTGGAGGACCTCGCAGCAGAAGACGTAGTCGAACGACTCGCTCGCCAGCGCCGGGTCGAACATGACCGACAGGACGCGCTCGAAGAACACGTCGTTCTCCTCGAACCACCAGTCGGCGGTCCGCAGGCCCTGCATCGGCGTGGCGGCGATGTCGAGCGCCGTGACCCGCAGTCCGCGGACCGCGAACGCGTTGCTCGCCCAGCACGTGTTCGAGCCGACGTCGAGCAGGGTCGCGCCGGGCTCGAGCTCCATGACCTCGGCGAGGTGCTCGAACGCGGCGGCCTGGGAGAACCAGTAGCCGCTCTGCTCGTACGGCAGCTTCAGGATCCGCTCGCGGTCCCAGCCGTCCGCGCGCATCGTCTCGGCGAACCGGTCGAGGCCGGCCGCCTCGCGGACCACGAACTCGGGCGGGTCGTGCAGCAGGTCGGCGATCCCGTGCTCGACGGGCGCGTCGTGGCCGCAGCCGCGGCACCTCAGCGTGCCGCTCCGGACCTCGCGCTCGTCCTCCTCGCGCGCCTCCAGGGCGAAGCTGCGCTCGGCCCGGCAGGCCGGGCAGCGCAGTCGGTCGATCTGGTCTCGCCGCATCTCGGCGCTAGCTTAGGAGTTGTCTCATCGGCGGCAGGGACGACCTCCGCCCCGAACCGATGCCCGAACCGGAAGCCGACAACGCGTCGACCGCCGTGCCGCCGTCGCGGCCGCGCCTGCTCCCCGCGCTGCGCTGGGCGCGCTGGGCGCTCGTGTTCCTGCTGGCCTTCACTCTGCTGCGGGGCGGGCTGTGGGCGATGACGTTCCCGGCGTTCTTCGGAGGCGACGAGGACTACCACTTCCTCTACATCGAGCACCTGACGACGCAGCACGCGCTTCCCGATCCCGACAAGGACCTCTACCCCCGCGAGTACCCCGCGCTCGTGACCGCGATGCACTACGACGACTACTGCTGCGGGCCGCGACCGGACTTCTCGGCGCAGCCGGACCCGAAGTACAGCGTCAAGGTGAGCGAGCACTTCCCGAAGAGCTACCGCGAGCCGTTCGAGCGCGGCCGCGGCGTCGGGGTGGTCCACCCGCCGCTCTACCACGTCGCCGGGTGGGCGGTGAACCGGTCGCTCGGCGACGCGTCGGTGTTCACCCGCTACACGGCGATCCGGTGGCTGTCGTCCGTCATCGGCGTGCTCGCGGTGTACGCCGCCTGGCTGCTGGCGGCGCAGGTGTTCACGCGCGAGTCGCTGCGGCTGCTGGTGGCGTTCCTCGTGGCGGTCCAGCCGATAATCGCGCTGGGGTCGGGGATCACCAACCACGACATCCTGCTCGTCGCCGGCTTCACGCTGTCGTGCGCGTTCATGCTGTTCCTGCTGCGGACCCCGCCGCGGGCGCGACAGGGCGCCTGGCTGGGCGGCGCGATGCTGATCGCGCTGCTCACGAAGGGCACCGCGCTGGCGCTGCTGCCGCTGGCGGCCGCGGTCTACGCCGCGCAGGCGCTCGTCTACCGGGACCGCTGGCGGCAGGCGGCGCGGTCCGCCGGCCTCGCGCTGCTCGTCGTGGGGCTCGGGGCGGGCTGGTGGTACGTGCGCTCCTGGTTCGAGTACGGCTCGATAACCGGCGCGACGACCGGCGACGTCCAGGCCGGGGGCGTGCACGCACCCGCGACGCTCGACAACCTCTGGACCTGGGCGCGGACCTGGACCGGCTACACGTACCGGACCTACTGGTTCCACCACATCTGGAACGAGGCGCCGAAGGGCGCGATCTTCTACTACGTGCCGGTCTACGTCGGGGTGCTGGGGATGCTGGGCGTCGGCCTCGCCGCGATCCGCACCCGTCGCGAACTGCTCGCGCCCGACCGGCCCCTGCTGCGGCAGATGGTGCTGCTGGTCGCCGCCGCCCTGTCGCTCTACCTGTCGATCATGTGGGTGGACATCAAGCACATGATCGACGGGATCGGCTTCTCGATGGTCGGGGGCCGCTACCTCGTGCCCGCCTACGCGGGCGTCGCCACCCTCCTGGTGGCCGGCCTGCGTGAGCTGCTCCGCGACCGGGTCCAGCCGGTCGCCATGTGCGGGCTGGGCGTGCTGGCGGGGTGGTTCTGCTGGAGCGTCTACGAGCGCAACTACGTGCACCGCTACTACGGCGACGACCACGCGAGCTGGAGCACGCTGCTGCGGAACATGAGCTTCGACCGGCCCGAGTTCGTGACCGCCACGAGCCTGCGGGTGGCGTTCGCGCTGATGGTCGCCAGCCTCGCGGCGGCGGCGATCGCGGTGGCGGTCGGTCACCTGCCGCCGGGAGCGCGCGAGCGCCTGCGGGTCCGGCGGCCGGCGCTCCGGCGGCGCGTCCCGGCGCCGTCGCGGTAGCGCGGCACGCGCCGGTCGGGTGGACCTCTCGATAGTCATCGTCGCCTTCGACGAGGGCGACGACCTGCGGCCGGTGCTCGACGAGCTCGCGCGCCAGCGGCGGCCCGGCGACGAGGTCGTCGTCGTGCACAACTCCGGCGGCGAGCCCGCGGCGAGCGCGCGGACGGTCGAGCTGGCGGGGTCGCACGAGGCCGTCGACCGCGTGATCGAGTCGGGCGGCAACCTCGGGTTCCCGCGCGCCGCCAACCTGGGCGCGTCGGCGACGAGCCGCGAGACGGTCCTGTTCCTCAACCCCGACGCGCTCCCCGAGCCCGGCTGCCTGGACGCGCTGCGCGACCCGCCCGCGGGCTGGGACGCCTGGATGGGGCTCGTAGCCCTCGACGACGGCGAGCGGGTGAACACCGCCGGCGGCGTGGTCCACTTCCTCGGCTTCGGCTGGACCGGCCGCTACCGCGAGCCGCTCGCGTCGGTCGGCGCCGAGCCGGCGCCGGTGGGGTTCCTGTCGGGCGCGTGCCTCGCGATCCGGCGCGAGGCGTGGGAGGCGGCCGGCGCCTTCCCCGACTCGTTCTTCCTCTACGTGGACGACGTGGACCTCTCGCACCGCCTGCGGCTCATGGGCCGCCGGTTCGGCGTCGTGCCGACGGCGCGCGTGCGGCACGACTACGAGTTCGGCCGCCGGCCCGACAAGCTCCGCGAGCTGGAGCGGAACCGGCTGCTGATGGTCGTGCGCTGCTACCCGGCGGCGCTGCTCGCGGCGGTCGCCCCGGCGCTCGTCGCCACCGACCTCGCCCTCCTGGCGTACGCGACCGTCGCCGGCTGGGGCGCGGCGAAGGCCCGCGGGACCGGCGGCTTCCTGCGGGCGCTCCCCGCCGCGCTGCGGGAGCGGCGGGCGATCCAGGCCCGCGCCGCGATCGGAGCCGGGGAGTTCGCGCAGGCGATGGTGCCCGAGCTCGACTCGCCGTACTTCGGCGCGGCGGGCCGCTCGCGGGCGGTCCGGGCGCTCCTGCGGGCGTACTGGGCTCTCGTCCGGCGGGCGCTAGGGTGAGCGCCCGCGCAGGCCCCCGACCGCAGGAGACCATGGAGCGAATCGAGACCAGGCTCGAAGGCCCGATCCTCGTCAAGCCGACGATCCACGGCGACGCGCGCGGGTTCTTCCACGAGACCTACCGCCGCAACGCGTACGCGGACCTCGGCATCCCCGAGGAGTTCGTCCAGGACAACCACTCGCGGTCCCGCCACGGGATCGTCCGCGGCATGCACTTCCAGGTCGGTCGCGGCATGGCGAAGCTGGTCCGCTGCGCGAGCGGGTCGATCGTGGACGTGGTCGTGGACCTCCGCCGCGGCTCGCCGTCGTTCGGCGAGTGGGAGGCGTTCGAGCTGAACGACGAGAACCTCCACCAGCTCTACTGCCCGATCGGGTTCGCGCACGGCTTCTGCGTGACGAGCGAGCTGGCCGACGTGATGTACAAGTGCGACGCCTACTACGACGAGTCGATCGAGCGCGGGATCAAGTACGACGACCCGGAGATCGGGATCGAGTGGCCGGACGTCGAGCTGATCCCCTCGGACCGCGACGCGAGCGCCCCGCTCCTGTCCGAGATAGCGGACGAGCTGCCGTTCGAGTACGGCGGCTAGGGCTACGCGGCGGCCGCCGCCAGGCCCGCCCGCCGCATGTAGTCCTCGAGCGCCTCGCGCCAGTGGCGGAGCGGCGCGAGGCCGGCCGCGTCGGCCGCCGGGCGCGCCAGGACGCCGTTCAGGGGGCGGTCGACGCCGCCCGGCGGGATCGTCGTCTCGACGGCCTCGATCGGGACGTCGATGCCGGCGATCTCCATGATCGCCTCGGTGAACTCGAGCCACGAGCACTCGCCGCCGGCGGTCAGGTGCAGCACGCCGGACGCGCCGGCGTCGACGGCCTCGAGCACCGCCGCGGCCAGGTCCGCCGTGAAGGTCGGGCTGAGGCGCTGGTCGGCGACCATCTTCAGCGCCCCCTGCTCGCGCGCCCGGGCGACCATCCGGGTGACGAAGTTGCCGCCCTTCGAGGCGCTGCCGTGCAGGCCGTAGAGCCCGGCGCCGCGGACCACCAGCGAGTCGGGCGCGTACGCGAGCGCGCAGTGCTCGCCGGCCAGCTTCGAGATCGCGTAGATCGAGCGCGGGCTGGGCGTCTCGTCCTCGCGGTACGGCTCGGGCCGGCGGCCGTCGAAGACGTAGTTCGTGCTCAGGTGGACGAGGCGGGCGCCGGTCTCCGCGCACCGCTGCGCCATGCGCTTCACCGCGCGGGCGTTGACCTCGAACGAGCGGTCCTCCTCGACCTCGCACACGTCGAGGTTGTGGAACGCGGCGCAGTTCACGACGAGCTGCGGCCGCTCCTCGTCGAAGGCCCGCGCGAGCGCGTCGTCGTCGGTCACGTCGAGCGCCGCCCTCGCCGGGGCGCGGACGCCGACCCCGCGCCGCTCGAGCTGCTCCTCGAGGTCCGAGGCGAGCTGCCCGCCGCCGCCGGTGACGAGCGCGCGCTCGACCGTCACGTGACGGCGCGGAACCGCTCGAGCCGCGGCCGGACCTCGTTCAGCAGCTCGATCCAGCGGATGTTGTAGTAGCGCGGGTCGGTGAGCGAGGTGGGGTCGGCCAGGTCGACGTGCGCGAGCAGGTCCTGCACGGCCTCGACCACCGAGCGGCTCGGGTTGAACCCGAGCGCCGCGAGCTTCGCGTTCGAGCACTCGTAGTCGCGGGTCAGCTTCGGCGCCGGCTCCTCGGACAGCTCGACGCTCCGGCCGAGCAGCTGCACCGAGCCGGCCACGAGCATCGCCAGCTCGCGAATCTGGTAGTTCGAGTGCAGGACGTTGAAGACCTCGCCGCGGACCTTCTCGGCCGGCGCCTCGAGCGCGAAGATCATCGCGTCGGAGACGTCGCGGACGTCGACCAGCGGGCGCCACATCCAGCCGCCGCCGTGGAGGGCGAGGCGGCCCTTCAGCAGGGCGTCCTTGACGAACGTGTTGACGACCAGGTCGTAGCGCATGCGCGGGCTCCAGCCGTAGACCGTCCCGTTGCGCAGGCAGACCGGCACGAGGCCCTCGTCGACCAGCTCCAGCAGCTTCTCCTCGCCGTAGCGCTTGGACGTGGCGTAGGCGCCGTAGGGCTCGATCGGCGCCGTCTCGTCGTGCATGCCGCGCGGCAGGCCGTCGTAGAGCGAGCACGAGGACGCGAACACGAGCCGCTCGATCCCGGCCTCGAGGCACGCCCGGCCCATCGTCTCGGTGGCGACGGCGTTCATCTGCCAGTTCGCCTCGGGGTCGTACTCGGCGGTCGGGTCGTTCGAGAGGCCCGACAGGTTGATCACTCCGTCGACGTCGTCGAACGCGCTCGCCGGCATCTCGCGCACGTCGGCCTCGACGAGCTCGATCCGGTCGCGGAAGCCGGCCAGCGGCCCCTCGCCCCAGTAGAGGCGGTCGAGCACGCGCACCTCGTAGCCGCGGTCGAGCAGCCGCGGGACCAGCACGCAGCCGATGTAGCCGGCGCCGCCGGCGACCAGCACCCGCCGGCCGCGCTCGGGCGGCTCTGGCGGAAGCCCGTTGCTTCGCACGTCGCTCCCCGGCAGGTTCGGGGCCGGCTGTCCGTTCTCGGTCATGTGGTCCTCGCGTCCGTACCGCGGTGCGGCCCATGCAACACGCCCGCGAACCGGACGCTGCGGTGGCCGGCGGCCCGAGGCTAGCAGCGACCGGCCGCCCCGCCGCTACCGTGACCGCCCCAATGGCGAAGCAGCTCGTCACCGGCGGAGCCGGGTTCATGGGCGCCCACCTGACCCGCGCGCTGCTCGACCGCTCGCACGAGGTCGTCGTCCTCGACGACCTGAGCGGCGGCTTCGCCGACAACGTGGACCCGCGCGCGCGGCTGGTCGAGGGGTCGATCGTCGACCACGAGCTGGTCGACCGCCTGTTCGCCGACGAGCGCTTCGACCACGTCTACCACCTCGCCGCCTACGCGGCCGAGGGGCTCAGCCACTTCATCAAGCGCTTCAACCACGTGAACAACCTGATCGGGAGCGTGAACCTCCTGAACGCCTCGGTGAACACGGGGGTCGACTGCTTCGTGTTCACCTCCTCGATCGCGGTCTACGGCTCGGCCCAGGTGCCGATGACCGAGACGACCGCGCCGGAGCCGGAGGACAGCTACGGGATCGCAAAGCTCGCGGTCGAGCGCGAGCTGGCGGTGACGAGGGAGACGTTCGGCCTCGACTACGTGGTGTTCCGCCCGCACAACGTCTACGGCGAGCTCCAGAACATCGGCGACCGCTACCGCAACGTGATCGGGATCTTCGTGAACCAGGTGATGCGCGGCGAGCCGCTGTCGATCTTCGGCGACGGCGAGCAGACGCGCGCGTTCAGCTACGTCGGCGACGTGGTCCCGGCGATCGCCGACGCGCCGTTCGCGGACGGCGTGCGCGGCGAGGTGTTCAACGTCGGCGCGGACGCGAGCGTGACCGTGAACGAGCTGGCGGACCTCGTGCGGCGCGCGATGGGCGCGCCGGACCACCCGGTGGTCCACCACCCGCCGCGCAACGAGGTCGTGCACGCCTTCTCCGACCACTCGAAGGCCGCCGCCGCGTTCGGCGACCGCGTGGCGACCCCGCTCGAGGAGGGCGTCGCGCGGATGGTCGAGTGGGCGCGTGGCCACGGCCCCCGCGAGCCCGTGCCGTTCGCCGCGATCGAGGTGTCGAGGGGGCTGCCGCCGTCCTGGGTGGACGGCTAGCCCCAGCGGATCGCGATCTCCGTAGCGTCCTCGCCGGCCCGCGATCGGCGGCGGGCGCGCAGGAAGTCGGTCGGCTCGCGCACGCCGTAGCGCGGCGCGTACCAGCCCGGCTCCGCCGCGAAGTCGAGGCCGGGCGCGTCCACGCGCACCTCGGCGCCGGGGGCGAGCGGGAGCGTCCACTCCAGGTCGTGCTCGCCGGACGAGCGCACGACGTCGCGGACGAGCAGCGCGTCGGGCCGCAGCTCGACCCGGCGCTCGTGCGTCGCGGGCGCGGCGAGCCGCTCGTAGCCGTGATGGCGGCCGGTCGCCGCGCTCCCCTCCCACCCGGTCAGCTCGGCCCGCATCAGGTCCGGCAGCTCGAACGCGTCGAGCCCCTCCAGCGGGCTCTGGTCCTGGCCGTCGATCGCCAGCGTCGCGTGGAAGCGGGTGCTGCGGAACTCGTTGCGGGCGGCGAGGTCGGGCGTGTACAGGTAGCTGCCGGGGTCCACGACCAGCGGCCGGCCGCCGGCGAACAGCTCGAACGAGAGCTGGTCGCAGTGGGCGTGCACGCCGCGGCCGCCGAAGCCGACGTCGCCGCAGCGGACGATCGCGTACGCGCCCCCGGCGCGCATCACGTGGAAGCCGCCCGCCGCGTACGAGGCCGACCCGCGCGGCTCGGGGAGCCCCAGGTGGCGGTGGTCGCGGGTGTCGTCGCCGTAGCCGCCGAGCGGCATGAAGCGGCCCGAGTCGTCGTCGCCCACGAGCGGGGCCAGGCCGTCCGGGCGCGTGTAGTCGGCGGCGAACCGCCTCATCAGCCGTAGCCGCTCGTGGAAGGCCTCGCCGAGGCGCCCCGGCCGCAGGGCCTCCGCCGCGCCGGCTCCCGCCGCGAACAGCTCGGTCACGAGGCGGTGGTAGGGGATCGACGCCTCGTGGCAGACGCCGTCGGGGCGGACCTGGTGCTCCATCTCGCTCCGCAGCTCCCCCACCGCCCAGTCGAGCCAGGCGGCGCCCTCCCGGCCGCCCGAGAACAGCGCGGCCACCGGCATCAGCCCGACCACGTTCGAGAGGTAGTGGTTGCCGCGCACCTCGCCCCACTCGAGGTGGGAGCGGACGAACCGCCCGTGCAGGAGCAGGCTCGCGAGCGCCCGCTCGAGCCACGGCTCGCCCGCCGCCCGCTCGGCGCAGATCGCGAGCGCGGCGACCCAGTTCGCGGCCCGGATCGCGACGTCCATCGTGCAGGCCCAGTTCGGCCCGTACTCGACCGGGTTGTCGGCGATCCACGACTCGACCTGCGCGCCGACCTCGCCCGCGTGCCCGGCCGCCGCGAGCAGCGGCAGGTGCTGGCAGCGCGACAGCTCCCACGGGACCTTCACGTCGGAGCCGTCGCCGCGGACGATCGGGACCCGGCTCACGTGGTCGAGCGGCCACTCGACCCCGACCTTGAAGTCGCGCCGCCACGGGATCGGGTCGCCGAGCTCGACCGGGCCCGAGCCGAGCAGGTCGAAGCGGTGGGCGAGCAGCGCGTCCACCCGCTGCGCCAGCGCGGCCGGGTCCGGCTCCCACTCCGCGACGGCCGGGAGCGAGCGGAGCGCCGGCCCGCGCAGCGCCTCGACCGGCGCCCGGCCGCCGAGCGCGGCCGGCAGCTCGCGCACGTCGGGCTCGATCGGCCGCACGCGCAGCCGCGCTCGCCGCAGCGGCCCCCGCACCGTGCGCGCCGCCAGCCGCGCCGCCGCGCGCGTCCCGGCGGCCGGGCCGAGCTCGCGGAAGCGGGCGGCGCGGCTCGCGAGGTCAGGCAAGCGCGCGGCCCGCGACCCAGTAGTCGTGCCAGGCGGACACGTTGTAGAGGTTCCAGAGCTGAAAGCTCCACTCGCCGCGGCCGGCGCGATGCCGGTCCCACATCTCGTCCACCCGGTCGTAGTCGAGCAGCCCGCGCTCCGCGAGCGTGGACTCGCGGATCGACCGGCGGGCGCGCGCGCCGAGGTCGCCGCGGAACCACTCGCTCACCGGCGCGCTGAACCCCTGCTTCGGCCGCTCGACCACCGCCGCCGGGAGCAGGTCCTCGACCGCCCGCTTGAGCAGGTACTTGCCGCCGCCGTCGCGCACCTTCATCTCGGGCGGGAGCGCCATGGCGAACTCGACCAGCTCGTGGTCGAGGAACGGGACGCGCGCCTCGACCGAGGTCGCCATCGTCATCTTGTCGACGCGCATCAAGAGCAGCTCGGCCAGGCGCTGCTTCAGCTCCAGGTAGGTCATGCGCTGGAGCAGGTCGGCGCCGTCGCCGGCCTCGCGCCACAGCCGGTCGACGATCTCGTAGGAGTCGGGCAGCGGCCGGCCGTTGCCGAGGACCGAGTCCTTGAGGAGGCCCTGCCAGGCGATCGCGCCGCCCCAGAACGGCTGCCGCCCGGCCGCGGAGTCGGCGAGGAGCTGCGCGTAGAGCGAGCCGCGGTCGGTCCGCCGGGCGAAGGCCTGCGCGGCGGCGCCGGCCACGCGCCGCAGCCCGCGCGGCACGTGCTGGAACGGCTCCCACCAGCGCCGGTGGAAGCGCGCGTGCGAGATGTAGCTCTGGTAGCCGTGGAACAGCTCGTCGGCGCCCTCGCCGATCTGGACCACGATCGTGCCGCTGTCGCGCGCGAGCCGCGACACGAAGTGGAGCGGCACGCAGACCCAGTCGGCGATCGGCTCGTCCTGGTGGTGGACCATCTCGGGCACGAAGCCCTCGAGGTCGTCGGCCCCGATCACGACCTCGTGGTGGTCGGTGCCGAACCGCCGCGCGACGAGCCGCGCGTACTCCAGCTCGTTGTAGCGGGGCTGGTCCTCGAAGCCGACGCTGAACGTCCGCACGGGCTCGGACACGAGCTGCGACATCAGCGCCACGTTCGTCGACGAGTCGACGCCGCCGGACAGGAAGACCCCGAACGGGACGTCGGCCATCATCCGCTTGCGGATCGAGGCCTGGAGCAGCTCGAGCAGGCGGTCGCGCATCTCGGGCTCGGACATCCGCCCGACCTCCTCGGCCGTCCGCGGGTCGAACGGGCTCCAGAAGACGTCGCTTCTCCGCGTGCCGTCGGCGCGGACGGTCATCCGCTCGCCCGGCGCGAGCTTCCGGACGCCGGCGAACATCGTCAGCGGGGGCGGCGTCGAGACGAACGTGAGGTAGTGGAGGAACGCCTCCTCGTCGAGCTCGGCGGTCACGGCCGGGTGAGCGAGCAGCGCCTTGATCTCCGAGCCGAAGACGAAGCCGCCGGGCGGCGCCGCCCAGTAGAGCGGCTTGATGCCGAGCCGGTCGCGCGCCAGGAACAGCTCGCGCCGGCGGCGGTCCCAGATCGCGATCCCGAACATGCCCTGGAGGCGCTCGACGCAGCGCGGGCCCTCCTCTTCGTAGAGGTGGAGGATCGTCTCGGTGTCGGTCTGCGAGCGGTAGACGTGGCCCTTGCGCTCGAGCTCCTCGCGCAGCGCGAGGTGGTTGTAGATCTCGCCGTTGAACGAGATCCAGACGCTCTCGTCCTCGTTCGGCATCGGGTTGTGGCCGGCCGGCGAGAGGTCGACGATCGAGAGGCGGCGGTGGCCGAGCGCCACGCGGTCCTCGGCGAGGAACAGCGCGCCGGCGTCGTCGGGCCCGCGATGGCTCAGGGTGTCGCGCATCGCGACGACCTGCTCCTCGCCGACGGCGAACCGCTCGCCGGTGGCGAGGATGCCGCAGATCCCACACACGCGAAGCCAGTCTAGGACCGCGGAGGCCGCCTGCGGCTGTGCCAGCATGGGGCCGTGACCGCGCAGCCGGCAGCGCGCGAGGCGCGCCTGCGCACCGACGTGTTCCTCACCTTCGGCGGCAAGGTCGGCTCCCTGGCCCTGGCGTTCGCCGCCACGGTGATCGTGGCGCGGCAGCTCGGCCCGGACGGGCAGGGCGCGTTCGCGGTGGCGTACAGCCTGACGCTGATGATGGTGCAGGTCGGCGGCCTCGGGCTCACGACCGCGAACCCGTACTTCGTGGCCCAGGACGCCTCGCGGCGCGCGCACGTGGTGGCCAACACGCTGTGGCTCTCGCTCGTGCTCGGCGCCGTGCTGGCCGGCGCGGGCGCGGCGCTCAAGGTCGGCGTGCCGTCCGTGGTCGAGGGGCTCGGCTGGACCGAGCTGGGGATCACGCTCGCCGGCGTGCCGGCGGCGCTCGCCGGGCCGTTCCTCCAGAGCGTGCTGCTCGGCGAGGGCCGGATGAGGGCCTACAACGCGGTCGAGCTGGGGCAGAACGTGGTCCTGGTGGCAGCCCTCGTCGCCGGCTTCGCGGCGCTCGACATGGGCACCGCCGGCGCGCTCGCCGCCCTGTCCGGCTCGCGCTACCTCGGCGCCGCCGGCTTCCTCTGGGTCCTCGCGCGGCCGGGCCGGCCGCCCATGCGACCGGCGCTCGGGCTGGCCGGCGAGATGCTGCGGTTCGGCTTCCGCGCCTACGTGGCGATCCTGATGACGTTCGTGGTGGTCCGGCTCGACCTGCTGCTGGTGAACGCCTACCAGGGCAACGGCGAGGCCGGCCTCTACTCGATCGCCGCCGCCATCGCGGACGGCATGTACCTGCTCCCCACCGTGGTCGGGCTCAACCTGTTCGCGCGAATCGCGCGCGGCGGCGAGACGCAGACGACCGCCGAGGTCTTCCGGTCGGTGGCGGTGCTCTACGGGCTGCTGTGCCTGGTGGCCGTGCCGATCGGCATCGTCGGCATCCCGCTCGTGTTCGGCGAGCGGTACGACGACACGGTGCCGCTCTTCATGTGGCTCCTGCCGGGGATCTACGCGCTCGGGATGCTCACGATCCTCGCCCAGCACTTCGCGGGCCGCGGCTTCCCGCTGGAGGCGGTGCTCGTCTGGTTCCCCGGGATCGCGCTGAACGTCGCGATCAACGTGATCTGGATCCCGCGCGAGGGCACCTACATAGCGCCGCTGTCGTCGAGCATCTCGTACGGCCTGCTGCTGGCCCTGCACGTCCGGCTGTTCGCGCGCGAGGTCGGCGGCTACGGCGCGCTGCGCCCGTCGCTCGGCGAGGTCAGCCGGTTCGTGCGGGTTGCGCTGGCGCGCGGGCCGGGCTGACGACCTCGACCGGGCCGCCGGACGCGATCGACTCGAGGGCCGCGAGCGCGACGCTCTGCGCGAGGTAGGCGCTCCCGAGCCCGGGCTCGAACGGCCGCTCGCCGCGCGCCGCGGCCAGCACGCCCTCGAGCAGCGCGGACCAGCCCTTGTCGAGCTTCCCCGTGCGGTCGCTGCGACCGCCGCCGGCCGCGTAGCTCTCGAGGCGCCGGAAGTCGTCCAGGACCCACGAGCGCCCTCCGCGCATGACCTCGACCCGCTCCTTCGGCATCGCGGAGGAGCCCTGGGTGCCGTAGTGGACCGTCGCGACCGAGCCGCCGGCGTAGGCGACCGTGATGCTCGCGCTGTCGACGGTCGGGGCCTCGACCGGCAGGGCGGCGGCGGCGACGCGCTCGGGCACGCCGCAGAGCCAGTTGGCGAAGTCGAGCATGTGGCACGCCTCGCCCAGGAGCGGGCCGCCGCCCTCGACCGGGTCGCGCAGCCAGTTGTCGGCCGGCAGCGGCGCGTTCACGCGGTACACGAGCTGGATCGGGCCGCTCGCGGAGCCCACCTCCTCCCCCAGCGCGCGGGCGAGCGGCGCGAACGGGCGGTTGAAGCCGATCGCGAGCCGGTCGTTCTCGCGGCCCGCGTCCCAGACGTCGTCGATCTCCTCGCGCGTCAGGCCGAGCGGCTTCTCGACGAACACGGACCGGCCGGCGCGCAGGCCCGCCGCGGCGATCTCGGCGTGGGAGTCGTGGCGGGTCGTGACGACCAGGAGGTCGACCTCGGGGTCCTCGACGGCCTCGCGCCAGTCGGTGGCGGCGTCCGCGCCGCCGACCGACCGCGCGACCTCCAGGGCCGCGGTCCCCCGCCGCGCCACGACGGTCTTGACCCGGACGCCGGCGGCGGCCTTGATCGTCGGCAAATGCGTGCCGCGGAGGAACTGGCCGGCGCCGACCAGCGCGAGCGTCAGCTCGCCGCCGGCGGGCGCGCCGCCCCGGGCGCGCGAGACGCGGACGACCTCGCGGGCGGGGGGCCCGGCGGCGAGCCCGGCCTCGTCGGCGTAGGTGAGGACCGCCGCGAGCGGCGGCGACTCGCCGTTCACCGCGGCGTAGGCGTCGGGGGCGTCGTCGACCGGCACGGTCGTCCCCACCAGCGGGCCGAGGCGGACGGCGCCGGCGCCGACCAGGCGGAGGAACTCCTCCATGTTGCGGCCCTCGGTCCAACGGACGTACGGCAGGGGGTAGTCGATCCCCTGCTCCTCGTAGGTCGGGTCGTAGCGGCCGGGGCCGTACGAGGTGGAGATCAGGACGTCGGCCTCGCGGAGGTAGAGGGGCTGGCGCTCGAGGCCGAGGCCGACCGCGCCGACCGGCACGACCCGGCCCTTGCGGCGGACCATGCGAACGGCGGCGTTCAGGATCTCGTCGCTCTCGCCGGCGGCCGTGACCACCACCGCGTCGGCGCCGGTCCCGCCGGTCCAGCGCGCCACCGCCTCCTCCGCCTCCCCGGGCGCGACCGCGAGCTCGGCGCCCAGCTCGGCGCCGAGCGCCCGGCGGTCCTCGGCCGGCTCGATGCCCAGCACCGGGCAGCCGGCCGCGCGCAGGAGCTGCACCGTCAGGAGGCCGAGCAGCCCGAGCCCGGAGACGACGACCCGCTCGCCGAGCGTCGGCTCGGTCCGGCGGACGCCCTGGAGGGCGATCGCGCCGATCGTGGCGAACGCCGCCTCGGTCAGCGGCAGGCCGTCCGGGACGGGGACGACGAGGTTGGCGGGGACGGAGACCACGTCCGCGTGGTTCGCCAGCCCGGCGCCGCCGCAGGCCACGCGCTGCCCCACGCGCAGGTCCGGGACGCCGCCGGTGTCGATCGCGATCCCGGCGGTCGAGTAGCCGAGCGGCAGGTCGGCCTGCGCGGTCTCGCGCACCCGCTCGAGCGTCTTGCGCACGCCCTGGTCGCGGGCGAAGCCGAGCGCCGCCTTCACGAGCTGCGGGTTGCGGATCGCCCGCTGCGGCAGGGAGCCGCCGGAGCTGGCGAGCGCAGCGCGCTCCGTGCCGCTCGAGATCACCGAGGCCGCGTTGGCGACCAGGACGCGGCCGGCGCCCGGCGACGGGGCCGGGACCTCCACGACCTGCGCGCGGCCGCCTCTGAGCACCACCTGCCTCACGGGCCTGAGGCTACCCTGGCGCGATGGGTCGGAGGCTGCGGGTGCTGTCGGTCGTCGGCACGCGGCCCAACATCATGAAGACGGCGCCCGTCGCGGCGGAGCTCGCCCGCCGGCCGGAGGAGTTCGAGCACGTGCTCGTCCACACGGGCCAGCACTACGACCGGGCGATGTCGGCTGTCTTCCTCGAGGAGCTCGGCGTCGGCGAGCCGGACCACCTGCTGGGAGTCGGCTCGGGATCGCACGCGCAGCAGACCGCGCGGGTGATGGAGCGGCTCGAGCCGCTCCTGCTCGAGGTCGAGCCGGACGTGGTGCTCGTGCCGGGCGACGTGAACTCGACGATGGCCGCCGCGCTGACCGCCGCGAAGCTCTGGATCCCTGTCGGGCACGTGGAGGCCGGGCTGCGGTCGTTCGACCGGACGATGCCGGAGGAGGTCAACCGCGTGGTGACCGACCGGGTCGCGGACCTGCTCTTCACCCACTCGCCCGAGGCGCGCGACCACCTGCTGCGCGAGGGCGTGGACGGGGACCGGATCCACCACGTCGGGAACACGATGGTCGACACGCTGGTGGCCATGCGCGGGGCGATCGAGCGGGCCGGCGCCGCCGCGGCGCACGGGCTCGAGCCCGGCTCGTACGTGGTCGTGACCCTGCACCGCCCGGCGCTCGTGGACGGGGCGCTGCTGGAGGAGGCGCTCGCCGGCCTGCGGGCGGTGGCGGAGCGGATGCCGGTCGTCTTCCCGGTCCACCCGCGCACGCGGGCCGCGCTGGAGGCCCTCGGGGCGGGGGGCGGCGGCGAGCGGCTCCGGCTGCTCGACCCGCTCGGCTACCTCGAGTTCCTGTCGCTCGTCACCACCGCCGCCGGCGTGCTCACCGACAGCGGCGGGATCCAGGAGGAGACGACGTTCCTCGGCGTCCCGTGCCTCACGCTCCGCGACAACACCGAGCGCCCGGTGACGGTCGAGCTGGGGACCAACACCCTGCTCGGGCTCTCGCCCGGGCGGATCGCCGAGGCGCCCGACCTCATCGCCGACGCGCGGCGCAGGCCGGCGCGCGTGCCGCCGCTCTGGGACGGGCGCGCGGCGGGCCGGATCGCGGACGTGCTGGCGGGGCTGCCGCGGCGGGTCAGCGGGCGGGCTTCCGGCCCCGGACCACCAGGAACCATCCCAGCCACCTCCCGGTGAGGGAGGCGAGCGGGCCGGCCATCCGGCGGTCGTAGGGCGTGCCGACCTTGTCGATCCGCACCTCGTCCACCCCCGCGAACATGCGGCGCAGCTCGCGCTTCGTGTAGGCGGTCGTGCCGAGCGACTCCATGTGGTGGTACAGGACGTCCGCGAGCGACCTGAACGGCCTGCCGGCGAGCAGCGCGTGGCGGGCCCACATGCCGAACGCGACCCACGAGATCCGGGCGTAGAGCATCACGCAGAGCTCGCCGCCCGGGCGCGTGACGCGGATCGCCTCGCGCACCGCGCGGTCGGTGTCCGGAGTGTGGTGGAGGACGCCCCACGAGTAGACCCTGTCGAAGGTCCCGTCCTCGAACGGCAGGCGCTCCGCGTCGGCCCGGCGGAGGTCGGCGGTCAGGCCCTCGTGGGCGAGCCGGGTGCGCGTCAGCTCGATCGCGTGCTCGGTCAGGTCGACGCCGTGGGCGTCCGCGCCGGCGCGCGCCCACCGGACGAAGTCGCTCCCCATGCCGACCCCGATCTCGAGCACCTTCCGGCCGCGCGAGCCGGCGAAGCCGGCGTAGTCGGGGATGAACGGCTCTAGCTCGTAGCGGCGCCGCTCGACCTGGGCGAAGAACTCCGGCGAGCCCTCGGGCGCCTCACCGTGCTCGGTCCCGCACGGCTCCTCCTCCCAGAACTCGCGGACCTCGGCCTTGACCTCGGCGCCCGTGCCGCTCATGCGAGCGAGGGTAGCGGCGCCTCAGGGCGCCGCGCCGGCGCGGCCGGGCGGCTCGCCGGCCGCCAGCCGGTCCAGCAGCCGCGCCATGTCGGTCGCGATCCGGCGGCGTGAGTACGGCTCGAGCCGCACCGGGTCGATCGGCTCGTAGGGCGAGCCGTCGAGCAGCTCGCCGAGCGCCCGCGCGATCGACTCCTCGTCGTCGAGCCGGGCGAGGTACCGGTCCTCGCCGAGGCGCCGCAGCAGCCCCTCGGTGGCCCCGCCGTGCGTGATCGCCAGGACCGGCCGGCCGAGCGCGAGGTACTCGTAGGCCTTGGCGGCCACCGCGGTCGCGTCGCCCGCTCCGCTCGCCTGGGTGACCAGCGCGGCGTCGGCGGCGGCGACCCGCCGGATCGCCTCGTCCCACTCGGACGGCGGCACGACCTCGACGGGCACGCCGGCCGACTCGACCTCCCCGGCGATCCGCGGCGCCAGGTGCCCGTGCAGGACCAGCCGGACGGCGTCGCGGAACTGCGCGCGCTCGAGCACGCGGAGGAGCGGCGCGAGCGGCCGGTCGACCGACAGCGTGCCGGAGTGGATCAGGCTGAGCGGGCGCCCCGCGCGGGCGGGCGGCGGCGCCCGCCGGTCGAGCAGCGCCGGGTCGAAGCCGTTCGGGATCGTGACGACGCGGCCGGCGAGCGACGGGTGGCGGGCGGACAGGTCGTCCGCGGCCTCGGGCGTCACGGCGACCACCGCGCCGGCGCGGCGGAGCACCCAGCCCTCGACCGCCGGCAGCAGCGGGCCGCCGCGGTCGAACGCGGGGCTGCCCGCCCAGAGGTCGCGGAGCTCGACGGCGAGCGGCGGGCCGGCCGCCCCGAGCCGGGCCGCGAGCGGTCCCGCGATCGGCGGCCCGGTCGCCAGCACGGCGTCGTACGAGCCGGCGCGGATCGCGCGGCGGACCGCGGCGCCGCCGCGGACGGCCCAGGCGGTCGACGGCACGAACGCGTCCGGGCGCGCCCCGAGCAGGCGCGCGACCGGGTCCGCGGCGCCGGCCAGCCGGCCCATCACGCGGGCGCGCAGCCGCGCCCGCCGCAGGTCCTCGGCGCTCGTGGCGAACTCGACTCCGCCGGCCCTGACCGGCGCGGCCACGACCTCGACCGTCCAGCCCTCGCCGGGCAGGAGGCGGGCCAGCGACCGCCAGCGAGCGGAGCCCCCGCCCGGCTGGTCGATCGGCCGGTGGGTCACGAGGAGCAGGCGCCGCACCGACCTATGGTTCCAGACGGGTGCCCGCCGGAAACCGCGACATCACGGCCGTCGTGGCTTGCTACGACTACGGCCGGTACCTGCCCGAGGCGGTCGGGTCCCTGCTCTCGCAGGAGGGCGGCGCGCCGCACGTGGTCGTGGTCGACGACGGCTCCACCGACCCCGGGACCCACCGCGCGCTGGACGAGCTGCCGGACGAGGTCGAGGTGGTCCGCCAGGCGAACGCCGGCGTCGCGGCCGCGCGCAACGCGGGCCTCGCGGGCCTGGAGACCGACTACGCGATCGTGGTCGACGCCGACGACCGGCTCGCCCCCACCGCGCTCGCGGAGCTCCGGGCCCCGCTCGACGCCGACCGCGAGCGGCGCCACGGCTTTGCCTACGGATCGATGCGCTTCTTCGGCGCGTGGTCGGGCGTCATGCGGATGCCGCCCTACGACCCGTTCAAGCTCCTCTACCGCCACACGATCGGCCTCAGCGCGCTGATGCGCCGCGAGCTGGTGGAGGACACCGGCGGGTTCGACCCCGCGATCGCCGAGTACGAGGACTGGGAGCTGTGGCTGAACGCGCTGGCGCACGGCTGGCGCGGCGTGCAGGTGGACGCGGTCACGCTCGAGTACCGCCGCCACGCCGGCTCGAAGCACTCCGTCGACCGCACGCGCTACCGGGCGGCCTACCGCCAGATCCGGGCCAAGCATGCGGCGCTGTACGCCGGCTGGCGGGCGCTGGCCGAGGAGAGCGGGATCGGCGCGGCGGGGCGGCTCGCGTACCGCGGCTACTGGGGCCCGCGGCCGCTGCCGGGCCGCGTCGAGAACGCGCTGTACCGGGTCGTGTTCCGGGGCGGGCGGGCGGCGTGAGCAGGCTCGCCGGCCTGCGCGCCGCGGTCCGCGGCGCCCGCGACCCGCTGACGCCGCCGCGGCGGCTCCGCGCCCTCGTCGGGCCGGGCGACTTCAACGCGATCGGCGACGAGTTCATGGGCCACTTCGTGGAGCTGGGCGGCCTGCGGCCCGAGCACGACGTGCTCGACGTGGGCTGCGGCGCCGGCCGGATGGCGCGGCCGCTCGCCGGCTGGCTCGAGGGCCGCTACGAGGGCTTCGACGTGGTCCCCGAGGCGATCGAGTGGTGCCGCCGGGAGATCGCGTCGCGCCACCCGGGCTTCGGCTTCGCGCTGGCCGACGTGCGCAACTCCGAGTACAACCCGTCGGGCGGCCGGGCGCCGGACGAGTACCGCTTCCCCTACGACGACGAGTCGTTCGACTTCGCGTTCGCCACCTCGGTCTTCACCCACCTGCTCCCGCCCGCCGCCGACCGCTACCTGGCCGAGGTCGCTCGCGTGCTGCGGCCCGGCGGAGCCTGCCTCGCGACGTGGTTCCTGCTCGACCCGGGCGCCGAGCGGCGGACCCCCGAGGCGCGGCGGCTCGTCGACCGCGGCGACCACCTCGTCACGGACGGGGAGGCGCCCGAGGCGGCCGTGGCGTACGCCGAGGGGTGGCTGCGCGAGCGGCACGCGCGGCACGGGCTGCCGATCGAGCGGATTTACTACGGCTCGTGGAACGGGCGCGAGCACCGCACGAGCTACCAGGACCTCGCGGTCGCGCGGAGGGCGTGACCCCGTGAAGGCGGTCATCCTGGCCGGCGGCCTCGGCACGCGGATCGCCGAGGAGACCGACGTCAAGCCCAAGCCGATGGTCGAGATCGGCGGCCGGCCGATCCTCTGGCACGTCATGAAGGGCCTCTCGGCGGCCGGCGGGATCGACGAGTTCGTGATCTGCCTCGGCTACCGCGGCTACGTCATCAAGGAGTGGCTCGCGAACTACTACCTCCACTCGAGCGACGTGACGATCGACCTCGCCCGGAACGAGATGGAGGTCCACCAGGAGACGGCCGAGCCGTGGAAGGTCACGCTGATCGACACCGGCGAGGCCACGGCCACCGGCGGGCGGCTGAAGCGGGTGCTGCCGTACGTGGGCGACGGCGACTTCGTGTTCACCTACGGCGACGGGGTGAGCGACCTGGACGTGCGGGCGCTGGTCGAGTTCCACCGCTCCCACGGCGCGCTCGCCACGGTCACGGCCGTCCAGCCGCCCGGGCGCTGGGGCACGCTGGGCGTCGACGGCGACCGCGTGAGCAGCTTCCAGGAGAAGCCGCAGGGCGACGGCGCCTGGGTCAACGGCGGCTTCTTCGTCCTGTCGCCGCGCGTCGGCGACTACATCGACGGCGACGGCTCGGTGTGGGAGGCGGATCCGGTCGAGCGGCTCGCCGGCGAGGGGCAGCTCCGCGCGTACCGCCACGACGGCTTCTGGCGGGCGATGGACACGGTCCGCGACCGCAACCACCTCGAGGAGCTGTGGCGCTCGGGCGAGCGACCCTGGAAGGTGTGGGACTAGACCCCGCCGCCTGGGGCGGCCGCCGGGTGCTCGTCACCGGGCACACGGGCTTCAAGGGAAGCTGGCTGTCGCTGTGGCTCTCGGAGCTGGGGGCGGAGGTCTCCGGCTTCGGGCTGGCCCCGCCGACCGAGCCGTCGCTGTACGTCGCGGCGCGGGTCGGCGAGGCGGTGGAGTCGCGCGAGGTCGACGTGCGTGACCGGGAGGCGGTGGCCGCCGCCGCGCGCGAGCTGCGGCCGGAGCTGGTCGTCCACATGGCCGCCCAGCCGCTCGTGCGGCGGTCGTTCGCCGACCCGCTCGGGACCTACGACACGAACGTGCTCGGCACCGCCAACGTGCTCGACGCGGCCGGCCGCGCCGGCGCCCGCGCGGTGCTGGTCGTGACGAGCGACAAGTGCTACGCGCCGCGCGCCGACGGCCGGCCGTGCGTCGAGGGCGACCCGCTCGGCGGCGCCGACCCGTACTCGAGCAGCAAGGCGTGCGCCGAGCTGGTGGCCGCGTCCTGGCGCGACTCGTTCGGGCGGTCCGGCGGCCCCGCGATCGCCACCGTCCGGGCCGGGAACGTCATCGGCGGCGGCGACTGGGCCGAGGACCGGCTCGTGCCGGACGCGATGCGGGCGGCGCTCGCCGGCGAGCCGCTGCTGGTACGCAACCCGGACGCGGTCCGTCCCTGGCAGCACGTCCTGAACCCGCTGAGCGGCTACCTGGCGGTGGCGGAGCGGCTGCTCGACGGCGACGCCGCCGAGGCCTGGAACTTCGGCCCGGCGCCCGGCGACGAGCTGCCGGTCCGCGACATAGCCGACCGGCTGACCGGGCTGTGGGGCGAGGGGCTCGAGTGGCGCGCCGAGGGCGACGGCGGCCCGCCGGAGACGAGCGTCCTGCGGCTCGACTCGGCCAAGGCCGCCGGGCGGCTCGGCTGGTCGCCGCGCTGGGACCTCGACGAGGCGCTGTCGGCCACGGTCGACTGGTTCCGCGCGTTCGCTGGCGGGGCGGAGGCCCGCGCGATCACCGCGGCGCAGATCGCCGCGTTCTCGACCGCCGGGGCGCGCTAGCCCGCGGGGGCCGCCTGGCCGCCCGCGATCGCCTCGATCCGCGGGCCCATCGCCTCCATGAACGCCTGGAGGCCGGTGAACGGCCGGATCATCACGGTGAAGGTCGCGATCTTCCCGTCGGCGTCGGGGCGGAGCACGTCGACGCCCTCGAGCTCGCGGTCGCCCACCCGGGCGCGGAAGACGAGCGTGTGGAGGTCGTCGCCCGCCACGTGGTCGGTGAAGCGGAAGTCCTCGAACACGTCGAAGACCGCGCGCAGCACCTCGGTGGCGAGCGGCCGCCCCTCGAACGGGTGGAAGACGACCGGGCTGTGCAGGACGACGTCCTCCGCGAGCTGCTCGGAGACCCCCTCGATGTCGCCGGCCGAAGCCGCCTCCCTGTACGCCTCGATGCTCATTCGATCCCCTCGGTAGCCGTACGGCAGCTTAACCTCCCGCTACCCTCGATTCCGTCCCGCGGCGCAACTTCCGGTGCGCGCCGCGCTCTTGACAGGGAGAGCCGTGATCCTCGAACGCTCGTGCCTCGCAGTGGTACCCGCCTACAACGAGGGGGCGACCGTCGCCTCGGTGGTGCGGTCGCTGCGCGAGCACGCGCCCGAGTTCGACGTGGTCGTGATCGACGACGGCTCGACCGACTCCACCTGCCGCGACGCCACCGGGGCGGGCGCGCGCGTCCTGCGCCACCCGTTCAACCTCGGGATCGGCGGCGCGGTGCAGTCGGGCTTCAAGTTCGCGCTCGAGAACGGCTACGACTACATGGTCCAGGTCGACGGCGACGGCCAGCACGACCCGGCGGAGATCCGGCGGCTCGTGAGGGAGATGGAGTCCGACCCGACCCTCGACGTGGTCTGCGGCTCGCGGTTCCTCGAGGACCTCCAGTACTCGGGCCCTGTCAGCCGCCGCGCCGGCATCCACGTCTTCGCGTTCATCCTGTCGCGCCTGGTGGGCCAGAAGGTGACCGACCCGACGTCGGGCTTCCGCCTCTACAACCGCCGGGCGATCGCCCTGTTCGCCCGCGACTACCCGCACGACTACCCCGAGGTCGAGGCCGTGCTGGTCCTGCACCACCACCGCCTGCGGATGCGCGAGGTGGCGGTCCGGATGTTCCAGCGCGGCGGCGGGCGCTCGTCGATCCGCTCGGGCAAGTCGGTCTACTACATGGTCAAGGTGCTGCTCGCGATCTTCGTCGGCCTCGCCCGGGAGCGGCCGGTGGTCGAGCCGGGCGACGACGCGCCGGTCGTGGCGACCCACGGGATCTGACGATGGAGGTCCGCGTCCAGATAGTCGCGATCGTCGCCACCGGGATCCTGTTCATCACGATCCTCGAGCTGGTGCGCCAGCGCCGGCTGCTCGAGCGCTACGCGCTCCTGTGGCTGTTCAGCGCCGTCGTGCTGCTCGGCCTCGCGGTCTGGAAGGGCCTGCTCGAGACGCTCGCGGAGGCGGTCGGGATCTTCTACCCGCCGTCGGCGCTGTTCGTGATCGCCTTCGGGTTCATCCTGGTGCTGCTCCTGCACTTCTCGGTGGCGGTCTCCCGGCTCGCCGACCAGAGCAAGGTGCTCGCGCAGAAGGTCGCCCTGCTGGAGGAGCGCCAGCGCGAGGCCGAGGCCGCCCAACGGGCCGCCGGCGGCCGCGAGCGCGAGCGCGAGCACGCGCTCCACGACTGACCCGCGCAACTTTCCGATCGGGCCGGAGTTCGTGCCGATACCTTGACGTCCGGCGCGCCAGAGAAGCTCCCGGCCTCGGCGGCTACACTCAGAGCGCCTCTCCCTGGCAGGGGATGCTCGCGTTTGCACGCCCTTCCCCGCGGGCAACGGAACCCGAAGTGACCCCCCCAGAGCCACAGCCGATCGTCGGCGAGCCGCTGCCGGGCTCGCTCGTCTCGCTGCCGGACGTCCGGGAGCGCCCCGCGCTCGACCCCCGCGCGCTGCCGTCGGCGCGCGACGTCCGCACCCGCGACGTCCTCGACGTTCCGATCGCGATGACGGACTACGAGCAGACGATGGACGTGATGGACGGGATGATCGCGCGCGGCGAGCGCGGCTACGTCTGCTGCGCCGCCGTCCACGCCGTCACCGTCGCCCAGAGCGACCCGGAGCTGCGCGCCGCCCTGCTCGGCTCGACCCTCACCGTGCCCGACGGCATGCCGCTCGTGTGGGCGGCGAACCTGATGGGCGAGAGCCTGCCCGACCGCGTCTACGGCCCCGAGCTGATGAAGCGGTACAGCGAGCGCTGCCGCGACCGCGGCCACCGCGTGTGGCTCTACGGCGGGCGCGACCAGGGCTCGCTCGCCCAGCTCGCGCTGAACATGCACAAGGCCAACCCGGGGATGCGCGTCGTCGGCGGCTACTCGCCGCCGTTCAGGCCGCTCACCGAGGCCGAGGAGGAGGACGTCGCGCGGCAGATAAACGCGGCGCGGCCGGACGTGCTGTGGGTCGGCATCGGCGTCCCGAAGCAGGAGAAGTGGATGGCCCGGATGCGCGACCGCGTGGACGTGCCCGTGATGTGCGCGGTCGGCGCCGCGTTCGACTTCCTCGCCGGCCGGATCTCCCAGGCGCCGCCCTGGATGCAGAGCCGCGGACTCGAGTGGACCTACCGCATCGCCCAGGAGCCGCGCCGGCTCCTGCCGCGCTACCTCTACTACAACCCGCGCTTCATGGCGGGGCTCCTCGGCCAGCTCCTGGCCGAGCGGCGCGGGCGCGCGGCGCTCCCGCGCGGGTAGCGTTCGGGCCCAATGGCGGCTGACGTCGCGATCGTCGGGCTCGGGCGGATCGGGCTGCCGCTCGCGCTGTCGTTCGCCGACCGCGGCCTGCGGGTCATCGGCATCGACCGCGAGCCGCGCGTCCTCGAGCTGGTCCGGGCCGGCCGGATGCCGTTCCAGGAGACCGGGACCCAGGAGCTGCTCGAGCGGGTGCTGGAGACCGGCCGGCTCGAGCTCTCCCAGCGGATCCAGGACGCCGCGGGCGCCGACCACGTGGTGCTCACGCTCGGCACCCCGACGCACGTGCACATCGAGATCGACGTGTCGCAGATCCGCAGCGCGGTCGACGCCCTGCTGCCGCTCCTGCGCGAGGGCCAGACGATCATCCTGCGCTCGACCGTGGCGCCGGGCACGACCGAGTGGGTCGCCGGCTACGTCGAGCAGCGCCGCGGCTTCGCCGTCGGAGACGACGTGTTCGTCGCGCACGTGCCGGAGCGGATCGCGGTCAACCACTTCCTGGAGGAGATCTCGACGCTGCCGTGCATCGTCGGCGGGGTCGGCGCCGGGTCGGGCGAGGCGGCGGCGCGGCTGTTCGAGGTGTTCGGCACCGACATCGTCCAGACGTCCGCGGTCCAGGCCGAGCTGGCGAAGATCTGGACCAACATCCTCCGCTACACGGAGTTCGCGCTCCCGAACCTCCTGATGATGGAGTGCGAGCAGTACGGCGCGAACGTGTTCGACGTCATCGGGCTGATCAACCACGACTACCCGCGCGGCGGGATGGCGGCGCCGGGGCTCACGGCGGGCACCTGCCTGCGCAAGGACTTCGCGTTCTCCGAGGAGCGCTCGCGGTCGCCGGGCATGCTGCTGGCGGTCTCGCGCGTGCACGAGTCCGTGCCGCTGTTCCTCGTCGAGGGGCTAAAGCGGCGGCTCGGCGGATCGCTGCGCGGGTGCAAGGTGGCCGTGCTCGGGCTGACGTTCAAGCGCGACTCGGACGACGTGCGCGACTCGCTGGCGGCGAAGCTGATCCGGCTGCTCGAGCGCGAGCTGGCGCACGTCGCACGGCACGACCCCCACGTGACCGAGGGCACCGAGTCGCTCGAGTCCGCGCTCGCCGGCGCGAACGCCGTGGTGGTGGCGACGAACCACACCGAGTACGAGAGCGTCCTGCCGCTCGTCCCGCACGACGCCGTGCTGGTCGACCCCTGGAACGTGACCGGGGTCGGCGAGGTGTTCGCGGCCGTGCGCGAGCTCGCGCGGAACCGCTAGACGAGCGGCGCCGCCGGCGGGTCCGCCGGGGGCCGGCCGGATAGCCTCGCCGGGGTGGCGGCCTCGGCGACCACGGAGCGCCAGAAGCGGCTGACGCTGCTGGCGGCGATCCTCGCGTCGAGCATCGCCCTGCTCGACGGGACCGTGGTGAACGTCGCCCTCCCCGCGATCCGCGAGGACCTGGACGCCGGCCTCGCGACCCAGCAGTGGGTGGTCGAGGCCTACCTGCTGATGCTCGGCTCGCTGCTCCTGATCGGCGGCTCGCTGAGCGACGTCTACGGGCGGCGGCGCGTCTTCGCCGCCGGCGCCGCCGGCTTCGGGCTCACGTCGCTCGTCTGCGCGGCCGCGCCGACCGGGCCGCTGCTGATCGCCGCGCGCGGGCTCCAGGGCGCGGCGGGGGCCCTGCTGGTGCCGAGCGCGCTGGCGGTCATCGTGGCGACGTTCGACGACCGCGAGCGCGCCGCGGCGATCGGGGCGTGGACGGCGTGGAGCGGGGTGGCGGCGCTGGTCGGGCCGCTCCTCGGCGGCGTGCTGGTCGACTCCGCCTCGTGGCGCCTCGTCTTCGCGATCAACGTCGCGCCGGTCGTGCTGACCCTGTACCTCGTGGCCCGCCACGTGTCGCCCGGGCTCGACCGCACGACGCCGCGCCACGTGGACCTGCCCGGCGCTGTGCTGTGCGCGCTGGGGCTGAGCGGCCTCGTGCTCGGTCTGATCGAGCAGCCGGCGCGCGGCTTCGGCGACCCGCTCGTGGCGGTCCCGGTCGCCGTCGGCGCCGCCGCCCTGGCCGCGTTCCTCGCGTACGAGCGCCGGTCCCGGGACCCGATGCTGCCGCTCGAGCTGTTCCGGCGCCGGAACTTCGCGGTAGGGAACGCGGCGACGCTCGTCGTGTACGCCGGCCTCGGCGCGGCCACGTTCTTCCTGCCCGTCTACCTCCAGCAGGTCGCCGGCTACGGCGCGGTCGAGGCGGGCCTGACGCTCATGCCGGTGACGGTGATCGTGTTCCTGCTCGCGCGGCGCTTCGGCGCGCTCGCCGACCGCTACGGGCCGCGGCTCTTCATGGGCGCCGGCCCGGTGGTGGCCGCGGCGGGCCTGTTCCTGATGCTCCGCATCGACTCGAGCCCGTCCTACGTCGCGGACGTGCTGTCGGCGGGGGCGGTCTTCGGCCTCGGGCTGTCGATCACGGTCGCGCCGCTCACCGCCGCCGTGCTCGCCGACGCGGACCACGAGCACGCCGGCGTGGCGTCGGGGGTCAACAACGCGATCGCGCGCGTCGCCGGGCTGGTCGCGATCGCGGCGGTGGGCGCGCTGCTGTCGGCGACGTTCGAGTCGGCGCTCGACGACGACCTCTCGGGGGCGCCGCTCTCGCCCGCGGCGCGCGCGGCCGTCCGCGACGCGCGGGACCGGCCGCTGAGCGTGGACGTGGGCCCGCGCGTGCGTGGAGAGGAGCGGGCGCGGGTCGCGGACGCGGTCGAGGACGCCTCGGTGGACGGGTTCCGCGCCGGGATGGCGGCGGCGGCGCTCCTCACGCTCGCCGGCGGGCTGGTCGCGGCGGCGGGCATCCGCAACCCGCGCCGCGAGGTCCCCTGCGAGGGCTGCCCGGGCGGCGCGCTGGTGGGAGCCAGCCGCGACCTGGCCGCGAGGCCGGACGAGCCGGTCCCGGTCCCCGCGGCGGCGCCTGGCTAGAGTCGGGTCGTGGCCAGGGTTCTCGTCACCGGCGGGGCCGGGATGATCGGCGGCGCCGTCGTGCGGCGGCTCGTCCGCGACCCGGACTGGGAGGTGCGCGTGGCCGACGAGCGCGAGGTCCCCGGCTGGATCCGCGAGTCGTGCGAGGCGCACGAGGGCGACCTGCGCGACCCGGCGGTGGCGCTCGCGGCGGCCGACGGCTGCTCGCACGTCGTGCACCTCGCGGCGATCGTGGGCGGGATCGGCAACTTCCACCGCTACCCGTACACGCTGCTCGAGGCGAACACGGCGCTGCTCGGGTCGGTGTTCCGGGCGGCGTACGAGCGGCGGGTCGAGCGGCTCGTCTACGTGTCGTCGTCGATGGTGTTCGAGCGCGCGACCGAGTTCCCCACCACCGAGGCGCACGTCCGCCACACGGGCATCCCCGACTCCGCGTACGGCTTCTCCAAGCTGGCCGGCGAGGTGTACTGCCGGGCGCTCGCCGACGAGCACGGGACCCCGTTCACGATCTGCCGGCCGTTCAACGCCTACGGGCCCGGCGAGATGCCGGAGGACGAGCCCGGCATCGCCCACATGGTCCCGGACCTGATCGCCAAGGTGCTCGACGGCCAGCGGCCGCTCCAGATCTTCGGCTCCGGCGAGCAGACCCGCACGCTCACCCACGTCGACGACATCGCCGAGGGCATCGTCACGGCGATGGGCCACCCGGCCGCCGAGAACGAGGACTTCAACCTCTCGTCCTCCGAGGAGCTGCCCGTCGCCGAGATCGCGCGGCTCGTGTGGGAGGCGTGCGGCGAGCCGGCCGGCGAGCTCGCGCTCGAGCACCTGCCGAGCTTCGAGGTCGACGTGCAGCGCCGCTGGCCGTCGGTCGAGAAGGCGCGCGAGCTGATCGGCTTCGAGGCGCGGGTCGACCTGCGCGACGGCCTCGCCGACACCGTGGCCTGGCTCCGCGAGCAGCGCGCCGCGGCGCCGTCCTGACGCCGCCGCCGCGCTTCCTCGGCCACCGTGTCAACCAGCCATCGCCATGCGATGGAAAAGCGACGCGGTGGCGCCGGTCAGGCGTCGGCGCGGGCGTAGAGGTCGAGGAGGTCGCGCAGGTAGCGCTCCTCCCCGAAGCGCTCGCGGGCCCGCTCCAGGGCGAGGGCGCCCTCGTCGGCGCGGTGGCCGCGGTCGTCCCAGAGCGCCGACATGGCGCCGGCCAGGGCGGCCGCGTCGCGGCGAGGGACGCAGCGGGCCGCGCCGACCACCTCGGGGAGCGAGCCGGTCCGGGCCGCGACGACCGGCACGCCGGCCGCCATCGCCTCGATCGCCGCGAACGGCATGACGTCCGGCCCGACCGACGGGACCACCGCCATCGCGGCCCCGGCCAGCAGCTCCCGGACGCGCTCGGGCGGCACCGCGCCGAGCAGCTCGACCGGCGCGCGGGTGCGGCGGGCCAGGTCGCGGAGGTCGTCCGCGAGCGGGCCGTCGCCGGCGATCCGGAGCGGGACCCGCGAGCGGGCGGCGGCCTCGATCGCGTAGCGGAATCCCTTCTCGACCGCGAGCCGCCCGACGGCGACGGCGTACGCGCCCTCGTCCGCGCGGGTGCCGGCGGCGAGCTCCTCGTCCGGCAGGTAGCTCGGCACCACGTCGAGCCGGTCCGCCGGGACGCCGAGGCGGGCGAGCTGCCCGGCGGCGAACCGGCTCGGCGTCGCGAACCGGTCGACCGTCTCGAGCACGCGCGGCTGATGGGCCGCGAGGGCGGTCGCGTAGACGGCCGACTCGGGCGCCGAGCCGCGGCAGTTCAGGACCGCGCCGGGGAGCGTGAGCCGGTGCCGGCAGCGAAAGCACGTCTCGCCGTCGCGGAACGCCACGGCGATCGAGCAGAAGAGCCGGAAGTTGTGCAGGTGGAGCACCGTGCGGGCACCGGCCTCGCGGGCGGCGGCGAGCGCCCGCGGGCCGAACAGCGGCAGCATGTTGTGGACGTGGACCACGCTCGCGCCGAGGCCGCGGGCCGCCTCGACCACCTCGCCCGGCCGCTCGCCGCCGGCGAGCATCGCCCGCGCGGCGCGCGCCCGGCCGGCGCCGCCCGAGTCGCGGAACAGCGCGGCGTGCGGGACCCCGGCGCGGTCGAGGGCGGCGAGCTGGAGGTCGACCGCGCGCTCCTCGCCGCCGCGCTGGCGGTAGCGGTTGTGGACCACGAGGACGCGCGGCTCGCCGCTCACGACGGCTCGATCCCGAGGGCGGGCAGCACCCGCTCCGCGACGGCGGCGGCGATCGCCTCCTCCCGGTAGGGGGCGAGCAGCTCGAGCGCGCGCTCGCGGTAGCGCTGGCGGTCGGCGTCGCCGAGCGCAAGGCCGGCGCGCAGGGCGCGGGCGAGGGCCGGCGCGCCGAGGTCCTCCGCCACGAGGTCCGGGCCGAGCTCGCGCACCAGCGGGAGCGCCTCGAACGACCCCGGCGTGGGGACCGTGACCACCGGAGTGCCCGCGGCGAGCGCCTCCATCGGCGCGATCCCGAAGTCCTCCCAGCGCGAGGCGTTGAGGAACAGGCGGGCGCGGCGGACGAGGTCGACCCAGTGCTCGCGCGGCAGCTCGCCGGCCCACTCCACGCCCGCGGGCTCGGGGACGCCCCGCCGCCGCAGCCACGCGACCCCCTTCTCGCGGTCCGCGCCGCCGACGACGAGCCGCGCGCCCGCCGGCGCCGCCTCGGCCCAGGCGGCGCACAGGACCTCGAGGCCGCGCTTGCGCGGGTACGAGCCGTAGGCGACCGCGTCGACGTCGCGCTCGGCGGCGGGCTCGACCTCCTCGACCGGGATCGGCACGCGGACGGTCGGCTGCCGGGCGCCGGCCACCGCCGCCTCGGCGCCGCGGCTGACCGGCATCAGCACGTCGGCGCGGTCGAGCACGCCGCGCTCGCGGCGCCGCTGCCACGCGCCGGCGGCGCCCTGCCGGTTGAGCGCGGCGGTCGCGTCGAAGCGGATGCCGTACGGCGTGCCCGGTCGCTGGAGCAGGGCGGCCGTGACCGTCGAGTAGACGACGGCGCGGGCCCGCGGCGCGCCGCGCGCCGAGCGCCGCGCGGCGAGCGCCTCGACCAGGTCGGTGACCGCCGGATGCCTGCGCAGGCGGCCGCTCGCGCCGATCCGCACGGGGACCACCTCGCAGCTCGCGCCGGCGGCCTCGACCATCGCGGCGAAGGCCGCGTCGGAGCGCACCAGGCCCGGCGTCGTCCCCAGCGAGACGACCGCGATGTCCACCCCCGGGCGCAAGGGGCTGAGGGTAACCTCGCGAGGGTGTCCACCCCCGTCGTGTCGGTAGTGGTGCCGACCAGGGACCGCGCCGACTACCTCGAGGTGACCCTGGCGTCGCTGCGCGCCCAGGACCTGTCCCAGCCGTACGAGGTGATCGTCGTGGACGACGGCTCGCGCGACGCGACCGAGGGGGTCGTCCGGGCGGCCGGGGCGCGGCTGGTCGCGCCTCCGGCGGGGCGCGGCCCGAACACGGCCCGGAACGCCGGCGTCGACGCCGCGGCGGCGGACCTCGTGGCGCTCGTGGACGACGACGTCTTCGCCCCGCCCGGCTGGCTGCGCGCGATGGTCGAGGGAGCGGCGCGGCACCCGGAGGCGGGGGCGTTCGGCGGGCCGATCAGGCCGCGGCTCGAGGGGCCGGCCCCGCGGGCGTGCGGCCGGGAGGGGCCGCCGATCACGGCGCTCGACCTCGGCGACGCCGACCGCGAGGCCGAGCTCGTGTGGAGCGCGAACATGGCCCTGCGGCGGACCGCGTGGGAGCTCGCCGGCCCGTTCGACGAGCGCTTCTCGACCGGCGGCGACGAGGAGGAGTGGCTGCGGCGCCTCCGCGCGCGCGGCGGCCGGGTGGTCTACCTCGCGGACGCGGGGCTCGACCACCGGCGGGCCGGCGACGACGCGCGCCTGCGGTCGCTGATGCGAAGCGCGTACCGGCGCGGCCGCAACATGCGCGCGTACGACCGCACGCGGGGGTCCGAGCCGGGCGTCGGGCGCGAGCTCGCGGTGCTCGCCGGCTGCGGCTGGCACGCCGTCCGGCGCGCGTGCCCGCAGGGGCTCGTGATGGGGGCGCACTCGGCGGGCCGCGTCGTGGAGGCGGTCCGGCCGCGGGCGGTGCGGCCGCGGTGATGTGCGGCGACGACCGGCCGGTGCCGCCGCGGTGACGGGTCCGGAGGGGGCGGGGGCCGTGGGGGGCGGCGAGCCGCTCCCCGACCCCCACTCGTTCCTCTCCGGCTCGCGCGGCGACCCGGGCGGGCCGGCGGCGCGGCTCGCGCGCCGGCTCGCGGACCGGGCGCTCGACCTCGGCGCGGCGCGCGCCGGCGCGCGGCTGGACGCCCTCGCCGCCGACTGCCCGCGCCGGGACGTGCTCGTGCTGTCCGTCTACCGGCCGGGCGGCGACCTGCTCCCGCGGGCGCTCGACGAGCTGCGCGCCACGCGGCACGCGCCGCGGTTCGCGCTCGGCTCGATGGGCGGCCCGGAAGAGCGGCTCGGCGAGCCGACCGCCGCGACCGAACTCGCCGGCGGGAAGTTCGAGAACCTGAACGCGCTGCTGGAGCGGGACGCCGGCGCGGCGGCCGGCGCCGGCGGCGCGGACTGGACGCTCGTCGTCGACGACGACGTCGAGCTGCCGCCGCGGTTCCTCGACCGCATGATCGGCGTCTGCGAGCGGTACGACCTCGCGCTCGCGCAGCCGGCGCAGTCGCTCGCGAGCCACGCGGCGTGGCCGGTGACCCGGCGGCGGCGCGGGTCGCTCCTGCGCGAGAGCCGGTTCGTGGAGATCGGGCCGGTCACCGCGTTCCGCCGCGACGCGCTCGCGGAGCTGACCCCGTTCCCGCCGCTCCGCTACGGCTGGGGCCTCGACCTCCACTGGGCGGCGGTGGCGGAGAGCCGCGGCTGGCGGCTCGGGATCGTGGACGCGCTGGCGGTGCGGCACGAGCGCGGCTCCGTGGCCGGCGCGTACTCGTCGCGGGACGCGATCGAGGAGGCGAGGCGCTTCCTGGCGGGCCGCCCGTTCCTCGACGGCGCGCGGGCGCAGGAGACGGTGCGGGCGCACCCGCTCCGCGGAGGGCCCGGGCGATGACGGCGGCCGGGCCGGTCGGCGGCCGGACGCGGGGCGCGCCGTGAGGGTCGCCGTGGTGGCCGAGCTCTACCCGCGCCGGCGCGACCCGGTGCTCGGCGCCTGGGCGCACCGGCAGGCGCTCGCCGCGCGCGACGCCGGCGCGGAGGTGCGGGTGCTGGTCCTCGAGCGGCCGGTGCCGCCCGCCGCCGCGGCCGCGGACGCGCTGCGCGGCCGGCCGCGGGCGCTCGCCGCCGCGGTCCGGGGCGCGGCGACCCAGCCGCGCCGCGACGTGCTCGACGGCGTCGAGGTCGAGTACGTCCGCTTCGTCTCGCCCCCGCGCGAGCGCTCCTACGCGAGCTGGCACCGGTGGGCCGCGCGCCCGCTCGCCCGCGCGCTCGACCGGCTCCACTCCTCGGCCCCGCTCGACGCGGTGCACGCCCACTACGCGCTGCCGGCCGGCGGCGCGGCGCTGCCGTGGACGGCGCGCCGCGGAGTCCCGCTCGTCGTCTCCGTCCACGGCGGCGACGTGCTCTCGCCCCTGCTCGCCTCGCCCGCCGCCCGCGCGGAGGTCGGCGAGGTCCTGCGCCGGGCCGCCGTCACGATCTGCAACAGCCGCGCGACGCTGCGGCTCGCGGCCGAGCGCGCCGGCTCCGGCGAGCGCATGCGGGTCGTCCACCCGCCCGGGGCCGAGCCGCCCGGCGGCCCGGTCGAGCGCCGAGCCGAGCCGGCGGTCGCGACGGTCGCGCACGTGATCCCGCGGAAGCGCCACGCCGACGTGCTGGAGGCGCTCGCGCTGCTTCGCGACCGCGTGCCGGGGGTCCGCTGGGTCGTGGTCGGCGACGGCCCCGAGCGTCCGCGGCTCGCCGCGCAGGCCGCCCGGCTGGACGTGGCCGACCGCGTCGAGTGGGCCGGCGCGCTGCCGCCCGACCGGGCGATGGCGGAGCTGGCCCGCTGCCACCTGATGGCGATGCCGAGCGTGGACGAGGCGTTCGGCGTCGCCTACGCCGAGGCGATGGCGTGCGGCGTGCCCGCGATCGGCTGCGCGGGCGAGGGCGGCCCGGAGGAGATCGCGTCGCTGGGGGACGGGATGGTGCTGGTGCCGCCGCGCGACCCGGCCGCGCTGGCCGACGCGATCGCCGGCCTCCTCGACGACGACGACCGCCTGCGCGAGCTCTCGGACGCCGCGCGCCGCACCGCGGAGCAGCACCTCGGGACGGAGGCCTGCGGGCGGGCGACGGTGGCGGCTTACCGGGATGCCGCCGCGGAGGGCCCCCGATGAGCGAACGTCCATTTCACCACCGCACAGGGGGGTCAAATGGACGTTCGGCCTGCCTCGTGACCGGCGAGGTCTCGCCCTACCGCGCCGAGCCGTTCCGGATGCTGGCCGAGGCCGAGGGCGTGGAGGTCGTCGCCTGGGCCGGCCCCGGGCCGGACGTCCCCGGGCTGACCGTGCGCCGCATGAGCCAGGCCGGAGCGGCTCGTCTCGTGGCGTCGGGCCGCTACCGCGCGGCGATCTGCGGCCTCGGCGGCCGCGTGGCGCTGCCCGCGACCTACCTCGCGGCCCGCCGCGCCGGCGTCCCGTTCGTCCTCTGGGCCTCGATCTGGTCCCACCCCCGCACGCCGGCGCACGCGCTGTCGCTCCTCCCCACCCGCGCCCTCTACCGGCGCGCCGACGCGGTCGTCACCTACGGCCCGCACGTGAGCCGCCACGTGGAGCGCCACCGCGACCGCGGCGCCGTCTTCGAGGCTCCGCAGGCGGTGTCGGCCGTCGAGTTCGGGGCGCCGGTCGCGACCGCGGACGCGGCGGCGTGGCGCGAGCGCGCCGGCGTGGCGCCCGGCGCGCCGCTCGCGCTGTTCGCCGGCCGGCTCGTTCCCGAGAAGGGCGTGCGCGTGCTGCTGGACGCCTGGAGGCGATCCGGGCTCGCGGCCGACGGCGGCGCGCTCGCCGTGGCGGGCGACGGCCCGCTGCGCGGCGAGGTCGAGGGCGCCGGCGGCGGCGTCCGCGCCCTCGGCCCGGTCGCCCGCGAGCGCCTCTCCGCGCTCTACGCGGCGGCCGACGTGCTCGTGCTGCCCTCGATCCGGACCGCAACTTTCACGGAGCCGTGGGGGTTCGTCGTGAACGAGGCCATGCACCAGGGGACGCCCGCGATAACGACCGACGCGGTCGGGGCGGCGGCCGGCGGACTCGTCCGCGACGGACGGAACGGCCTGGTCGTCCCGGAGCGCGACGCGGACGCGCTCGCCGCCCGCCTGCGCCTCCTGGCGGCGAACCCGCAGCTGCGCGCGAGCCTGGGCGAGGCGGCCCGCGCGGACGTGGCCGCGTACTCGCACGAGGCGTGGGTCGAGGGCATGAGCGCGGCCCTCGCGGCCGTGGGCGCGAGCCGTCGCCGGGACCGCGCCCGCCCCGGCGCGGAGCCCGCGCGGCCCGGCGCGGAGGATGCGGGTTGATAGCCTCGGCGCAGCCGGGCAGGGGTCGTCGCACGCCTTGGCGCAGGGCCGAGGCTCGTATCGCGGATCCCCGCCCCGCTCGCCCCCGACAGCGGAGCAAGACCAACGTGACGAAGCCCGTACGCACAGCGCTGCTGCTCGCCGCCATGGCGTCGCTCGCCGTCCCGGCGCCCGCGGCCGCGAGCTCGAAGGACGTGATCAAGGACTGCTACGAGGACGGCAAGCTCGACGGCAGCTACTCGCGACAGGACCTGAAGGAGGCCGAGGAGGACCTCCCGAGCGACGTCGACGAGTACAGCGACTGCCGCTCGGTGATCCGCGCCGCCCGCGCCCGCGGCAAGAGCGGCTCGGGCGGCGGCACCGGCGGCGTGCCCGGCGGCGGCTACGGCGGCGGTCCGGGCGGCGACCCGTCGCTCACGACCAAGTCGGGCGCGATCGCCAGCTCGCGCGAGGACTTCGACGCGCTCGACCGGCAGACGAAGGGCTTCCGCGGGGCCGCGGCGCCGCGCGTGCCGGTGGCGGGCCAGCCGATCACGCCGGCGGCCGGCGCCGCCGACGTCGGCCGCGCCGCCAACGGCCTCCCGACCTCGCTGCTCGCCGCGCTCGCGGCCGTCGCGGCCATGTGCGTCGCCGGGACGGCGCTCGCGCTCTCGCGCCGCCGCCCCAGGCTCCGCCGTGTCTCGCTTCGCCTCCGCCGCGGCTAGCCTCGCGCTCGCCGCGGTCCTCGTCGCGACCGCGTTCGTGGCCCAGAGCGGCGGCGACCTGGCGCGCACCACGTGGGTCGAGATCGGCCTCGTGCTCCTCTCCGGCGCGGTGGTCGCGGTCGCGCTCGCGCGCGCCCGGCCGGGGCGGGTCTCGGGCTGGCCGGCGCTGGCCGGCTTCGTCGCCCTGACCGGCGTCACGACGGCGTCGATCGTCTGGTCGGTCGCCCCCGACCTCTCCTGGATCGAGACGAACCGGACGCTCGCGTACCTGGCGGTCTTCGCGGCCTCGCTCGCCGCCGCGCACCTCGCGCCCCGCGCGTGGCCCGTCGTGCTGCGCGCCATCGCGCTCGCCGCGTTCGCGATCGTCGGCTACGCGCTGGTCTCGCGCGTGTTCCCGGAGTCGCTCGCCGACACCGAGATCTACGCGCGGATCGGCGCGCCGTACGGCTACTGGAACGCCCTCGGGACGACCGCGGCGATGGCCGTGCCGGCCACGCTCTGGCTCGGCTCGCGCCGCTCCGGCAACGCCGCCGCGAGCGCGCTCGCCTACCCGCTGCTCGGGCTGCTGCTGGTCGCGCTGGTCCTGAGCTACTCGCGCGGGGCGATGGCGGTCGCGGGCCTGTCGATCGTCCTCTGGCTCGCGATCGTGCCGCTCCGGCTGCGGACGATCACGCTCGTGGCCACGGCGATGGCCGGCTCCGCCCCGGTGATCGTCTGGGCGCTCACCCGCGACGCGTTCACCGAGAACCAGGTGCCGCTCGTGGTCCGCACGAGCGCCGCGCCTGAGTTCGGGGTCTTCCTGCTCGTCACCGTGCTGCTGCTGCTCGCGGCGGGCCTGTCCGTCGGCTTCCGTGTGACCCGCCGCCCGCCGGGCGCGATCGCGCGGATGCGCGTCGGGCTGGCCGCGGGGGCGACGGCGTGCCTCGTGCCGGTCGTGCTCGTCGTCGCGCTCGCCGTGAGCGACCGTGGCTTCGAGGGCACGGTGACCGCGAGCGTCGAGTCCCTCACGAGCCCGACCGCCAGCACCCCGGGCGGGCCGAGCCGGCTGACCACCGCCTCGTCGTCGCGCGGGCGCTACTGGCGCGAGGCGGGGTCCGTGTTCGCGGACAACCTCGCCGGCGGGACCGGTGCCGGCACGTTCGGGATCGCCCGGCTGCGGCACCGCCGCGACCAGCTCGTCTCCCGCCACGCGCACGGCTACGTGGTCCAGACGATGTCCGACCTCGGCGTCGCCGGGCTCGTCGCCTCGGTCGCGCTGCTCGCGGCGTGGCTGGCTGCCGCCGCGCGCGGCCTCGGCCTGGTGCCCCGCCGGCGCGAGCGCGGCTTCGACGCCGAGCGCGTCGGGCTCGTCGCGATGGCGCTCTGCGCGGTCGCGTTCGGCCTGCAGTCGGCGATCGACTGGACCTGGGCGGTGCCGGCCACCGCCGCGACGGCGCTCGTCCCTGCCGGCTGGGTCGCCGGCCGCGCGCTCAGGCGCGGGCCGCGGGGCGCCGCGGCCGGAACGAGCCTCGGCCGCGTCCCGCGCGGCGTGCTCGCGGCCGCGACCGTGGTCGCGGCCCTCGCCTGCGCGTGGTCCGTGTGGCAGCCGCAGCGCTCGGAGGCCGAGTCCGACCGCGCCCTCGACCTGATCGGCGACGGCAAGCTGGACGAGGCCGAGGAGGCGGCCGAGCGGGCGGAGGACATCGACCCGCTCGCCTCGAAGGCCGTGCTCGTGAGGGCGGCCGTCGCCGACGCGCGCGGCGACTCGCGGGCCGCGACCGAGACCTTCGAGCGAGCCGTGAGGCGCTTCCCGGGCGAGCCGCAGGTCTGGATCCGCCTCGCCGAGTACCAGCTCTACACCTTGAACAAGCCGGCCGACGCCGAGCGGACGGTCCTCGGCGCCCGCTACCTCGACCCGCTCTCGCGCGCCGCGCAGCAGATCTTCTTCGAGGCACGCGCGGCCCAGCGCGCCGCGGTCGCGCCGCCGCCCGCGGCCGCACCGCCCCCGCCCGCGACCCCGCCCGGCACGCCGCAACCCGCCCCCGCACCAGCCCCGCCGACGGGCGGCGCGACCCCGCCTCCCCCGGCGCCGCCCGGCCCCCAGGCCGCCCCGCCGGCGGACTGAGCGACCCGCCGCCCCGGGCCCGCGCCCGCGCCCCGGGTACCATCGCCCGCTGTGCCCGATTTGAGCGACGAGCCGACCGTCGCCGAGCGCGCGCTTCGCGCGAGCGAGCAGCGCTACCGGGCAATCGTGGAGGCGGCGGTCGACGGGGTGTGGATGCTCGACGCCGACGACCGGACGAGCTACGTCAACCGCGCGATGGCCGAGATGCTGGGCCACCAGGTGGACGAGCTGCTCGGCCGTCCGGCCACGGACTTCGCGATCCCCGAGTCGGTCGAGCTGCTGGAGGGCGCCCTCCGGCGCCGGCGCGGCGGGGCCACCGAGCGCTACGACCTGAGGCTGCGGCGCAAGGACGGCTCGGAGCTGGTCGCCGAGGTCTCGGCCAGCCCGCTGTTCGACGACGCCGGGACCTACATGGGCTCGACCGCGCTGGTGGTCGACGCGACCGAGCGGCGCCGGGCGCAGCGCGCCCGCGAGCAGCTCGAGGAGCGGCTCCAGCAGGCGCAGCGCCTCGAGAGCGTCGGCCAGCTCGCCGGGGGCATCGCGCACGACTTCAACAACCTCCTCGCGGTGATCCTCAACTACGCGCACTTCGTGCGGCAGCAGCTGCCGGGGGAGAGCCCGCTCGCCGAGGACGTCGACGAGATCAGGCGCGCCGCCGAGCGCGCGTCGGAGCTAACGCGCCAGCTCCTCATCTTCAGCCGCCGCGACCCGGCGATGCCGCAGGTGCTCGACCTGAACGACCTCGTGGCCGACATGGAGCGGCTCCTGCGGCGGACGATCGGCGAGCACCTCGAGCTCCGCACCTCGTCCGGCGAGGGCCTGTGCTGCGTGAAGGCCGACGCCTCGCAGCTCGAGCAGGTCGTGCTCAACCTCGTGGTCAACGCGCGCGACGCGATGCCGCACGGCGGCACGATCGAGATCGAGGCCCGCGTCGCCGGCCCCGCCGCCCCGGACCGGCCGGCCCACCTCCCCGAGGGCGACTACGTCGTGCTCGCGGTGAGGGACGAGGGCGTGGGGATGGAGCCCGGGGTCGCGGCCCGCGCCTTCGAGCCGTTCTTCACCACGAAGCGCAAGGGCGCGGGCACCGGCCTCGGGCTGGCGACCGTGTACGGCACCGTCACCCAGGCCGGCGGCGAGGCCACCATCGAGTCGGAGCCGGGCGCCGGCACGACCGTGCGGGTCTGGCTGCCCAGGGTGCACGGCCGCCCGGATCCGCTGCCCGAGCCGGACCGCGTCGAGGAGCTCGACGGGACGGGGGCCACCATCCTCGTCGTGGAGGACGAGGACGCCGTGCGCAGCCTGACCCGCCGGATCCTGGTCTCGAGCGGCTTCGAGTGCCTGGACGCCGCCGGCGGCGACGACGCGATGCGGCTGTACGACGAGCACCGCGACCGGATCGACCTGCTGCTCACGGACGTGGTGATGCCGGGGATGTCGGGCAAGGAGCTGGCGCAGCGGATCGGCGCCGGGCCGGCCGGCCTGCCCGTGGTGTTCATGTCCGGCTACACCGACGACGCGGTGCTGCGCCGGTCGCTGCCCGAGCAGCGGCCGCCGCTGCTGCACAAGCCGTTCACGGCGGACTCGCTCCTGCGAAGCGTCCGCGAGGCGCTCGCGGCGCGGCGCGTCGACTCGGATTGGCGCCTCGGCTAGGTGCGCGCGACGCTGCGGCGCCGCCTACCGGCGCGCGACGGCCAGGAGCGCGCCCCGGCGGCGGCGCAGCGACTCGACCTCGAATCCCATGTCGCGCAGCAGGCGGGCGAGCGAGCGGCGGGTCAGGTGTCGCAGGTGGGGCGACAGCGGGTCGAGGTGCCGCTCGAGCCCGCCGACCAGCATCGCCAGCGCCGTGAGCCGGCCGTTCGCGGGCGTGGCGACCGCGAGCCTCCCGCCCGGCCGCAGCACCCGCCGCGCCTCCGACAGGAAGAGCTGGACGTCGCGGACGTGCTCGATCGTGTCCGCGCACAGGACGAGGTCGAAGCCGGAGTCCGCGAGCGGCAGCGGTGCGTCGGGCTCGAGCTCGACGAGGCTCGCCCCCGGGAGGCGGCGGCGCGCCCGGCCGAGCGCCACCGGGGACACGTCGGCCGCCGTCAGCTCGCGGGCGCGCAGCTCGGCGCCGAGCCGGCCGTCGCCGCAGCCGAGGTCGAGCGCACTCTCGACCTCGCCGAGCCCGCGCACCCACTCGACCAGGTGCTCCGGCGCCGGCCCGCGGTCGTCGGGGACGAGCTCCCAGAGCTCGTCGTCGTAGCGGCTCACGCCCCTGACGGCGGCCGGCGGGAGGCGCGGTCGAGACGCACCCGCTCGCGAGGCCCCAGCGCCATCAGGCTCTTCGTCAGCGGCCCGACCCGCTCGCGCACGACCACCGCGTCCGGGAACAGCCGCCGCAGCTCGCGAGCGCCGAGCAGCCGGACCTCCTCGTCCTCGCCCGACGCGCCGAAGCGCCGCAGCCTGCGCTGGAGCGCGCGCGGCAGGAACTGGAAGCCGGGCAGCAGGACGTGCGGCTCGATCGGGAACCAGCGGTTCGGGGTCTGCACCAGCCAGCGCCCGGCGACCCGCCGGACCTCAGCCGCCACGCGCGGGCGGTCGGCCGGCGCGACGTGCTCGATCAGCGAGTTGCACCAGGCCACGTCGAACTCGCCGTCGCCGAACGGCATCGCGCGGGCGTCGCCGACGACGAGCCGCCCCGGGTAGGACGGCTGCGGCAGCACGTCGAGCCCGACGATCTCGTGCCCGTCGGGGTCGAGGGCGCGCAGGCCGGCCGCACCGCAGCCGACGTCGAGGATGCGGTCCCCGGGCCGGACCGCGAGCGCGCGCTCGAACAGCTCGTGGCGGCGGCGCCTCGCGCGCGCGGCGGCGCGGCTCGCGAGCCGCGTGACGAGGCCCGGTCGGGCCGTGGCGTAGACGTCCGGCGGTGCGCTCACGCGGCGCAGCGTAGAGGGGCCCCTACCAGGCGCCCCTGGCGCGGACGACCGCCGGGATCGTCTTCAGCAGGATCGTGAGGTCGAGGAAGACCGACCACCGCTCCAGGTACAGGAAGTCGAGCCGGACCAGCTCGTCGAAGTCGAGCTCCGAGCGCCCCGACACCTGCCACAGCCCGGTGATCCCCGGCAGCACGAGGTAGCGCTTGCGGTGCCAGTCGTCGAGCCGGTCGTAGTCGCGCGCCGTGAGCGGCCTCGGGCCGACGAGCGACATCTCGCCGCGCAGCACGTTGAAGAGCTGGGGCAGCTCGTCGATCGACCAGCGGCGCAGGAACCGGCCGACGCCGGTGACGCGCGGGTCGTGGCGGATCTTGAACATCCCGCCGCTCACCTCGTTGGCCTCCTCGAGGTCGGCCTGCCGCTGCTCCGCGTTCGAGTGCATCGTGCGGAACTTGAAGCAGGCGAACGGCCGTCCGCCGATGCCGGGCCGCAGCGAGCGGTAGACGACCGGCCCGCGCGAGGTGAGCTTGATCGCGACCGCGACCAGCAGCATCAGCGGCGCCAGCAGCACCACCAGGAGGCCCGCGACCACCATGTCGAAGCAGCGCTTGAGGAAGAAGTCGATGCCCTCGAACACGGGCGGCTTCAGCTCGAACAGCGGCAGCGTCTGGCCGGGCACGAACTCGACCCGGTCCATGAGGATCTCCATCGTCGACGGCGCCACGCGGACGCGGACGCCGTGACGGTGGCAGCGGTCCACGAGGTCGACCGCCTGCTCCTGGGGGAACGCCGGGTCGGCGATCAGCACCTCGTCGATCGAGTCGAGGTGCCGGTCGAGGTCCTCCAGCCGGCCGAGGTCGCGGAGGCCGTTCTGCGGCAGCGGGGTGAGCGACACGAAGCCGACGGCCTCGACCTGGGACTGCCCGCCGCGCAGCGCGTGCGCGACCGCCTCGATCTGGGACCCGGTGCCCACGAGCACCGCCCGGCGCCGGTACCCGGCCGCGCGCAGCAGCGCGCCGCTGGCGAGGTCGAACAGCCAGCGGAACGCCGACACGTAGACGAGCGAGAACAGCAGGCTGCCGTAGAAGATGTAGTACGAGGAGAACGTCTGGCCCTGGACGATCGTGAACGCGAGGATCACGAGGGTCACCTGGAACAGCGCGGCCACTACGCGCGCGAAGCCGGGGCGGAGGGCGCGGTCCGCGTAGAGGTCGGAGCGCGCGAACAGGAGCACGGTTACGAGGCACGCGAGCGGCGCGTAGTCGGCGGTCTGCTCGAACGAGAGCCCGAGGTCGGACCTGCCGACGATCACGGCCTTCAGCTCGAGCGCCGTCCAGATCGCGAGGAAGACGGCGGTCACGTCGAGCGCCGTGAGCGCGCCCACGCGGAGGACGCGGCGGAGGAGGTCCCAGCGGAGCAGCCAGCTGCGGAGGATCAGGCGCTCGGGGGCGCGGACGTCGCGCGAGGGGAGGTCGGCCGCGGCCTGCGGCTTCACCTCCCTGAGCTCCCTTACGAGTCCGTTGGCCATCGATCAGACGCGATCCGCACGGGCTCCAACAACGGAGCGGCGGAAATGTAGCGGTGGACGCGGATCGGCCCGCGGCGCCTCCCCCGGTGGGCCGCGCCCGTCCCGTGCAGGGCTGCGCGGCCGCTGGGCGCCTGGTCCCGATTCGCTGCGGCGAGCATAGCGTCAGGCGGGCCGCCGGACCAGGAACGTGTACTGCGCGCAGAAGATCAGCTTGACCGCGTTTCGCCGCCTCGCGTCGAGCCGCGCGGCGCGGCCGGCGAGCTCGATCGCGCGGTTGAGCGGTGACTCGCGCGACCACCAGCGGCGGGTGACGCGCGGCATGCCGAGCGCGCGGTGGGCGATCAGCGTGACGGCGTCGATCCCCGGCCGCACCTCGACCAGCTCCATGCCCGCGGCCTCGACCATCCGCATGAGCCCGTACGGCGTGACGTTCCCGACGCTGAGCGAGTGGTACGGCTCGAGCTGCGAGGTCGAGCCGGCGAGCCACCCGCCCGGCCGCAGCACGCGCGCGACCTCCTCGATCAGCGGCCGCGGCTCCTCCACGTGCTCGAGCACCTGCTTGCAGTACACGAGGTCGACGGCGCCGTCGTCCTCCGGGATCGAGCGGCCGTCGAAGGTGCGGAACTCGGCGTCGGTACGGGTCCGGGCGGCGACCTCCGGCGACGACTCCACGTCGACTCCGAGCCACCGGACCTGCCCGCCGATCGACCGGAACTGCTCCACCGAGTCGCCGCCGCCGCAGCCGAGGTCGAGCACGCGCTCGCCGCGGCCGTCCGCCACGAGGCGCGCGTAGTGGCCGACGACCAGGTCGTCGGCGAGCGCCTGGCGCGCGTGGTCGGCCGGTATCCGCCCGCCGAGCAGCTCGATCAGGTCGTCGCCGAGCACCGGGCGCGTCAGAGCGCGAGCTTGAGGAACGCGAACAGGACGAGCGCGATCCCGATGCCGCCCGCGACGAACGAGACCGGCCGCTGCGCCCGCCAGAACTCCGGGTTCGCGCGGTCGCGCGTTTGCCGCCCCTCCGGCGGCTCGCCCACCCAGTCGTCCTCGTCGTCCCAGGGCACGGGGCGAGCCTAGCCGCGACGGCGGCCGGCGGCGCGCCGCCGGCGCGCCGCACCGCCCTCGGCGGGGGCCGTGCGGCTCGTCAGGGCTGCGGTGGGGGCTCCGGCTCCGACCCGTGCGGCGGGGGTGCCGGCTCCGCCCGATCCGGCGCCGCCTGGCCCGGCGGCGCGGGCGGGAGCCACCCCTGCGGCTGCTGCTCGGGCGGCGCCGGCGGGTGCCACTGCTGCGGCTGGCCGGGCTGCGGCTGGCCCGGATACGGCGGCTGGGCCTGCAGCGGCGGCTGCGGCGCCCGCATCGCGTGGTCGCCGTACCCGCTCGGCGGCGTCGGGTAGAACGGCCCGCCGTGGCTCGACGCCACCTGGATCGCCTCCTCCTGCCGGCGGGTCATCGCCCGCACGAAGAGGATCGTCACGATCCCGGACGCGATGTAGACCACGTCGCCGACGATCCCGAGGCTGCTCGCCGAGATCTGCTCCGGCACGGTCTCGGCCTGGAGGTAGACGCGCGCGTCGGCGTTCCCGACGAGCGAGCTGAGGATCCAGACGGCCCACCACCAGTGGACGAGCGCCGGCACCGTCGGGTGCTGCGCGAGCGTCTTCGGGCCGGGCGCCGGCTCCGAGCCGCGCCAGAGGTCGTTCGCGATCTGCTTCGGCCGGAAGAGGTTGAGGAACGGGACGAACCACGAGCCGATGGCCCAGCCCGGGGTGTAGCGCAGCGCGAAGAGCCCGAGCCGCGGGAGGTTCCTGTACGCGCGCGAGAACCACGTCAGGAAGACGATCACGGTGACGATGTAGGTGAGGCTCTGCCCGAGGTAGGCGATGCCGGTGCGGACGTCGCTCGCGTCGACCTCGTCGGCGCTCACGTCGACTCCGGCGTCGAGGTCCTGGAGGATGCCGAGGTGGATCGACTCGAACACCAGGGCCATCGCGTCCACGAGGATGCCGGCGACGAGAGCGCCCACGAGGAGGGAGCTGCGACCCTTCAGGGGTGACGGCGGCTGCATGTACTGCACAGGACCACCCTTCTCGGTACCGCGCCGCCTCAGACGGGTCGGCGCTCTGAGCGCGCGGATGATAGTCACGGCTGGCGCGGCCACGCTCGCCCTCGGCGGCTGCGGGTCGCAGGTCCGCGCCGTCGAGAAGTCGATGGAGCCGACGATCAGGTCCGGCGAGTACGTGTCGCTCGACGAGGACGCCTACCGGTCCGCGGACCCCGCCGTCGGCGACATCGTGTCGTTCCGCGCGCCCGCCGGGGCGGACGAGGCCTGCGGCGACGGCGGCGAGCCGCCGCCGTCCGACCGCCCCTGCCCGCGCGCGACCGACCGCCTCGGCGACGAGTCGTTCATCAAGCGCGTCGTGGCCGGGCCGGGCGACCGGGTGGCGATCCGCGACGGCGGCCACGCGGTGGTCGACGGCGTCGAGCTCGCCGAGCCCTACGCGCAGCTCTGCGCCCCCGCGGACGGCTGCGACTACCCCCGCTCGATCCGGGTTCCGCGCGGCCACTGGTTCGTGCTCGGCGACAACCGCCCGTACGCCCTCGACAGCCGGCACTTCGGCCCGATACCGAGGCGGGCGCTGGAGGGCCGGGTCACGCCGCCGGGGTGAGCAGCGGCGCGGAAGGGCGTCAGCGGACCTGGACGTTGCCGCCGTCGAGCCGCCGGTCGCCGGACGCGTACCCGGCGCTCAGCACGATGCCGTAGGCGTCGGCCGCGCCGGGCTCGCCCGCGTCGGCGACGCGGATGCGGAACGCCTGCGGCTCCGCACCGCCGGCGGTCGCGGTGCCGTAGATCGCCGCCCGCCTGCGATCCGCGCTGCACGCGACCGCGAGGACCTTGATGGACCTCGCCACGACTGGCTCGGCCGGGCCGTGGTCGATGTACACGAGCTGGCCGCTCGCCGCACCCGCGCTCGAGACGTCGGCGCGGCCGCCGAACGTCGCCCGGTCGCCGCTCCTCCCGGTCAGCCAACCGCCGACCCGGACCCGGCAGGAGGGCGTGCTGTCGGGGAGCACCCAGGTCTTCACGGCGGCGCCGAACGGCTCCTCCTCGTCCCTGGCACCGTCCCCGTCGCCGTCGGCGTAGGCCATGATCGCGTCGACGCCGGGAAGCGCCGGGCCCTCGTAGCAGAGCTCGGCCCGGCCCTGCTCGTCGGTCGCGTCCGTGCCGCCGGTCACGACCGACCCGGCGACCCAGAAGCGAACGCCGACGCCGCTGTTCGGGTTGCCGAAGGCGTCCCGCACGGTGGCGGTGACGCAGTGCTCGGAGCCGACGGGGTTGACGCTGGTCGCCGGGTCGAGCTCGAGGCTCGCCGGCACGGCGGCCACGTAGGTCTTCGCGGCGGTGGCACCGGGCTCGCCCTCGCCCTGGCTTCCGTCGACGTCCAGGTCGGCGAACGCGTGGATCGAGTCGTCGCCGGCGGTCGTGCCCGTGTAGCAGAAGCCGGCCTCGCCGTTCGAGTCGGTGGTCGCGGAGCCGCTCGCCGAGCTCGCCCCGCTCACGGAGAACCGCACGGTCGCGCCGTCGATCGGGTCTCCGGAGCCGTCCTCCAGCGTCGCCGTCACGCAGTGCTCCTCACCGGCGGCGTTGGTGGCGGTCGCCGGCTCGAGGGCGAGCGCGGCGGAGCCTGGCTCGGTCTCCGTCTCGGTCTCCGTCTCGAGCTTCGACACGAACGCGTCGCCGTTGCCGGGGTCCGGATCGCTCGCCTGGAACGCCCCGGGAGTCGTCGGGAAGTCCGGCGACCGTGTCGGGCCCGTCACGTAGGCCGCGCCGCCGGAGTCGAGGCCCAGGCCGCGGACGAGCTCGAAGCCGACGCCGCCGAGGTAGGTCGAGTAGTCCAGGGACGAGCCGTCGGGGCCCAGCCGGGCGACGTACCCGTCCGAGCCGTCCGGGTCCGGGTCGTCCGCCTGAAGCGAGCCCGCCGTGGTGGGGAAGTCCGGCGAGTCGGTCTGGCCGGCCACGACCGCGCTCCCGTCGTCCGCCACCGCCACCGCGTGCCCGCCATCCTCGGACCGGCCGCCGAGGTAGGTGGAGTAGTCGAGCGCCGCGCCGTCGGCGCGCAGCTTCGACACGAAGCCGTCGGAGGAGGCCGGATCCGGATCGCCCGGCTGGAGCGCGCCGCCGGTCGTCGGGAAGTCGGACGAGTCGGTCGAGCCGGTCAGGTACGCGCTCCCGTCCCTCACGGCCACGTTGGCGGTGGGCTCGTCGCCGGCCCCCCCGACGAAGGTCGAGTAGTCGAGCGCCGAGCCGGTCGCGCTCAGCTTCGCGACGAACCCGTCCGAGGCCGTCGCCCCGGGGCTCGGGGCCGCGGTCAGGAGGGCGCCGGCCGTCGTCGGGAAGTCGTCGGCCGTCGTGCTGCCGGCGACGTACGCGCTGCCGGACTCGACGGCGATCGAGGTGCCGCCGGAGCTGCCCGCGCCGCCGCCCAGGTAGGTCGAGTACTCGAGCGCCGACGCGTCCGGGCTCAGCTCGGCGACGAACGCGTCGGCGGCGCCCTCGCTCGGGTCCGCCGGCTGGAGCGCGCCCGCGGTGGTCGGGAAGTCCGTCGAGTCGGTGCGGCCGGTCACGTAGGCGTGACCGGCGCCGTCGACGGCGACGACCGCGCTGTCCTCGAAGAACCCGTCGCCCCCGAGGTAGGTCGAGTAGTCGAGCGACGAGCCGTCCGCGCTCAGCTTCGCCACGAAGAAGTCCGGCGAGCCGTGGGGGTCGTCGGCCTGGAAGGCGCCGGGGGTGGTCGGGAAGCTGCTGGCGGCGCGTCCCGTCACGAACGCGTGGCCGCCGGCGTCGACCGCGATGCCCCTGCCCTCGTCCTGCCCCGCGCCGCCGAGGTAGGTCGAGTACACGGGGGTCGAGCCGTCGGGTCCGAGCTTCGTGACGAACGCGTCGCGATTCGCCGGGTTGGGGTCGGTGCTCCGGAACGCGCCCTCGGTGCCGGGGAAGTCGGGCGAGTCCGTCGATCCCACGACGTACGCGCTCCCGTCGCCTCCGACGGCGACGGCCCCGCCGAGGTCGGTGCCCGAGCCGCCGAGGTAGGTCGAGTAGACGAGCTGCGGGTCGACCACCAGCGGTCGCCTCGCGTCGTGGGCGCCGACGTGGAGGCGCACCCGGCGATGGCCGTCGAGCACGTAGCGGGCGGGCACCTGCCGCCGCTCGCCGTCGACCTCCTGGTAGGCGAACGGCGGGGGCTGCCGGAGCTCTCCGGCAGCCGTGTCGAGGACGATCGCGCCCTCGCGCAGCCCCACCGTCCGCGCCCCGCCGAACTCGATGCCGATCCGGGCCGCGTCCGCGCCGGGCGCGATCGTGAAGTCGTACTCGAGCTGTCCCTGGTTGCCGTAGTAGGCGAGGTCGACGCCGGGGTAGACGTCGCGGTAGCGGACCCGAGCGAAGGTCGGCAGGCTCGTCGCGCGCCCGGCGCGCCCGGCGCGGATGTAGCTGCTCCTGCCCGGCAGCGGCGCGGCGCCCTCCACCGCCGGGTGGCGGGCGGCGCCCACGAGGCGCATGTGGAGCCGCCCCCGCTCCGGGCTCGCGAGCGACAGCACGGCCTCGCCGGACGCGAGGAAGAGCGTGTAGCCCTGCCCGCGGGCCAGGAAGTCGACCTCCGGGCTCGTCTGGCCGCGGTTGGGCTCGAAGCTCAGCGGGCGGACGGGCGGGGCCGGGACGGCGGGAGGCGCGACGGGCGCGGTCGGGACGGCGGGAGGTGCGACGGGCGCGGAGGGCCCGCCGGCGGGCAGCCGGACGCCGCCTTGGGCGAGCACGACGAGGCAGCAGAGCGTCGCCGTCGTCGCGGCGAGGACGACCGCGAGGGGCCGGGCGTTCGTTCGAGCGGCTTGCACCCGGTCACGCTGCCATCGATCCCGTGAGTGCGCAATAGGCCTTTAGCAATAACCCCGTTCTCGGGGGGACGCTTTGCAGTAGGGCCTTCTCGGCCGACCGTGCCTGTCTCCCCCGGACGCCCGTCTCACGGGGCCCCGACCGGGGGTTCCTCGAGAGCGCGCCGACGGAATTTGCGAGGGTCCGCCGGGGGGTCCGGGGGCGAGCTCCTTGCGCCGCCGCCTCTGCCTCCAGAGGATCGACTCCGGTGCAGCGATGACTTCGAACGACCAGGCCACGGCCGTGCCCGACCGCCCCACGCGCGCGGAGATCGACCCCGTCGCGCTCGAGCTGGTCCGGCGCTGCGGGCCCGAGGTCATGGCGGCTGCGCGGCGCTGGTCGGACACGCCGGAGGACGCCGAGGACGCCTACCAGCGCGGGCTCGAGATCATGCTGACGAAGGCGCCGACCGCCGACCCGGACCAGCTCGTCCCGTGGCTCAAGACGGTCGTCAAGCACGAGGCGTTCGCGATCCGCCGCCAGCGCGCGCGGCACGTGCCGTCGAGCCCGTTCGAGTCGGACCTCGACGGGCAGGCGCTCCAGACGGCCCACGGCCAGGCCGAGCAGATCGACCGCCTCCGGCTCGGCGCCGAGGCGCTGCGGCGGCTGAAGCCGCAGGAGGTCCGCGCGATGGTCCTTCGCGCCGAGGGCCTCTCCTACAGCGAGATCTGCGAGGAGACGGGTTGGACGTACACGAAGGTCAACCGCTGCCTCGCCGAGGGGCGCCGGAGGTTCCTCGACCGCGTCGCCGGGATCGAGAGCGGCGCCGAGTGCGAGCGCCTCGCCCCGCTGCTGTCCGCCCTGGCCGACGGCGAGGCCGGCGCCGACGACCTGCGCGCGCTGCGCCCCCACCTGCGCAGCTGCCTCGCCTGCCGCGCTCGGCTGCGCGAGTACCGCGCGGCGCCCCGGCGGGCCGCCGCGCTCGTCCCACCGCTGGCCGCCGGGCCGGCGCTGCTCGGCTGGCTCCGCGACGCCCTCGCCGGCGCGCACGCGTGGGCGGGCGAGCGGAGCGCCGGCCTCGCGGTCCGCTGGCACCAGGCCGCCGAGCTCGCCGCGGCCAACAAGCTCGCGGCGGTCGCGGCCTCGACCGCCGTGCTGGCGGGCGGCGGGACCGCCACCGTGGCGACAGTCGCCGGCGCCGATCGGCCAGCCGCGGTCCGGCCGCCATCCGGCGGCTCGGTTGCGCCATCTCCGCCGTCCGCCGCGAGCGGCAACGAGAGCGCCGAGCCGCGCCCGGGCGACACCGCGGCCTCGGGCGGCGGCGCGACGGGAGGGGTCGCGCCGAGCGGCGAGACGGCTCCCGCGGATCGCGACCCCGCGCCCCCCGCGAGTCCTGCCCGCGAATCGAGTGGGCCGGCTCCGCCAGCCGGCGAGTTCACGCCCGATCCTGGGCCCGCCGAAACCGCCGCGACGAAGCCGGAGCGGCCCGCCCGTGCAGACGGCTCACAGCCGGCGGGCGGCGGCGAGTTCGCGCCGTAGTACCGCCGGCTGAGCCGACCTCGCCGTTAGAGGCAGAGCCCTCGCGCTATCGCTCGATGGCTTCAGCGCTGGAAGCGTCCGCGCATCGCCCGGATCCGCTTTCCGGTCGTCCAGTCGACCGCGGTGCGACTCTGCTCGTCGATCGCGATCGAGCCCCCCTCGGTTCTTCTCCCCGGCGGCTCGTCGAGCTCGGTCAGGGGCCTGACGTGGGGCTGCTCGCCCCTGGCCTGGACCGCCGCGAACAGGCGGTGCTGGATGCCGTAGAACCTCGTCCCCTCCCAGGTGAGAGCCGCTTGGCCGCGCGAGTTGATGTCCATCTCGAGGAACTCGATCAGGGCCGGCTCCGAATCGGGGCGGAACGCGCGCGGCTCGCCGAATGCGCCGCCGGGCGACCGGTACGCCGTCACGATGCGACCCGACGGCCAGTACTCGGGCGTGTCGGACTCGCCGTCCTCCGTGGTGGCCTCGTTCCACTCCGCCCATCCCACGAGCGCCGCTCCGGAGGGGGCCACGGCCACGTCGAGCACTTGGGGCTGTACACGGAAGTCGAGCTGCTGCGGCTGGAAGACGCCGCCAGGGCGCCGTACCGCGGCGAGGAGGGGCTCCTTGGTGCCGTGTCCGTCGCCGGAGGACCAAACGGCGGCCTGCACGCCGTTCGACGCCGTGTCGACGTGGATGCCGGCGTTCTTCGGCAGGTTCGCGATCACCCGCGATCGGCCGCGGGCCCCGATCCGGCGCTCGCGCAGCATGCGGTGCTCCTCAGACGGCTGCGTGTAAGCGACGTACGGCCGGGTGCCCGCGTACCAGACCGCGTGCGCCGTCGCGTTCGCGGCGATCCGGATCGGAGGACCGAGATCGCCGCTGGGGGGAGCGGAGCGAGCGTACAGACGCTTGTTGGACGGCCCGTCGGTGTACGCGATCGCGAAGCGGCCGCGTGGGCCGATGGCAGACGAGAACCGCCCGAGCCCCGAGGCCGGCGTCACGGCGCGCGTGCGGCCGAACCCACCGTCGACGTCGAGGCCGGCGACGTACACCCGGCCACGGGCCACCCACTGGATCAGGGCCTTGCCGCCCTCGTTCAGGACCGCGCCCATCACGGCCACGTCGCCGGGAGACGTCGGGGAGGACCCGGGCACGCGGCGGGCCTTCGCGAACGGGGCGCCGCGACGCGCGACCGCGACCTGGAGGCCGCGCTCGTCGCGCCACAGGGCGACAGCGTCGCCGCGCCCGTTGCCGGCGAGAGTCACCCCAGACGGGTTCCTGCTGGAGAAGGTGCCGACCGTCTCGATCGGGAGCCAGTCGGCGCCCAACGCGACCGGCGGAGCCGCGGCGGCGAACGCGACCGCCAGTAGGAGCCAGAGGGTCGCGCGGCGAACCCGCGCGACCGAACCGCGGGTCATGTCTCCAGAAACCGCGACGGGTCGGAACGATTCGCTCCAGTGCTGGTCAGCCTCTCCAGTCCAAGGTCTGAAGCTCAGTAATCACGTTGTGATTTGGCGTGTTCGAAACGGTGGAATCGCGTCATCGCAGACATGGCAGATCACGCGCGGCTTGATCTCCCACGCGACCGTCGCCCTCGACGCCTCCTCGCCCACCGGGTGCAGGAACGTGAACGTGGAGATCGAGGACGACCTGAACTTCCTGCTGAGGGACTACAACGACGCCTATCCCGGGTTCACGAGCGGGTACGACCTCGTCGGCGCGTTCGCGACCGGCACGCCGCAGTTCGCCGGTGTCGCGACCGGCGGTGGTCGCGTCTACGGGCCGGTCGAGATCGCGAACGCGACCTCGCTGAACGCCACCCTCTCGGGCATCACGCCGTCAGGGGGCAACATCGCCCAGGAGCACCTGCCGGCAGGCGGCTGCGGCGCGGACTGCTACCGCACCAACGTGACGCTGACCGGCATATGGGACTTCTAGGGCGCCACCCATAGACGTTGCGGCGTCCTCGCCGCGGCCGATCATCCCCGCCGTTCGGGGGGCTTGACGTTTCTTTAGCGCGCAACAAGTGTGGATCCACTTACCCAAGGGAGGCACACGCAATGACCCACTCGATCTCACTACCCCCGCCCAGGCGGCTGCTGCTGACGATCCTCGCCGGCACGATCCTGTTCCTGTCGGCGATGTCGATCTCGTTCGCCCAGTCGGCGAGCGCCGACTGGTTCTGCTCGCAGAACGGCGCCAAGCCGTGGGAGCACTACAACCACTGGTTCCTGTACGTGGACGACATGGAGCACCGGTACGTCAGCGGGCACACCCACACGAACGGCGAGCACCACCACATCTGGGAGACGTGGAAGAACTGGGGCTTCACCTACGTCGGCGAGACGCACGCCAACTGCGGCGTGTGAGCTCACGCTCCCCCGTTCGGGGCCTGGACTCGCAGGGGCCAGGGGTTTAGAGTCGGGACGCCCCTGGCCCGGGGCGTCCCCGACTGGACGGAGTACCTCGTGAAGACTCGCAACCTCGCCGCGCGCGCCGGTCGCTGGAGCGCGCAGCACCGCAAGAAGGCCGTCTTCGGATGGCTCGCCTTCGTGATCGTCGCCTTCGCCCTCGGCAGCGCGGCCGGGACGAAGACGATCGAGGGCGCCGACGGGTTCAACGGCGACTCCAAGCTCGCCCAGCAGATCCGCGAGGACGCCGGCTTCAGCGACCGCGCGACCGAGCAGGTCCTGATCCAGTCGCGGGGGAGCCTCACGGTCCAGGACGAGGAGTTCCAGGCCGCGATCGCCGACGTCGAGTCGCGGCTCGCGCGAACGCCCCACGTGGTCGCCCTCCAGAGGCCCCTGTCCAAGGGGCACGGCGGCCAGGTCTCGGGCGACAACCGCTCGGTGCTCGAGATCTTCCAGATCGCCGGGGACACGGACCAGGCCGAGGACCGCGTCGCGGCGCCCCTGGCCGCGGTGGCGGCCGCGCAGCGAGCGCACCCCGACCTCCTGATCGAGGAGATGGGCGACGCCACGGCCTCGAAGGCGTTCAACAAGTCCTTCGAGGACGACCTCAAGAAGGCCGAGACGCTGTCGCTGCCCGTCACGCTCGCGATCCTGCTGGTCGCGTTCGGCGCCCTGATGGCGGCCGGCCTGCCGCTCCTCCTGGGGATGTCCGCGGTGATGGCGACGCTCGGGCTGGTCGGCCTGCTGAGCCAGGCCTGGCCCGTCGACGAGGCCGTCTCGTCGGTCGTGGTGCTGGTCGGCCTGGCGGTCGGCGTCGACTACTCCCTCTTCTACATCAGGCGCGAGCGCGAGGAGCGCAGGCGCGGGCGCAGCGAGGAGGCGTCGCTCGCCGCGGCCGCGGCGACCTCCGGCCGTGCCGTGCTGGTCTCCGGCCTGACGGTGATGGTGGCGATGGCCGGCATGTACATCACCGGCGACAAGACGTTCCAGTCGTTCGGCACGGGGACGATCATGGTCGTCGCGATCGCGATGGTCGGGTCGATCACCGTGCTCCCGGCGCTCCTGTCGAAGCTCGGCGACCGGATCGACAAGGGCCGCGTGCCGCTCGTCGGCCGGCGCAGCCAGCGCCGCGGGGCGGGCGGCTTGTGGTCGTGGATCATCGCGCGCGTCCTGCGCCGGCCGGTCGTGGCGGTCGTCCTCGCCGGCGGCCTGCTCGTCGCGCTCTGCATCCCGGCGCTCGGACTCAAGACCGTCAACTCGGGTGTCAACGGCCTGCCGTCGGACCTCCCGGAGACCCAGACCCTCGACCGCATCGAGAAGGCGTTCCCCGGCGGGCCGCTTCCGGCGATCGTCGTCGTCAAGGCCGGCGACGTGACCAGCGCGAAGGCCCAGGAGGCGATCAGGTCGCTCGAGTTCCTGGCGACCGCGACCGGCTACATGCAGGAGCCGATCGACATCCGCGTGAACCGCGACAAGACGGTGGCCGAGGTGTCGGTCCCGCTGGCGGGTAACGGCACCGACGACGTGTCGATCAAGGCCCTGGGCATGCTGCGCGACGACGTCATCCCGCAGACCCTCGGCGCCGCCGGCCTGGAGTCGCACGTGGCGGGCATGACGGCGGAGTCCGACGACTTCAACGACCTGATGAGGTCGCGCGCGCCGTGGGTCTTCGCGTTCGTGCTCGGATTCGCGTTCCTGCTCCTGATGACCACGTTCCGCTCGATCGTCATCCCGATCACGGCGATCGTTCTGAACCTGCTGTCGGTGGGGGCGGCATACGGCGTCCTCGTGCTGGTGTTCCAGGACGGGCGCTTCGAGTCGCTCCTGGGCTACGAGTCGATCGACGGGATCACGTCGTGGCTGCCGCTGTTCCTGTTCGTGATCCTGTTCGGGCTCTCGATGGACTACCACGTCCTGATCCTGAGCCGCGTGCGCGAGGCGTTCGACCGCGGCGCCGGGACCGAGGAGGCGGTGGCGAAGGGCATCAACGCCACGGCCGGCGTCGTGACGAGCGCGGCGGTGGTGATGGTCGGCGTGTTCGGCATCTTCGCCACGCTGGGCGCGCTCGACTTCAAGATGATGGGCATCGGGTTGGCGACCGCCGTGCTGATCGACGCGACGGTCGTGCGGGCCGTGCTGCTCCCGGCGTCGATGAAGCTGCTCGGCGACGCCAACTGGTACCTGCCGAAGTGGCTCGAGTGGCTGCCGCGCGTGGCGACCGAGGCGAGCGCCGAGCCCGAGCCGGCGACGTCGGACCTGGGGATCTTGGTCGGCCGCGACGGCGACCGCGTGCGGGTCGCGCTGACCGGCGAGCTCGACCTGAGCTCGGCGCCCGCGCTGACCCGGGAGCTCGAGCGGGTCGAGGCCGAACGGCCGGCGACGATCGAGCTCGACCTGCGGCGGCTCGAGTTCATGGACTCGGTCGGCATCGCCGTGCTGGTCAAGGCGAACCGGCGCGCCCGCGAGGAGGGGCGGCGACTGATGCTCCTGAAGGGCGAGGGCCCGATCGACCGGATCCTCGCGGTCGCGCGGGTAGAGGACGTGATCGACACGGTCGCCGCGCCCGCGGGCTCGTAGCCCGCTCGCGCGTCCGGCGCGAGCCGTAGGAGCCGCTCCACGCGCGGATATCCTCGGCCGCCGGTGACCGCGCGGCGCCCGAACCGGAGCACGGTCGCGGCGCTGGCCGGGATCGTGGCGGCCGGCGCGGCCCTGCGGTTCGCGACGCTCGACCTCCAGAGCCTCTGGATCGACGAGGGCGCGACCGTCCGGCTGCTGCGCGGCGACCTCGGCCACCTGCTGGACGGCATCCCGGATACGGAGAAGACGCCGCCGCTCTACTACCTCCTCGCGTGGCTGTGGACGCGCGCCCTCGGGACCGGCGAGGTCGGCGTCCGCTCGCTCTCCGCGCTCGTCGGGGTCCTCACGCTGCCGGTGGTCTACTCGCTCGGGCGCGAGCTGGTCTCCGAGCGCGCCGGCCTCGTCGCCGCCGCGCTGGCCGCGGTCAACCCGCTGCTCGTCTGGTACTCGCAGGAGGCGCGGGCGTACGCGCTGCTGGTGCTGCTCGCGGCGCTGGCGACCCTGTTCGCGGTGCGCGCCGCGCCCCCGCGCGCGGATTGGGACGCGGGCGCCGGCGGACGGCGTCCGCTCGCCCTCTGGGCCGTCGCCTCCTCCCTCGCGCTCGCCACCCACTACTTCGCGATCTTCGTGGTCCTGCCGCTCGGCGCGTGGCTACTGCTGCGCGCCCCCGACCGCCGCGGCGCCGCGCGGGCGAGCGCCGGCGTCGCGGCCGCCGGCCTCGTCCTCCTCCCGCTCGCGATCGACCAGTCCGGCAACCCCGGCTCGAACTTCATCGAGGGGACCGCCCTCGCGACGCGCGTCGCCCAGGTGCCGAAGCAGCTCCTGCTCGGCTACGACGCGCCGCTCGAGGCCGCGCTCACCGCGGCCGGGGCCGTCCTCGGCGCGATCGGCCTCGCCCTGGCGCTGACGCGCACGCGCGAGGGGGAGCGCAGCGGGGCGCTCGCCGCCGCGGCGCTGCTGGCCGCCGCCGTCGGCATCCCGCTCGTCCTCGCGCTCGGCGGCGCCGACCTGCTGCTCTCCCGCAACCTGATCGCGGCCGTGCCGGCGCTCGCCGTCGTCCTGGCCGCCGGGTTCGCGTCGCGGCCCGCCGGCCTGGGCGCGGCGGCCGCCCTGTGCGCGCTCTCGCTGGTCGCCGTGATCGCCGTGCTCGCCCGACCCGAGTACCAGCGCGACGACTGGCGCGGCGTGGCCGAGGCGCTCGGCCCGGCGGCCGCAGAGCGGGCGGTGGTCGTGAACCCGGTCGCCGGCTCGGTGCCGCTGCGCCTCTACGCGAGCGGGCTCGACGAGTTCCCGAAGGCCCTCCACCCGGTGTCGGAGATCGACCTCGTCGCGGTAGCGAGCCGGCGACCCGGCCAGACGCCGCGCCCGCCGCGACCGCCGGCCCCGACCGTCCCGGGCTTCGCGCCGGCCGCCCGGCGCGAGACCGACACGTTCACCCTGATCCGGCTGGTCGCGCCGCGCCCGACGCCGATCTCCGCCGCCGGCCTGGCGGCGCTGCGGCTCGACGAGGGGCTCGCGGTCACGCTGCTCCAGTCGCCGGCGAGGTAGCCGGCGCCGGCGCGCGGCTCCGGCTACCCCCGCCGCCCGCGCAGCACGTGCACGTCGCCGTCGCGCCGGGTCACCCTCGTCCGGTCGAGGTGCTCGAGCAGCGCCTGCGCGTACTTGCGCGACGTGCCCAGCTCGTCGCGGACGCCGGCGATCGTCGCGCCGCCGTCGCGCTCGCAGATCGCCACGACGCGCGCCTCGAGCTCGGACAGCGGCTCGGGGTGGAAGTGGAGGCTCGGGCCGACCCGGACGGCCTGACCCGCCTGCTCGAGGCGGCGGAACCGGTCGCGGGCCGCGTGCGGGTCGAGGTCGGCCGCCGCGGCCAGGTCGACGTCGGCGCGCGGGGTGGCCCAGTCGGAGCGGAGCAGCGCCGCCAGCCGCAGCGCGGCCTCGTCGAGCGGCGGCGGCTCGCCGGCGTCGGCTCCCGGCCCGGCCCCCGCGGCGCCGGCCGGCTCCGGCCGCTCCGGCTCGACGGCCTCGCCCCGCTCCATCGCGCGCAGCCGCTCGACCACCTCGGGCCGGGCGCCGTGCTTGCGCGGCGCCGGGTCGACCACCGTCGCTCCCCCGACCGTGTCGGGCGGCGCGAGCTGCCGGAGGATCAGCCGGTCGCCCGCCGCCGCGACGAGCGGCGCCTCCAGCCGCAGCTGCACGAGCGCGTCGCTGCCCGGCGCGAGCCCGCCGTCGCCCTCGAGCGCCACGACCCGGGCCGGCGCCTCGCGCGTCCCGTGGTGGGCGTGGACGCGGGCGCCCCGCCGCAGCGGGCGGGCCGCCGCCTCCAGGCGAGCCGACGCGTCGAGCAGGTAGGACGGCCGCAGCTCGGCGTCGCGCGTGGTCACCACGTCGCCGCGCCCGACCTCGCGCCAGCCGACGCCCGCGAGGTTGAGCGCCACGCGCTGGCCGGCCTGGGCGCGCTCGACCGGCTCGTCGTGCACCTGCACGGACCTCACCCGCGCGTCGAGCCCGAGCGGCAGCACGCGCACCGCGTCGCCGGCCCCCACGTCGCCGGACCACAGCGTCCCGGTCACGACGGTTCCGATCCCGCGCAGGGTGAACGACCGGTCGACGTGGAGGCGCAGCGGGCCGTCCGCGCCGGCGCGCCCCGGCAGGTCCGCGGCCACCGAGTCGAGCGCCGCGAGCAGCTCGTCGAGACCGGTCCCCGCCAGAGCGGACACCGCCACGACGGGCACGCCGGGCAGGAGCTCCGCGACCTCCTCGGCCGCGAGCTCGGGCTCGCCGACGTCGGCCTTGGTGACGGCGACCACGCCGTGCTCGACGCCGAGCTGCCGCAGCACCGCGACGTGCTCGCGCGTCTGCGGCATCACGCCGTCGTCGGCGGCCACGCAGAGCAGGAACAGGTCCACGCCGGACGCGCCGGCGACCATCGTCCGGACGAAGCGCTCGTGCCCCGGCACGTCGACCACCGACAGCCGCCGGCCGCTCGGCAGGTCGAGCGGCGCGTAGCCCAGCTCGATCGAGATCCCGCGGGACCGCTCCTCCGGCAGGCGATCGGTGTTCTTCCCGGTGAGCACAGAGATCAGGGCGGTCTTGCCGTGATCGATGTGCCCAGCCGTGCCCAGGGTGAGCGGCGGGCGATCGTCGCGTCGGGGGGTCATCAACGAGCGGATGACTACCGGAAGACGTCGACCACAGCGTCCGCCGCCAACCCTGTGCCCTCGTCGTCGAGCGTGCGGGGGTCGAGCAGGAGCCAGCCCTCGCGTGCGCGGCCGACGACCGGGGGGTCGGCGCCGCGCAGCCGGCGGGCCAGCTCGTCGAGCGCGAGCGGCGCGGGGTCGACGGCGCAGACCGGGCCCTCGAGCTCGAGGAGCGGCAGGGCGCCGCCGCCGACTCGGCCGCTCGCGCGGATGACCCGCGCGTCGACGCCGCCCGCCACGATCGCGTCGCGCATCCGCTCGGCGCGCGCCTGGAGCTCGGGCTCCGCCGCGACGAGCATCCGCAGGACCGGCACCTCGCGAACGGCCTCCGCCGGGTCGCGGTAGAGCCGCAGCGTCGCCTCCAGCGCCGCGAGCGAGAGCTTGTCGATCCGCACGGCGCGGGCGAGGGGATGGCTGCGGCAGCGCTCGATCGCGTCGCGCCGGCCGACCATCACGCCGGCCTGCGGCCCGCCGAGCAGCTTGTCGCCGGAGAAGCAGGCGACCGCGCAGCCCGCCGCCACCGAGCGGGCGACCCCCGGCTCGTCGGCCAGCTCCGGCACGCCCTCGGCGAGCGCGCCCGAGCCGAGGTCGTCGATCACCGGCACGCCCGCGCGCGCCGCGGCGCCGCACAGGTCCTCGATCGCCACCTCCTCGACGAACCCGACCGTCCGGAAGTTCGACTGGTGCGCCCGCAGCACCGCGCCGGTGTCCGGGCCGAGCGCGCGCTCGTAGTCGGCGAGCCGGGTGCGGTTGGTCGTGCCCACCTCCCTCAGCCGGGCGCCCGACTGCGCGACCACGTCCGGCACGCGGAACGACCCGCCGATCTCGACGAGCTGCCCGCGCGAGACCACCAGCTCGCGGCCGGCGGCCAGCGCGGCCGCGGCGAGCAGCACCGCCGCGGCGCAGTTGTTCACCACCACCGCCGCCTCGGCCCCGGTCAGCTCGCGGAGCAGCCCCTCGACGTGCGCCTGGCGCGAGCCGCGCCGCCCGGCGCCGAGCTCGTACTCGAGGTTCGAGTAGCCGCGGCCGGCCTCCGCCGCGGCGGCGACGGCCGACTCGGCCAGCGGCGCCCGCCCCAGGTTGGTGTGGACGATCACGCCGGTGGCGTTCACGACCCGCCGGAGGCTCGCGCGCCGCCCGGCCTCCACGCGCGCGAGCGCGTCGGCCGCCAGCGCCTCGAGGTCGCCGCCGGCGGCGGACCCGGACGCGATCTCCGAGCGCCGCGCGGCTATCGCCTCGCGCGCCGCCCGCACCGCGGTCGCGTGCGGGACCCCCTCGAGCCGGGTCGCGAGCTCCTCGACCGAGGGCAGCGCCCTCAGGAGCTCGCGGGCCTCAGGGTCGAGCTCCCTCGACCCAGCGTCCCTCGCCACCCTCGACCTCCCTCTTCCAGATCGGCGCCTCGGCCTTCACGCGGTCGATGATCTCGCGCGCGCCCGCGAACGCCTCGCCGCGGTGGGGCGCCGAGGCGGCGACCGCCACGCTCGGCTCGGACAGCGGCACCTCCCCCACCCTGTGCTCGGCGGCGGCGGCGCACAGCCCGTGCCGCTCGACCGCGTCCGCCGCGATCGCCGCGATCCGCTCCTCGGCCATCTCCACGTACGCCTCGTACTCGAGCAGCTCGACCTCGCGCGTGACCCCCTGGAACGTGACGACCGCCCCCGCCCGCGGGTCCCGCACGCGGGCGACCAGCGCGTCGAGCGACAGCGGGTCGGCGGTCACCCGCGCGTGCGCGACGCTCGTGGCGCCGCCGCTCACCGGCGGGATCAGCGCAAGCTCGTCGCCGGGGTCGAGCGGCGCGTCCTCGGGCGCGTACTCGCGGTTGACCGCCATCACGAGCGGCATGTCGCCGGCCAGCCCGCCCAGCGCGTCGAGCGCGTCGCGAACCCGCGCCCCGTCCGGCAGCTCGACGGTCACCTCGCTCGCGCCGGCGCGCTCGCGCAGCATCGCGAACAGGCGCACGGTCACCTCCATGCGGCCCACCTTAGCCCTCACCGGCGCGCGGCCTTGCACGCGGCCTGCCACCGCGATTAGGCTCGCTGCTGGTGAAGGACTCACGAGCGCTGAAGGCGGTCCTCGCCGCGACCGCGGCGCTCGCCCTCGTGCCGTGCGAGGCCGGTGCGCGCGAGCGGTCGTTCAGCCTGATCGGCGGCAGGACGGCGCGCACCCTCTACCTGTCGCCGTGCGCGAAGGTGGACGGCGAGAGGCCTCCCGCGACCAGCGCGGTCGAGACCGGGAAGTGCCCGGCCGAGGGCGACACGCTCGTCGGCTCGGTCCGCTTCGCGCTGACGGCCAAGCGGCCGCTCCTGGTGCGCGTCCGGTACCTGCCGAACGGGGCGCCGCGCGTCGTCGCCGTGCGGCCGACCGGCGACCACGCCGTCCCCGGCAGCACCGACGCCCGCGTCGCGCTCGAGGTCGAGGGCCGGCCGGCCGCGAGCGGCCGCGTGACGGTGCGCCCCGGCCGCGAGCGCGCGATCGCGGTCCGCTTCGCCGTGTCCCAGACGAGCGACCCGTCCTCGCTCGACGGGACCGTCGTGCTCGACGTGCGCGACGGGAGGACCACCACCCTCGTGCCCGTCCCGCTCTCGACCGCGGGCGACGTCAGGCTCGAACCCGACACCGTCCGCCTCCAGTGCACGTGGCGCGCGAAGACGAGCTGCGAGTCGAAGACGTTCGACCTGAAGGGCCGCGGGGTGCCCGGCCTGGCGGCGGGGGCGGCCGGCAGGACGGTCCGGCTCGGCGGCGACGGGGACGGCGACGCGTCGGTGGAGATCGAGGGCGTCGTCCGCGATCCCGCGAACCCGTTCCACGCGACCGCGACGGTGAAGGTCGTCGACGAGCCGAGCCCCGGCCAGTACTCCGGCTCGGCGGCGGGCTTCGGCGACAAGTCGGTGACGGTCCAGGTCCGCTCGGCGCTGTCGCTCCTGGTCGCCCTCGCGCTCGTGGTGATCGGCGTGGTCCTGGGCACGCTCGGCCCGAGGCTCCGGGCCATCGCGCGCCGGCGCCGCTTCCTGCTCGAGAAGCTCGACGAGGCGCTCGAGAAGTACCGCAAGCACCGCGCCGAGCGCACCCGGCCGGCGTCGTGGAACATGATCGACCTGGTCGGCGACAACGCCGACCCGGGCACCGTCCAGACGACCCACGTCGACCAGGTCCGCGGCGACATCGAGTCCGCGCGGAGCGACGCGGACCTCGACGACGACACGGTCCGCGTGCTCGAGATCATCGCGCGGATCCAGCGCTGGCTCCGGATCGAGCCGGCCGCCCGGCGGTTCCACGCGGTGGTCGACGGCCCGCAGGCGGTGCCCGACCTCCAGGTCGCGGGCGGCGCGCGCCGCTGGGCGGACTCGAACGTCCGCCGCGACGCCGAGATGCTCGAGCTCGCGCTCAACCACGAGCCGACCGACACGAAGGCGGCCGACGACCTGGTCGCCCGCGTGATCCGCGAGACGTGGTGGCAGCACCGCTTCAAGCACGTCTGGACCCACGCCGCCGCGGCGGGGATCGCGGCCGAGGTCGCCGCGCTCGACGACGAGCTCACGACCTCGGTGCTCGCGCTGACCGCCGAGCAGCGCTACGCGCTCGACGTCCGGCTCGACCGGCTGCTTCTCAGCGTCCCGCAGCCGCCCGGCGACCTGCCGCAGGTCCCGGACAGCGACCGGCAGCCGAACTGGCACGCCGACCCGCTGAGCTTCCGCGGCTGGGCGACGCTCGGCAGCCCGGAGATGAAGCAGGTCGAGAGCCGCGCCACCGGCACGGGCTGGCGCGCGGGCGGCGCCGTCGAGCTGGTCAAGAGCCTGCGGCTCGTCGACCTCGTCTGGACCATCGTGGCGATCCTCGTCGCGAGCCTGGTCTACCTGCTCACGGTCTACGACGACACCTGGGGCTCGCTGACCGACGTCCTCACCGCGCTCCTGGCGGGCGCGGGCGCCAAGGTCGCGATCGACGTGGCGGGGCTTCCGCTGTTCCGGTCGCTGCGGCTGCGGTCGGCGAGCGGGGCCGGCGCCGAGGCGTAGCCGCGGCGAGCGCGTAGGCTCGCGGGCCATGGCCGCGGCCGGTCACCGCCTGGCTCTGCTCGACTGGCTCGCCTGCGCGGCCGCGGGCCGCTCGCAGCCCGCCGCGCGGGCGGCCGCCGCCGCGGCCGACGGGATCGAAGCGAGGGTCGCCGCGGCGGGCACGGCCGGCCACGTCCTCGACTTCGACGACACCTACCTCCCGGGGCTCGCGCACCTGAGCGCGCCCGTGGCGCCGGCCGCGCTCGTCCTCGGGGCGGAGCTGGGCGCGAGCGCCGGGCGGGTGCTCGACGCCTACGCCGCGGGCTTCGAGGCGATGGCGCAGCTGACGTCGGCGAACCACCCCGCCATGCGCGAGCGCGGCTGGCACCCGACCGCCACGTGCGGCGCCGTCGGGGCGGCGGCCGCCGCCGCGGCCCTGCTCGAGCTGGACGGCGAGCGGACGAGCGCGGCGCTCCGCCTGTCGCTGCTCGCCACGGCCGGCCTCCGCTCGGCGTTCGGCTCGGACGGCAAGTCCCTCCAGGTCGGCTCGGCCGCCGCCGCGGGAGTCCGCGCCGCCCGGCTCGCCGCCGAGGGCGCGTCGGCGCGCCCCGAGGTCGAGCGCGGCTGGGAGGCAGCCTACGGCGCGCGCTGGGTCGACCCCCGACCCGGCGGCGACGCCGTCGCCGAGAACTGGATCAAGGCCTACCCGTGCTGCCTCCAGACCCACGGCGCGATCGACGCAGCCCTCGCCGCCCGCGAGCGGGGGGTCGGGCCCGGCGGCGGGCTCGAGGCGGTCGTCCACCCCGTCTCGCTCACCGCCGCCGAGATCGAGGACCCGCGCGACGGCCTCGAGGCCAAGTTCTCGATCCCGTACCTCACGGCGTACGCGCTGATGCGCGGCGCTCCCGGCGTCGCGAGCTTCGCCGCGCTCGACCCGGAGGTCCGGGCGGCCGCGACCGCCGTGCGCGTTCGGACCGACCCGGCCCTCGGGGAGCCCGAGGCGAGGCTCGTCGCGCGCGGCGAGGTCGTCGCCCGCGTGGAGGCGCCGATCGGGTCGCCCGGCAACCCGATGAGCGCGGAGCGGTTGGCCGCGAAGGTCCGCTCGCTCGCCGGCGATCGGCTGGACGGGCTGCTCGACGACCCCGATCGGCCGGCCGCCGAGCTCGCGCGTGCCGCCGGCCTGCGCTGACCGCTCGTATCCTCTGCGCGTGGCCACGAAGCCCGAGCACAAGCCGTCGATCGCCCCGATAGTCGGCCCGGACGACCCACGCCGGTTCACCGACTCCGGGATCGAGATCCAGCCGGTCTACGACGAGAGCGACGTCGCGCCCGGCCTCGAGGAGCGGCTCGGCCGGCCCGCCGAGTTCCCGTTCACGCGCGGGATCCACGCCGAGATGTACCGCAAGCGGCAATGGACGATGCGCCAGTACGCGGGCTACGCGACCGCCAGGGAGACCAACGAGCGGTTCCGCTACCTGATCGAGCACGGCTCGACCGGGCTGTCGATGGCGTTCGACCTCCCGACCCAGCTCGGCCGCGACTCCGACGACCCGCTCTGCCTGGGCGAGGTCGGCCGCACGGGCGTCGCGATCGACTCGATCGACGACATGCGCCGCGTCTTCGACCAGATCCCGCTCGGCGAGGTCTCCACGTCGATGACGATCAACGCGCCCGCCGCCGTGCTGCTCCTGCTCTACGAGCTGGTCGGCGAGGAGCAGGGCGTGCCGGCCGAGCAGCTCCGGGGCACGACCCAGAACGACATCCTCAAGGAGTACATCGCGCGCGGGAACTTCATCTACCCGCCCGAGCCGGCCATGCGGCTGACCACCGACCTGTTCTCCTACTGCCGCGAGCGGATCCCGAAGTGGAACACGATCTCGATCTCCGGCTACCACATGCGCGAGAAGGGCTGCTCGGCCGTTCAGGAGGTGGCGTTCACACTCGCGAACGCGATCGCCTACGTGCAGGCGGCCATCGACGCCGGGCTGAAGGTCGACGACTTCGGCCCGCGGCTCGCCTTCTTCTTCAACGGCCACAACAACGTGTTCCAGGAGGTCGCGAAGTTCCGCGCCGTCCGGCGGATGTGGGCGCGGATCATGCGCGAGCGGTTCGGCGCCGAGGACCCGAAGTCGCAGACGATCCGGTTCCACACCCAGACCGGAGGCGTCACGCTGGCCGCCCAGCAGCCGGAGAACAACATCGTCCGCGTGGCGCTCCAGGGCTTCGCCGCCGTGTGCGGCGGCACCCAGTCGCTGCACACCAACGGGTTCGACGAGGCGTTGGCGCTGCCGACCGAGCGCGCCGCGCGGATCGCCCTGCGCACGCAGCAGATCCTCGCCCACGAGTCGGGCGCCGCCGACACCGTCGACCCGTTCGCCGGCTCGTACTTCGTCGAGGCGCTGACCGACGAGATCGAGGAGCGCGCCCAGGAGCTGATGGACCGGGTCGAGGAGCTCGGCGGGTCGGTCGAGGCGATCCAGTTCATCCGGGCCGAGGTCGAGGAGTCGGCGTGGGGGTACGACCAACGCTACAAGCAGAAGCAGGACGTGGTGGTGGGCGTGAACGAGTACGTGACCGACCAGGTCGACGACGTCGAGATCCTGCGCGTCGACCCGCAGACCGAGACCGACCAGGTCGAGCGGCTGAAGGCGTTCAAGGCCGATCGCGACCACGAGGCCCTGCGCGCCCGGCTCGAGGAGCTGCGCGAGGCGGCCCGCGGCGACGGCAACCTGCTCGTGCCGATCCGCGCCGCGCTGAGCGAGCGGGCCACGCTCGGCGAGGTCTGCGGCGTCATGCGCGACGAGTTCGGCGAGTACCAGGAGGCGTGAGGCTCGGCCTCCTGCTCGTCCCGGCCGCCGCGGCGGCCCTCCTGACCGCGACCGCCCAGTCCGAGCCCCGGCCCTCGCGGGCGGCGATGCCGGAGCCGCGCCCCTCGCGGGCGGCGATGCCGGAGCCCCGGCCCTCGCGGGCGGCGATGCCGGAGCCGCGCCCCTCGCGGGCCGCGATGCCGGAGTCCCAGCCGTCCCGCGCCGCGATGCCGGTCCGCTCCGCGGCGGACGCCCTGCCTCCCGCGCAGCTCGCCGGGCAGCGGATCGTCTTCGGCTTCGACGGCGTGCGCGCCCCGCGGGACCTCCTGCGGCGGGTGCGCCGCGGCGAGGCCGCCGGCGTGATCCTCTTCGCCCGCAACATCCGCTCGCGCGGCCAGTTGAGGCGGCTCACCGCGGCGCTCCAGCGCTGGCGGCCGGCGGGCGACCCGCCGCTGCTCGTCGCGATCGACCAGGAGGGCGGGGTCGTGAAGCGGCTCGCGGGCGCCCCGCGGCGCTCCCCCGCCGAGCTGGGACGGGCCGGCAGCGAGCCGCTCGCGCGCGCCGAGGGACTCGACACCGCGCGCAACCTCCGCGGCGTCGGCGTGAACGTCGACCTCGCGCCGGTGGTCGACATCGGGCGGCCCGGCCGCATCATGCGCGCGCAGGGCCGCGCCTTCTCCTCGAGGCCGGCGACGGTCGCGCGGCTCGCCGCCGCGTTCGCGCGCGGGCTGCGCGAGGGCGGCGTCGCGGCCACCGCCAAGCACTTCCCCGGCCTCGGCGGCGCGCGGTTCGACCAGGACCGGCGGATGAACGCGATCGACCTGCCGGCCGCGACGCTGCGCGCCGAGGACTACGCGCCGTACGAGCGGCTCGTCGACGACGGGCTCGAGCTCGTGATGACGAGCACCGCGGCGTACCCGGCGCTCGACCCCGACCGCCCGGCGGTCTTCTCGCCGCGGATCCTCGGCGGCGAGCTGCGCGGCCGCATCGGCTTCGCCGGCGTGACGATCACCGACTCGCTCGGCACGGAGTCGGCCACCCGGTTCGGCTCGCCCGAGCGGCGGGCGCTGCGCGCGGCGCGCGCCGGCAACGACCTCCTGCTGTTCGCGTCGAGCTACGCCGCCGGCGTCCGGGCGCAGGCGCGGCTCGCGGACGCGCTCGGGCGGGGCGCGCTCGCGCGGGCGCCGTTCGAGGCCTCGGCGGAGCGCGTCGCGTCGCTGCGCGCCGGTCTCGCCCGCCGATAGCCGGCGGGCCGCCTACCCCGGATCGGTTACCGTCTCCGTCCGATGCTCGAACGTCGCAGGGGCCGGGCGACCGCGGCCGCGCTCCTCCTCACCGTCGCGCTCGCGACCCCGCTCGCCGCTCCCGGAGCCGCCGGCGCGACGGACGCGCAGGCGCGCGCGGCCGCGAAGAGGAAGCCGTCGGGACCGTCCGCGGTCATCCGCCGCACCGCGTACGGCATCCCCCACATCCAGGCCCGCAACTACGAGGGCATCGGCTACGGCTACGGCTACGCGTTCGCGCAGGACAACGTCTGCGAGATGGCGGACACGTACCTGACCGTCCGCGGCGAGCGCTCGCGCTACTTCGACCCGAACGCCACCTACGTGAACCGCGGCAACAGCGCCGTCTACAAGAACCTCGACTCGGACTTCTTCTTCCAGCGGGCGATCGACACGCACGTCGTCGAGGACCTGCTCGCCAAGCCGCCGCCGGTCGGCCCGCTGTCGATCGTCAGGCAGACCGTGCGCGGCTACGTGAAGGGCTACAACCGCTACCTGAAGGACACCGGCGTGGCGAGGATCCCCGACCCGCGCTGCCGCGGGAAGGACTGGGTCAAGCCGATCAGCGAGCTCGACGCCTACCGGCGCTTCTGGCAGCTCGGGATCCTGGCCAGCCAGGGCGTGGCCGTCGACGGCATCGCCACGGCCGCGCCGGCCGTGCCGGCCCTGCTCCCGGCGGGCGGCGGCGCGCCCGACGCCGCGATGCTGCGCGAGCTCGACGACCGGCTCGGCGAGAACCTGGGGATCGGCTCGAACGCCTACGGGCTCGGCAGCCAGGCCACGAAGAGCGGCGGCGGCATGGTGCTGGGCAACCCGCACTTCCCGTGGGACGGGACGGAGCGCTTCTACGAGGCCCACCTCACGATCCCGAGGAAGCTGAACGTGATCGGCGGCAGCCTGTTCGGCTACCCCGGCGTGCTGATCGGGCACACCGACAACCTGGCCTGGAGCCACACCGTCTCCACGGCGCGCCGGTTCACGATCTTCGAGGAGAAGCTCGTGCCCGGAATGCCGACGAGCTACATCTACGACGGCCAGGTCCGGCAGATGAAGGCCGACGTGGTGACGGTGCAGGCCCGCGGCGAGGACGGCAAGCTCGAGCCCCGGACGCGCACGCTGTACTCGACCCACCACGGCTCGATCCTCACCTCGATCCTCGGCCTGCCGGTCTTCCCGTGGACCCCCGAGCGCGCGTTCTCGATGGGCGACGCGAACGCGGGGAACTTCCGCTACCTGAACCACTTCTTCGAGGTCAACCGGGCCCAGAACGTCCGCCAGCTCGACGCGATCGAGCGCCGCTTCCAGGGCATCCCGTGGGTGAACACGATCGCGGCCGACCGCAAGGGCGAGGCCTACTACGCGGACATCGGCTCGATCCCGCACCTCACGAACGCGAAGAAGCAGCAGTGCCTGACCACGCCGGTCGGGACCGCGGTCGACGCGGCGGCGAACGTCCAGGTGATCGACGGCTCGACGGCCGCGTGCGAGTGGGGCATGGACGCGGACGCCGTCGTGCCCGGGACGTTCGGGCCCGGCAACGAGCCGTCGCTGTTCCGCCGCGACTACGTGGAGAACTCGAACGACAGCTACTGGCTGACGAACCCCGAGCAGCCGCTGACCGGGTTCGCGCGGATCATCGGCGACGAGGGCGCCCCGCGGCTGCTCCGCACGCGGCTCGGGCTGCGGATCGTGCAGCAGCGGCTCGACGGCAGCGACGGCCGGCCGGGGAAGGGGTTCGGGCTCTCCGACCTCACCTGGGCGGTGTTCAACAACCGCCAGTACGCGGGCGAGCTGTGGCGCGACCAGCTCGTGGCGATGTGCAAGTCGAGCCCGACGATGCCGAGCGCGAACGGACCGGTCGACGTGACCGAGGCGTGCCCCGTGCTCGAGAGGTGGAACCTGCGCGACGACCTCGACTCGAAGGGCGCGATCCTCGCCCGGCGGTTCATCAACCGCGCGCGCGGCGTGCAGGGCGGGCCGTACACGACGCCGTTCGACCCGAACGACGCGGTCAACACGCCCGCCGGGCTGAACACCGGCAACCCGCAGGTCCAGCAGGCGCTGGGCGACGCGGTCGCCGACCTGCGCGGCGCCGGCATCCCGCTGAACGCGCCGCTGCGCGGCTACCAGTACGAGTCGCGGAACGGCGAGAAGATCCCGATCCACGGAGGCCCGGGGAGCGACGGCGTGTTCAACGCGATCAACGTGGTCTGGACGCCGCCGGACGGCTACCCGAACATCCCGCACGGGTCGAGCTTCGTGATGGTCGCCCACTTCCCGAAGCGGGGCTGCCCCGAGAACCGGATGATCCTCACCTACTCGCTCTCGACGAACCCGCAGTCGCGGCACTTCAGCGACCAGACCCGGCTGTTCTCGAGGAAGAAGTGGGTCAACCCGCCGTTCTGCGCGTCCCAGCTGCGGAAGGCGCGCGGCGTGCGCGTCACCCGGGTCGGCCCGGCGGGCGTCCGGCGCTAGCCGGCTAGAGACGGGCGAGCGCCGCGGACTGCTCGCGCTCGCGCCGGCGCAGGCTGCGGCGCTCCCGGGCGACGCGCGATCCGCCCAGCAGCCGGGCGATCGCGCCCCTCGTCCGGCGCTCGTACCGCTTCCCGATCGCGCCGATCTCCTTGTCGGTCTCCTCGGCGGCGGCGATGTCCAGCCGGCGCACCTGGCCGGTCAGCTCGCGCAGCTTCTTCAGGGCGAGGGCGTTGGCCGTGACGCCGAGGCGGTGCTCGCGGCGCAGGTCCGGCGGCGGCTTGCGCTTCCGGAAGCGGCTCAGGAAGCCCTCGGCCTTGCGCACGCCCGCCTCGACCGGCCGCGTGACCTGGGCCGGGGAGGTCGGATGCGAGGGGATGCGGAGGATGCCGCCGTAGAGGGCGGCGGCGGCCTTGCGGTTGTACTCGAGGTCCGCGATCCGGTAGGCGACGACGCGCTCGTAGTCGCGGAGGAAGCGCCGGGCGTCGCGGAGGTAGCGCTCCTCGCGGTCGGCGATCTCGTCCGCGTCCTCGAGCTTCCCGCGGCCGTCGAGCAGCGGGGCGCTCGGCACCTCGAGGAGGTCCTCCTCGTCCACGCGGGCGAGCGCCCGCTTGGCCCGGCGGATCGCCCTAGTCGCCGGCGTGAGCTGCCGGAGCTCCCTGCGCGAGGACTGCTCGACCGCGCGGGCCTGCTGGCGCGTCGTCTTCGCCTTCTTCGTGGACTTCCTGCTGACGCCGAAGGTGGTGCTCGAGAACGTGGCGTAGACGCGCCGCATGGCGGTGCGGGCCCTCTGGTGCTCCGGCTTCGCCTGGTCGGCGTAGTCGGCTGCGAGCCGGTCCGGGACCTCGGTGAGGTAGTAGGCGACGGCCGCGCCGATCAGGGCGAGGACGAGGACGCCGGCGAGGACGGGGAGCCAGCGGCGCCTCCTGGGCGGGAGGTCGGACGGCGGCGCGCTAGACGGCGCCTGCGTGTCCGGCGGCGGTGACGGTGCGCCGCTCGGCGGCGGCGTGCCCGGCGGCGGTGCTGGCGTGCCGCTCGGCGGCGGTGACGGCGTGCCGCTCGGCGGCTCCCACGGTCCCCCCTCCATGCGCGGGAGTCTTTCCGTGCCAAGCCGTCTTTGAACGTCTTTCTCGCGCGGCCGGCCTCAGCGCAGGCGGCGGCGGACGGCCTGCGGCGCGAAGCGGGCGTCGCCCGGGTAGCTCACCGTGATCGTGCCGGCGGCGGCCCGCGGCAGCGGTAGGGTCGCCTGGAAGCGGCCCCCGCGCGGGCGAGCGGTCGCGCGCGGGCGGGTCCGGCGGCCGCGGGCGCTCAGGGCCCCCGCGACGGTCACGCGCGCGGTGGCGAGCGGAACGATCGTGCCGGTGACCAGCAGCCGCGAGCCGCGGCGCCGGACGGAGCCGACGCGGAGGTCGGGGCTCGTGCGGGCGGTCGCCGGCGGGGGCGGCGGGCCGGGCGGGTCGCCACCGGGGCCAGTCGCCGGCGGGCTGGGCGGGTCACCACCGGGGCCGGTCGCCGCCGCGACGCGGACCTCGGGCGAGGCGAGGTAGGCCGACGGGGTCGCGAGGCGGTCCCTGGCGCGGACCCGGAAGCGGTAGGCGTGGCCGGCCGCGCCCTCGTACGTGGCCGATGCGGCGGTCGTGGCCGGGAGCCACGGCGCGAACGGGCCGCCGTCGGTCGAGACCTCGACGTCGAAGTCGCGCACGCCCGTTCCGGAGTCGGTCGCGCTCCAGGCGACCGGGAGCCGCGGGTCGGTCGTCTCGCCCGCCGGCGTCGCGATCGTCGGCGCCGGCGGCGTGCCGTCGGAGGTGAATACGACATCGTCGCTCGACGCGAACGTCTCCCCGTAGCGGCCGGCGCGGGCGGTCACGCGGATGCGGTTCACGGCGTCGCCCGTGGCGCGCACTGTCCACGCGACGGTGGCGGTCGCGCCGGGTGCGCCGCGCTCGGCGAGCGTCCCCAGGGAGCGGGTCGGCGCGGGCGAGCCGGGCGCGAGCTCGACGCCGGGCGGCAGCTCGATCGCCACGGCGGCGTCCTCGCCGGTGAGGTCCGCGGAGGCGTTCTCCACGCTCGCGACCACCGTGACGGGATCGCCCAGCCGGGCGGCCGCGGCGCCGACGGTGGCGGTCGCGACGGGCCGGGGCACGGCGAGCGGCGTCACCTGCCGCCGGGCCGCGATGGCGTAGGGCTCGGCGGGCAGGCCGTCGACGGACGAGGTCGCCTTGACCTTGTAGATCGCGTCGCCGATCGACGGCGAGCGAACCTGCTCGACGTTGTCGATCGTGCTGGCGCTGCGCGTTAGCGTGGCGCCTGTGTCGGGGTCGAGCTGCTCCAGGTCGAGGTCGGTGAGGGTCAGGGCGGTCGTGGAGCAGCCCGCCTGCACGCAGCCCAGGGCGCGGCGGTTCCAGACGAGCGTGGCCCGGTCGCCCTGGGCAGCGATCGCGGTCCGGTAGAAGTGCGCCTCCCCGCCGGGGACCTCGTCCGTGTAGAAGTGGGTGCGCTCGCGAAGCGCCGACTCGAGGTCGAGGGCGCCCCACCCCCAGTCGGCCTGCCAACCGGCCTGCGTCCCCATCGGGCTCGCGGGCGTCGCCCGCCCCTGCCGAGCCGAGTCGACGAGGATCGCCTTCTGGGCGAGCGGGCTGGCGATCCCGGAGCCCGCCAGAAGGGCCGCGGCGGCCGCGCCCTGCGGGGCGGCGAGGGAGGTGCCGGTGCCTCCGCTCCAGAGCCTGCCGTCCCGTATCCAGTGCTGGTTCGCGAACTCGCTGTCGGCGACGGCGACGAGGTCCGGCTTCTTGCGGCCACCCGGCGACGGCCCCCGACTCGAGAAGTCCGGGATCACGTCATCCGCCGAGTCGACGGTCCCCTTCGTGTCGAAGCCGCCCATGCAGAGCGTGTCGTAGGCGATACAGGCGTCGTTGACGGTTCGGGCCGGGCCCTCATTGCCGGCCGGGTAGGCGATGATCGCTCCGTAGGCCGAGATGAAGCGGTCGGTCCCGCGGAGGTTTGCGTTGTCGTCTTCGCTTTCGACCGAGCCGTGGCTGTCACTGAGCACCTCGGCTGGATCGAGCGCCCCCTCCACCTCGTCCGATGGGATGCCGAGAGCCCAGGCCAGGTCGTTGCCGCTCGCGTCCGTCACGTCCGCGTCGATGACCGAGTCGAGTCCGGCCGCGATTCCCCTCTTGCTCGCATCGCCGGGTACGCACACGGCGCATCCCGAGGCGCCGCGGCTGACCGCCATGCTCGCAACCTCCGTCCCGTGTTCGCATCCGTTGCCGTACTGGCCGCACCGCGTCCCGCGAGATGAGTCGCTGGGCCTCTGGAAATCGATCCCGGCGAACGCCGGATGATCCTCGTCGATCTTGTCGCTCACGATCGCGAGATCGACCGGGCTCGAGTCGGCGGGCCCGGCTCCGCCGATGAAGCCGCGCGACCAGAACGCCGGAGCCCCGACCGCGGCGCTGCTCGTCTCCAGCCCCAGCGGTCGCTTGACCGAGGCCAGATCGACCGATTCGACAGCCGGCTCGCGCGCGATCCTTGGGATGGCCCGGGGCGGGACAGTTGCGACGAGGATGCCGGTTGCGACGTCGCGCCCCGCGACCCGTCCTCCGAGCGAGTCCACCAGTCGCGCGAGGCGCTGTTGCGACTTCGACGCCACCCGTGCAGCGGGGTCCAGCGCGTCGAGTGCCCTATGCCGAACGCGCTCGTGGTGAGCGGCCGCGGCAGCACCCGACTTGCCCCGCCTCAGCGCCGCGAGCTCCGACCCGGCGAGTCGCCCGCTCAGGGCGACTCGCCGTTCGAGCGCCCGCGCGAGCACGGGATCGTGCCTCAGCGCAATCGCGACCCGCACCGCCCGCGACCGGCCGTCCCGCACGCGAAGCGCCGTGCCAGTGGCAGCGAAGCGCTTCGGCTCGGTGACCGTCCGCGACCGCGACACGCGATCGGGCGCCGCTCCCGCAGCGGCGCCCGACCCGATTGCGACAAGCAGCAGAGCAGCCCCGAGGCAGGCGTGCCACCGGCCTCGTGCCCCATGCGCCTCCATATGCTCAACATCGGCTGAGCCTGACGCGCGCTGAACGGCTGCCCCGCGCTGCGCGGAGCTGTGTCGGCAGGTCCCATCACCTGCCCCTGACGGTCACGTTCACCTCGGGCGAGTACCCGAGCGCGAACGGGTACGCGGACTCGGGGCGCACCTTCACACGGAAGCGGTACTTCACCCGGCCGCGCGTGGCCTCGAAGCGGTAGCGGTACCTCCACGCCCCTTTCGCGTTCGCACGCGGCGTGGCGAACGTCCGCCACTTGCGCCGGTAGAACGCCTGGAGGTCGAGCACCTTCCCGCCTCGCGGGATCGGCGTCCCGCGGAGGCGACCGCGGAACGTGACGCTCTTCCCGTTCGCGACCGCACGCGGGCTCACCTTGATCGTCGCTGCCGCGGTGACCGCCACGCTGAGGTCGGCCTCGGATCCGCGCACGTAGGGCGATCCGCCGTACTGGAACCTGATCGTCCGGCTGACCCCCCTGGGCACCACGTACCGGAACCCGCCCGCGGCGTCGGTCCGCGTGGCCGCGATCCGGGTGAACTCGCTGCCGGGGACCGCGGACCTGCCCAGCACGTCCACGACGGCGTCGCCGATCGGTGCGCCGCCGGGGGTGGTGAGCCGGCCGCGCGCGATCGCCTGCTTGCCGAACGGGACCTGGAGCGCTCCCACGAGCTCCTCGGTGGGGATGACGGCGGTCGGCTTGGGGCAGCGCTTGCGCTTGCGCTGCTTCTTCGCGCACGGCTTGGGCTTCGGCGCCGTTCGCCTGACCAGGGCAGCGACCAGCTTGGAGTCCGACCGAAGCGCCTCCGCGTCGACCGGCGCCGGCCGCGGCGTCTCGCCATCGGCCGTCGCCGGCCCCGGCGTCCTCGGCGTTCCCGGATCGGCCGGCGGCGGCGCCAGCGGCCTCGTGTCGATCCGCGCCGGAGAGCCGTCCCGCCGGCGGTCTCCGACCGCCTCGTTGCCGGCTCGGTCGACCACTCGCGCCCGGAGCTCGTAGACGCCTCGCTCGCGGGCCGCGTCGTCGATCGCGGCGGTCAGGCGGTTCCCCTCGAGCGTCGAGGGGACCTCCTGCCAGGGGCCGGAGCTCGTGACGAGGCGGATCTCGAGCCCGCCGGTCGCGATCCCCGAGGTGCGGTCGGCGACGGCCACGGCCACCCGCCTCGGGTCCCGGTCGTCCGGGGCCTCGAAGACGACGACCTCGGGGGCGGTGCGGTCGACGCGCAGGCGCAGGGAGCGCTCCGCCGACCTGTTCCCGGCGAGGTCGACCGCCTGGTAGTTGACGGTGTGCTCGCCGTCGTCCTCGACGGTCAGGCTCGCCTCGCCGCCGCGGACGAACTGCGGGGCATTGCCGTCGAGTCGGTAGGTGACGAATGCGCCGTCTTCGAGCGGCTGGTTTTCGCCAGCCGGGCCCATGCCCGAGAGTTGCGGCTGGTCCGTTCCGACCAGCCGGAGCGTCACGGGCTCTCGATGCCACTTCTCCGGCGAGGGAGCACCTGGGGCGTCCACAACCGGCTTGGACTTGTCGACCTGGATCGTCGTCGAGCCCACGCGGGCGGACGGAACGCCCGAATTCGAGATCGCACGAGCCTTGATCGTCGTGATGCCCTCGCGGAGCTCCGCGATCCGGTACACCCCGCCCGGGACGTCGATCGTGCCGTCCGGATCGGTCCCGTCCGTCGTGATCGAGTAGCCGGCCAGGCCCGAGACCGGAACGAACTCGCCGTCCCTCAGCCGGATCGGCTCGTCGAAGTTCTTGGCCTCGTCGGCGTTCAACCAGCCGTTGCGCTTCTCCGGCCACGCCTCCCCCGGCGGCACGTTGTCGAACCGCAGGCGGACCGCCTCGGAGCGGTTCGCGCCGTTGACGTTGCCGGCCTCGTCCTGGAGCCAGAGCCGCAGCGTGTAGTGGCCCGGCTCCGGAACCGAGAGGTCGGCCGCGTGGATGCCGCCGCCGTCGCGCACACCGGTCGTGCAGGCGCCGTTCTTCACGTTGCACAGCTCGTAGTTGGCCCGCACGATCGGGGAGGCGCTGGCCGGGTTCGTCCAGCTGACGCGGAAGCGGTTCGCCTGGCGCCACCCGTCGCCGCCCTCGACGGCGACCCCGCGCGGCGCGTCCGGCGCCGTGTTGTCGGACCGGAAGCGCTCGACCAGCGCGCCGGGGTTCCCGGCGGCGTCGACGACCTCCACCTTCACCTCGTGGTCGCCGTCGCTCAGCGCGGCCGTGTTCACCGTGTAGCGCCCGTAGGTCACGTCGAAGCAGGGCACGCGCCGGGTGAAGTCGCAGTCGCGGCCGTCGTCCTGGAGCAGCCGACCGTCCACGTACAGCCGGTTCCGGCGGATCCCGACGTTGTCGCTCGCGGCGAAGCCCACGTGCGGGCTGCCGCTCTGCCACGCGCCGTTGGAGAGAGCGCCGTCGCCGACGTCCCACACCGACGGCGTCGACTCGTCGTGCACGCGGACCATGCCGCTGTACAGGCGGATGCCGCCACGATCGCCGGAGGGCGCCGCGGTGTTGCTGCTGCAGCCGCCGGCGGCGCCGCACGTCGTCTGCACGTACACGCGCCGGACCTCGCCCGGGGTGAAGCCCCAGTCCGAGGTCCCGCCGATCGAGCCCGAGTGGAAGTAGCAGCCCGGCTCGTGCGCCGCCGGCTCGCAGCCGTGCAGCATCGTGCCGTCGCCCGCGAACACGCCGACCCGCCAGTAGGGATCGACGCGATGGAACGAGTAGCGCGCGGCGAGGTAGACGATCGACGTGCCGGCCGGAGACTCGAATGTCTGCGACGCGGACGAGAACGGCTGGATCGTCCCCACGTTCACCCCGGAGCCGGCGAACAGACCGCCGGCGTCGCGCCCTGCCGTCGGGCAGTGCTCGCCGGTTCCCATGCCCGGCGAGCTCCACGGCACCCACGATCGGTTCGCGCCGCCGGGCGCGACGTCGCACGACACGACCTCGTAGGTGCCTCCCCTCGCCTCCGCTCCGAGGACGGCCGGCGCCGTCAGCGCCAGTGCGAGTGCGAGTGAAAAACGGCATGCGAGCGTGCGGGGTCTCCCGCTCATTTGGTCTCCCTTCGAGGTGCGAGTCGGCATTTCCGGGAGGTGAAGGTCCGAAGACCCGATTCCTCTCCCCCGGTGTGGACCGACCCTGCACCCGACCCCGGCGGTTTGTAAAGCCGGCCGATTCCCCGATCTCCGGAAACTGCAGGGAAGTGGGGGGTGGAGAACCCCCGACCGGCGCGGCCCGATCACCCGCTCAGGTGGGTCGATCGACCTCAGAGATCGCGAATCAGATGGCGGCCGGATCGGCGGTTGGATTCATCCTCGGAATACCCGTGGCCATCGCGGCCGCGATCCTGATCGTGGCGGTACCCTGAGCCCATGAGTCAGTTCAGCCGAGGTGAGGTCGCCGTCCTGCTCGCGATGGGCACGGTGCTCGGCGCGACGATGCTGATCTTCCGGGGCCCGTTGTGGATCTATCCCCTGGTGGGCATGGTTCCGGGAATGATCTTCCTGGCGGTCACCGCGGACAGCCGCGAGACCCGTCGCCGGGCCCGCACCGGGCGCCCCGCGCGGTAGTCGCGCTCAGTCCGCGCGATCGCAGAGCCAGCGGAAACCGGCCTGGAGCCAGTCGTTGCCGGCCGACACGGCCAGCACGTTCGCGACGCTCCGACCCGCGTCCGGCCTGGCCAGCCGCAGCCCGACCACGCCCAGCGCGCTCCAGGCGCCCACGCAGCGCGTGCAGGTGACGAGCTCGCCCACGGCCCGCCGGATCCCGCGCCCCTCGGGCCGCGGCGGGTGGCCGTCCTGGTCCACGAACGGCTCCCGGAGCCACGAGCCGACCTTCTCCCGCGCCACGACCTTCGACACGGCGAACGTGGCCGCCGACAGCGGGACCAGCTCGCGCATCGCGATCGGGTCCGACCGGGCGCGCTCGCGCGTGGCGATCACCACGCCCGCGAGCAGCGTCGCGTACACGACGTTGATCGCCGCGTAGTCGGACGGCTCGGTCGCGCCGTCGCCACCGCCGCCGTTCCTCGCGCCCGCGCGGGCGCCCCGTGCCTGCTCCGTCGTCATCTCCACAGCGGCTTACCCGGCCCCGGTAGCTTGTACGCAGCCATGGTCGACTGGTCCCTCGCCCGCCAGATCGCCCGCTTCGCCGCGGGCGGGGGCGGGCCGCCGGCGGTCGAGGCGGACTTCCCCGCGCTCGTCGCCGAGACCGAGGGCCACCTGCGCGACTACACCGCCCTCTCCCCCGCCGGCCCGATCCCGGGCCCGGAGACGGTCAGCCGCGCCGAGTGGGCGGAGGCGAACCTCGACTCGCTCGCGAAGATGCTCGAGCCCGTGGCCGACCGCCTCGGCAAGCGCCTCGAGCTGGCCGGGCCGCTCGCCGGCGCGCTCCGGACCGTCACAGGCGCCACGCTCGCGGCCGAGTCGGGCCTCGTCATCGGCTACATGTCGACCCGCGTCCTCGGCCAGTACGACGTCTCGCTGCTCGAGGCCGACGCCTCCCCGCGGCTCCTGTTCGTCGGCCCCAACCTGTCGAAGGCCGTCCGCGAGCTTGGCGTCGACCGCGACAGCTTCCTCCGCTGGATCGTCCTCCACGAGCTGACCCACGTCCTCCAGTTCTCGGGCGTGCCGTGGCTCCGCGACCACCTCTCCGAGCTGATGCGCGACTACATGAAGACCGTCGAGGTCCGCATCGAGCGCGGCGCGGCCGGCGGGCTGCCGTCGTGGCCCGACCCGCAGAAGCTCGTCGAGGCGTTCCGCGAGGGCGGCCTCGTGGCCCTCGTCCAGACCGGCGAGCAGCGGCGGCTGATGAGCCGGATCCAGCCGGCGATGTCCGTGATCGAGGGCTACTCCGAGCACGTGATGGACGCCGTCGGCGAGCGCGTCCTCCCCGCCTATGCCGGGCTGCGGAGCGCGATGGAGCGCCGGCGCCGAAGCCGCTCGGCGCCCGAGCGGATCCTCCAGCGGCTCCTCGGCCTCGACCTCAAGATGCGCCAGTACGAGGAGGGGAAGGCGTTCTGCGACGCCGTCGTGGCGGACGGCGGGATCGAGGCGCTGAACCGCGTCTGGGACTCGCCGGACGCGCTGCCGACGACCCGCGAGCTGCGGGAGCCGACCGTGTGGCTCGCCCGCATGCGGGCCGCCGAGCCGGCCGCGGCCTGACGCGCCGCCCCCCGAAGGCCCGCCACCCACCAGGCCGCCGCGCCGTCCAGGGTCCTAGGGAACACTCGTCCAGGCCCCTTCAGGAATCGGCCCGCGGAGCCGAACTCGATCCCGTGGACCTCCGGGCTCGCCCCTGGCCGATCGCCGCCATCGCCGCCGTCGCCCTCGCCCTGGCCGCCGTCGCCGGCCCGCCGCTCGCGCGCGCGGAGTCGAGCTCCCTCTACGTGAACGCCGAGGACGCCCGGCCGTCGAACGTCACGCCCGAGCGCCTGGAGGAGCTCGCGACCGTCTCCGCCGCCCGCTGGCACCTCCGCGTCGCCGGTCTCACGGGCACCCCGCCCGGCGTGCGCGACGGCATCCAGGCGTTCGGCTTCTCGAGCGCCACCGATGCCGACGCCCTCGGCGTGACCAGCGTCTGGAGCCGCCCGCGCTACCGCGTCAAGAAGACCAAGCGCTGCCAGCGCTCCCGCGGGCGCCGCACCTGCCGCGTCGTCCGCACGTACGTGAAGGTCGGCGACGAGGTGATCGAGAAGGACGTCCAGTTCAACACCGAGGTCCCGTGGCAGCCGGGCCCGGCCTACCCCTCGGCCGCCGAGTTCGACCTCGAGTCGACGATCCTGCACGAGCTCGGCCACTTCGCGAACCCGACCCGCGACACGCACGTCTTCGGCTGCGAGAACTCGCCGATGATCCACGCGATCTCGCCGGGCGAGTTCTGGCGCGGCACCGACGACTGGCTGCGCTACGGCTGCTCGGCCTCGACCGGCCCCCGGCAGCGCCGCGCGGTCACCGGGCCCGCGATGCGGTTCGTCGTGCGCGAGCACCGGCTCCCCGCGGTCGTAGAGCGCTAGCCCCCGCCCCCTGAGGGGCGCGTCGACCCTCAGTGCCGCACCTCACACTCGCGAGGGTGTTTGCGAACGCCTGTTCGCGGTACAGTACTACTGTCGTTAGAACTAATAATGTTAGATTCGCCCTACAGGGCCGACGACGAGGCAGCCGCGAGAGCGAGCGACTCGTCAGGCCGAGAGGCGAGGAGGCGAGGCCCCACCATGGCTGACCAGCGCACCACCCAGAGGAGCACCACCCGACGTACGAGCGGCACGAACCGCCGTACGAGCGGCACCACCCGGCGCACGAGCGGCACCAACCGCCGTACGAGCGCCCGTGGCACGACGACCCGTCGTACCACCGCCAAGCGCACCAGCACGCAGCGCAGCGCGAGCGCCAAGCGCGCCGCCGCGACGCGGCAGCGCAACGCCGCGAACCGCACCGCCGCGCGCACCCGGTCGTCCGCACGCACCACCGCGCGCGCCGCGACCCGTGCCGCCGGCCAGCGGGCGAAGGCCGAGGCGACCGGCATCCAGGCCGTCGCGCAGCAGGCCCAGCGCACCGTGCTGATCCCGGTCGGCGCCGCGCTCGTCGCGCGGGACAACGTGCTCGAGACCGTCGTCGGAACCGTCCGCCCGTACACGCGCGGCCGCGACAGCTTCGAGCGCGAGGTCGAGCGGCTCCAGCGCCGCGTCGCGACCAACCTGCGCAAGTACGAGCGTCGCGGCGAGACCGCGCGCAACCGGGTCCAGCGCCAGGTCAAGCGCACCCGGACGCAGGTCGAGCGCACGCTGCGCCAGCGGCGCAACCAGGTCCAGCGGACCGTCACCCGGAACCGCCGGAACGTGGAGCGCACCGTGAAGCGGAACCGTCGCAACGTGGAGTCCCAGGTCCGCGGCGCGACCCGCGAGTTCAGCCGCGGGATCGACCGCTTCCAGAGCGGCGTGGAGGAGCTGGCGCCGCTCTCGTAGCACCCTTCGGCCCCCGCGCCGTGGAGAGCGGACGCGCGGGGTAGAGCTATCGGCGCTCAACCGCCGGTAGTGCAGTATCTCTCCTCCCTCGAGCCGGCGGGGCCCTCGTGGCCCCGCCGGCTTCCTTTTGGTGGACGGCCGCGGGCCGGCAGGAGCGACCCGGGGGCGGAGCCGCGGCGACGCGCGAGGCCGGGCCGATAAGGTCAGGAGCCGCATGCCGGCCGAGAACCAGATCCGCGAGGCGCTCCGCACGGTCATCGACCCCGAGCTTCGCAAGAGCATCGTCGACCTCGGGATGGTGCGCTCGATCGAGCAGCCCGTCCCGGGCAGGGTCGAGGTCGTGGTATCGCTCACAACGCCCGGCTGCCCGGTGCGCTCGCACTTCCAGAAGGCGGTCGCCGAGGCGGTCGGCCGGCTCGACGGCGTGGCCCAGGTCGAGGTGGGCTTCGACGTCCTCAGCGCCCAGGAGAAGCAGGGCCTCCAGCAGCGGCTCGGCCGCCAGGGCGGGCTGCCGAGCGGGGCGCTCGCCCAGGTCAAGAACGTCGTCTGCGTCGGCTCCGGGAAGGGCGGCGTCGGCAAGTCGACGATCACCGCGAACCTCGCCGCCGCACTGGCCGCCGAGGGGCGCCCGGCCGCGGCCATGGACGCCGACGTCTGGGGCTACTCGATCCCCCGCATGCTCGGGGTGCACGGCAAGCCGCGGGTCAACGAGCGGCGCAAGATCGTCCCCCTCCAGGGGGCCGGCGGCGTCCAGGCGATCTCGATCGAGTTCTTCCTGGAGCGCCAGGACCAGGCGATCGTATGGCGCGGCCCGATGCTCCACAAGGCGATCCGCCAGTTCCTCGAGGACGTGGAGTGGGGCGAGCTCGACTACCTGCTGATCGACCTCCCGCCCGGCACCGGCGACGTCTCGATGACGCTCGCCCAGCTGCTCCCCCAGGCCCGCTTCGTGATCGTCACCACCCCGCAGCCGGCGGCCCAGAACGTGGCGAAGCGCGCGGCCGAGACCGCTCTCCGGTTCGACCTCCGGATCGCCGGGGTGGTCGAGAACATGTCGCCGTTCACCGCCCCCGGGGGCGAGCGGATCGCGATCTTCGGAGAGGGCGGCGGGCAGGTCCTGGCCGACGAGCTCGACGTGCCGCTGCTCGGCAAGGTGCCGCTCCAGGAGGAGCTCCGCGTCGGGGCCGACGAGGGCCGTCCGCTGGTCCTCACCGACCCGGACGCGCCGGCCGCCCAGGCGATCTTCCACGCCGCCCGCGGCCTGGTGGCGGCGACGCCCCAGGAGCTGCCGGTGCTCCAGCAGCCGAACGGCGACGTCCCGCCGGCGAGCGCGCCCGTCACGGGCACGCCGCTGCCGATGGCTCCTTAGCCGGCCCCGGCCGGCCCCGGCCTACGAGGCCTTCGACTTGTAGTAGGCGGCGTTCAGCTCGATGAACCGCTGCCACTCGTCGGGCAGCTGGTCCTCGGCGAAGCACGCGTCGACCGGGCAAGCCTCCACGCAGGCGTCGCAGTCGATGCACTCGTCGGGGTCGATGTAGAGCTGGGTGACCGAGTCGTAGTCCGGCTCGTCCGGCGTCGGGTGGATGCAGTCCACCGGACAGACCTCGACGCAGGAGTTGTCCTTCGTGTCGATGCAGGGCTCTGCGATGACGTAGGCCATGTGGTCTCTGGTCGGCTCCTAGAGTCGGTTTCGGGCGCGCCGGGGCGACGCGGAGACGGCATCTTAACCATCGGCGCTCCCCGGGTCGAGGTACCCGCGCCGGCCGGGGCCGGGCGATCGGCCGTAGGCTCCGCGCCGTGCCGGCCGACCGCGAGCCCGACCCCTTCCACGACGTCTTCGTCGCGCCGATCGCCGCCAGGGCGGTGATCGCGGGCGTCGCGACCGGGCTGTTCGAGTCCCTGGCCGACGAGGCGGCCGATCCGGCGGCCGTCGCGGAGCGGCTCGGGCTCGACCCGGCCGGCGTCGAGGCGCTCGCCGCGGCGCTGACCGCGCTCGGCTATCTCGAGGCCGAGGGAGGCCGCGTCCGGCCGTCGGCGGCCGCCGCCCGGCTGCTGGTCCGCGACTCGCCGGAGTCGATCGCCACCTTCGCCGGCGGGCTCGGCCGGCACCACTGGGACGCGATGGGCGGCCTCGACGAGGCGCTCCGCGGCGGCGAGCCGGCGGGCTGGCACCGCCGCGGCCCCGACGACCCGCTCTGGGAGCCCTACGTCCGCGGGCTGTACGAGCTCTCGCGGGGCGAGCACGACGCGAACGCCGCGCTCGTGCCCGGCGAGCCGCGGGAGCTCCTCGACGTGGCCGGCGGCCACGGCGCGTTCGCGATGGCCATGTGTCGCCGGCACCCCGGGCTCCGCGCGACCGTCCTGGAGCTGCCGGGCAGCGCGCGGGTCGGGCGGGAGATCGTGGCGGGCGAGGGGATGGCGGACCGGGTCTCGTTCCGCGAGGGCGACGTCTTCGAGGACGACCTCGGCGAGGGGCTCGACGCGGTCTCGGCGTTCAACCTGATCCACCACCTGCCGCCGGAGCGCGTGCTCGAGCTGTTCCGCCGCGCCCGCGGCGCGCTCGGGCCCGGCGGCTGCCTGGTCGTGGGCGACACCGACCGCCCGCCGCTCGACTCGGACCTCCGGGTCGGCGCCCTGACCGGCCTCGCCTTCTACGCGGAGAGCGGCGCGCGGACCTACTCGCTGGCGGAGGTCGAGGGCTGGCTCCGCGAGGCCGGTTTCGACCGCGTCGACGCGCACCGCAACGAGGTGTCTCCCTGGCGGATCGTCGTCGTCGCCCGGTTACCCTCCGCGCCGTGATCCTCCTGACCGGCGCCACCGGCAACCTCGGGTCCGCCCTGCTCCAGCGGCTCGTCGCCTCGGGCCACCGGGTGCGCTGCCTCGTCCGCGACCCGCGCGGGCTCGGCCCCGAGCGCGTCCGCGTCCAGATCGCGCTGGGCGACCTGGCGGACCCGGCGTCGTTCCGGAACGCCCTGCGCGGCGTGACGGTCGTGATCCACCTGGCGGCGTCGATCAGGGACCAGCCGCGGGCGTCGATCGAGGAGCTCAACGCGGTCGCGACCCTGCGGCTCCTGCGCGCCGCCGAGCGCACGGGCGTCGAGCGGTTCGTGTTCTTCTCGGCGCTCGGCGCGTCCCTCCACGAGCGCGCCCGCTTCTTCCGGGCCAAGGCGCTCGCGGAGCAGGCCGTGGTCGCCTCGGAGCTGCCGTCGGTCGTGTTCGCGCCGTCGATCGTCTACTCGCCCCGCGACCCCTGGATCCGCCTGCTCGAGGCCCTCTCTCTCCTGCCCGCCATGCCGATCTCCGGATCGGGCAAGGCCCGCTACCAGCCGATCTGGGCCGACGACGCGGCCGCCTGCGTGATGTCCCTGGTCGAGGGGCGCGGCGACGGCCGCGACCGCTTCGAGCTGGCCGGCCCCGACACGCTGACCTACGACGACATGGCGCGCGAGACGCTCGGCGCCCTTCGCCGCCGGCGCCGGCTCCTGCACGTGCCGCTGCCGCTCGTGCGGCGCGGCCTGCGGGCGGTCGAGGCGGTGACCGGCCACGGCGCGTTCGCCGTGTGGGAGGAGGCGGAGCTGATGGAGATCCCGATGACCACGCCGCGCGGCACGGCGGACGCGGAGGCGCTCGGGGTATCGCCGCGGCGGATGCGGGCGGTGCTCGGAGGCGGCTGAGCCCGGAACGACGAGAGCCCGCCGTTGGAGGCGGGCTCTCGAACCCTGGTACGGCCGGGGACTCGGCAGAAGCCGAGCCCCCGTCATCAACTCCGCGAGCTTCCAGCCGCGTTACATCATGCCGTCCATGCCGCCCGGCATCCCGCCGCCGACGCCGGCGCCCTCCTTCTCGGGCACCTCGGCGACGATGCACTCCGTCGTCAGGATGTTCTTGGCGATCGACGCCGCGTTCTCGAGCGCCGACCGGGTGACCATCGCCGGGTCGATCACGCCCGCGGACACGAGGTCCTCGACCTCGCCGGTCTCGGCGTTCAGCCCGTGGCCGGCCTTGGCCTTCCGCACCTCGTTGACCACGACCGAGCCCTCGAGCCCCGCGTTGTTGGCGAGCTGGCGGACCGGCTCCTCGAGCGCACGGAGGATGATCCGCGCGCCGGTCTGCTCGTCGCCGTCCGACAGCGAGTCGACCTTGACCGCGGACGCCGCGCGGAGCAGCGCCACGCCGCCGCCCGGCACGATGCCCTCCTCGAGGGCCGCGCGGGTGGCCTGCAGCGCGTCCTCGACGCGGTGCTTCTTCTCCTTCATCTCGGTCTCGGTGGCCGCTCCGACCTTCACGACAGCGACGCCGCCGGACAGCTTGGCGAGCCGCTCCTGGAGCTTCTCGCGGTCGAAGTCCGAGTCGGTGTTCTCGATCTCGTTCTTGATCTGGTTGATGCGGCCCTTGATCGCATCCGAGTCGCCGGCGCCGTCGATGACCGTCGTCGTGTCCTTGGCGACGACCACCCGCCGGGCGCGGCCGAGCTGCGAGAGCTGCGTGTTCTCGAGCTTGAGGCCCATCTCCTCGGTGATGACCTCGCCGCCCGACAGGATCGCGATGTCCTCGAGCATCCGCTTGCGGCGGTCGCCGAAGCCGGGCGCCTTGACCGAGACGCCGGTGAACGTGCCGCGGAGCTTGTTCACGACGAGCGTCGCGAGGGCCTCGCCCTCGACGTCCTCGGCGATGATCAGCAGCGGCTTGCCGGCCTGGATGACCTGCTCGAGCACCGGGAGCAGGTCCCGGACCGAGCCGATCTTCTGGTTCGCGATCAGGATGTACGGGTCCTCGAGGACGGCCTCCATGCGGTCCTGGTCGGTGACCATGTACGGCGAGATGTAGCCCTTGTCGAACTGCATGCCCTCGGTGAACTCGAGGTCCATGCCGAACGTCTGGCCCTCCTCGACGTTCACGACGCCGTCCTTGCCGACCTTCTCGATCGCGTCGGCGATCACGTCGCCGATCGCGTCGTCGGCCGCCGAGATCGCGGCCACG
>DASVQB010000002.1:0-28127 GCA_036389295.1 Thermoleophilaceae bacterium | reverse complement strand
GGATGAACACGGCGAGCCCGACGATCGGCATGGAGTGGCCGGGGATGACGTTGGGCTTGCCGTCGCGACCGTATTTGCCCTGCCGGGGACCGAGGTGCAGGAGCGCGGCGAGGGCGCCGGTGGCGCCGATGAGGTGGACGACGGTGGAGCCGGCGAAGTCCTGCATTCCGATGTTCGCGGCCAGCCAGCCGCCGCCGAAGATCCAGTGCGAGACGATGGGGTAGATGACCGTCGAAAACACCACCGCGTAGATCAGATAGGCGCCGAACTTGATCCGCTCGAGCGTCGTGCCCCAGACGATCGCCAGCGAGACGGCGCAGAACACGAACTGGAAGAAGAACTTGGCCGGCACCGCGGCGTCCGAGAACGCCATCGCCGGGAACAAGTCGCCGTTCGTGGTGCCGAGGAACGTGCCGGACGTGCCCGCGAACCAGCCCGCGCCGCCGAACGCGAGCGCGAAGCCGACGGCCCAGTAGCAGAGGGCGGCGATCCCGAAGTTCGCGAGGACCTTGGGCACGATCGTGCCGGCGTTCTTCATCCGCGAGAAGCCGATCTCCAGCAGCAGGAAGCCGGCCTGCATGAGCATGACCAGGATCGCCGCGACCATGACCCAGGTCGTGTTGATGGCCGAGGCGACGTCCTCGACGGTGGTCTCCGCTGCTAGGAGCATGGTCTGGGGGGTTCCTTTCGCTCGCCTGGCCGGTTCCGCGGCGAGGCCCGGGGAGCCCCGCATCGCCAGTGTCGGCGAGCCCGCGCGCAGCGTCATTGGCCCGGAGTACAGGATTTCCCGGCGGGGCTTGTACGGGTGGAGGGGCCGTTCCCGGTGGGTGCGAAGTCACCGCACTACGCTGAGCATCGGTAGTCGTAGTGGCAGGTTGCGGTTTGCCGACGACGCGCGCGGTACCGTGTGAGTCATGGGCGATTCGCTGCGGCTGACGATCGTCTTCGAGCAGGACGGAGATTGGATCGTCGCCTCGGTCCCCGAGGTGCCGGGTGCACATAGCCAGGGTCGGACGAGAGCGGAGGCGCGCGGGAACGTCATCGAGGCGCTGCGCGGCATCCTCGAGCTGCGGTTCGGGGAGCATGCACTGACCGATCCTGCGCCGGACAGCGAGCTGCTCGAGCTGGAGCTTCGCGCGGCCGCGTGAAGCGGACGCGGAGCGATCGACGGCGGTCCCACGTCATCGAGAGATCGCGTACGGCCTCGCGCGCAAGATCTGCAGAGACCTCGGCATCCCGCCGCCGCCGGGGCCGCGCTGATCGAGAGAGGGTCGGTCGCTGGCGCCGTTGGACTACTGTCCATCCGGCGAAACGGTCCTAGGAGAGCCCTTGTGACGACCCAGCTCACCGACAGCCAGCGCGACGCGCTCCGCGCGTTCTGCGACACGATCGTCCCGGCCATCGAGAGGGACCCGGACCCGGACGGGTTCTGGGGGCGGAAGGCGAGCGACCTGGGCGTCGACCGGGCCGTCGAGGAGCTGATCCTCCAGATCCCCGACGAGGTCGTGCGGGGCGGCATGCTCCAGCTGCTCGACGCGGTCGCGTCGCAGGGGATCGTCAGCGCCCCGTCGCGGCTCTCGCGCGAGCAGCTCGTGCGCAACCTCCAGCTCGTCTCGCCGGACGCGGCCGCCGGGGTGGCCGCGCTCGCGGGCATGACCTGCTTCCTCTTCTACGGGGCGCCCGACCCCCGGACCGGCACCAACCCGAGCTGGGCCACGTTCGGCTACCCGGGCCCCGCCGGCCCGCCGCCGCAGGTGCCGAAGCCGATCGAGCCGCTCGTGCCGGCCGAGGGCGCCACGCTGGTGGCGGACGCGTGCGTGGTCGGCTCGGGCTCCGGCGGCGCGGTCGTGGCGGCCACGCTCGCGAAGGCGGGCCTCAAGGTGATCGTGCTCGAGGCCGGCGGCTACCACAACGAGTCCGACTTCACGGGCTACGAGCTGAGCGCCTACCAGGAGATGTACTGGCGCGGCGGCCCGACTCCGACGGCCGACCTGAACGTCACGCTCCAGGCGGGCGCGGGCCTCGGCGGCGGCACCGTCATCAACTGGAACAACTGCCTGCGCACGAAGCCGTGGGTCAGGGAGGAGTGGGCGCGCGACCACGGGCTGGAGGGCCTCGACGGCGCCGACTACGACCGCCACCTCGACGTCGTGCTCAAGCGGATCGGCGCGACCGACCGGGCGAGCGACCTGAACGGCCCCCACCAGCGCATGAGGGAGGGCTGCGAGGCGCTCGGCTGGAGCTTCAGGACGATCGTCCGCAACGCGTCCCTCGACTCCTACTCGCCGGACACCGCCGGCTTCGCGGGCTTCGGCGACAGCACCGGCAGCAAGCAGACCGCGGACAAGACCTGGCTCGTGGACGCCGTCGAGGACGACGCCGACGTGGTCGTCCGCTGTCGGGCGCGGCGGGTCCTGGTCGAGGGCGGCCGCGCCGCCGGCGTCGAGGCCGTCCACACGGCGGACGACGGCACGGAGCGCGAGGTCACGGTCCGCGCGCCGCGCGTGGTCGTCGCGTGCGGGTCGCTCGAGTCGCCCGCGCTGCTGCTCCGCTCCGGCATCGGCGGCCCGGCGGTCGGCGACCACCTCCGGCTGCACCCCGCACACGCCGTGACCGGCGTCTACTCCGAGGACCAGCGCGCCTGGTGGGGCGCGCCCCAGACCGGCCTCTGCGACCAGTTCGTCGACACCGGCGAGGGCCACGGCTTCCTCGTCGAGGGGGCGCAGTACGCGCCGGGGATAGGCACCTCGGCCGTGCCGTGGACCGGCGGCGAGGAGCACAAGGCGGTCGTCGCCGACTGGCGCTACCTCGCCACGTTCATCGCGCTGATCCGCGACCGCGGCCACGGCCGGGTGACGATCGACGCCGCGGGCGAGCCCGTGCCCTGGTACTCGGTCGACGACGAGCTCGACCTTCGGAACCTCCGGCACGCCGTCGAGGCCGAGATCCGGCTGCACCACGCCGCGGGCGCCAAGGCGATCACCCCGCTCGCGACCGGTGCGCCGACCTGGCGCTACGGCGACGACCTCGAGGCGTTCGTGGCGCGCGCCAGGCGCGCCCCGATGCGGGCCGGCGGGCAGCGGCTGTTCAGCGCCCACCAGATGGGGACGTGCCGGATGGGCACGGACCCGAGCGCCTCGGTCGCCGGCCCGTGGGGCGAGCTTCACGACACGCCCGGCGTGTGGATCGGCGACGGCAGCGCGTTCCCGACGGCCACCGGCACGAACCCGATGGTCTCGATCATGGCGCTGGCGCACCGGACCGCGGAGGCGATCGTCGGCGCGACGGACCGCCCGGCGGCCGAGCCGGTGAAGGCGGCGGCGAGGTAGGCGGAAGAGCTTCGAGCGGAGGGGAGACCCAGATGGCAGTCGACACCCAGGCAGCACAGGCCCCGACCCACGAGGGCGAGCCGATCGTCCGCGACCGCCTCTACGTGGGCGGCGAGTGGGTGGAGCCGCACGGCGGCGGCACGTTCGAGGTCGTGGACGCGACCACCGAGCAGACGATGGGCAGCGTCCCGGCGAGCGACGCCGAGGACGTCGAGCGGGCGGTCGCGGCCGCGCGCGGGGCGCTCGACGCCTGGTCGGCGGTGCCGCCGCACGAGCGCGCCGCGGCGTGCCAGGCGATCGGCGCGAAGCTCGCCGAGCGCTCGGCCGAGCTCGCGGCGCTGATCTCGCGCGAGGTCGGCATGCCGCTCGCGCTGTCGACGGCCATCCAGGCCGGACTCCCGGCGATGACGTTCTCCTCGATGCCGGCCGTCGCCGACGAGACGGCTTGGGAGGAGCGGGTCGGCAACTCGCTCGTCGTGAAGGAGCCGGTCGGGGTCGTCGGCTGCATCACGCCGTGGAACTACCCGCTCCACCAGATCGCGGCGAAGGTCGCGCCGGCGCTCACGGCGGGCTGCACGGTGGTGCTCAAGCCGAGCGAGGTCACCCCGCTCAACTCGTTCGTCCTGGCCGAGGCGATCGACGAGCTCGGCGTCCTGCCGCCCGGCGCGTTCAACCTGGTGACGGGCGACGGGCCGACCGTCGGCGAGGCGATCGCCGCCCACGAGGGCGTCGACATGGTCTCGTTCACGGGCTCGACCCGCGCGGGTCGGCGGGTCTCGGAGGTCGCGTCCGGCACCGTGAAGCGGGTGGCGCTCGAGCTGGGCGGCAAGTCGCCGAACGTCATCCTCGACGACGCCGACCTCGAGAAGGCGGTCGTCGACGGGATCGGCAAGTGCTACCTCAACTCAGGGCAGACGTGCAGCGCGCTGACCCGGATGCTGGTCCCGCGCGACAAGCTCGCGCAGGTCGAGCAGATCGCGGCCGCGACGGCCGCCGCGTTCACCCCCGGCGACCCGTTCGACCCCGAGGCCAAGCTCGGGCCGCTCGTCTCCGACGCCCAGCGCGAGCGCGTGCTCGGCTACATCCGCAAGGGGATCGAGGAGGGCGCGAAGCTCGTGGCCGGCGGGGAGGAGCCGCCCGAGGGGAGGGACACCGGCTACTTCGTGCAGCCGACCGTGTTCTCCGACGTCGCGCCGGACATGACGATCGCGCAGGAGGAGATCTTCGGCCCGGTGCTGACGATCATCCCCTACGACGACGAGGACGACGCGGTGCGGATCGCCAACGACACGATCTACGGCCTCGCCGGCGGCGTGTGGTCGGGCGACGAGGAGCGCGCCAAGCGCGTGGCCCGCCGGATACGGACCGGCCAGATCGAGATCAACGGGGCGGCGTTCAACCCGCTGGCGCCGTTCGGCGGCTTCAAGCAGTCCGGCCACGGCCGCGAGCTCGGCCGCTTCGGCCTCGAGGAGTTCCTCGAGGTGAAGTCGCTCCAGCTCTAGCCGCGGCGGACGAGCGACGCCGTCAGCTCCGCCCGGTTGCGGACGCCGAGCTTCGCGTAGATGCGGGCGAGGTGCGTCTTGACCGTCGCGGGGCTGACGAACATCTCCTGGCCGATCGCCCGGTTGGTCATCCCGCGCGCGGCGCGCCGGGCGACCTTCAGCTCCGCCGGCGTCAGGCTCTCCCAGCCGGTCGGCGGTCGCCTGCGCGTGGCCGCCCGTCGCAGCGTGCGCTCGACCGCCTCGTCGCTCGACAGGGCCGTGCCCGCCTCGTGCGCCGCGCGGAAGCGCTCGTCGCCCAGGGCGGCGCGCAGCCTGCGGTCGAGCGCCTCGAGGCGCGGCTCGTCGGGGCCCCAGCGGACGGACCCGAGGCGGGAGCGGGCGCCCTCGGCCGCCCCGAGCAGCAGCGCGGCCTCCTCGTGGCCGCCCAGCCGGGCCTCGAGCTCCGCGAGCGCGTCGAAGCTCTTCGGCAGGTAGGGCTCGAGGCCGAGGCGGGCGCGCGTCGACATGGCGTCGTCCAGGAGCGCCGCGGCGCGGCCCCAGGCGCTGCGGTCCGTCGCCAGCCGGCCCAGGATCTCGCTCGCCCAGGCCGCGACCATGGGGGAGCGGAGGCGGTTGGCCAGCTCCAGCGCCCGGCCCGCCCACTCCTCCGCGCCGTCCGCCGCCCCGGCCGCGCGCAGGACGTCGGCCAGCTGCGCCATCGCGACGGCCTTCGCGGCCGTGCGCGTCGCGACCATGCGCTCCAGGCGCTCGCGCGCGCCGTCGAGGTCTCCGAGGTGCGCCTGGGCGCGCGCGAGCACGCGGTCGATCCGTCCCAGCATCATGCTCCCGCCCGTCGCGACGAGGCGCTCGCGGGTCGACTCGAGCCGCGCGACGGCGTCCTCGGCGCGTCCCGTCGCGATCTCGATCAGCGCGGCGCTCGACTGCGTCATCCCCTCGCTCACCGGCTCCCCGACCGCGCGGGCGGCGGCGAGGGCCCGGTCCGCCGCCTCGAGGGCGCGGTCGTTCGCTCCCAGGACGCTGTGGAGGTGGCTCCGGCCCGACCAGTACCAGGCGAGGACCTCGCCGTCGCCCACCCGCTCGACGTAGGGGAGCGCCTCGTCGAACAGCCGCCGCGCCTCGACGTACTCGTCCATGAAGAGGTGCGACCACGCGACGCACACGCTCGCGGTGGCGAAGCACCACTCGTCGCCGCTGTGGAGCGCCAGCTCGCGCGCCTGCGCGAGCGGCGGCAGCCCGCCGGACGGGCCCGACTCGCCGCTCCGCGCCAGGTCGCCGAGCACGTAGAGGGCGCGGCTCGCGGTCGACGGGTCGTCGGCGGCCTCCGCGAGCTCCAGCGCCTCGGCGGCGGTCGCCGCAGCCTCCTCGTACCTCGCGTAGTGGGCCAGCAGGTAGGACCGCCCCCAGAGGACGCGGGCGCGGAGCGAGCGCGGAGCGGTCGGCGCGGCGCGGAGGGCGCGGTCGGTGCCGGCGTGGGCGTCCGCGAACCTGCCGCGCAGCTTCCACCAGAACGTCAGCGCGGCGCACAGCCTGAGCGCGCGCTCCGGGTCGGTCGCGGTCCACCGATCGAGCGCCGCCCCGAGGTTCGCGGCCTCCAGGTCGAGCGCCTCGAGCCAGCGCAGCTGCCGGGCGGTGGCGAGCTCGGGCGCCGCCCGCTCGGCCAGGGCGAGGAAGTAGTCGCCGTGGCGGTCGCGGACGGCCTCGGCCTCACCCGCCTCGGCGAGCCGCTCGAGGGCGTACTCGCGGACCGTCTCGAGCAGCCGGTAGCGGACGGCCGAGTCCCCCTGGTCGACGACGACGAGCGACTTGTCGACCAGCGCGCGGAGCGCCTCGGCGACCGGGAGCTCGACGCCCTCGAGCGCGACGTGCCGGACCGCCTCGGGCGTGAACCCGCCGCTGAAGACGCCGAGCCGCCGCAGCACGGTGCGCTCGGTCTCCGACAGCAGGTCGTGGCTCCAGTCGACCGAGGCGCGCAGCGTGCGGTGGCGCGGCAGCGCGGTCCGCGCCGCGCGCGAGAGCAGCAGGAAGCGGTCGGTGAGCGCGGCCGAGATCTGCTCGACCGACATGAGCCCGATGCGGGCGGCCGCGAGCTCGATCGCGAGCGGGATCCCGTCGAGCCGGGAGCAGAGCTCGGCGAGCGCGGGGCCGCTCGCGGCGGCGTCGAGGTCCGGCCTGACCTTGGCGGCGCGCTCCAGGAACAGTCGGACGGCGTCCGAGCGGGCGAGCGCGTCCACGCTGCGCCCGGCGTCCTGCTCGGGGAGCGAGAGCGAGGGGACGCGCCAGACGGCCTCGGAGTCGAGCCCGAGCGGCTCGCGGCTCGTGGCCAGCACGTTGACCTCCGGGCAGCCGCGCACGAGCGCCGCGGCACACTCGGCGGCGCCCTCGACGAGGTGCTCGCAGTTGTCGAGGATCACGAGCGCGCGGCGGGCGGCGAGGTGCGCGACCGCGGCGTCGAGCGGCGCCTGGCCCGGCGCCGGCCGCACGCCGACGGCGCGCGCGAGCGCCTGACCGACGAGCCCCGGCTCGGGCAGCGGCGCGAGGTCGACCCACCAGACCCCGTCCGGGAACCGGCCGGTGGCGTCGGCACCGCTCTGGAGCGCGAGCCGCGTCTTGCCGCAGCCGCCCGAGCCCGCCAGCGTCACGAGCCGCGCGCCGGCGAGGACCCGGGCCACCTCGGCGAGCTCGAGCTCGCGCCCCACGAACGTCGTCAGGTCGCTCGGCAGGTTGTTCGGCAGCGCGTCGAGCGAGCGGGGCGGCTCCGCGCCGCCCGCCGCCGCGTCCGGGCCGACCAGGGCGTAGACGCGCTCCGGCCGGCCGAGGTCGGGGAGCCTGTGGACGCCGAGGTCCGCGAGGCCGACGCCCGCCGGCAGGTGGTGGGCGACGAGGTCGCGCGTGGCCCGCGAGAGCAGCACCTGCCCGTCGCGGGCGACCGCGCAGAGCCGCGTGCAACGGGCGACCGCGACGCCGAGACGGGCGCTCGCGAGCCCGGGTGCCGCGGCGCCGCCGTGCGTGTCGAGCGCCAGCCGGACCCGCGGCGCGGCGCCGTCCGGGCGCTCGCGAGCCCGCAGCGCCGGCTGGAGGTCGATCGCGGCGCTCAGCGCCTCGATCGCGCTCGAGAAGGACGTCGCCGCCGGGGCGTCGTCCCCGACGCTCGCCACGAGGACGGTCGACGGCCGCGCGGTCGGGGCGCCGTGCGGACCGCGGCCGGCGCCGCTCATCGCTCGAGCTCGACGTGCCGGGCGAGCTCGGCCGTCAGCTCCGCCCGGTTGTGCACGCCGAGCTTCGCGTAGACGTGCGCCAGGTGGGTCTTCACGGTCGCGGGCGCCACGAAGGCGGCCTCCGCGATCTCCCGGTTCGTCATGCCGTCCGCCGCGCGGCGGGCGACGTCGCGCTCGGTCCGCGTCAGGCTCTCCCAGCCCGCCGTCGCGCGCCGGCGCGAGCCGGACTCCTCGCGCGCCCGGGCGACGGCGTCGTCGAGGCCGAGGCCGGCGCCGTCCCGCAGCGCCGCGCCGAACGGCTCGTCGCCGAGCGCGGCGCGGAGGTCGCGCTCGAGCGCCTCGGCGCGCGGCCGGTGGTGCCCCCAGCGGACCAGGCCGAGGTCGCGCCGGGCGCGCTCGGCGGCGCCGAGCAGCCGCGCCGCGCGCGCGCGGTCGCCGAGCCCGGCCGACACCTCCGCCACCGCGTCGAGGCTCTGGGGGAGGTAGAGGCGGAGCTCGAGGTCGGCCCTGATCGCCAGCGCCTCGTCGAGCAGCGTCTCGGCCTCGCGCCACTCCCCGCTCGCCGCCGCCACCCGGCCGAGGACCTCCCTGGCCCACGCCTGCCCGATGCCGGTCCCGATCCTGTCGCTCAGCTCGAGCCCGGTGCGGGCGCGCTCCCGGGCGCCCGTCAGGTCGCCCGCGACGCGCAGCACGTCGGCCAGCTCGAGGATCGCCCTGACGAGGGTCCAGCCGAAGTCGCCGCCCGACGCCACGACCTCCTCGAGCCCCCCGCGGGCGGCGTCGAGGTCGCCGAGCGCAGCCTGGGCGACGGCTATCACCACGTCGGTCTGGGGCAGCGCGAAGCCCGCGCCGGTGGCGATCAGCTGGAGCCGGCTCGCCTCCAGCCGCTCGAGCGCCTGCTCCGCGTGCCCGCGTGCGACCTCCAGGTACGCCATCTCGACCTGGGCGTGGCCCTTGGAGGGCTCGCCGACCGCGTGAGCGGCCGCCACGGCGCGCTCGGCCAGCTCCTGGAAGCGCTCGAAGTCGCCCTGGAACAGGCGCAGCTGGCTCATGCTGAACAGCGTCCAAGAGAGCGCGTCGAGGTTCCCGACCCGCTCGGCGACCGCACGGCACTCCTCGAACAGCCGGTTCGCCACGTCGTAGTCGTCCGTCGTCAGGTGGGATCGGCCGAGGATGTGCGTGGCGCGGACGAAGCACCAGTCGTCGCCGCTCGCCCGCGCCAGCTGCCGCGAGCGCTCGAGCGGCGCGCGGCAGCCGAGCGGGTCGCCGCCGTGGCGGGCCGTCCCGAGGACGGACAGGGCGCGCGCGGCCGTCCCGGCGTCGCCCACCTCCTCGGCCATCGCGAGCGCGCGCTCGGCCGTCGCGATCGCGTCGCCGTAGCGCCCGGCGAACGTGAGCAGGTACGCGCGCTCGCCGATCACCCTCGCCCTGAGGGCGGAGGGAGCGGGGTCCGCGGCCTCCAGGGCCGCCTCGCAGCACCTCTCCGCCTCGGCCAGCTTGCCGCGCCGCTTCCACCACAGGGTCAGGGCCGTGCAGAGCCTGAGCGCCCGCTCGGCGTCCGTCGCGCACGCCCGCTCCAGCGCGGCGCCGAGGTTCGCGCCGTCGGCGTCGAGCGCGTCCAGCCACTCGAGCTGGCGGGCCGTGACGAGGCCGGGCGCCGCCCGCTCGGCAAGTGCAAGGAAGAAGTCGCGGTGACGGTCGCGGACGGCCTCCGCCTCGCCCGCCTCGTCGAGGCGCTCCAGCGCGTACTCGCGGACCGTCTCGAGCAGCCGGTGGCGGATCTGCGAGTTCCAGCGCTCGACCACGACGAGCGAGTTGTCCACGAGCGCGGCGAGCGCCTCGGCGGCGCCGAGGTCCACGCCGTCGAGGGCCACCCGCTCGACGGCCTCGGTCGTGAAGCCGCCGCTGAACGCGCCGAGCCGCCGCAGCACCGTACGCTCGGGCTCCGACAGGAGGTCGTGGCTCCAGTCGACCGAGGCGCGAAGCGTCCGGTGGCGCGGCAGCGCCGAGCGGCTGCCGCGGGTCAGGAGCTGGAAGCGGTCGGTAAGCCCGGCGGCGATCCGCTCGACGGACATGAGGCCGATGCGGGCGGCCGCCAGCTCGATCGCGAGCGGGATCCCGTCGAGCCGCGCGCACAGCTCCGCGAGCGCCGCGCCGCTCCCGGCCACGTCGAGGTCCGGCCTGACCTTCGCGGCGCGCTCGAGGAACAGGCGGACGGCGTCCGAGCGGGCGAGCGCGTCGGGGCTCGGGTCGGCGTCGGGGTCGGGCAGCGACAGCGAGGGGACGCGCCACACGGTCTCGGAGTCGACGCCGAGCGGCGCCCGGCTCGTGGCCAGCAGGTGGACCTCCGGGCAGCCCTCCGCCAGCGCCTCGGCCACCTCGCCGGCGCTCTCGACCAGGTGCTCGCAGTTGTCGAGGAGCACGAGCGCGCGCCGCGCCGCGAGGTGCGCGACGGCGGCGTCGAGCGCGGTCCTGCCCGGCAGCGGCCGGACGCCGAGGGCGCGCGCCACGGCCTGGCCGACGAGGCCGGCGTCGGGCACCGGCGCGAGGTCGACCCACCAGACGCCGTCGGGGAACAGCCCGGCGGCGTCCGCTCCGCTCTGGAGCGCGAGCCGCGTCTTCCCGCAGCCGCCGGCGCCGGTCAGCGTCACGAGCCGCGCGCCGGCGACGGCCCGCGCCACCTCGGCGAGCTCGCGCTCGCGGCCGACGAACGTCGTCAGGTCGCGGGGCAGGTTGTTGGGCAGCTCGTCGAGCGAGCGGAGCGGCCCCGCGCGCGGCGCGTCCGGGCGGACCGTGGCGTAGACGCGCTCCGGCTGGCCCAGGTCCGGGAGCCTGTGCACGCCGAGGTCGGCGAGGTCGATGCCCTCGGGGAGGTGGTCGGCCACCAGGTCGCGAGTCGCGCGCGACAGCAGGACCTGGCCGTCCCGCGCGACGGCGCACAGCCTGGCGCAGCGGGCGACCGCGATGCCGAGCCGGGCGGCGGCGAGGCCGGGGGCCGTCGTGGGCCCGTGCGTGTCGAGGGCGGCCCGGACCGCGGGCGGCGGGCCGTCGGGCCCCTCGCCGGCGCCGGACGCGCCCGCCAGCCGGAGCGCCGCCTCGAGCGCGTCGACGGGCCGCGCGAAGGTGGCGGCCGCGATCGTCTCGCGGCTGAGCGGGCGGAGGGGCGTGCCGCCGTGGGCCGCGGCCGCGGCCGCCACGCGCTCGCGCCAGGCGGCCGGGACCCAGGTGTCGTCGACGCTCGCCACGAGCAGGGTCGAGATCCGCACGGCCCGGGTCGGCTCGACGCGGGTGGCGCCGGTGGCGGTCATCGTCCGTCGGCGGTCCCCGTCCCGGCGTTCCTGCGCACGACAGCCGTCAGCTCCGCGCGGTTGCGCACCCCGAGCTTGGCGTAGACGTGCGAGAGGTGCGTCTTGACGGTGCCGGGCGCTACGAACATCGCCTCCGCTATCTCGCGGTTCTGCCGGCCGGCCGCCGCGTGGCGGACCACCACGCGCTCGGTCGGGGTGAGGCTCTCCCATCCGTCGGGCGGGCGCTTGCGCGAGCCGCGCCCGCGCTGCACGTACTCGATCGCCTGGCCGAGCGAGAGGCGCTCGCCCTCGCGGACCGCGGTTTCGTGGTCGTCGTCCGCGAGCGCCGCCCGCAGCCGGCGCTCGAGCTCCTCGACGAGGGGCCGGTCGGGCGACCAGCGCACGAGCCCCAGGTCGGCGCGCGCCCGCGCGGCCGCGCCCAGCAGGCGGACCGCCTTGGCGTGGTCGGCGAACCCGGCCGCCACCTCGGCCAGCGCGTCGAGGGTCTGCGGCAGCCAGAGCCGCAGGCCGTGCTCCACTCGCGTGGCGAGCGAGGCGTGCAGCAGCGACTCGGCCCGCTTCCAGTCGCCGCGCGCCGCGGCCACGCGGCCGAGCGTCTCGGTCGACCAGCTCGCGAAGAGGGGGCTCCGGATGCGCTCGCCGATCGCGAGCGCCCGGTCCGCCAGGTCGTGGGCGCCGGCCCGGTCGCCCTCGACCCGCTTCAGCTCCGCGAGCTGGACCAGGACGCGGCAGAGCTGCCAGCCGGAGTCGAGCCCCGACGCGACGAGCGGCTCCAAGCCGGCGATCGCCCCGCGCAGGTCGCCGAGGTCCGCGCGGACGGCGGCCAGCGAGACCTCGGTCGCCGACAGCGCCATCCCGGCGCCGGCGGCGACCACGCGCTCCAGGCTCGCCTCGAGGCGCTCGAGCGCCGCCTCGGACCTCCCCTGCGCCAGCTCCATGCGCCCCATGAACGAGTGCGCGAGCCCCTCGGTCACGGGCTCGCCGACCTCGCGCGCCACCTCCACCGCGAGCTCGGCCAGCTCGAACAGCCGCTCCGCGTCGGCCCCCGTCATGTGCCTGTAGCTGCGGCCCACGTAGGTCCAGGCGACCGTCTCCCGGAAGCCCTCCCGCTCGGCGATCGGGAGCATCTCCGCGAAGAGCCGCTCGGCCTCGTCGTACTCGTCGGCGAACACGTGCGACCAGGCGAAGATGCTGGTGGCGGCCGCGTAGCACCAGTCGTCGCCGCACTCGCGAGCCAGCTCCCGCGCCCGTGCGAGCGCGGGCCGCGCCAGCAGCGCGTCCGAGTGCTGGCGGATCCGGCCGACGAGGAACAGCGAGCGGGCCGAGGTCGACACGTCGCCGGCCCGCTCGGCGACGTCGCGCGCCTCGTCGAGGGTCTCGGTGGCGTCGTCGAACCGCGCGACGAACGTCTGGAGGTACGCGCGCCCCCACATGACGCGGGCGCGGAGGGGGGTGGGGGCCGGGTCGGCCGCGCGAAGGGCGCGGTCGCAGGCGGTGTCCGCGAGCGCGAGCATGCCGCGCAGGCGCCACCAGTAGACCAGCGCGCGGCACAGGCGGAGCGCACGCTCGCCGTCGGTGCGGATCGCCCACTCGAGCGCCGCCGCGAGGTTGCCGGCGTCAGCGTCGAGCGCCTCGCGGAAGCCGGCCTCGCTCGCGACCATCTCGGGCTCGGCGCTCTCCGCCAGCTCCAGGAAGCAGTCCCTGTGGCGGTCCCGGACGGCCTCCAGCTCGCCGGTCTCGGCGAGCCGCTCGAGCGCGTACTCGCGCATCGTGTCCGGCAGCCGGTAGCGCACCCGCGGGCCGTCCTGGTCCACGACCACGAGCGACCTGTCCACGAGCGCGCCGAGTAGGTCGAGCGCCGCCGGCCCCTCCTCCTCGGGGCTCCAGATGCGCTCGAGCGCCTCGAGCGTGAACCCGCCGCTGAAGACGCCGAGCCGCCGGAGCAGCGCCCGCTCCGGGCCCGACAGGAGCTCGTGGCTCCAGTCCACCGACGCGCGCAGCGTGCGGTGCCGGGGCAGCGCCGTGGGGTTGTTGACGGTCAGCAGGTGGAAGCGGTCGGACAGGGCGGCGACGATCTGCTCGACGGAGAGCAGCTGGACGCGCGCGGCGGCGAGCTCGATCGCGAGCGGGATCCCGTCGAGCTTCGAGCACAGCTCGGCGACCGCCGGCGCGTTGTCGCTGGTGACCGCGAAGTCGGGGCGGACCTTCGCGGCCCGCTCGACGAACAGCCGCACCGCGTCGGAGGCGGCGACCTCGCCGACGCCGCCCGCGGCGCCCGGCGCGGGGAGCGCCATCGAGGGCACGCGCCACATCGTCTCCGCGGGAAGGTCGAGCAGCGCCCGGCTCGTGACCAGCACGGTCACCTCCGGGCAGCCGCGGAGCAGCGTCTCGGCCGCCTCGGCGGCGCCCTCCACCAGGTGCTCGCAGTTGTCGAGCAGGACGAGCGCGCGGCGGCCGGCGAGCTGGAGGACCGCGGCGTCGAGCGCGCTCTGCCCCGGGAGCTGCCTCACCCCCAGCGTGCCGGCGAGCGCCTCGCCGATCCCGGCGGGGGCGGCCAGGGGGCCCAGCTCGACCCACCAGACACCGCCCGGGAAGCGGTCGACGGCGTCCGCGGCCGCCTGGAGCGCGAGGCGCGTCTTGCCGCAGCCCCCGGCGCCGGTGAGCGTGAGCAGCCGCGTCGTCTCGAGGACGGCGCGCACGTCGGCCAGCTCGCGCTCGCGGCCGACGAAGGTGGTGAGGTCGTGGGGGAGGTTGTTCGGGAGCTCGTCGAGCGATCGCGGAGCGGCCGGCGGGCCGTCGCCCCGGCCGATCAGCGCGTGGACGTGCTCGGGCGCGGCCAGGTCGGGGAGCCTGCGGACCCCGAGGTCCGCCAGGCGGGCGCCCGCCGGTAGCCGGTCGACCACCAGGTCGCGGGCGGCCTGCGACAGGAGGGTCTGGCCGCCGCGGGCCACCGCCACGAGCCGGGCGCACCGCGCGACCCCCACGTCGACCTCGCGCTCGAGGCCGTGGGCGTGGACGGCGGTCCGCGCCCGGGGCTCGATGCCGTCCGGCCACGAGCGGCCGCGAACGGCCTGCTGGACCTCGACCGCCGTGCGGACGGCGTCGCCCGGCCGCTGGAACGCGACCGCTACGGCGTCGCCGGGGAGCGAGCCCGACCGCGGGCTGCCGCCGCGGGCCGCGGCGGCCTCCGACACGATGCGCCGGAGGCCCGCGGCGGCCTCGGCCATCGCGTCGGGCACCGCGTCGCGCAGCCGCGCCGCGTCCTCGAGGTCGGCCACCAGCAGCGTGACCGTACGCGCGCGCAGCGCGCTGTCCGCCCGTCCTGCCTCGACTGCTCCGACCACCACTCCCCCCACAGCACAAGCGGCGGACCGAACCGGTCGCCGCGAGCGCCGATTCTGTCACGGTCGGTCCGGTGGGTGGCAGCCGTACCCCCCATTTGGGGGGCGCCGATCGGGCGGATCGGCGGTCAGCTGCGCCCGATGGCCACGACGCGGGCGCCGGTCGCCTCCTGGAGCGCCCGCGGCTCCACGGCGAACAGCGTGTTCCCATCGCCGCCGGCCGCGTAGACGAGCTCGTGCGCGAGCAGGGCGTCGTCGAACACGATCGGCAGCCCGTGCCCGAACGGCGGGACGCCGCCGACGGGGAAGCCGGTGGCCGCGCGGACCTCGTCGGGCGAGGCCTGGCGGACCTCCGCGCAGTCGAACGCGAGCGCGAGCTTGTCCTCGTCGACGCGGTGCGCGCCGGACGTGACGCAGACGACCGGGTCGCCGTCGGACACGAACACGAGCGACTTGGCGATCTGGGCCGGGTCGGCGCCGACGGCCTCGGCCGCCTCGGCGACGGTGCGCGTCGGCGACGCGAGCGTCCGGAGCTCGATGTCGAGGCCGAGCTTCTCAGCCGCCCTGACGACCCTGTCGACCATAGCCTGCCAGCGTAAGGGGGCGGGGCGCGCGCCGCCAGCCCTACGTGGGCGGGGCCGCGCCGCCGGCGGGCGGGGCGACGGTGACGGCCGGCGCCGCGACCTTCCGCCGCGGCTCGTGGCCGTCCCGCGGCCGCGACGGGCGCGCGTCCGGTGCCTCGACCTCGACGCCGGCGGCCGCGGCCAGCTCGGCCAGCGACTCGTGGAAGTCCTCCGCGAGCCGGTCGAGGTCGGACATCGTGTCGTAGTCGCCGACGAGCCCGAAGTTGATCCGGCCGTTGTAGCTCATGATCGCGACGCCGAGGGCCTGGTTCTCGGCCAGCGGCACCATCGGGAAGATCTCCACCAGCTCGCGGCCCATCATGTAGAGCGGGATCTGCGGCCCCGGGACGTTCGTCACGACGAGGTTGAAGAACCGCTGCCGCATGACGAGGCGCGACGCCTGGCTCATGATCGTCGGGGGCGCGAAGCCGGTCAGCTCGGTGAGCACCTGGGCGCCGACCGCCTGGCCGCTCTCCTTCACCTGCCGCATGGCCGCCGAGATCCGCTCGAACCGCTCGCGCGGGTCGTCGCAGCCGACCGGCAGCGGCGCCATCATCGCGGCGACCTGGTTGCCGAGCGCGCCGCGCGCCTCGTCGCTGCGCACGCTGACCGGGACCATCGCCTTCAGCTCGAGGCCGTCGACGTGGTGCCCCTGCCGGTGCAGGTCGCGGCCGAGCGCGCCGGCGACGATCGCGAGCATCACGTCGTTCACGGTCCCGCCGAGCGCGTTCTTGATCGCCTTGACGTCGGCGAGCGACGCCCTGACCCAGGTGAACCGGCGGTGCGGGCCGATCGGCTGGTTGTAGGGCGACGGGGGAGCGGGGTTGATCCCCGTCCACGCCATCGCCCCGACGCCCGCCAGCGCGGTGACCGCCGCCGAGGCGATCCGCCGCGGAGCCCGGAGCGCCGCACGGACGCCGCGCACGACCTCGCCCGGCACGGTCACGCGCTCGACGACGGCCTCGGCCAGGAGCTGAGTCCGCGACGGCAGCGGGCGGGGCAGCCAGCGGCGGGTGGGAGGGGGCGTCGGCGCGGGCTCGGGGGAGGCGTCGAACAGCACGCTCGCGATGTCCACGCCCGAGATGCCGTCGACCAGCGCGTGGTGGGTCTTGCTGACGATCGCGAAGCGGTCGCCGCCGTGGAGCCCGTGCACGACCCACATCTCCCACAGCGGCTTGTCGCGGTCGAGCTTCTGCGACAGGACGCGGCCGGCGAGCGCCCGGAGCTGGTCCTCCGTCCCCGGCTCGGGGAGGGCGGTCGTGCGGACGTGGTAGTCGAGGTTGAAGTGGGGGTCGTCGACCCAGCGCGGGCGGCCCTGCCCGAGCGGCACGAACGCGAGCCGCTGCCGGTAGCGCGGCACCAGGTGCAGCTTCGTCTCGAGCGCCTCCACGATCTCGCGGTGCTCTGGCGGCGACCCCGAGAAGACCATCACGCCCGCCACGTGCATGTGCGAGGCGTCGCTCTCGATGTGGAGGAACGAGGCGTCGAGTCCGGTCAGTCGATCGTCTGCCACGCGTGCATCCTTCCCGCCGGGTGCGAGGGACGTAGATTACGACGCCGATGTACTCCGACGACGTCCTGCGGCCGTGGCGCGACGCGCTGGTCGAGCGCCTTCCGCGCCTGCGGCTCTTCGACGTGCACACGCACATCGGCGACAACGACCCCGACGGCCTGAGGTGCAGCCCGCAGCGGCTCGTGGAGTCGCTCGAGCTGGCGGACGCCCGCGGCGTCGTGTTCCCGATGCACGAGCCGGACGGCTACCCGCCCGCCAACGACCGGGTGATCGCCGAGGCCGGGGCGTCGGACGGCCGGCTCGTGCCGTTCTGCCGGCTCGACCCGGCGGCCGACCCGTTGCCGGAGGCCGAGCGCGCCCTCGCGCGCGGCGCGCGCGGGATCAAGCTGCACCCGCGGGCCGAGCGGTTCCGGCTCGCCGACGAGCGCCTCGAGCCGGTCTTCGCGCTGGCCGGAGAGCGCCGGCTGCCCGTCATCGTCCACGCGGGCCGCGGCATCCCCGCGCTCGGCCGCGACGCGCTCGACCTCACCGGGCGCCACCCGGGGATGCGGCTGATCCTCGCGCACGCCGGCGTGTGCGACCTCGGCTGGATCTGGCGCCACGCCGCCGACCGCCCCAACCTCTTCTTCGACACCGCCTGGTGGAGCGCGGTCGACCACCTCGCGCTGTTCGGCCTGGTGCCGCCCGGGCAGATCCTGTTCGGGAGCGACGTCCCGTACGGCACGCCGCTCCTCGGCGCGATCCTCACGCTGCGCCCGGCCCTCCAGGCCGGCCTCTCCGACGAGCAGGTCGCCGCGGTCGCCGGCGGGCAGCTCGAGCGGCTGCTCGACGGGGAGGAGCCGCTCGACCTCGGCCCCCCGCCGGGCAGCCCCGGGCTGGTCGCCGACGTGCTGCTCCAGCGCATCCACGGATACCTGGTCGCGTCGATCGGCCGGATGTTCCTCGGCCACGAGGGCGGCGACTACGTGGGCCTCGCGCGGCTGGCGTGCGAGGTGGGGGAGGACCCGTCCCGCGCGCCGGTGGCGGCGTCGGTCCTCGCGCTGCTCGACCGGATGGAGAGCTTCTCGCGCGCCGCGACGGCCGCGCGGCCGGGCGGCGGCGACGGGCAGGTCCGGATGCACCCCGGAGTCGGCATCGCGATCGCGGCCGCCACTGTCGCGCTGACCCCGGCCGCGCCGCTGCCCGAGCTCCCGGACGCGGTCGACGTGTCCGAGCGCGAGGCCGACTAGTAGCCGGTCGCGGCGCCGCCGGGCGCTTCGTTGCACTGTGAGCGGGCTCACGGTCGCCCGCCGGATCGGGGGTACGGTACGAACTGTTGTTCGATCGGCCCCGGCCGACGCCGCTGACTCGCTTCTGAGCCGTCGTGGCTCGCGTCATCGAGGCGCCGGGGCCTCCGAAAGGAGACCGCCGTGCTCACGCTCGACCGCGCGCGCGGGCGGCGCCCCGCCCGCGCCCTCGCAACCGCATGCCTGACCGGGCTCGCCGCAGCCGTCGCGGCCCCCGCCGCCGCCTCCGCGCCGGCGCAGGGCGACGCCCTCCGCGTGTCCGCCCGCCATCACGTCCTGGCCGCCGCCCCCGTCCGCGCCGCCGGCTCGCTCGCGTCCGGTCGCAGCGGCCTGACGGTCCTGCTCCAGGCGAGCACCGGGCGCGGCTGGAGGACCGTGGCCCGGGCGCGCACCGTCGAGGGCGGCCGCTTCGGCGCCCGCTGGACCCCGGGTCGCGTCGACCGCTACGCCGTGCGCGTCCGCCTCGCCGACGGGTCCGCCCGGCGCACGCTGCGCGGCGGCGTGACCGTGTACCGGCGCAGCGCCGCCTCCTGGTACGGCCCCGGCTTCTACGGCCGGCGGACGGCCTGCGGCCGGACGCTCACCCGCGGCACGCTCGGCGTGGCGAACAGGTCGCTGCCGTGCGGCACCCGCGTGCGGCTCCGCTACCGCGGCCGCACCGTGACCGCTCCGGTGATCGACCGCGGCCCGTACGCCGCCGGCCGCGAGTACGACCTGACCGCCGAGACGAAGGAGCGCCTCGGCTTCGGCTCGACCGGCACCGTGTGGTCGAGCCCCGACGGCTAGACGGACATCTCGAGCTGCCCGACCGGGGCCGGCGCGCGCGCCGAGCGGCGCGGGCCGTCGGCCTCGTCGAGGCCCGCCACGCGCACGCCGAGCAGGCGGACCGGCCGCGGCGGGTCGAACTCCCGCAGCAGCTCGCGCGCGACCGACCGGACGACCGCGAGATCGTTCGTCGGCTCCTCGCGCGTGCGGGCGCGCGTGTGGGTCGAGAAGTCGTCGAGGCGGACCTTGATCCCGATCGTCCGGCCGCGGCGCTCCTGGCGGGCGAGCGTCTCGCACAGCTCCGCGGCCAGCACGTCGAGCGGCGGCTCGAGCGCCTCGAGGCCCCGCAGGTCGCGGTCGAACGTCGTCTCGCGCGACTCCGACTTGGCGACGCGGACGGTCTGCACGGCGCTGTCGTCCTCGAACCGCGACAGGGCGCCGAGGTGCGGGCCGAGGCGGTCGCCGAACCACTCCGCGAGGACCGCCCGCGGGACCGCCCCGAGCTGGCCCAGGGTGCGCACGCTGTGGGCGGCGAGCCGCTCGACGGTCTTCGGCCCGATGCCTGGGATCAGCCCGGGCGACTCGCCCGCGAAGCGCTCGACGGCCTGCTCGCGGGTGAGCGTCACGAAGCCGTCCGGCTTCTCGGCGTCCGAGGCGACCTTCGCCACCAGCTTGCTCGGCCCCATCCCGATCGAGCACGTGAGGCCGGTTCGCTCGCGCACGGCCGCCTTGACGCGCCTGGCGGCGGCGCGCGGCCGCCCGAGGCCGGTCAGGTCGAGGTACGCCTCGTCGAGGCCGACGACCTCGACCGTGTCGACGTGCTCGTGCAGCACGGCCATCACGTCCCGCGAGCGGGCGCGGTAGAGGTCGAAGTCCGGCGCGACGAAGACGGCCTCGGGGCAGAGCCGCCGCGCCCGCTCGGCCGGCGTCGCCGAGAAGACCCCGAACCTCCGCGCCTCGTAGCTCGCCGTGGTGACCACCGCGCGCGGCCCGGTGCCGGCCACGACGACCGGCCTGCCACGCAGCTCAGGCCGCCGCTGGAGCTCGACGCTGACGTAGAAGGCGTCCATGTCCACGTGCGCGATGCAGCGGCCGGTCATCCGGCCAACGTACGCCGCGGGCCGGATGGCGCTGCGCCGGCGCTAGGTCGGCTGGTTGATCGGCCGGATCAGGACCTCGTTGAGGTCCACCCGGGCGGGCTGCGAGAGCGCGAACACGACGATGCGGGCGACGTCGTCGTCGTGGAGCGCGTTGTCCGGCCCCGGGCGGTCGTCGAAGAACGGCGTGTCGACCATCCCGGGCTCGACCAGCGTGACCTTGATCGGCGTGTCGGCGACCTCCTGCCGGAGCGCCTCGCCCATCCCGCAGACGGCCCACTTCGTGGCCGAGTAGAGCGAGCCGGGCAGCGCGCGCCGGCCGGCCACGGAGCTCGTGAGCAGGAGGTGGCCGGCGTCGCGCTCCTTGAAGTGGGGGAGGACCGCGCGGATCGTGTACGCCGCGCCGAGCACGTTAGTCTCGACCATCGCGCGCCACTGCTCCGGCGTCTCCTCGAGGAACCCGCGCTTCGCTCCGAAGCCCGCGTTCGCGAACGCGGCGTCGATCCGGCCGAAGCGCTCCAGGGCCGCCGCTACGAGCGCCTCCTGGTCGTCCCAGCTCGACACGTCGCAGCGGTGCGCGAGCGCGCGCTCGTCGCCGCCGAGCTCGTCCGCGAGCGAGCGGAGCGCGTCCTCGGAGCGGGCCGCGAGCACCAGGCGGTAGCCCTCGGCGGCCGCGAGCCTCGCGGTCGCCGCGCCGATGCCCGAGCTGGCTCCGGTGATCAGCAGGACTGGGTCGTCGGCCACGCGGCCAGTTCTATCAGGCGCGCACCCGGCGACCCGGTCCGGGCTCGCGCTTGCGGAGGCCCGCGACCCGCCCGTACCCTGAGCACCTGTCTCGCCGCCCACGCGACCGATCGAGGGGCTCGCTGTGCGTCGTCCCGGCGCTGGCGATCGCGCTCGGCTGGGCTCTCGCGGCGCCCGCCGCGGCCGAGTCGCTCCCGCCCGACTTCCTCGGCGTCTACAGCGAGGACACGCAGGCCGCCGAGCCGGCGGCGCGCGACATGACGCTGGCGCAGCAGCGCGACACCGGGATCGGGGTCGTCCGGGTGCCGTTCGACTGGGCCGCGATGCAGCCGGACCCCGATCGCTACGAGCTCGCGGCGACCGACGAGTACGTCCTGGCGACGGCCCGCGCCGGCCTGCGCGTGCTGCCGTTCCTGATCCAGAGCCCGGGGTGGGCGTCGAGCCAGCCGCCGGGCGACGGCGGGGGGCGCATGTGGCCGCCGGTCTACCCCGACTTCATCACGGGCTTCGCGGAGCGGCTCGTCGAGCGCTACGGCCCGCGCGGGAGCCTCTGGCGCGAGCACCCCGAGGTGGCGCCGATGCCGATCCGCGCCTGGCAGGTCTGGAACGAGCCGAACCTGCCGGCGTTCTGGGCGAGCGGCCCCGACCCGGTCGCCTACACGCGCCTGCTCGAGTCCGCGGCGCGCTCGATCCGGTCGGTCGACCCGGACGCCGAGATCGTCGCCGCCGGGCTCCCGGAGACCGGCATCGACGTCCCGATGGCCGAGTTCCTGTCCGACATGTACGACGCCGGCGCCGGGGCGGCGATGGACACGGTCGCGATCCACACGTACGCCGCCGGGCCCGAGCAGGCAGTGCAGGTCGTGGCCGACGCCAGGGCGGTCGCCGACGCCCACGGCGACGACGCGCGGGTGTGGGTGACCGAGCTCGGCTGGGCGACCGCCGGCCGCCACAGGTACCTGGTGACGGACGAGGCCGGGCAGGCGGAGCGCATCCGGCGCGAGCTCGACCTGCTCGCCCGCGACCGCGGGCGGCTCCGACTGCGAGGGGCCGTCGTCTACAGCTGGCGCGACAGCGACGGCCCCGGCTGGACGGCGCACGCCGGGCTCCGCCGCCTCGACGCCTCGCCCAAGCCGAGCTGGTTCGCGGTGCGCGACGCCGCGGACGCGCTCGGGCTGCGCGGCGCCGCCGCCGGCGAGCCGGCGGACCCGGCGGTGCGGCGGGCGGACGGCTCGGACGCGGTCGCCGGCGCGGCCGGCAGGGACGAGTGGCTGCTGCACCTGAGCGCCCGGCGGCGGCTGCGGCCGACCCGCCGCGGGGCCGTCCGGGTCGCCGTCCGCTGCGGGCGGGACGCGGTCTGGTACTGCGCCGGCTCGGCCTGGCTCGAGGCGCCCGGCCTCGGCCGCCACGGGGCGCCGCTCCAGCTCGGCACGGGCGCGTTCCGGGCGCGCGCGGGGCGGACCGACCGGGTGACCGTCCGGCTCTCCGCGCGGGCCCGGCGCCTGCTGCGCGAGCGCAGGGCACTGCGAGTCGTCGTGCGGGCCGGCGGCGTGGACCTGCACGGCCGCGTGGCTGAGGCTCGCCTGGGCACGCGGCTGGCGCGCGCCGCGCCGCGCTGACCTCACGCACCTCGTGCGGATTGACGATATCTCGGTCGATGTCGAAGTCGCGGGCCATCACGACGCTCGGCCTGACCCTGAACGCACTGGCCGTCGTGGGCGGCTACGCCGTCTTCCTGGGGATCGGGGTCGGCTGCGTTCTCGACGACGACGACGCCGGTGCGGCGATCGACCGCTTCTGCGACTCGTGGTACATCGGGTATCCCGCCGCGACAGTCCCGATCGCGCTCGCGATGGTCGGCTACGCGTTCGCGGTCCGGAGCGCGCGGCTCGCCCCCCTGGCCATCGCCGCAGTCCTGGTCGGCGTCGCGGTGGGCACCCCGTTCGCGGTGGCGGACAGGGCCAGGAAAGCGGGCTCCGAGGGGTCGGGGCCGGACACCGTCGAACCGGCCGGTCCGAGCCGCCCGGCGGTCGCCCCCACCGCCGGCACTCTGCCGGCCCCACCGACTACCGCCGAGCTGAACATCGCGGCCGCCCGGGGTGCGGACTTCGTCGCACGCGCCGTGATGGGGTGCTTGCACCGCGGCGAGTCGACCCGCGCATGCGCGCGCGGTCCGCGCGGGACTGGCTGGAGGTCGGACACGGGACTGCACGTGGCGGTCCGCATCGAGAGCCGCTCGCGATGGTCTGCGACCGCGCGCTCGAAGACGGCCGAACCGCACCGGTACACGACTCTCTTCGACCTCCGCGCCCGGCGGTGGGTGTTCATCTGCTCCCCGCAAGGGACTCACTACTGCCAGGTCGGGTCGAGCTCGGAGCGGATCGTGCGGGACTCGCACGGGGTGTGGCGGACGGTCGGCGGAGCCTCGCTTCAATAGCCTGCGGCGCGCATGGGCGAGCCGCGCACGGCCCCGCGCTTCCCCTCCGTCGCGGAGGGCAGGGGCCACTACGAGAGCTTCTACGTCCGGACGTGCCACCCGAGCGAGCCGCTGGGGGCGTGGATCCGCTACACCGTCCACAAGCGGCCCGGCGAGCGGCCGAAGCCGTCGCTCTGGTTCACGCTGTTCGACGCCGCGGCCGGCGGCCCGGTCGCCTCGAAGGTGACGCTCGAGCCCGACGCGCTGGCCGCGGGCGACGGGGCGTACGTCCGGATCGGCGACAGCCGCTTCGAGGACGGCCGCGCGATCGGCCGCGCGCAGAGCGACGGGGCCGACGCGAGCTGGTCGCTCAGCTTCGAGAGCCCCGAGCCGCCGTTCCACTACCTGCCGCGCGACTGGATGTACCGGGCGCCGGTGCCGCGCACGAAGACGCTGAGCCCGTACCCGAACGCCCGCTTCGGCGGGTCGATCGAGGTCGACGGCCGCCGGATCGAGCTCGACGGCTGGCCCGGGATGGTGGGGCACAACTGGGGCAGCGAGCACGCCGAGCGCTGGATCTGGACGCACGGGCTCCTGTTCGACGGGGCCGAGACCGCGTGGTTCGACGCCGCGATCGGCCGGATCAAGGTGGGGCCGCTCACCACGCCGTGGGTGGCCAACGGGGTCGTCTCGCTGGACGGCCGGCGCCACCGCCTGGGAGGCCCCGGCAGGCAGGTGAAGGTGGCGGACCGCCCCGACGGCGCCGAGTTCTCGATCGCCGGGAAGGGCGTGGCCGTGCACGGAGCGGTCGGCTCGGACCGCCGCAACTTCGTCGGCTGGCAGTACGCCGACCCCGACGGCCCCCAGCACAACACGGTCAACTGCTCGATCGCCGAGATGCGCCTGACGGTGGCGCTGGAGGGGCGCGAGCCGCTCGAGCTTCGCACCGCGCACGGCGCGGCCTACGAGCTCGGGATGCGGGAGACCGACCACGGGATCCCCGTTCAGCCGTTCCCGGACGGCTGAGGGATCGTCCGCGCAAGCGGCGTCGCGGTGCACGCTCGCCCGCGCCACGGTGTCGGATCTGTTCCGCATAGCGGAACGAATCCGACACCGTGTCGCTTTTCCATCGCATACCGATGGCTAGTTGCCACCGTGCGGTTTCGGGTCGCATGGCCCTTGGGCAGCAACGCCGCTAGCGCGGGAGCTTCGCCAGGAACCGCACCGTCCGCCTGGCGCTCAGGCGGCGGGAGGCCGAGGCCAGGTAGGACACGCGGCCCTTCGAGAGTCCCGCCACCAGCACGTCGTGCCTGCGCCTGACCGCCAGCACCCTCCTCGCGATCGTCCGCTCGCCGCGCAGGCGGCGGCGGGCCTTCCGCTTCGGGGTGCCGGTCCGGATGCCGCTCGCGTCGAACGGCGGCGCGTTCGTCACGACGATCACGACGCGGCCGGCGTCGCCGCGCCGGTCGAAGCCGGCGGCCACGCGGCCGCCGCCGGTCATGCAGTACGTCGCGAAGCGGCCGCTCTCGGTCGTCGCGGTGCCGAGCGCCCGCCTCACGCGGGCGCGGGTCGCCCCGAGCCTGATCCCGCCGGCGCCGCGGTCGACGCGGCCGCCCGGCACGCGGCAGCGGTCGGCGCCCTCGGTGCCGGCGGTCCCGCCGGGACCGCCCTGGCGGTACGGGCTCTTCTCGGCCGCCTTGGCGACGCAGCCCGGGTCGACCGGCACGTCGCCCGTCTTCTGGACGCCGCCGCGCCCGCTGCCGAAGTACGGGCCGTACTCGGCCGGGAAGCCCGGGACCTGGGTCGGGTCGCCGGCCTGCCCGTTGAAGCTGAAGTTCTCCACGTAGACGCCGCCGACACCGCGCGCCTTGTCGAAGAAGTAGCTGCCGTCCCAGGCGTAGGTCTGGGTCCGGGCGTCCCCCTGGACGACCGACCCGACCCAGTGGTCGTGCTGGAAGTAGAAGCACTTCGGTCCGGCCGCCGCCACCCGAGTCGGCTCGAGCGAGAGGAACTGCACGACGCCCAGCTCGGTCGCGTTCTGGTGCCGCTTGTCGTACTCGACGCAGAACGGGTCGGCGTCGGGCAGCGGGAAGTCCGTGCCGGTGCCGGCCTGCTGGAGCGTGCACTCGAACGGGTTCGTGCCGTCGTAGCCGGCGAGGCTCGACTGCGCGGCGGCGGCGTGGGGGAGGCACAGCGCGCCGGCGACCGCGGCGATCGCGACGGTGGCGCGCATGGCCGCAGGATAACCGCGACCTCCGCCGCCGGGGCCGGTGCTGAGGTACCTTCCGCGCATGCGCAGGCCAAGCGGCCCGGTCGCCGGCGAGCTGTCGCGCCGCGACTTCGTCGGGCGCGTGGGGGCGCTCGGGGCGGGGGCGCTGGTGCTCGGCGCCCTGCCGGTGGCGGAGCGCATGATCCGCGCCGAGCCGGCGCTCGCGGCCGTGTCGTACGACGACGCCACCCTCCAGGCGTTCGCCGACACCATGATCCCGGGCCGGAGGGCCGAGCGGACCGACCTCGGCGACGAGATCCACCCCGACGCGATCGCCGGCGTGGACGACGAGCCCGGCGCCGTGGAGGCCGACGCGCTCCGGGTCTACCACGACCCGCTGATCGGCTTCTCCGCGCTGGCGGCGCCGTTCCTGGCCGACCTGTCCCTGCGTTCGCTCCAGCAGGGCGGCCCGTTCCTGTCGCTGCCGTTCGACGGGCGCGTGGCGGTCTGCCTCCAGGCGCTCGACTTCTCGAACGGCGACCGGGTCCTGTACGAGGCCGCCGCGGCGGTCCCGTTCACCGCGTTCTGCGCCGCGACCGAGCAGCCGAACCCCACGAGCCGCACCGCCTCCGGCTACCGCGTCATGGGGCACCCGGGCGCCGCGCCGAACGGCTACCGCTCGTTCAGCTACCGCCGCCGCCTCTCGCGCGAGCGGACGAAGCGGGGGTACCTGCCGTGAGCGCGAGCGGCTCGCGCGCACCGGCCGCCTGGGGGCCGCGCCGTGGCTGAGCGCGTCGACGTCTGCATCGTCGGCTCCGGCTTCGGCGGCTCGATCTCCGCCTGGCGGCTCGCCGAGCTCTACTCGGCCGCGGGGGCGGACCCGGGCGGCGTGCTCGTGCTCGAGCGCGGCCGTCGCTTCAAGCACACCGACTTCCGCCAGTCGATGCACATCGGCCACCTCGCGAACGTCTACAACCTGATCCAGTCGAGCGGCGGGCCCGGCACGGTCATGGCGAGCGGGCCCCAGGGCTGCCAGATGGTCACGGCGAACGGGGTCGGAGGCGGGTCGAACCTCTACCTGGCGGCGTCGCTCAGGGCGCCCACCGAGATCTTCGAGCGCCGCGACCGGCGTCCGGACGACGGCCCCGAGCGGCGCATGTGGCCGCGGGAGGTCTCGCGCCGCAGCCTGAACCCGTACTACGCGCGGGCCGAGCGCGCGCTGCGCGTGAACCGGCCGGGCTGGGACCGGGTGTCGAAGTCCGGCGGCCTCTGGGCGGCCACGCTCCACAACGCCGGCCACACCTGCGACCGCGTCCCGCTGGCGATCGACCCGGGCCGCTGCGTGGAGGCCAAGTGGTGCCACACCGGCTGCGTCTTCGGCGCCAAGAACACCGTCAACACGAACTACCTCGCCTCCGCGGAGCGCGCCGGCGTGCGGGTCCGCCCGAACCGCCAGGTCGAGTCGGTCCGCCGCTCGGACGCGAACGCCGACGGCTACCGCTACGTGGTCACGGCGTCGGTCATGGACAACGAGGGCGACAACCCCTCCCGCGCGCCCACGGGCGCGAGCGAGGAGGTCGAGTGCAAGGTCCTGATCATGGCCGCGGGCGCGATGGGCACCACGCCGATCCTGATGCGCTCGCGCGCCGACCTGCCGTCGCTCTCGCCGCAGCTCGGGCGCCACCTCGGCACGAACGGCGACCACGTCGGCGCGATCGAGTACGACCCGAAGCGGGTCCGCGACGTGCTCGGCCTGCCCGGCTACGCCTCGTTCTACAAGGGCAAGCCGATCACCACGATGACCTACGACTTCTACGCCGGGCGCCGCGGCCACCGCTACGACGGGAGCCGCTTCTCGCTCCAGGAGATCTTCCTGTCGAGCCTCACGAACTTCCTCTACGACGATGCGCGTGCGCCCGAGGGCGAGCCGTCGTTCTGGGGTCGGCAGAAGAAGCGCGCGATCTCGCAGTGGGACAACCGCATCGAATTGCTCGCGATGGTGCAGGACACCCACGACGGCCACTTCGACCAGGTGCCGCCGAGCGGAGGAGCCATCCGGCCCAACGCGGGCCCGGTGGAGATCGGGCTGTTCTCCTACACGCTCTCCGAGCAGTCGCTGCGGGTGCGCGAGGCCGCCGATCGCGCCATGCGGACGGTCGCCGAGCACCGTGGGCTCGGGCGCTTCATGAAGCTCACCGAGACGCGCGGCGCCTACGCGGCCCATCCGCTCGGAGGCTGCCGGATGGCGGAGTCGAAGGACTTCGGGGTGGTGGACCACCGCTGCGAGGCCTTCGACAACGAGGGGCTCTTCTGCATGGACTCCTCCGCCATTCCGACCTCGTTGGGGGTGAATCCCTCGCTCACGATCTCGGCGGTCTGCGAGCGCGCCGCAGCGCACCTCACGGCCCGCGGCCACAGGCTCGGGCTGCCGGCGCGCCCGAAGGGCTTTCGCCACCGCACTCCGGCGGTCATCGTCGGTGAACGAGTGCTGCCGCACGGCCGCCCCCACTGACCCGGGGAACGTCAGATCCTCTGCTAGCGTTGGCGACGTTCGCCGATGAGCGACGACGAACCTCCTCGAAGTAGGCGCCCCGTCCGAACCTCTCCCAGCGGGGCACTCCCATGACGTCCGTGCTCCTGCTCGCGGCCGTCGCGCTGCTCGTCGCGCTCAACGCGTTCTTCGTGGCGGCCGAGTACGCGCTCGTGCGCTCGCGACGGTCGAAGCTCGAAACCGCGCGCGACGAGGGCGCCCGTGGCGCCGGCTTGGCCATCTCGCAGG
>DASVQB010000001.1:0-2138 GCA_036389295.1 Thermoleophilaceae bacterium | reverse complement strand
ACCTCCTGCACCTCCTTGACGAGGTACTGCTCGGTCTCCGTGCGACCGCGGATCGCCAGCAGCTCGTGCGGGTACAGCGACCCCTCGTTGAGCTGCGTGCCGGCCTCCACGCGCTGCCCGTTCTCGACGAACAGGCGGGTGCGGCGCGGGAACGTGTGACGGTGCTCCTCGCCGGCGTCGTCGGTGATGACGACGGTCAGCGCCTTGTCGGAGTCCTCGATCGTGACGCTGCCGTCCTGCTCGGCGATCTTCGCCAGGCCCTTCGGCTTGCGCGCCTCGAAGAGCTCGACGATGCGCGGGAGGCCGTGCGTGATGTCCGCGCCGGCGACGCCGCCGGTGTGGAACGTCCGCAGGGTGAGCTGCGTGCCCGGCTCGCCGATCGACTGCGCCGCGATGATGCCCACCGCGTCGCCGATCGCGACCAGCTTGCCGGTGGCCATCGCCACGCCGTAGCACTGCTGGCAGATCCCGGCCTCGGCCTCGCACTTGAGCACCGAGCGGACCGGCACGGCGACCGGCTCGTCGCCGAACGCCTCGCGGATCTCCTCGATGTGCGCCGCCGTGATCAGCTCGCCCTTGTCGAGCAGCTTCCGCCCCCGCTTCGTCGAGAAGTCGAGTGCGGCGAAGCGGCCGACGATGCTGTTGTTGAACGCGCCGTCGTCGCGCTGGAGCGAGGCCTCGATGTGCTCCTTGGTGCCGCAGTCCTCGGCCCGCACGATGACGTCCTGCGACACGTCGACGAGCCGCCGCGTCAGGTAGCCGGAGTCGGCCGTGCGGAGGGCGGTGTCGGCGAGGCCCTTGCGGGCGCCGTGGGTCGAGATGAAGTACTCGAGCACCGACAGGCCCTCCATGAAGTTGGCCTTGATCGGGCGCTCGATGATCTCGCCCTTCGGGTTGGCCATCAGGCCGCGCATGCCGGCCAGCTGGCGGATCTGCTTGAACGACCCGCGGGCGCCGGAGTTGGCCATCATGAAGATCGAGTTCAGCGCGGGCAGGTTGTCCTGCATCGCGTTGCCGACCTCGTCGGTGGCCGCGGTCCACAGCTCGACCACGCGGTCGTGCCGCTCCTCGGGGGAGATCAGGCCCATGTCGTACTGGTCGTGGATCTCGCCGACCTGCCCCTCGTAGCGCTCGAGGATCGCCTCCTTGGTCGGCGGGATCACGACGTCGTTCTTCGAGATCGTGATGCCGGCCTGGGTCGCGAAGTGGAACCCGACGTCCTTGAAGGCGTCGAGCACCAGCGCGACCGCGTACGGGCCGTGCGTGTCGACCAGGTCCTGGATCACCTGCGCCATGTCGCGCTTCTTGAGCGGCCGGTTTACGAACGAGTAGGTGTCGGGCTCGTAGTCCTCCTCGAGCGTGTCCTCGAGGGCCCGCTCGACCCGGTCGTTGAAGATGATCCGGCCGACCGTGGTGAGGATGTGGCTCTGGAGCCCGCGCCGGCGGAACTCCGCCAGGTCGTGCAGGTTCACCATGCCGTGCTCGTACGAGAGCTCGGCCTCCTGCGCGGAGCGGAACACGTGCGGGCGGCGGCCGTTCTTCCTCTCGTCCCACTTGCCCGCGACGACGGCCTCCTGGAGCTGCTCCAGCTCGTCCTCGTCGGGCCCGTAGGTGAGGTAGTACGCGCCCAGCACCATGTCCTGCGTGGGCGTGGCCAGCGGCGCGCCGTGCGCCGGCGACAGGATGTTGTTGGCCGACAGCATGAGCAGCCGCGCCTCGGCCTGGGCCTCGGCGGACAGCGGCAGGTGGACCGCCATCTGGTCGCCGTCGAAGTCGGCGTTGAAGCCCTTGCACACCAGCGGGTGGATGCGGATGGCGTTGCCCTCGATGAGCACCGGCTCGAAGGCCTGGATGCCCATGCGGTGCAGCGTAGGGGCCCGGTTAAGGAGCACCGGGTGGTTCTTGATGACTTCCTCGAGAATGTCCCACACCTCCTCCGCCTTCCGTTCGAGCATCTTCTTGGCCGACTTGATGGTGTCGGCGTGGCCGAGCTCCTTGAGGCGGCGGATGATGAACGGCTGGAACAGCTCCAGGGCGATCTTCTTGGGCAGGCCGCACTGGTGCAGCTTCAGCTCCGGTCCGACCACGATCACCGAGCGCGCCGAGTAGTCCACGCGCTTGCCCAGCAGGTTCTCGCG